>DAOTMV010000014.1:0-98014 GCA_035450485.1 Anaerohalosphaeraceae bacterium | reverse complement strand
TGCACAGGGAAAGCCGGCGAATGCGCGGTGATTGGGGGTGATTGCGCGGCGAAAGAAGCTGAATGTGTGTGAACGTGTGGTGGATGTGCCGAGATGTGCGGAGACTGTGCGGTGGTGTGCGGTTATTGCGTTAATCAGCGCGAGGTTGCGAGGAGACACTGCACAAGCAACGCCAGACGAAGCCACGAATGGACACGAATCGACACGAATTGTACTTCTAATTAAAACCGATGCTAATCCTCTTGGTGATTGGGGGGACACTCTTTTTCTTGAAGGCACGAT
Organism: Anaerohalosphaeraceae bacterium; assembly: GCA_035450485.1. Taxonomy (GTDB): domain Bacteria; phylum Planctomycetota; class Phycisphaerae; order Sedimentisphaerales; family Anaerohalosphaeraceae; genus JACZKQ01. Next base: position 97,732 of record DAOTMV010000014.1, on the reverse strand, counting down.
CCATAAACGAATCAGGCTTGGGCGGGCTGCATTATTCGGATCAGGGGGGGTCTTGACGCATCGCTTTCGGGGCGGATAATCGTGGCGTGCTGACGTGTGGAGGCAGAAAATCTACAAACAATGAGCCCACTAAGCACAAGGGACCTTGCGATGGCAAGCAGAATCATTGACTCGCGCCTTGTGTGACCGTGTGCCTGCCGCGGCCGTACCGCCTTGGAGATAATCTGTGGCAGAAGAGTTCTACTGCCGACGACAAGGGAAACTCGTTTTGTCCAGGGGCCTCTGTGCTCACAAATATGGCACAAGGTCTGGGCACGAATGTTGGTGACGGCATCCAAGTGATTACGTCACCCGACGGGGTCAGAATCGAATGGTTCGTAATACCATAAATGACAGGTCGTACTATGAAGGATTGTCCAGCAATCGAGATCTGTATGCGTATTTGCTGTCCTTTTCGTCAGCATTGAAGCAGCGAGGATTGACGTCTTTGAGCCAGTTACTTGAATTCGCGACTGCTCACGCGTCAGCATGTATCTCTACGGAGTTTCTTGGTGAATGTCGAATTGCGATCAGGGAGGTACTAAGCAGGGAAAAGGGGGCGTTGACCGACGACGAACGCTATTGGTCTGCCTAAAGCAGCGACCGAAGATCACTTGGGCAACCCACGCATAACAGCAACAACCAGTATACGCACATCCACGGGGAGTATGTCTGGGGGCTCACTGAGGATGCCTATCCCGAACTCGACCCGCTCCGCGAGTGGGAAGCAATCTTGGTGGCGATTTGGAGATCGTCAATCCTTCAAACAGTGTTCAAGTAGACTGGTTCCACATGCCATGACAAACGAATTTAAGAATAACACAGAATTGTTTGACTTTGCGCGGTCACTTCGGGATTTGCTGAAGGATCAAGGCTGCGTGGCTGAAGCTAACGAACTCAGCGAGGTGGTAGATACTGCCTGGACCACAGCTTCCGAGGCGTTGGGGGAACTTAAGCTCTCCCTGATGCGCGTCGGGCCGTGTGTCAAACCACGAAGTTACGAAGAACCACGAAGGAGTTTACAATAACGGCGTGGATTGGTTTCCGGCGGACGATGAGGAAGAAGGGCTGGCGGGCGAGATAGATGATCTGCCTTACACCACGGCCATTTGCGGCCCGCTGGAATTGTCGCCGGATACACGATACGAAATCGAGCTTACCGTCAATCACGCAGTGTGGTCAGTCAACGATGACGGGATTCCTTATGTTGTTGACAAGGACTCTGAGGTGGAAGTTATCTTCACGACGGGCTCGATGCCTTGAAGGGACGTTGACGAGCCACCATACTGCACAGGCCGTCAAGGTGATAGAAGTACCAGTCCTGGCGCCATGGCCGCCGGGCGTCACCATACATATCGGCTCGTCAATTCCGGGACGGCAGACGAATTTTCCCAAAAACACGCGGCATCATCGTATTTGGTAAAGGATCGCGGCGCAGCAACAGGGGAGAAATTAAAAGCGGATTGCACAGATTTCGCTGATTATAAACATTTATCATTTGATTCCTAAATACCCGAATACCTAATTTTGTCTCAAACGGCAACGCCGGGTTGCAGCCGGGAACGGTGCGGCGGGGCGGAGCTTGACATGGTTGCGGATATTGGGTATCGTGCTTGTGTCGGGGGTGATGGTATTCTTTTTGGTGGCGGCTGCGGGCGGATGAAAAGGGCGTCAAAGGCACGGTTTGCGGCGATTGCGCTGATGGCGGCAGGGGCTTTGGCGCTGGCGGTGCGGTTTACGGTGCGGGATGCTTTTCTGCTTACGGGTGTTGTGTTTTATGCGTGCCCGCTGATTGTGACGGGCGGCATTTTTCTGGCGGCGGCGGGGCTTTGGGTAAGGCGCCGTTCGTTCGGGTGGGCGGTGTTGTGCGTGCTGATTGCGATCGTGTGCGGCGGAGGGTGGGTGAAGGCCGTGCGCTGCTGCGGCGAAGGTGGATCGGGGTCTTCGGATGCGGTGCGGGTGCTGGTGTGGAATGCGGGCAGGCTGGTGGAGGAGAAGGCGGGTGAGGCCGTGGAATGCCTGTTGAAGCATGTGCCGGACGTGGTCGTGGTGGTCGAGTCGGGCGGCCTGGGGGCGGTGTTGGAGAGGTGTGGGCGTGTGCGGCAGGGCTATGATGCGGCCGCAGCGGCCGACGAAGGGCTTACCGTGTTGGCGAAAGGCCGGGTGGAGGAGCTGGCGCTGCAGACGGTAGGGCGCAGGGGCAGGATCGCACGGTGCCGGGCGGTGCTTGCGGCGGGGGCGGTGAGGCTGATCGTGGTGGATATGGACAGCAACCCGTTCATTTCGCGGCGGGCGGCGATGGAGGAGATCGGGCGGCAGATCGCGGCGGAGCCGGCGGACATCATCCTCGGCGACTTCAACACGCCGGCGGATTCGGTGCTCTTTGAGCCGCTGCGCAAGGAATACGTTCATGCGTTCGAGCAGGCGGGCAACGGCCTCAACGTGACATGGCCGTGCGGGCTGCCGATCATGGCGATTGATCATATCTGGGTGCGCAGGTCGCTTGCGGCCGTGTCGGCGAAGATCATCACAACATTCAAGAGCGATCACCGGATGGTGTTCGCGGAGATAGACCTGGGAGGCAAGAATGCAGTCAATTAGACACCGGTACGTCAGATCGTCGGTCATGTCCTTTGTCGCGGTGCTGTTTGCGGCGTCCTGCCAGTGGGCGGCGGCGGCCGAGTACGTCGCGGGCCGGCATTACTTCGGGGAGAACAAGTACATCGAGTACATCGCGGGGGATGCGCCCGTGATTATCACGGCGCCGCACGCCGGCAATCTGACACCGGCGGCGATGCCGGATCGCACGTACGGCACGCTGGTGACGGACCGCAACATCGATCGATTGGTGCTGGCCTTCGCCAAATCGTTTCACGAAATGACGGGGCGGTATCCGCACGTGGTGCTGTGCCATCTCAAGCGGACGAAGCTGGACGCGAATCGGGATATCGAGGAGGCCGCCCAGGGCAACGCATTGGCGGAGCAGGCGTGGCGCGAATGGCACGCCTTCATCGATGCGGCCAAGGAAGCGGCGGTGGAACAGTACGGCTGCGGCCTGTACATCGACGTTCACGGCCACGGGCACGCTGCGCAGCGGCTGGAGTTCGGCTACAACATTACGGGCAAGCATCTGCAGCTTTCGGATGCGGAGATAGTCAGGCACAGGGACCGGTCGAGTCTGCGGGCGCTGGCGGAGACAGCGGATACGGAATTTGCAGCGCTTTTGCGCGGGCCGGCGAGCTTCGGGGCGCTGATGGCAGCGAGGGGTTTTCCGTCGGTGCCCAGCCCGGAGTTTCCGGATCCGAACGGCCTGCCCTATTTCTCCGGCGGGCCCAACACACGGCGGCATGCGTGCGGGGCGGACAACAGGATCAGCGGATTTCAGTTGGAATGCAACTTCAAGGGTGTGCGCGATACGGAGGCCAATCGCAAGCGGGCGGCAGCGGCACTGGCGGAGTCGGCGATCATCTATCTCAAGACGCATTACGGAATCGACATGAAGCGGACGGAGGAGGTCTTGACGGCGGCTTCGACGAACTGAGGGCGCGATTTGGCCGATAGAGTCATGCGATGGCCAGGCAGAGCGCGGGCATATTGGTGTATCGGCGGGTTGACGGCGGGTGCGAGGTGCTGTTGGTGCATCCGGGCGGGCCGTTCTGGGCGAAGAAGGATCTCGGCGCGTGGTCGATTCCGAAGGGGGAGTTCGGGGCGGATGAGGATCCGTTTGCGGCGGGGCGGCGCGAGTTTTTCGAGGAGACGGGCCTTTCGGTGGAGGGGGACTTTGTGTCGTTGGGTCAGGCCAGGCAGGCCGGCGGCAAGGTGGTTTACGCCTGGGCGGTGGAGGGCGACGTGGACGCGGCGGCCGTGCGGAGCAACACATTCCGGATGGAATGGCCGCCGGGGTCGGGCCGGCAGCAGGAGTTTCCGGAGATAGACCGGGCGGCGTGGTTTACGCCCGAGGCGGCGCGTGAGAAGATACATAAGGGCCAGGCGGTGTTTATCGACCGTCTTGTTGCGCAGCTCGGCATTGTGTAGGCGTGGTTATGGGGTGGGCTCTGCGGCGGCAAGGATCTGCGTCCAGACGCGGAGGAAGTTTTCGCCGCAGATCTTTCGGATGTCTTCTTCGGACCAGCCTCGCTTGAGCAGTTCGCCGATAAGGTTCGGGTAGCAGGAGACGTCCTCCAGTCCGACGGGCAGATCATCGCCGACGCCGTCGAAGTCCGAACCCAGGCCGACGTGATCGATGCCGACGAGTGCGGCGACGTGGTCGATATGATCGACGACCTCGGCGACGGTGGCGCTGCCCACGGGGTGGGTCTGCTTGTAATTGGTAGCCCAGGCGTCTCTGGTCTGTTTGTCTTCGTCCTGGTGTTCGGCATGATACGCTTCGATTGCTTCGGAGCGGGCGCGGCTCCTGCGGGCGACGTCGGCGTTGATGAACATCGACCCGAAGCAGATCTGGATGATGCCGCCTTTTGCGGCAAGCGCCTTGATCATATCGTCGTCCATGTTTCGCTCCATGCCGGGGGTGAAGTGCCGGCAGGAGGAATGGGAGGCGATGACGGGCGTTCTGGAATGCTCCAATACGGCGTAGAAGCTTTCATCGCTGAGGTGCGAGACGTCGATCATCATGCCGATGCGGTTCATCTCGGCGACGAGTTCCCTGCCGAACGGACTGAGGCCGCGCCATTTTCGCCGGCTGTCGTACGACGAATCGCAGACGTGGTTGCACTTGCCGTGGCAGAGGGTGATGTATCGCACGCCGCGGTTCCAGTAGTGCCGAAGGTTGGCGAGGCTGCCTTCGATGGGGGCGGCATTTTCGATGGCCAGGAGGAACGTGACGCGGCCATCTCCTGCCTGGGCGCGGACTTCGTCGGGCGAGTACGCCAGTTCGAATCTGTCGGGATGGCGGCACACGATGTCTTCGACGGCGTCCAGCGTCGCATCGGCATAGGCCTTAGCTGTGCCTTCGGCTTCCTTGTCCGGCGGGATATAGGCGACGATGAAGAAGGCATCGAGGCCGCCGGCGATAGCGCGCGGGTAGTCCAAGTCGCCGGTGGTCGACTGTGAGATGTCCTCGGGGTTCTGTTCCAGGCGATGCGGCACGTCGATGTGCGTATCGATAATCAGCAGTTCCTGTGCCAGCTTCTGTGCTTTGTCCATAGGTATTCGATCCTCAGTGGGCCGCGCGGCTTGCCGGAAGGGCGGCGGCGGCGATCAGGCACACGTAAAAGTTGTCATCGTGTTTCTCTGTTTTTGTTTGGCGTTTCATTGCAGTCGGGCTGACGGGGGCAGAGCGATTTGCAGGTCGAAGGGTTTGTACCGGATGAAATCGAGCACCTGGACCTCGCTGACGGTGACCATGCGTTCGGCCGTAATCGCAAAACGGACGTACCGGGCGTCGACGGGGGCAGACAGGGGAAGATCGTAGAGGAATCCCTGTGCGGTCTCGTCGTCGGGCATCATGTGGTTGACGGGAACGTCCTTGCGGCGGAGGTTGAGCCTGAACCGGCCGCGCGACGTGTATGTGCTGCCGTCGAGGGATGTGAACACCTCGACCTGGTCACGCACTTCGCCCTTGAGGGCATCCCACCACGGCCAGCCGGCGGCCAGATGAATGCGAAAGCCGCCGCATGACTGAACTTTGCCCAGGTCGAGATCGATCCTGGGGCGCTGTCCCTCTGACCACAAGAGCGCGTAGGCCGGCCCGATGCCGCCGGCGTAGTTTGGCCCGACCACGCCGTCGGTGAGGCGGACGCCTTCCGGATCGCCCGCGCCCCAGTTTGTCAGCGACGGGATTGAGACGGTGTAGGGCCTGCCGACGGCGAGGTTCGTGCCGTAGACGGCCCAGGTCGGCATGTATCTCGTCCCGCCGACGTTACGGCCATCGGAATAACCATATTGCAGGGCGGCGTCTTTGTCGGGAATCTGCAGCTTTAGGCTGGTGACGACGGGGTGGTCGGCGCCGCCCACATTGATCGTGTATGTGTGCGGGAGGGTGTGGATCCGTTCGGTATGGCTCCTGCGCACGAGGGAATAGTCATCCTGCACCTCGCTCCAGTCGAAGGTCACGGCAATCGGCTCGAAGCTTGTCACGGCGGGGCGATAGTTGACCTCCATCCGCACGCTGTAAAGGCTGCATGCATCGTGGCCGGCGTGCGGGCCGTTGAGTGCGTACTTGAACAACACGGAACGGCAGCCGGCGGCAATCTTATCGCATGTCTCGAAGTGAATCACGTCCCACGGCTGTTCGGTGTCGGTGAGTGTATAGGTGGGCTGCCACGTTTGCCCTGCATCGAAGGAGTGGAACAGCCGGATGTTGGAACCCGGCGCACGATTGTAGAATCGACCGCCGTAATGAATCCGCACGATATCTCCCGGCGCGTCGACCCTGAAGACGACGTACGCTTCCTGGCCGGTTTTTGCGGCGTACATCACGCCCTGGTAGCCGGGGTGCTCGGTTCGCGCGGCGATGTTCTTCTGTTCGCAGGCGCAGTCGCCGTACCGATCCCGGCGAAGGTCCGGCCACAGGACGATGCTGTCGGTCTGCTCGCCTGCCGCAACGTGGACCGTGTTGGCGCCCAGGAGCAGCCGCGGCTGTGTTTTGCTGTTGAGCATGGTGGTGGTGACAAAGGCGATTCCCAGGAGTCGAACGTCGTCGGGGGCGACGGCGCTGGAGAGCGTCAGGCGGATCAGCACTTCATAACTGCCGTTGACCTCGTTGAGTAACTGGAGGCCGGCGTGTACTGCGCCGGTTTCTTCAATGGTCTTGACGTGTGTCCACGAGGCGCCGTGCGTGGTGCTGACGGCGATGCGGCACAGGTCGTCCGCCGTGCGCCGCGACAGGGTCGCGTCGATCTTCATGTTGGTGATCACGTTGGCGCCTTGAACGCGGAAGATCACTTCGCCGGGCGCGCCGGCCTTTGCCGGTGCAATGCCGCCGTCGGGCAGCACGCGGCAGCCGGTCATCGAATAGACCTCTTCGTCAATGGCGGCGGGCCGCAGTGTCGGCTCGAACGTCCAGACGCCGTTGCCCCGAATGCGGTATCGCGGGTTGACAGACTCGGGGTCCTTGCCGTTGTTGGGCACGTAGTACTCTGGGGTCGTGCCCAGGCTTGCGTAATAGCGGGTGTAGGTCTCGCGGGGTCGGAGGTTAAGGATGTAACGGTGGCCGCGGTCCTGATTCAAGTAGTAGGTGCGGTGCTTGAGGGCGTTGGGATTGAAGCATCGGGCCTCCTGATCGAGGTCGCGGGGGCAATCGGCGCCCGTCAGAAAGCCGTTGGGGCTTGTGGCGGTCAGACAGTGGTATTTGGCGATATGCCCGAACTCCGCCCGGCCGCTGGAGGCGGCGCAGGCGAGCGTGCGGCCGACGTCTTCGACGCCGGCCAAGGTCCGGCCGTCGCAGAGCGTATAGATGGCCGACATGCTGTTGTCGTAGACGTGCCAGCGGCCGTCATATTCGACCTCGCTGACGGTATGGGCGGTGATGTCCCAGAAGCGGGTATTGAGCCCCATCGCCTGCCAGATCGAACAGTTGATCCCCGCCACCGTGCTGCACATCGTGTAGCCATAATCGTTGAACTGGCGGATGGGGTCTGTGCACTCCAGGCCGTGAACGTGCATCGGGCTGGTCTGGCGGCGGGCGAGGTGAGTCCAGTAGAACATGGCAAGGCACTTTTCTTCGGTCGTGGGCCAGCGGCTCGTGATACTGCTAATCATGCTGTCCATGTCGGAATAGTCCGGGCCGGCGTCGGTGACGACCTTCAGATTGCAGACTCCGGCCAAAGCGGCGGCCGAGCACAGCGCCAGAGCCGCGCACAAAACACGACTGGACCGAACAATATCACGTGTATGCCGCATATCGCCGCGTCCTGACAAACAGGGATCCACTGAGCCTTAGCACGAACCGCAGGGGGGCAGTATAGCTGAGCGGCCCTGCTTATACAAGCCGGCTGCTGCCGGCGGCGAGGGCGGTGTGCTTGCCCGCCGGCCGCCGAGTGGCTATACTTGCTGCAACGGGCGTTTTTGTCCGGCCAACAGAACAGTTTTCGGGGAACAAACATGAAAAACGCATTCATCGCACTCATCTGGCTGCTTGTGTCGGCTTCCGGTCTGTCGGCCGGGCGGCAGGCGAAGATTTATGAAAAAGGCCTGACGATCCCGACATACGGAGTAGCCGAGGCCGATCCGAACCCGTGGTTCTACGTAGATCGCACCTACCAGGGGGCACAGGGGCGGGTGTATCCTTACCCGATGTCGGATGTCCTGACGAACGAACGCGCCGACAAGACGTGGAAAGCCGTCTACCTGGAAAACGACTACATCGAGATATGTGTGCTGCCGGAGATCGGGGGGCGCATATTCAGTGCGATGGACAAGACCAACGGCTATGACTTCTTCTATCGGCAGAGCGTTATCAAGCCTTCGCTGATCGGCATGTTGGGGGCGTGGATATCCGGCGGGGTCGAGTGGAACTTTCCGCATCACCACCGGTCGCGGACGTTCATGCCTATGGATTATCAGCTTGTCGAAAACGCGGATGGCAGCCGCACGCTGTGGCTTGGCGAACTCGAACGCCGCCACCGGATGCGATTTGTGCTGGCGATTACCGTCTATCCGGACAGGTCGTACATCGAGGTGACGACAAAGATATTCAACCGCGCGCCGGTGGTCAACTCATTCCTTTACTTCGCCAATCCTGCGGTGCACGTGGATGAGAACTACCAGGTGCTTTTCCCGCCGGGGACGCAGTACGTTACGCAGCACGCCAAGAACGAATTCGCCCGGTGGCCGATCGCCAACGAGCGCTACGGCGGCCGACGGTACGACAACGTCGCCATCAGTTGGTGGAAGAATCTTACCCGGCCCGTGTCGTTCTTTGCGTGGAACTATGATGCGGATTTCTTTGCCGGTTATGATCACGGCAGGCAGGCGGGCGCGGCATACGTGGCGAATCATCACGTGGCGCCCGGCAAGAAGTTCTTCACGTTCGGCTGCGGCGAACAGGGCAAGATGTGGGACAAGATGCTTACCGACACGGATGGCCCGTACCTGGAGCTGATGGCGGGGGCGTACTCGGACAACCAGCCTGATTACTCCTGGGCCCAGCCATACGAGGTCAAGGTTGTCAGGCAGTACTGGTTCCCCATTCGCAAGATGAAAGACGTCAAGTATGCCGATCTCGAAGGGGCCGTCAATCTTGAGGTCGCCGACGGCAAGCAGGTCGACGTCGCTATCAATACCACGCGCCGTCACGCTGATGGGCGCGTGGTTCTGACGGACAGGGGCAAGACTGTGTGGTCCAGGACCGTCACCGTAGGGCCGGCGGAACCTTTTACGGCGCATATCGAACTGCCCGCAACGGCGGCCGCAACGGACCTGCGGCTGGCCCTGTTCTCGGCTGACGGGCAAGAGATACTGAGTTATCAGCCGAAGGATTACCCGCCAACCGAGATGCCCGCGCGGGTGGAACCGCCGCCGGCGCCGAAAGACATGAAGACGGTGGAGGAGCTTTATCTGGCGGGGCTGCGTCTGGAGCAGTTCCATAATCCCAAGCTCGACCCGCTGGACTATTATAAGGAGGCGCTGGCCCGCGATCCCGGTGACTACCGCACCAACACGCAGGTGGGCATTGTTTACTGCAAGCGCGGGATGTACGCCGAGGCCGTCGAAAAGCTCAATGCAGCCGTCGCCCGCGCGACGAAAAACTACACCAGTCCGAAGGATGGCGAGGCGCTCTACTACCTCGGGCTGGCCCTGAAGGCGCAGCACAAGGACAAGGAGGCTTACGACGCGCTCTACAAATCGGCATGGTCGTTGGCCTGGCGGTCGGCGGCCTATTATGCACTGGCACAGCTCGACTGTGCGGCCGGCCAATATGCAAAGGCGGTGGAGCACTTGGACGAATCGCTGGCCACCAATTCGCAGAACACCTCGGCCATGAACCTAAAGGCGGCGGCGCTGCGAAGGCTGGGCAAGACTGACGGGGCGCTGGCCAGCGTGGAGCAGGCGTTAGCCTTCGATCCGCTGGACCCGTGGGCGCTTTATGAGTATGCGCTTTGCCGCACGGCGGGCGGTCTCACAGCGGCCGCACGGCGCTCGCTGACCACACTGGACGATATTATTGCCCGCGATGAACAGGCAGCCATTGAGATCGCCGCCGATTATTCGAACGCAGGCCTGTGGACCGAAGCAGTCGGCGTGCTCCAACGGGCAAAGGCAGCATCCGACAGCCCCATGCTGTATTACTGGCTCGGCTGGCTTCACGACAAGCGCGGCGAAACGGACGCCGCGGGCGAGTGCTTCAAGCTGGCCGCGGCCGCCTCGCCGCGTTACTGCTTTCCGTTCCGCAACGAGTCGATTGAGGTCCTGACAAAGGCGCAGGAATACAACCCGAAAGATGCACGGGCGCCGTATTATCTGGGCAATCTGCTGTATGAACGGCAGCCCGAAAAGGCCATCAGCGAATGGGAGAAAGCGCGGCGTCTGGATGACACATTCGCGACGATCCACCGTAACCTCGCCTTCGCCTACGGCCAGGTACGAAACGATCTGCCGGCAGCAATCGCCGCCATGGAGAAGGCCGTCGCCTGTGACCCGTCCGATGCACGGCTGCTCTTCGAACTGGACGAACTCTACGAGTCGGCCGGCGTCGACCCGCAGAAACGTCTGGCCATGTTCGACGCTCATGCCGAAACCGCGGCCAGACGCGACGACGCCATGACGCGGTACGTTGCGCTGCAGGTGTGGGCCGGCCGGTACGACGAGGCCATTGCAACGCTGACCACCCGCCGTTTCAACAAGTGGGAAGGCGGCGGCGAGATTCACGACATCTATGTCGATGCCCACCTCCTCCGCGGCCTTAGGCACATTGATGAGAAACGTATCTCCGAGGCCATCGCCGATTTCGAGGCAGCGCTTGAATACCCCGACAATCTCGAAGTGGGCCGGCCCGAATATGATGAAAAGGCCGCCCGCGTCTGGTACCTGCTGGCCCGGGCGTACGAAGATGCGGACAAACAGAAATCTGCCGAACTGCTCGACAAGGCGGTATCGGTCAGAACCAGCGATCCGGAGTTGCGATTGTTCCAGGCATGGGCCTATGCTTGTCGCGGTGAAAAGGAAAAAGCCGCGGTGATCTTCGAGGACGTGGTAAGGATTGGAAATGAGCGACTCCAGAACGCCGGTGACGAAGACTTCTTCGCAAAGTTCGGCCAGAAAGCTTCCAGAAAGCGGCGGCTTGCGCAGGCCCACTGGCTTATCGCGTCAGGCAGTGTGGTGGATCGCGCCGAGGCCCGCAAACACGTGGAGGAGGCGCTGAAGCTTGACCCGGCGCACGTGTGGGCCAAGTGGGCGTTGTCAAAGATGGCGGCGGCGCCTGAGAAGAAGGAGAACTGAGCTATGGCAGATGGCTTGCAGTCTCAGGCGCTTTGTTCATGCCTCTCAAGCCGTCCGCCAACGCCAGGAAACCAATCGACCTGTGGCACAGACCCAAGTGAAGGCGCGGGGAGGCTTTTTGCATTATGAAATCCATTACCGCATCCCGTATTGTTGCGCTGCCTTCACTGCTGGCTTCTTTAGTCGGGCCGGTGACCCTGCTCTTTCTGTATTCCCGCGCGTTGCTGCAGCCGCAGGAACACGCTTCCTTCATACAACGTGCGGGTATCGCCATCTACATCGTCGAGTTTCTTTCCATCCACTCCTCCGGAATGCTCCTACAGGATGCACAGCCCAAACGGAAGAAAGAGGCCAACCGACTGTTTCTCTTTGCAGTCTATACCGTCTTCATCTTCGGATCCATGTTTAAGCTCAGATGCTGGTTCATCGGGCTGTACTTCTTCCTCAGCCTGTGCACCAAAGTCTTTCTCTCGCGCTGCGTCGCAGATGACATCACCAGATCACAACTTGCTTTTGGCTGCCTGAACTTCCTCGGCTGCACCTTCATCGTAATCATCCTCGCGCCCGTTCTGAGAAACGCATTCCCATTGCCGCAATCCATCGCTGCTCAGCACCCTAACCACGCTTCAGGACTCTTTGTCGACACCCCCCAAGCACTGCTAACGTGGGGCATCCTCTACTTTCTTGCGGTCCTGGTCTTCAACATCGTTGTCTTCCTGGGACACACCACCATCCCTGAAGATTAGCGGCAGAAAATAGATGGGTAGAAGTCTTTTTGCGGAGTGGAAACAGACAATCACATGTTCATCGCCTGTGCAGGCGGGGGGGGGGGGGGAATTTTGTAACTTTTGTGGGGGTGGGTGTGTATAATGCGGGGCGATTATCTTTGGGAAGGAAGTGGTATGGAAAAGAGGGTTATGCGATGGGCGGCGGGGTTGATCGTTGTTGCGGCAGTGGCGGCAGCGGGTTTGGGTGTACACCTGCTTGGCGGCAGACGAGGCACGCCTGAACCCGAGGCGGCATTAACGGGGCCGGAGGCCGAGCAAGTCGAGGCATCGCCGGCCCCGGCGGCGGATGAGGAGAGCGACGCGGAATACGAGGAGTTCATGGCATGGCTGGAGGCGGAGGCCGCCAGGAAGGATGAGGCCGAGGCGGCGGCGGTCGAGGCGCCTGTGGAGGAGGCGGCCGAGTCGGCGCCGATCGAGGAAGAAGCAGCGCCGGCGGTCGAGTCACCGCGACTGGCCGGACTGTTTGCGCAGATGGGCGGTGAGTGGAGCGGCGAGAGGGGCGAGGGGGGCGGCAATATGCCGCGGTGGCGGGCGATCTGGTCGGATCTGCGTTTGACGACGGAGGAGCAGTCGCGTCTGCGCCAGGGGTTCGGGCTGCTGATGGCACGCTGGGCGGCCATGCCGCCTGAAGAGCGGGCAGCGGAGCAGGCGAGATTGCAGGACCTGCGGATGCGGTGGGAGCCGATGGACGACGACGAGAAGGCCGCGGCCAGTCAGCGGGTGCGGGACCGTTTCGAAGAGTGGCGGATGAGCGGGCAGGTGGAGCTGCCGGAGCTTACTCTCGATTGACGGAGGCGCGGGATACTCGAGTCCGGCGATTATGACTGTCCGGAGCGTGGGGCAGGGATCGGCGGCAAGCTGGAGGATGGGGTGGAGATTTTCCGTATGGGTGTGAGCGGCGGTTTCGTGTTTTGTGAGATGTGGGCCGGCTGCGCGGGATGCCGGCGTGGTGCGATCAGGTTTTCATTTCGGGTCGCGGTCTTTTGGGCGGGGTACATTTCGACAATTTCGGGCGGCTGTTGTGCCAAACCTGCCAAAATGGCATACTTCAGGTTGGGGGGTTTTGTTTCATAACTTGCGGTGCGTCAAGGTCTTAGGATTTAGGGTGTGGCTGGCACGTCCTTTGCATTATTGAGATGATGCGGAAGGAATGTGGTTACAGGCCGCACAAGGGCAGTACTTGACTGAACGAATTGACAGGCAAAGGGAGCTTTGATCATGGCGAAGATTATCGGAATAGACCTGGGTACGACAAATTCGGTCGTCGCGGTCATGGAAGGTTCGACGCCGAAGGTTCTGGTGAATGCGTCTGGTTCGCGGCTGACGCCGTCGGTGGTGGCGTTTACGGACAAGGGCGAGCGCCTTGTCGGCCAGATCGCGCGGCACCAGCAGGTGACCAACCCGGAGAACACGATTTACTCGATCAAGCGGTTCATGGGGCGGCGGCATAACGAGGTCGCTGCGGAAGAGAAGATCGTGCCGTACAGGATCACGGGCGGCCCGGACGAGCTGGTGAAGGTCAACGTTCGGGGCAAGGAATACACGCCGCCGGAGATTTCGGCGATGATCCTGCAGGACTTGAAGAAGACGGCTGAGGACTACCTGGGCCATAAGGTGGAGCAGGCGGTGATCACGGTGCCGGCGTACTTCAATGATTCGCAGCGTCAGGCGACGAAGGACGCCGGGACGATCGCGGGCCTGCAGGTGGCGCGGATCATCAATGAGCCGACGGCGGCGGCGCTGGCGTACGGGCTTGAGAAGAAGAAGGAGCAGAAGGTTGCGGTGTTCGACTTCGGCGGCGGGACGTTTGATATTTCGATTCTCGATATGGGCGAGAACGTGGTCGAGGTGTTGAGCACCAACGGCGATACGCACCTGGGCGGCGACGATTTGGACGAGGTGCTGATCAACTACCTGGCGGATGAGTTCAAGAAGAAAGAAGGCATCGATCTTCGCAAGGACCCGATGGCGCATCAGCGGCTCAAGGAAGCCGCGGAGAAGGCCAAGTGCGAGCTGAGCAGCCAGGTCGAGACGACGGTGAACCTGCCGTTTATCACGGCGGATGCGTCGGGGCCGAAGCACTTGCAGATAGCGCTGACGCGGAGCAAGTTCGAGGCGCTGGTCGAGCCGGTGCTGGAGCGGCTGAGGCCTCCGTGCATGCGGGCGATGGACGACGCAGGTCTTTCGCCGAGGGATATCGCGGAGGTGCTGCTGGTGGGCGGCTCGACGCGTATTCCGAAGGTGCAGCAGATCGTCAAGGAACTGTTCGGCAAGGAGCCGAACCGAAGCATCAATCCGGACGAGGTGGTTGCGATCGGCGCGGCGATTCAGGGCGCCGTGTTGGCCGGTGACGAGGGCGTCAAGGACATCCTGCTGCTGGACGTTACGCCGCTTTCGTTGGGCGTGGAGACGTTGGGCGGGGTGATGACGCGGCTGATCGAGCGGAACACGACGATTCCAACGAGCAAGAAGGAGGTGTTCTCCACGGCGGCCGACAACCAGACGAGCGTGGACATTCACGTCCTGCAGGGCGAGCGCGAGTTTGCGCGGGACAACCGTTCGTTGGGGCGGTTCCAGTTGACGGACATTCCGCCTGCGCCGCGCGGCATACCGCAGATCGAGGTGAGCTTCGACATCGACGCCAACGGCATCTTGAACGTTTCGGCGAAGGACCTGGGCACCGGCAAGGAGCAGTCGATTGTGATCCAGGCGAGCTCGGGCCTTTCCAAGGAAGAGATCGAAAAGATGGCCAAGGAAGCCGAGGCGCATGCGGCCGAGGACAAGAAGCGGCGCGAGGTTGTCGAGCTGAAGAACCAGGCGGACCAGTTGATCTACTCGACGGAAAAGACACTCAAGCAGCACGGCGAGAAGGTGTCGGCCGAGACGCGGAGCAATATCGAGAACGCGATGAACAATCTGCGAGAAGCGGTCAAGACCGACAACGGTGACGCGATCAAGAAGGCGATGGAGAACCTTGCGACTGCTTCGCAGGAGTTGGGCAAGGTGCTTTACGAGGAAGCGGCGAAGAAGCAGGCGGGCGCTGCAGGCGGGGCCGAAACGGGCGGCAAGAAGCCCGAGGAAGGCGAGGTGCGCCGCAAGGGCGGCAATGACGTGATCGACGCGGAGTTCGAAGCGAAAGACCAGTAACGAAAATGCCTTACCGCTCCTTGGCACGAAACCGCGGCATCTTTTGCGAGGGCCGCGGTTTTCTTATGGCTTGAGCGTCCAGAAGCCGGAGAGCATAGCCAGGCCGATGGGCAGGTCGCCGGCGAGGCCCGTAAGGAGCGTGCGGAGGGGGACTTTGTCGAGGCGCATCAGGGCGAGCTTGACGGTGGCCGAGGACAGCCACAGGAGGCCGGCCAGCAGGTACGCCGCGGGGGCGGCGGTGACCAGGCAGACAAGGCCCAAGGCGATCAGGCAGCCGCCGAAGATGGCACGCATTTCGAGTTTGCCTTTCGGCGATGTCGGTTGGAGGTCGGTGACACGCATGAAGAACGCGGGGCGGATGAGGCCGATGAGGCCGAGGACGATGGAGGCGAGGCTGCCGAGCAGCGGCAGGATGGAAAGCAATGTACTCATGAGGTTTCCTCGGCAGCGGAGGGCGTTGAGGTCGTCGGCAGCGTGACGGTGAAGATTGCGCCCTGGCCGGGGCGGCTTTGGACGGCGATTGTGCCCTTGTGCTGTTCGATGATCTTTTTGGCGATGGGCAGGCCGAGGCCGGTGCCGGTCTTCTTGCCGGCCGTGTGGAAGGGTTCGAAGATGATGTGCGTATCGGCGATGCCGCAGCCGTTGTCACGGCAGGTGATGAGCACGCGGCGGTTCGGTTCGTCAAGCTGCGTGGTCACTTCGATTCTGCCCTGCCGGGGTTCCACCGCTTCGACGGCATTGAGGATGAGGTTTAACAGGGCTTCGGCGATGAGGTCGGGGTCGAGCGGCACGTTTTGGATGCGGTCGTCGGTTCGCAGCGCAATCGCGGCGTTTTTCCTTTCGGTTTCGGCTTGTGCGGTTTCGACGAGTTGGGCGAGGAGTTGGTTGAGGGGGCAATCTTTGATTGCGGGTTGGGTGTCGCGGCTGAACTTGAGCAGGTCGAGGATGAGTCGGTTGATCTGGTCAAGGCTGCGGTTGAGTATGGTCCAGCCCCTGCGGGCGCGTTCGATGTCATTGATGCGGAGGGCGCAGTCGACGACTTCGCGGCCGCTGGTGACGGTCTGGATGAGGTTCTTGATGCCGTGCGAGATGTTGAGTGCGGCAAATCCGGCGGCGGCGGCGCGCTGCTGTCGGCGTGCGGAGCTTTTCGGGACGAGCGTGCCGAAGGTGAGGCCGACCATGGTCTCGGCGCGTTCGTCGCCTGCGTGTGCGGCTGGTCTTTCGCCTGCTGGCGCGGCGGAGGGGGCATCGAAGAGGAGAACGGTGGCGCCGCAGCGGATCTGGTCGTTATGGACGAGCGCAATCTGGCGGGTGATGCGAGTTTCGTTTACGAACGTGCCGTTGGAGGAATCAAGATCGGCAAGATGCCATTGACCCTGGCACAGCGAGAGCTGTGCGTGTTGTCGAGAGACGGCCGCGTCGGGAAGGATGACGTCGCACGATTCGCGGCCGATGGTGAGCTGCGGCTGCGCGTCGGTGAGTTCGATCTTTCGGCCCCGGTCGGGCCCGGTGATGATTGTTATGTATGCCATAGTCGTTGTGGGCGGCTATTTTCCTATGCAGAAGGAGGAAAAGATTCGTTCCAGGATTGCCTCGTCGATGTCTTCTTTTTCGAGGCCGGCGAGGCGCTCGTAGGCGGAGCGGAGCAGCATGGCGGCGATTTCGTCGTTTTCGGCAGCGAGTTCGTCGATGGCCTCGTCAAGGTGTTCGACGGCCTCGGAGACGATTGCGTGATGGCGCTGGTTGATGGCGATGCGGTCGGCCAGGCCGCCGGGGCCGGTTGAGATTTCGATCAGGGTTGCTTCGATGCAGGCGGTCAGCGCCGAGACGCCGCCAGGAGTTCGCGTGCTGGAGGTGATGACGGGGCTGCCGAGCATGGCGGCAAGTGCGGCGAATTTGCGGGGGAGTTCGGCCTGGGGGACGAGGTCGGCCTTTGTGCCGACGATGACCGTGCGAGCGGGGCTGATCATGCGGCGTATCTCCACGTCTTCGCTGAAGTCGTCCCTGGACAGGTCGACGCAGAACAGCGCCAGGTCCGCGGCGTTGATGGCTTCGAGGGCGGCGCGTCTGCCGAGTTCGTCGAGCAGGCCGGCACTGGTCTGTGGGGGTCCGAGACCGGCACAGTCGAAGAGCACGCAGCGGCACTGCTCCAGTTCGAGGATGCCGGTGAGGACGTCGCGCGTGGTCGCGCGTGTTTCGGAGACGATGCTGCGCGGGCGGCCGAGCAAGGCGTTGAGGAGGCTGCTCTTGCCGGCGTTGGTGGCGCCGGCGAGGCCGACGGCGGGCAGGTCGATGGTGGCCTCGAAGCGGATACTGCCTTCGAGCAGGTCGTTGAGTGCGGCGCGGCTGCGGCGGGCGGAGGCGATGGCTTGATCGGCCGTGACGAAGGTGATGTCCTCGCCGCTGAAGTCCATGCCGGCTTCGAGCAGGCTGAGGAGGTCGAGGATCCGGCGGCGCTGGTCGGCGATGGTCTGTGCGAGTCGGCCGGAGAGCAGCCTGGCGGCGGCGGCGAGTTGGACGGTGTTGCTGCCGGAGACGACCTGGGCGACGGCCTCGGCCTGGGAGAGGTCCATGCGGCCGTTGAGGTAAGCGCGGAGGGTGAACTCGCCGGGGCCGGCGGGGCGGGCGCGGTTGTGCAGGCGGGCCATGATGGCTTCGACCACGGGCGCGGCGGCGATGACATGCAGTTCGGCGAGGTCCTCACCGGTATAGGATCGCGGGGCGGCAAAGGCATAGAGCACCGCGTCAAGGACCAGACCGTCGAATGTGATCGAACCGGTGGTCAGGCCGGGACATCGCATGGGCCGATCGGTTGAGAAAACTTCGGCGGCGGCGGCAAAGGCGGCGGGGCCGGAGATGCGGATAATGGATTCGCATATTGCCCCCGGGGTCGGCGCGGCGCTGCTGACGGCGCAAATTGTATCCCCTGTTTCGTACATAACGCGTCAAAGGTCGGCTGTCGGGCGGCGTTCAATTGAAACGCCCGGCGGCCGGGATTATGTCCTGAAGAAGGGCTTGGGCTTTTTCTTTTTTACCTTGCCGCCGGTCTTTTTGGTGACCGGTACGCGGCCGCGGGCCTCTTCTTCTTCTCTTTCGCGAATATGTTTGCGGATTACCATTTGTTCGATGACGCCGGCGGCGATGCTGGACATGATGTATAGATTGACGCCGGAGGGGCCGTTGTAGAGCATGATGGGGAACATGAGCGGGAACATGATCATCATGATCTTCTGCTGCTGGGCGACCTGCGGGTTGGTCTGTGCGGCGGATGAGGTGGGCATGAGTTTTTGCTGGAGGAACATGACGACGCCCATGAGAATCGGCAGCAGATTGAACGAGTTGAGCGAGCCGAGGAGCGGGATATTGATTTCACGGAATCGGAACAGGGCATCCGGGGCGGACAGGTCGGTGATCCAGAACGGCAGGAAGGGGGCGCCGCGGAGTTCGATGCTGGTGTAGACGGCGGTCCAGAGCGCGATCCAGATCGGCATCTGGAGCAGCATGGGCAGGAAACCCATGACGGGAGAGGCGCCCTGTTCCCGGTAGAGTTCCATAACGCGCCTGTTGAGCTCGGCCTTGTTGTCGCCGTATTTCTTTTTGATTTCCTCCATGCGCGGCGCGAGTTTCTGCATCTTCATCATGGAGACCTGGCTCTTCTTGGTGATGGGGTGGAGGAGGAGCCGCACGACGAAGACGAGGATCATGATGACGACGCCGTAGTTGCCTAACGGGCCCATGACGCTGTACATCCATTTCATGATGGTGATGATGCCGAAGGCCAGCGGTGCAATGATCGCAGACGGGCAGCAGCAGCCGCGGAAGTCGATGGTTTGATAGAAGGCCAACTGGCGGTAGATCGGGTGGCTTTCGAAGACGTCGCGGTCCTTGGGGCCGACGTACAGGTCGAAGCGGCGCGTCACGACGGCATCGTCGGCACCGGCCGGGGCGAGCTTGAGTTCGGTGGCGTGCAGGGTAAATCCGGCGGAGGCGTTGGCGGCGGGGTTCCTGGCGGCCGGGTCAGGGTCTGCAAACTGCAGCGTGCCTAAGGTAACGTTTTCGGGCACAAGGCCTTCGCGGGGCACAGGCCGCAGGATGGCGGCAAAGTACTTGTTGGTCAGCGCCGCCCAGACGAAGTTGGCGGTGCGGTTTCTGGGCTGAAGTCTGGTGCGCAGCTCATGGAGTGTGTTGCGCTGGCGGGCCTTTCGCAGCTTGGCGTAGTCCTTGCTGAGGGTTTCGATGTGCTCGTTGATTATCCATGCGGCCATGACCTTGCGCAGATCGGTTCCGATGCCTTCGCGGTCGATGCCGACAGGGCCCTGCATTTCCAGCACCGCCTCAAGCGGCACATTAGTGAGGTTTTCGACGGCGAGTTCA
The DNA here is from genome assembly GCA_035450485.1 of Anaerohalosphaeraceae bacterium. Classification (GTDB taxonomy): domain Bacteria; phylum Planctomycetota; class Phycisphaerae; order Sedimentisphaerales; family Anaerohalosphaeraceae; genus JACZKQ01. Next base: position 77,987 of record DAOTMV010000014.1, on the reverse strand, counting down.
CACTCAATATCGTATTGGCCGGCGACTACGCGGAAGGTCTTGGTCAGCCGGATCGCCTCCTTGCCGTTGGCGTCGCGCAGGACGGTGTGGAAGGTGATCTTTTCGGCGCCTTGTTCGGTGGTGCGGCCGAGGATCTCCCAGTTGAGCTGATGAAGCGCCAGGCGGCTGCCGGCAAGCCCGAAGTAGCCGTTGGCAAGCGAGGCAGGCAGGGCGACGTTTTCGGAAGACAGCAGGACGAGCGGCTGGGGGTTCTTGTGATGGCGGTCGTCGAATTCGCTGAGCGTGACCTTGCGAATGCCGGCGCCGCGGCTGGTGAATTCGACCTGGAATTTGTAGCGGTCGGGGTCGTCGCTTCGCTCGACCTCGGGGTACAGGGCGCCCAACGACTGCGTGTCGAGTCTGGCATGGACGGCTTTGAGTTGCGAGAAGTCATATTCGGGGCTTCGCAGGACGGGCGAGGCTTTGTCCTGCGGCGTATCGGACACAGTCTGCTCCTGGGCGACGGCGCAAAATCCGCAGAGGAAGAAACATGCCGCTGCAGTTATGGTCAGGACCGCTTTGTTTTTCATGAGAGAACCTTTACCGCGGGATCGTCCGCGTCAATGCATTACTATCGTCCGTCGGCCAGGCGATCACCTTCGAAATCGTCCAGTTCAGGAATAGCGTAAATCTTTTTGGCCGTCGTCTTGTAGTCGTATTCGAGGCGGACGAAGTGGACCTCGTTACCCTCGATGTAGACGTAGCTGGCCCGATTGTCCCTGTCTCTGGGCTGGCCGACGGAGCCTACGTTGATGATGGCCTTTTCGTTCTCCAGTATCGGATAAACGCCTCCGAGTTCGTCGGGGGTGTAGAAATCTGGATCTTCCAGGAAGACGCCGGGCAGATGGGTATGGCCCACGAAGCAGATATGCTGCGTGCGTTCGAAGAGGGCGTTGATCTTGCTCAGGGTCGTGTATACGTCGTCCGGGAAGAGATATTCGTTTATCGGTTTTCGGGGCGAGGCGTGCACGAAGTCGATGTGGGCCTTGACGTCGCCGAGGGTGGTTATGATGGTGCGGCGCATCTGCTGGCTGCCGAGATAGTTCCAGCGGCGGTTGCATTTCTCGACATCGGACTCTTCTTCGAGGACTTTTCGTGTCCAGTAAGAGGCCTGCTCGGCGCCGAGATTGAAGTTGGTCGGCTCGTAAAGCACGGCGTAGTCGTGATTTCCGAAGACGGAGATATCCGTCTTTTCGATGACGAGATCGAGGCACTCCTTGGGATTGGCGGCGTAGCCGACGACATCGCCGAGGCAATGGATCGTCTTGATGCCCCGTCTCTCGATGTCTTCAAGGACGGTGGTCAAGGCCTCGAGGTTCGAGTGTATATCACTGATAATCGCAAACATAGTGGTTATCAACCTGCAAAAACCGGGATACAACTTAAAACGCTTTTTTATAGCACACCGGGCCCGTCAATGCCAGCAAAACCGCTGCTAAATCGGCGTGTTTATGCATGTTGGGGCAAAATCCGCCCGGCGGATCAGCGGCGTCCGATAAAGCCCGCCTTTGTGCCCAGAGAGGCTATGAAGGGCGGCGGATAGCCTGCAAAAGACAGTCCATGCCGGCCGGGACGATGTTTTCGCGCTGCTGGTATTTCGCGATGGCGGCGGCGGCCATTGGCGCGGCGGCGGCGGGGCAAATCAGTTCCAGTCCGTCGGTTTGGGTCCATGCGCCGCGCAAGAGGGTGATGCTGATCATCAAGAAGGACATCTGGCGGAGGGTTCCGGGGTCCAGCCCGGTCAGATCGAACGGCAGGATTCGCGCCAGGGCGGCGAATGCGTTGGGGCCGTAGAGGGCCAACATGGCTGTTTTCTCGGTCATGTCGGTGACACTTGCGCCGGGGGATCGGGCGACAAGGGCTTGTACCTTTTCCATGATTTGCGTTCGCCGCCAGGGGGGCGTCAGGAGCAGATAGCTGCCCCTGAGGGAGCAGACTCTCAAAGGTGTTTCTTCGCCATCGGCAACCCACGACCAGTGGTCGTCGGCGGGCAGCTCAGGATCAGCCCCGGCCAGCGACTGCACGATGTATCCGGACCCTTCGCCTTTGACGGCGATTCTGCCGAAGCTGGTCAGGTCGAAGGCCGCGGCGCCGTTTGCGAGTGCGGCCTCTTCGCCGGCCGGATCGCCGAAATCCTTCGGGAGGCGCCAGCCGTCATATTCGGCAAAAACGGCGCCCATTCGCTCGTGAACGTTTTCAAACGGACTCGATAAAGACATAACGAACTCTCGCCAAGGCAACAGAACAGGTGCTTCCGGGGCCTTACCATACCACAGGCGGCCGCCGAATGCCAGCGCGATGCGCGAGACAATTTGCGATTTACATCGGGGCATGGCGTGTTATAATGTGATTTATCTAAGTCTAAGGAGTGCCCAGGTGGAAACAACACTTCTGGAAACACGCGGTCTGATAAAGCGCTACGCCGGCAGAACGGTGGTCGATGAAATCAATATTTCCGTCGCCCAGCAGAGCATTGTGGGCTTGTTGGGGCGCAACGGCGCCGGCAAGACCACGACGTTTCGGATGGTCGTCGGTATGATCGTGCCGGACGGCGGCGAAGTGATCTTCGAAGGCGTCAATGTGACCAAACTGCCGATGTACAAGCGGGCGCGGCTGGGGATGGGGTATCTGTCGCAGGAGCCGAGCGTTTTTCAGCGGCTGACGGTGCGCGAGAATCTGCTGGCGATTCTGGAGACGATGTCGATTTCATCGACCGAGCGCCATCGCAAGGCGAACCTGCTGATCGAGCGGTTCGGGCTGAGCGAGGTGGTCAACAGCCAGGCGCGGTTCCTCTCGGGCGGCGAGCGGCGCAAACTGGAGATCGCCCGCGCGATGGTGACGAATCCGTCGCTGATTCTTCTGGACGAACCGTTCAGCGGCGTTGACCCGATCGCGGTGGAGGAGCTTCAGGGTGAGATTCGCCGGCTGGTGGCCTCGGGCGTGAGTATCCTGATTACGGATCACAACGTGGAGAGGACGCTGGAAGTGGCCGATGCTGCTTATATCGTGGACCACGGCAAGGTGATCGGGTCGGGGTCGCCGCGCGAGGTGATTCAAAACGAGCTGGTGCGCAAGAGCTACCTGGGCCACACGTTCAGGGGCGACGAATTCGACGAGCCCGAGATGGGCGGTGGCGGCGACGGAGACGGCGTAAGCGGCGGCGCGACCTCGCGCATTGCACAGCGGAATTAGGAGCTGTTCATGGATGTGGAGAAATGTGAGCTTACGCGTTTTCCGGCGCCGGTGCTCGGGGAGCGCGCCCGTGAGGTGGAAGAAATCAACGACGACATCCGCCGATTGGTGGAGCGGATGATCGACGTGATGATCGAGCACAAGGGGGTTGGGTTGGCCGCGCCGCAGATCGGGGTGAGCCTGCGGATTTTCATCGTGTCGGTGGACGGCACGCGGGAGAACGTCAAGGTCTACATCAATCCGGAGATCAAGGTCGGCGGCGGATTCGAAACGCACGAGGAGGGATGCCTGTCGATACCCGGCGTGTACGCAAACGTCAAGCGGTACAAGAAGTGCACGGTGACGGCGACGGACCTGGAGGGCAACCGTTTCCGGCAGGAGGGCAAGGGCCTGGAGGTGCGAGCCTTTCAGCATGAATTCGACCATCTTGAGGGCACGCTGATCAAGGATCGTATGGGGCAGGTGCAGCTCATTTCGGCAAGGAAACAACTCAGGCAGCTCCGCGAAAAGTACGAAGACAAGAAGCAGGATTCTTCGGGGTCTTAACGTTTGGGCAAGGGGCGGCTGCCGCGGCCATGAGAATAGTCTATTTCGGTTCGGGTTCATTCGGTCTTCCTTCGCTGGAGGCGCTGCATCGTTCGGCGCACTCGCTTGTGGGGATCTTCACGCAGCCGGCGCGGCCGGCGGGGCGGCACAAGACGCCGCGGCCGACAGTCGTTGCCGAATGGGCCCGGCGGCATGGGGTTGTGTGTACCGAGGCCGAGGATATCAATGCGCCGGAAATGGTGGAGGCGGTCGCAGCCTGCGCCGGCGAGCTTCTTGTGGTGATAGCCTTCGGCCAGAAGATCGGGCCGGCCCTGATCGAGATGCATCCCCGCGGGGCGATCAATGTGCATGCGTCGCTGCTGCCGAAGTATCGCGGCGCAGCGCCGATCAACTGGGCCATTATCAACGGCGAGCGCGAGACGGGCGTGAGCATCATCACCGTGGTGGAGCGGATGGACGCGGGCTTTATTCTCGGCCAGGCCGCCATTCAGATCCATCCGGATGACACGGCGGACACACTGCATGACCGCCTGGCGGAGCTGGCGCCGCCGCTGCTGTTGGAGACGATTGACCGGATCGCCGCCGGGACCGTCGAGTACCGGGCGCAGGATGAATCGGCCGTGACATTCGCCAGGAAGCTCAAGAAGAGCGACGGCTTCATCGACTGGTCGCGGCCGGCCCAGGAGATCGCCAACCGCATACGCGGTTTGTGGCCGTGGCCGGGCGCACAGACGGATTACGTGAGCGCACAGACGTCCAGATGCGCCCGCGTGACGATCGCCCGAGCGCATGCGGTTGGCGATGAGGCGCACGATGGCGCGTGGGGGCGGCTGGACGAGTCGCTGCGTGTGATCTGCGGCAGGGGGACGCTGGAGATCGACGCCCTCAAGCCGGCCGGGGGGGATCTCATGGAGTTCAGGGATTTCGTCAATGGTCGCGCGACGCGGCCGGGTGATCTTTTCTGGCCCATCGAGAAGGCCGCCTGCGATGAGTGAGCCGGCAGGGCAAACGGCTCGGAGGGTTGCTTTGGAGGTGCTGAACCGCTGCGACCGGCGTCGCGGCGACAGTCGCCAGGTGCTTCACGAGCATATCGAGACGATCCAGGCGACCGGGGTTAAGGCGGCGGCGACGGATATGGTGTACGGGGTGCTGCGCAACAGGGCGCTTCTCGATAAGCTCATCAGCCGCTGCTCGGGGCTGCCCGGCGGGCGGATTCGAATGAACCTTCGCAATATCCTGCGGATCGGCATGTACGAACTCGTTTACTCGCCGGCGACGCCGGAACACGCGGCGGTCAACGAGGCGGTCAATCTGGCACACGCGGCCGGCGGGCGGAAGGGCGCTGGATTTGTGAATGCCGTCTTGAGAAACGCCGCTCGCATGATCAGCCGGCGAAGTGCGCCTCTGCGCGATGCGGCCGCGCGGCGCTGCATTCCGTACGACGTTGTCACTGGGTGCGAATTCGGCGAAGATATCCTGCCCGACCCGATGAGCGATACCGCCGCGTACCTTGCAGAGGCGTATTCTCTGCCGCAGTGGCTCGTCGAGGACTGGCTGCAGCACCATGGTGCGGAGGCGGCGCGGCGAATCTGCGCGGCGTCGAATCGCCGGCCGGGGATCTACGTGCAGCCGAACACGCTGAGGACAACGGCGGAGGAACTCTTCAACATCTTTTCCGCCGCGGGCGTCGCGTGCGATATTGTCGCAGGCGGGACGATGCTCAAACTGCGGGCGCACACGGCGATTGAGTCGCTGCCGGGCTACGGCGAGGGACTCTTCATTGTGCAGGATCCGACGGCGGCGGGCGTTGTGAAGATGCTGGCGGCTGCGCCCGGCCAGACGGTGCTGGACCTGTGCGCGGCGCCGGGGGGAAAGACGGTGGGACTTGCGCAGCTCATGCAGGACCGCGGCCGCATCGTGGCGACGGATATAGATGCCGAGCGCCTGGGCATGGTCGCGGAGAACTGCCGGCGCCTGGGGATTACGATTGTCGAGTGTGCGGCACAAGATCGTTTGGCGGAAGCCGTGGCGTCGAGTGCGCATTGGGACGCCGTGCTTGTCGATGTGCCGTGCTCCAACACGGGTGTACTTGCCCGACGGCCGGAGGTGCGGCTGCGGCTGACGCCGGGAGCAATTCAATCACTGGCAGGCGTACAACTTCGATTGCTCGAGCAGGCCGCGGCGATCGTCTCGCCCGGCGGGCGGATCTGCTACAGCACGTGCAGCATTCAAACGTCCGAGAACATTGAAGTCGTCGAGACATTTCTGCGGCGGCACCCGGCCTTTCATCCGGAGCGGCAGGAACTGACGCTGCCGTTTGTCGCCGAGGATCTGTCGTTCGATTTCGACGGCGGATTTGTCGCAGTTTTGCTCAGGCAGCGTTAGCACGCAATTCAGTACTGATGCGCATGGTGTTTTTTGCAGATCGGCCTTGCCACTATTGGCAGCGGCCGTTCCGGGCGATTTGAAACCCAATCCACAGGTTTTCCACAAAATGCATTTACGCTGTGAATATCTTGTTTAAAAGAAAATTTTTTCGCGCGCAACCTCAGACAAAAGCGGCACCTTGCTTGTGTGGAAAAGAATTCGCCTGAAAGGCCATTGATTTGACTCAAGACGGCCTCTATCATCGCACCCGCAGTAACGATGAGGCGAATGACACCGCAGTCCAAGCGAAAACTCTTTGCCATGACGGTAAGAGTGGGAGAAATAAAGATGCAGGCAACATTCACGGATGAAAGTACCGCCATTGACCAGGCGATTGCCGAACGGATCGGCGCCCAGAAGCATCGGATCTGGTTCAGGAATTCCACGCATTTGACGGTGGCGGACAATTATCTGAAGATCGGCGTGCCGAATCACTTTATCGGAAGCTGGATCGAGAATCACTTTCTGGAGGATATTGCCGCGGCCGTTCGTGCGGTCACAGGCACCGACAAGAAGATCACCTTCAACATCGAGCCCGAACTGTCCGGGGCGCTGAAGCGGCCGCAACTGGACAGCCAGGCGCTTCACGTGGAGAAGGCGCATAACAAGACGACCCGCAGTCGTATCCGTCCGGCCGACGCGGCGCCGCGAATGGAGCCGCTGAAGCTGAGCCTGGATAATTTTGTGGTGGGGCCCAAGAACCAACTCGCCTATAACGCCGCGCGAGCGGTCGTTGATGCTGAGCAAAGTCCGTTTAATCCGCTGTTTTTTCACGGAGGATACGGCGTGGGCAAAACACACTTGCTGCAAGGGATCTGCAACGCGGTGTGTGCGTCGCGCCCGAAAGCCCGATGGCTTTACGTTTCAGCGGAGGATTTTGCGAACCAGTACGTGCTGGCCTTGAAGACCCGAAAGCTGGATGCTTTCAGGAGGAGATTCCGACAAACGGATTTGCTGGCAATCGACGATATCCACTTCCTGGCCAGCAAGAAAGCCATGCAGGAGGAATTCCTGCATACATTCAATACCATCGATCTGGCGGGCAAGCAGGTGGTGCTTGCCTCTGACGCCCATCCCAAGATGATCGGTTCGCTGTGCGAGAGCCTGGTGAACCGTTTCGTCTCCGGGATGGTCGTCAAGATCGAGCCGCCCGATTTCGAGACGCGGTGCAAGATCTGTGCGCAGCGGGCGGCGAGCATGAACCAGGACGTGCCCAGGGCCGTTATCGAGTACATCGCCGAGCGCATGGCGACCAACGTGCGCGAGCTGGAAGGGGCGCTCATCAAGCTGATCGCCTACGCGGCGCTGACGAAGGAGCGCATCACGCCGGCGATGGCTCGCGAGGTGCTGGCGGACCACATCAGCCGCACGGACCCGATCGTGCACCTGTCCGACATCGAGTCGGCGGTGAGCACGTTCTTCGGCGTGACGACCGCCGACGTGCATTCGTCCAGGAAGGACCGCACGGTGAGTCTGGCGCGGTCGTTCAGCATGTACCTGGCGCGCAAGTTCACCAAGATGTCCTTCCCGGAGATCGGCAAGGTGATGGGCAACAAGAATCATGCAACCGTCATCCTGGCCAACCGCAAGGTGGAAGACCTGATCAGCCGCAACGCCGAGGTTAAATGGAAGAACGCGGCGGGCTTTCGGGTCGCGCGGGCGCGGGACATCTATGAGCAGCTTATGGAGAGCATATCGTGAAAAGGACTTCGGAACGCATTCATGGGAGTTTTGTGAGACATGGTACGAAATGAGAAAACTGCGAAAGAAAGTCTACACGATGTGCATGTGGAGAATTGACTTCCTGGTCGACTACATGCTGTTCAGCGACATCTTGCAGTCGCGCATTCTGTGAGATGCAGAAAGGAGGCCAATGCAGTGCAGGACATGATACCACAAAGTGACAAGAGCGGCCTGGCCTGCCTGCTGCTGCTTTTGTTTGTCGGATGGTTAGGAGCTCACAGATTCTACGTGCGCAAGGTGGGCACCGGCCTTCTGTTCATTCTGACGTTTGGCGGCCTTGGAATCTGGTGGCTCATCGATCTGATCTTAATCGTCACCGGCGCGTTCACCGACGCCGACGGCCGCAGGGTGAAGCTTTGAGCATCACGGGTGAGGCCTGCCGGGCCGCAAGGAGTGCGGCCGGGTAAGCCTCGCCCTTTTATTCGCCCGTGTCGAGCACACTCATGAAGGCTTCCTGCGGGATCTGCACGGAGCCGATGCTCTTCATGCGTTTCTTGCCTTCCTTCTGCCGCTTGAGCACCTTCATTTTGCGCGTCACGTCGCCGCCGTACAGTTTTGCGGTGACGTCTTTGCGGTAGGCCTTGATCGTCTCGCGTGCGATGATCTTTCCGCCGATGGCGACCTGCAGCGGGATTTCGAACTGGTGGCGCGGGATGGCCTTTCGCAGCTTGGTGATGATCTTTCGGCCGCGTTCGGCGGCCTTGTCGCGATGGACGATGATCGACAGTGCGTCGACGGCGGCCTTGTTGACCAGGATGTCGATCTTCACGAGGTCGCTCTTTTCGAAGCCGATGAACTCGTAATCCATCGTGGCGTAACCGTGACTGATCCCCTTGAGCACGTCATAGAAGTCGTAGACGATCTCCGCCAGGGGCGCCTTGTATTCCAGCATGACCCGCGTCGGGCCCAGGTAATCGGTCTTCTCCAGCTTGCATCGCCGCGCCTCGGCCAGCTTCATCAGCGCGCCGATCGAATCGGTCGTTGTGATAATCTCCAGCTTGACGAATGGCTCACGCAGCTCGGCGATCTTCTGCGGCTCGGGCAGTTCGCTGGGCGAATCGATCCGCTTGACCTGGCCGGAGGTGGTGACCACCTCGTAGCTGACGGTCGGGGCTGTCTGGACGACGTCGATGTCGTTTTCGCGTTCGAGCCGTTCCTGTATGATCTCCATGTGCAGGAGCCCCAGGAAGCCGCAGCGGAAGCCGAAGCCCAGCGCCGGTGAACTCTGCGGGACGAAGGAAAAGCTGGCGTCGTTGAGGGCCAGCTTCTCGAAGGCGGCCCGCAGCTTCGGGTAGTCGGTATTGTTGCCGGGATAGAAATCCGAGAACACCATCTGCATGGGGGCGACGTAGCCGGGCAGCGCTTGTTTTGCCGGGGCCTCGTCGTCGGTGATCGTGTCGCCGATGGTCACGTCCGAAAGCTGCCGGATGTTGGCGATGACATAGCCCACCTCGCCGACGCCGAGGGAGTCGACCGGCGTCATCTCGGGCGTGAATTTGCCCAATTCGCTGATGGTGTAGGTGTGGCCGCTCCGCATGAGGCGGATCTTCTGGCGGACGCGCAGGCTGCCGGCGAAAAGGCGGACGTAGCAGATGACGCCGCGATACTCGTCGGCGTGGCTGTCGAAGATCAGCGCCGCAGGCGGTTCGTCGGCGCGGTTGGCCGGCGGCGGCAGCAGCGTGACCACGGCGTCGAGCAGCTCCTCAACGCCTTGGCCCGTTTTTGCGCTGATCCTGAAGCATTCATTCCTGCGAATGCCGAGGATGTGCTCCATTTCCTCGGCGACGACATCTGGTTGTGCAGCGGGCAGATCGATCTTGTTTATCACCCCCAGGATTTCGGCCCCCGCTTCTGTCGCCAGGTATGCGTTGGCGACGGTCTGGGCCTCGACGCCCTGGCTGGCGTCGACCACGAGCAGCGCCCCTTCACAGGCCGCCAGTGCGCGGGACACTTCGTAATGAAAGTCCACGTGGCCGGGCGTGTCGATCAGGTTGAGCATATACTCCTTACCCTCGTGGACGTACTTCATCGTCACTGCCGAGGCCTTTATGGTGATTCCCCGCTCCCGCTCCAGGTCCATGCCGTCGAGAATCTGCTCTTTCATGTCGCGTTCGTCGACGGCGCCGGTCAACTGCAGAAAGCGGTCGGCCAGTGTGCTCTTGCCGTGGTCGATATGCGCAATGATAGAAAAATTCCGTATATGCTCAGTACCCATATAGAGGGTCCCGTTTGCCTCGTTAATGATAAATCAAACATTATAGTACGTCGGATCATCGGCCGCAAGTTCTGTCTGATTGACAAAAACCCCTTTTCCATGTAACGTTTGATCGCTTTCACCGTCCAACTGCTGTGGAACACGCCAAGGCCTGGAGGAAAAGAACCATGGAAGAAGAACGGATCAATCGCGGTCATCGCCCGCCGCGGGCGTTCCTGCGGGTGGCCGGACCCTTGATTTTCGGCGTTGGCGTACACTGACGGCTATTGCGCTCGTGAATTTCGGCATTGCGATGGCAACCGGGCGGCCGCCTGTTCTGTTTGTGTTGGGGTTCTTCGGGCTGCCGATGATGTCTGCGGGCACCGTCATGACCTTTCTGGGGTACATGGGCAAGATCGCCCGCTATATGCAGGCGGAAACGGCCCCGGTGGCCAAGGATACATTCAACTATATGGCCGAAGGTACACGGGAAGGGGTCACGGCGGTTGCGTCAGCGGTCGGCGAAGGCCTGGCAGCGGGTATTGGAACGGTTGGGGGCGGTCAGGCGGGGTCGGCAGAGGAGATTACCCGCGTCCGCTGCCGCAAATGCGGCTTCCTGGAAACGGCCGATGCGAAGTTCTGCAGCGGCTGTGGGGCGGCCATGCAAAAAGACAAGCTCTGTCCGGGCTGCAACGAACTCAACGACGCCGACGCGAGATTCTGTGACAATTGCGGGCACGCGTTCTGAGCGCCCGGCCTCATTGAGGCGGCGTCGTGGAGTAATGATGTTTCTTAAGGATTGCGGCGCCTTCGGGTGAGAGCAGGAAGTCCACAAACGCCTGTGCGGCATCCGGCCGGCGAGAGAATTTCAGGATTCCGATATCAACGGAGGAGACGATGTTCTGCTCGGCGGGTATCGCGATTATCTCGCCGTGCTCGGCGTAGTATCGAGCGATGCTGTCCCAGACGATGACGGCGTCGAGCGAGCCGGCCTGGATCTGCATGCCGAGCTCGTTGACCGTCTGCGACTGGAACTTCAGGTTCTTTTCGATATCCGCCCAGGCGATGCCGTTCTTTTCGAGCAGGTTCTTCGTGGTCCGGCCGATCGCGCAGCTCTGCGGATTGCCCAGGCCGACGTGCACGCTCTCGCCGATCAGGTCCGAAAGGCCCCGAATGCCCCGAGGGTTGCCCCGCGCTGTGAGGATGGCCGGCACCCAGTAGAAGACGGCTCGCGACGAGGCGATCATCCCGGCCTGTCGAGCCTGTTCGACATAGTGCCGGTCGCCGGGCAGATACAGGTCGCCGCTGCGGATGAGCTTGATCTTCGACAGCAGAACCTCGCTGCCGGCATAGTCGGCGACAATGCGGATGTCATGCTTGGCCTCGAACGCATCGATTACCTCCGCCACGGCCGGCCGAATGCCCGCCCCGCAGTAAAGGACCAGCTCAACCTTTGTCCGGCCTTTGTCGCTCGCCTGCCGGCAGCCGGCCAGTGCGACCGTCAGGACTGCCGTCAGCACGCAGAAAGGCTTCGTCATCCGTTTCTTCCTTCTTTGCCGGTGTTGTGGCGCGAGATGCGGGTCTCGCAAGCGGCACAGACTATTTTACGTAGCCGTACTCGGCGAATACTTCCGGCCCGCGCGTGCGGATGAAGTCGATGAATTTCCTGAGCGCTTCAGGTTGCCGGGTGTAGTTAAGCCCGATTACATGCACGCGTATCTCTTCCTTGTACTCGTACGGCGTCTTCACAACCTCCAGGTCGTCGGCAAACGTATGCGCCACGCCGTTCCACATGATCACCGCGTCGACCGTGCCGGTCTTGAGCCACGTGCCCAGGGTCGGGTGCCCCTTGGTGAGCCGCGTACCCACGTTCGCCAGCACCGCCTCCTTGATACCCTTTTCCTCAAGCAGCGCGTAGACCATTTCGCCGCAGGTGGAATACTGCGGGTCCGTCAGTCCGACCTTCAGGTCCGGCTGTGTCAGGTCTTCCAGCTTCGCCAGCCCCCTGGGATTTCCCTTCTGCACGGCCAGCACGGGCGCCACGAATCCCACCTGCACGTGGTCCAGGTATTTGTCGGCCTCTTTGACGTGGTCCAGGTACGGATCGTGCGTCACCACCACGTCGCCTTTGCTGGCCGCCTTGATCAGCGGCAGAAAATCCTCGCTGCCTGCAACGGTCGACGCCGTGGCGATACCCGTCGCCTCGGTGAACTCGCGACACAACTGCTCCGTCGGCTGGCGGAACGAACTGCCGCACAGGATGACAAGCTCTTCAGCGGCTTTGTCCCTGCGGCCGCAGCCGATCAGCGCAACGGCGGTGCTCGCAAGCAGCAGAAATCCAATGCCATGCGTAAGGTGTTTCTTGTGCATCATTTGAAGGCCCTTTCTTTGACGTTGTTCAGTCTTTCAGTTGTGGCCACCTTACCATATGAGGAATCATTCCGCAACGAAGCGGATTGGCCCGGTCTGGCTGCAAATAGGGGCTTGCCGGGCCGGCGGCGGGTGTCTATCATGTCACCGCTGGTATATCGGACGTTTTAAGGATTGAGCAGTGATTAAATTTGATCTTAACGGCAGGACGGCCCTTGTGACGGGGGCGGCCGGGGCAATCGGAAAAGGGATCGCCGCCGGCTTTCTGCGGGCTGGTGCAAAGGTTTACATCACAGATCTGGACGCCGCGGCTGTCAGCGGGACCATCGAGGAGTTGTCCCCCGCGGGCGTCTGTTTCGGCATGGCGGCGGACGTAACCCGGCCCGAGGACGCCAAGGCGGTGGTCGCCGCCGCGGCAAAGGCCTTCGACAACCGCATCGACGTCCTCGTCAACGTGGCCGGCATCGTGGCACAGGGGCCCGTGGAGGACATCGACGTGGAGGAATGGGACCGCATCTTCGCCGTCAACTGCTGGGGCAGTTTCCTGTTCATCAAGCACGTCGTGCCGCTGATGAAGGCTCGCAGGTTCGGCCGGATCATCAACTTCTCCAGCAAGTCGGGCAAGACCGGCTCGGCCCTGATGACGCATTACTCGGCGGCGAAGGCCGCGATCATCGGCATGACCCAGGCGCTTGCCTATGAGCTGGCGGATTTCGGGATCAACGTCAACTGCCTCTGCCCCGGAATCACCGAGAACACCGGCGTCTGGAATAACGTGTCGGCGGGATACGTTCATAACCTGAAGCTTCCCATGGACGAGGTCGTCAGGAAGTTCACCGCCAAGGTGCCGCTCAAGCGGCTGGCCAGGGTGGAGGACATTGTCGCGATGACGCTCTTTCTGGCCTCTGAAGGCGGCGATTACATGACCGGTCAGGCGATCAATATCACCGGCGGAAGAGAGATGCATTAAGAGGACGCGACGCATCTGACAGGAGAACTACCGTGGAACTGAATCTCAGGAACAAGGTGGCGCTCGTTACCGGCGGCTCGCGCGGCCTGGGCAGGGCGATATGCAAGGGCCTGGCGGCCGAGGGCGCCCACGTGGTTATCAACTGTGCCGCAAGCCGCGGCCGTGCCGAAGAGACAGCGGCCGAAATTCAACGGACCTGCGGCGTGAAAACCCTCGTCGTCGCCGCCGATGTTGCCGTCGAGCAGCAGGTGGAGGAGATGTTCGCCCGAATCGATGAAACCTTCGGCTGCTGCGACATCCTCGTCAACAACGCCGCCATTTCGCCCACGTGCAGGGTTGCCGACATGACGGCCGAGTTGTGGCGGCGAACCATCGACATCAACCTGCACGGCACGTTCTACTGCAGCCGGGCCTTTGTGCGTCGCCTTCTGGCGGCCCAACGCCCCGGCCGTATCGTCAACATCGTCTCGCAGGCGGCCTTCCGAGGCTCGACAACCGGCCATGCACCCTACGACGCCAGCAAGGGCGGCATCGTTTCGTTTACCGTCTCGTTGGCCCGCGAAGTCGCCGACAAGGGCATCGCCGTCAACGCCGTCGCCCCCGGCATGATCCGCACCGAAATGGTCGAAGGCGTGCTGTCGACGAATCTCGAAAAGTACCTGAACCGCATTCCGTTAGGCCGCATCGCCACACCCGAAGAAATCGCCGACGTTGTCGTTTTCCTGGCGTCGGAGCGGGCCGCCTACATGACCGGCGCCACCGTCGACGTCAGCGGCGGAATGCTCATGCGCTGAAAATCGTCGCGACCGGTCGTCAAAAAAGCTTTTCCTTGTCAAGGGTGGGCTTCTGTGGTATCTTCACCGGCGGTCATCAAGCGGCATAAAACGTTCTGATTGTGTTGTTTTGCATCTTTTACGGAAGGAGGACGTTATGGACCGGATGAAACTGACGACGCGTCTGACATCGCGCGGCCTTGTGCTGCTGGCTGCCGCAGTTGTGCTCACGGTAAGCGGCTGCGGAATGGCGCCGCGATACAGGCCGGCAATCGCCGTGAACCTGCAGGAACGCTATAACACGCCCGACGGTATGGTGCTCGATCCCAACGGCGACATCCTTCTCAACCTGCCGAATCTGAACAACCCCGATTATCCCGCCGTGCTTGTCAAGATCGATAAGAACGACCGCGTTACCGAACTTTTCCCCTACCCGCCGCATCCGGAGACGGGCCGGGCCTGCCCCCTAGGTATCGACGTGGGCCCCGATGGCAATTATTACGTCGCCGATAACCAGTCCTTCGTAAATTCCGATTATAAGTCGCGCCTGTTGCGGCTCAGGGTCAAAGACGGCGCCGTCGTCGGCTGCGACGTGCTTGTGACGGGATTCATCCAGGCCAACGCCGTGAGCTGTCACGGGGACAGCGTCTACGTCACCGAGACATGCCTCGACAATGACGCCTCGCCCATGCCCAGCGGTGTCTACCGCTTCCGCTTTGCCGAGTTCACGGGCGAACCGATCGTTCTGGAAAAAGGCGGCGCCGACAAGCACCTGCTCGTCAAGTTCTTCACCAACAATGATGACTGGCGCGTCGGCGCAAACGGCATGGGCTTCGACGCCGACGGCAACCTCTACGTCTGCAACTTCGGCGAGGCGAGCCTGCTTAAGTTCACGTTCGGCCCGGACGGCAACGTCGTCGCGCACGAAGAGATCGCCAAAGGCGGCCCGATCCAGAGCACCGACGGGCTCAAGATACACCCCGACACCGGCGACATCTACATCGCCGACTTCATCGGCAACGCCGTGCACAAGGTTGCCCCGAAGACCGGCCGCGTAACCACCATCTGGCAGAATGAAAACAACTCCGGCGGCGTCGGCGGGCTGCTGGACCGCCCCTCGGAGGTGTGCATCCGCGGAAACAAGATCTACGTCGCCAACATCGACCTGCCCTTGGGCGGAAACGAATACGACGAACCCCACACAATTTCCGTGATCCCAATCAGCAAATGACGGCCGCAGCCGCCATAATCAACAACAGTATCGAAGGAGTCAAGTATGGATCAGCAGATGTCAATGAACGTGAGAATCAAACTGAGCGTCATGATGTTCCTGCAGTACATGATGCTGCCGGTATGGTGGATTCCGTTGGCTGCATACCTGGATAATGTCGGCCTGGGCGAGCGGACGGCCCTGGTCCTGAGTACACAGGCCCTCGGCTGCCTGGCATCGCCGCTGGTCGGCATGTTTGCCGACCGTCACTTCGCCAGCCAGCGTGTACTGGTCGTTCTGAATGCGGTGTCGGGCGTTCTGCTGCTGGTCGCGGCCCAGACCACCGTCGGTATCGTCGTATTCATCGCCCTGCTTCTGGCGATGCTTGCTTATATGCCCACGTGGGGCCTCACCAGCGCGATCAGCATGACGCACGCACCCGCTGAAAAGTTTCCGCAAATCCGCGTTTTCGGTTCCATCGGTTGGGTCGCGGCCGGCATTTTCAGCCTTGTCGCGTACGTCTTCCGCGCGAAGATTGATGGTACAAATATAGTGTTTTATTGCGGTGCAGCCGTCTCGTTCGTCGGCGCCGCATTCGCCATGACGCTGCCGCATACGCCGCCGCCGGCCAAAGGTCAAAAGGCTTCCATCGTCGACGTGTTGGGCCTGCGGGCGTTTTCGCTTTTTAAGTACCCCGACTTCAGCCTCTATGTGATCGCTTCCATCCTGGTCACCGTCGGCTTCAGTATCTACTGGTCGTTCTTCTCGCTCTATCTGAAAGACAAGGGCGTCACGCTCATGACGTTTACACAGAACCTCGGCCAGGCCGTCGAAATCCTGCTGATGCTCGTGGTGCCCATCGCCATAGCAAGGATTGGCCTGAAATGGGCCATGGTCGTTGGTCTCATCGCGCAGTTGGTGCGTTACGGCGCCTTGCTCATCGGCGAAGCGGTCGGGGCGGAAATGGCGCCGGCCTACATTGCCATCCTCGTGCACGGCCTGATCTTCGGCTTCTTCTTCGTGGGCGGCCAGATCTACGTCGACCGCAGGGCGCCCAAGGAAATGCGGGCACAGGCCCAGGGCTTCATGTTCCTGGCCACCTTCGGCGTGGGACTCTTGATCGGCAACTTCCTGTGGGCCTGGGTCATCGGGGTCTATACCGTTGACGGCGTTCGCAACTGGCAGCCGATCTGGCTCTGGACGACGTTGGTCTCGGCGCTGGTCCTGGTTCTGTTCGCCGTGGCATTCCGCGACACGACTCAATCGGTCGCAGCGGCCGAAGTTGAGGCCGCCGAAGCCAAGGAACAGGCGGCGGGATAGTCGGCCGGAAAAACAAGGCTGTTGTATGAAACTCTTGCGGGCCCGGCCGGTCTTTCGGTTGGGCCCGCTTCGTTAATGAGGAGGCTGCAATGGCGAAGTATTTACTGGGTATAGACAACGGCGCAACGGTATCAAAGGCGGCGCTGTTTTCATTGGACGGCGCCGAACTGGCAGCGGCCGCGGAAAAGACCGAGATGCTGACGCCCCGGCCCGACTGGGTCGAACGCGACATGGAGGCCATGTGGACCGCGACCGCCGGCGCAATCAGCAAGGTGTTGGCCCAGGCCGGCATCGACCCGGCCGATATCGCCTGCGTCGCCTGCACCGGCCACGGCAACGGCCTGTATCTCGTCGACGCCGACGGCCGGCCCGTTCGCAACGCGATCATCTCCACCGACTCGCGAGCCCGCGCCTACGTCGAGCGGTGGTTAGCCGACGGCATCGACAAGAAGGTGCGGCCGACGACAATGCAAAGTCCGTGGGCCGCCCAGCCCAACGCCCTGCTCGCCTGGCTTCGTGACAACGAGCCCCACGTCCTGCGGCGCGCCGCGTGGGTCCTCATGGCCAAGGATTACACCCGTTTTCGCCTCACGGGCAGAATCAATGCCGAACTGACCGACTTCACCGGCACGAGCCTGTTGAATCTCCGTACCCGCGACTACGACGACGACCTCCTGGCCGCCTTCGGCATCGCCGACATGCGGCGCATGCTGCCGCCGATCATTGGCTCCGCGGACATCGCCGGCGAAGTCACCGCCGCCGCAGCAGCCCAGACCGGGCTGGCAAAGGGTACGCCCGTCGCCGGCGGCATGTTCGATATCGATGCCTGTGCACTGGCCTCCGGGCTCGTCGACGAATCGCGGCTCTGCATGATCGCCGGCACCTGGGGCAACAACCAGTACGTCTCGAGGACGCCCGTCGTTGATGAAGATGTCTTCATGACCTCCTGCTACGCCATCCCTGGCTACTATCTCATGCTCGAAGGCAGCGCCACCTCGGCTGCCAATCTGGAATGGTTCGTCACGCACTTCTTCGATGCCGACCGCCGCCTTGCCGAGCAGCAGGGCCAAAGCGTCTTCGACATCGTCAATGCGGCGGTCGCGACCACACGGCCGGACGAATCGCACATCGTCTTCCTGCCGTTTCTCTTCGGTTCCAACGCCAACCATGCCGCCAGCGCGTCGCTCATCGGCATCAAGGCCTGGCACAACCGCGGACACGTCCTGCGGGCCATCTTCGAAGGCGTCGTCTTCGGCCACAAGGCCCACGTCGAACGCCTGCTCAGGTTCCGCCCGATGCCGGCCGCCGTCCGACTCACCGGCGGCGCCGCCCGAAGCCGCCAATGGGTGCAGGTCTTCGCCGACATCCTGCAGGTACCCGTCGAGATCCCCGAAGGCACCGAATTAGGCGCTCTCGGAGCCGCCATCGCTGCCGCCGTTGCATCCGGCTGCTCTAAAAACTATAATGAGGCCATTGAGAACATGGTCCACATCAGCCGCCGCCAGGAGCCCGACGCCGCCATGAAAAACGTCTACGACGCCAAATACGAAAACTGCAAGGCCTCGATTCGGGCCCTTGACCCCATCTGGAAGAACCTCGCCTGATCGCTCAGGCAGCGGTACAAAGCAAGGTTAGGCCGATGAATGATGAGAATCGTTCAAAGAACAGCCCGCCGAAACGAAGGGCCATTCCGCATGTATCTCTGCTTGTGCTGATGGCGTCCCTGCTCGCCACAGGCGCTTCCGCAGCGGACACCGCCGAGGCGGCCGCATACTACCGCAAATGCGATACCTGGCACGACACGCTCCTGGCCTGGCATCTTGCCTGGTCACAGCGGCCGCAGGCCGACGTCGAGCCGGTCCCTCTGCCGGACTTCGGCGACTCACAGTTCACCATCGCCGCCTGGATTTGCACGACCCGGGGCGGCACGATAATGGCCCGATGCCCGGCTGCCGGCAACTGGGCGCCCCAGGGCAAGACGTTCTTCGTGCGCGGCGGACGGCTCGCCTTCGACATCGGCTGGGTTGGCGTCATCATCGGCAAAACTCCCGTCGCCGACGGCCGCTGGCATCACGTCGCCCTCGCCGGCGGCGACAACACGTACACCCTCTACGTCGACGGCCGACTCGACGCCGAAGGCATGTTGGCCGCCGAGCCCGACCCCGGCGATTTCGTCCTCCGCATCGGCTTCACCTGTGAAAACTTCCCCTCACCCAGCGCCTTTGACGGTCTGATCGACGACCTCCGCCTCTATCGCCGCCGACTGACCCCCGAACAGATCCAGAGCCTCTGCGCCGGCGCCGCGGCGATCCCGCAGGCTGTGCTTGCCGCCTGGTGGCCGTTCGACAGCGACGGCGCCGACGCCTCCGGCGGCCGCAACCATGCCGTCAGCATCAGCGGCGCACAATTCGTCCCCGGCAGGATCGCAAACGCGCTGCGCCTTGACGGCAAGGGTCGCCTGGACCTCCCCGGCGCCCGCCCCGTTGATGCGTCCGAGGCCGTCTGGCAACTGCTGGAGCGCGACTTCACAGATGCCGACTCGAAGCAGCAGATGCAATGGGTCCGCTCCGACAGAATCTGGCAGTACACCTGGCAGGCCGACGACTGGCGCGACCTTGCCGCTCGCTATGCCGAAGCCGTCAGCGCACCCCGTATCTTCGCCGACCGCGCAAGACAACTCGCCGACAAGGCCGAAAACGCCGCCGACCTCGGCGACATCCTCACCCTCTACTTCAACAGCAAGCGTTACGCCCGACTCGAAGAGATCCTCGCCAGGAGCAGCCCTGCCCGGCTCCGAAAAATCCTCCACGAGGAATTCGCCGCCGACTCCCCGCAGTTGCCGGTATTCGCCGCCCGCCTGGCCGCCGTCGAAGAGCAGGTCGAAGCCTGGCAAACGCAGTTCATCGACCCCGTCCGGCTCGAACAATTCGCCGCCGACCTGCAAGACCTCCAGCGCGACATCCTCTGCGCCTCCGACCCCTTCTCCACCTTCGACAAGATCATCTTCGTGAAGCGCTACACCTACCAGTCAAGCCACTATTACACCGACTTCATCGACGGCTGCGAAAAATTCGGCGGCAACATCTGCACGCTCGACCTCAACACCGGCGAGGTCGTAGACATTGTCCCATCGATGGCCCACGGCATCTTCGGCCGATACGACCTGTCCTTCGACGCGAGGCGGATAGTCTTTGCCTGGAAGGAAAAAATCGGCAAGGGCTTTCGCCTCTACGAAGTTGCGATCGACGGCAGCGGCCTTCGCCAGCTCACCTTCGATCCGCCCGACGAGCAATCCCGCATCGACCGCTATTGGCGCCGCGATATGGACTCCTGGGCCGGACGCCCCATCCTCTACCGCCACCACACCGACGACATGGACCCCGCCTACCTGCCCGACGGCGGCATCTGCTTCATCTCAACCCGCTGCGAATACGGCATCCTCTGTGACGGCCCCGACTACTTCACCACGACCGTCCTCTACCGCGTGGACGCCGACGGCGGCAACATCGAGAAACTCTCCAACAGCAGCCTCTCCGAGGCGTATCCCGTTGTCGCCAACGACGGCCGCATCCTCTACACCCGCTGGGAATACGTCGACAAGGGCGCCGTCTCCGCCAAGTGCCTCTGGGCCATGTACCCCGACGGCTCCGCCTCTGCCGAGATTTACGGCAACGACATCGCGATCCCGTCCGCCTTTATCCAGGGCCGCCCCATCCCCGACACCAACAACCGTTACATCGTCATCGGCGGCCCGCATTGCTGCCCCGTCAACGGCCTCGGCACCGTCATCCGCCTGGACCTTTCCGCAAACTATCGCACCGAGCAGCCCATGACGTACATCACCCCCTACGTCCGCATGACACCCTCCGGCCACGCCGGCTTCCTCCACCTCCGCGACGGCAAATGGATCCAGGACACCAAAGGCCCCCTCTTCATCGATCCCTATCCCCTCACCGACAAACTCTTCCTCGTCTCGCAGAACGCCGACCGCCAGTGGTGCGAGTTTGACGCCTGGGACCTCTATCTCCTCGACGAAACCGGCGCCGCCGTACTGATCCACGACGATCCGCAGATATCCTGCTACCAGCCCATGCCCCTGCGGCCGCGCAGCCGCCCGCCAGTCCTCGGCGGTACACGCGACGAACAGCTCGCTCGCGAGAATCTCGCCGAAGTCATCGTCACCGACGTCTACCAGGGCCTCGATGGCATCGAGCGCGGCCAGGTCAAGTACATCCGCATCAACGAACAGGTCCCGCGTCCCTGGGCCGCCCGCCGCAACTGGCCCGGCGACGAATACGACCAGCAGCATGCCTGCATAACGAAGAACACCCACCTCGGCCTGAAGGTCCAGCATGGCATCGTCCCCGTCTACCCCGACGGCTCGGCCCGCTTCCTCGTCCCCGCCGACCGCAACATCTTCTTCCAGGTCCTCGACGAAGCCTTCATGGAGCTCCAGCGCGAACGCACCTTCGTCAACTACCGCCCGGGCGAGATCCGCTCCTGCGTCGGCTGCCACGAGAAGAATATCGACGCCCCGCCGCGCAGCGCCAAGATGCCGTTAGCCCTGCGCCATGCCCCCCACCGGCCCGGCCCGCAGCCCGGCGAAGTCACCGGCGCCCGGCCCATTCACTACCCCGCCGATGTCCAGCCCATCCTCGACGCCCATTGTGTCAAGTGCCACGGCGGCCCCGAACCCAAGGCCGGTCTGGACCTCACCGGAACCCCCACAACCCTGTTCAGCCGCTCCTACGAAAATATCCTCGACCGCAAACTCATCCCCGTCATAGGCGAGAACCACCCCAAGTGGGAGAACATCCACTACCTCCCGCCCAAATCCTTAGGCTCCCACGCCGCCAGGCTCATCGCG
Source organism: Anaerohalosphaeraceae bacterium (assembly GCA_035450485.1). Lineage (GTDB taxonomy): Bacteria > Planctomycetota > Phycisphaerae > Sedimentisphaerales > Anaerohalosphaeraceae > JACZKQ01. The sequence goes on along the minus strand of DAOTMV010000014.1, from coordinate 56,336 downwards.
CATCTCAAGAAAGGTCACAACGACGTCCGGCTCAGCCGCGAGGAATGGGTCCGCCTTACGACCTGGGTCGACTCCAACGGCCAGTACTACGGCTCGTACTACGGCCGCCGAAACATCCGCTACAAAGACCACCCGAACTTCCGCCCCACGCCCACCTTTGCCGAGGCCGCTTCCACGAAGGCGCCCCTGCCGGAAGACGCTCGCTGACGCTGCGCCGCGCAACTGTGCACGTTGTACGCCGCGACACTATAGGTCGAATGGCGAAATCATCTCGCCGTGTACAGCCTTGGCATCATTGAGGCGCTTTCGGATCGCGGCAAACGTATCATAAACGATCTGCGGCGTATCCGGCACCTTGGTTCTGTAAATCGCCTCCACGCGGTCGAACTTGGCAAGGAGATTCGGCACGCACACCGTGAACGCCTTGCGATAATCCTCTTCGGTGTACGTCTTGTTGAGCCGTTCCTTGAAGAGCCGCGCAACGTCCTCGTACTTCGGAATCCATCCCGTCGGCGTCGTGATGGCGTCCACGTCGCCGTTGGCCCGCAGCTCGGCCCACAGGATCCACACCATCTTGTCGAGAATCCCGTTGAGGTAGCGGCCGTTTTCGTCCCGCAAAAAGTAGTTGACGCTGAAAATCGCCGGCGGATTGGCCACACCCTTGGCGAAATCCAGATTGTTCTGAATGTACCGCCCCAACGGTATCGACACGAAGTCCTGGTTGGACATGATGCAGAACGTCCGCACGCCCTCCTGGCCCAAGGTTGCCGCCGTCGTCTCCGATTCCAGGACTGCGCCCTTGGCGATGATCCCCTCGGTCCAGTTGAACGCCTGCTCCACCGGGACCAGCGTATCACTGTCCCGCCCGCCGTACACAATCGCCCCCAACGGCACGCCCGCCGGGTTGTCCGCCTCCGGGTCGCGATTCTTCAGCGCCGAGATGCTCACCGTATACCGTGCGTTCTTGTGCGACGGGGGGATCGGCGCACCCGTGGCGTCCTTCTTGCCCTTGTACCACTTGCCGGAGTAGTTTATGCCCTCCTCCGGCAGGTCCTGGCCCATACCCATCCAGTACGGCTTGCCGTCCTTGATCAGCACGTTGCCGTAAATCACCTCGCCTGGGCTGGTTATCGCCTCATAGATCACCGGGTCATCGTGCGGATTCACATCCTGGATAATCCCGAAGATGCCCCGCTCCACGTTGGCGCAGTATATCCTGCCGTTGCGCTTCCGAAGGTATGCGATGTCGTCGCCGATAATCGTCTGCCCCGGGATCATCGCCGTCGACGTCTTGCCGCACGCCGACGGAAACGCCCCCGTAAAATACGTCACCCGGTTGTTCGGCCCGTGTACGCCCATCATGAACATGTGCTCGGCCAGCCACCCCTCGCGGTCGGCCTTCTGAATCGCCAGGCGAAGCGCCAGCTTCTTCAGCCCCACCGTATTGCCCGCATACTGTGTGTTGACCGAGAAAACCGTATTGTCTTCCAGGTCGATGTAGATCCGCTTCAGGTCAGAGTTCTTGCTGACGTCGTTCTCCAACTCGCCCTGTGAATGCAGGAACTTGAAGAACTCGCCGTCCGGCCCGACCTTCTTGAACTGCTCATAACCCGGCCGGTACAGGATGTACTCACTGTGCGCCACGTACGCCGAATCCGTAATCTGAATGCACGAAATCGAGAAATCCGAATTCGTCGGCCCCAGGCACCAGAAACAGACCAGCATCTGCCGACCCACCATGGCGTCCTTCATAAGCGACCGGATCTCGGCAATGCCCTCCGCCTTGGGCATGCTGTTGAGCGATTCGCCCAGAACCATCCCCGGCGGCAGCAGGTACTTCGTAACCTCCTTGTCACGCCCCTGGTCGTTTATGCCGTCAAAATGATAAGTATGTCCTTCCATCGCCAGCGGGTGTTCTCCTCCGCCGGGCTGCTTGGCCAATTCACGGATAGCGTCGAGGTCCTTCTGTGCATCGGTCACCACGTAAACCGTCGCCGGATTCGTCAATGCGATGGCATCGGCCACGAATGCATGCATTTTCGGGCAGTCTATCGCCATCAGCTTATCGTAGTTTTCTTTCGTAAGCCTCTGCTGTAACAGCGCTTGTGCGTCGTTCACTCTTTGCCGTCCTTCCTTTCAGGATTTGAATTTCCAAAAATCCCGGCCATTCTATGGTACAGTTTTTCAGCCGTCAAGCATTTTGTCGTAAGGATGTTAAAATGGGCAAGCTCTACCGCAATATAAGCCCTTTCGCCGGGCCGAATTTGACTGTCGCATCTCGCCGGCAATCCGGCCTCAGGCGGTCCGTTCAGAGCTCAAAATACGAGGCAGCCATCGCGCGGGGTTTTGACGTAACTGGAGTGTTGCAGTATACTTTGGCTGGCGCCAGGACGGCCGCCAGGCAGCAAGCCGATAGCCAAAAACAGAAAAACGGCCCAGCGCATTCTTTTCAACAGGGACACGCCTGTTTTGCTGCACGCCCTTTTTCTGCCTATTGATTGCCTGCCCTCGTGCGGCCAAAGCCAGCGCACGGCCGCAGCATTTCAAGGCGCGCGATGACGATGGCGGAGAGGAGAAGGCTCCTGACTTGGTGATTTAGCTTTGTTCGATTTGTCAGAATGTGCGTCGGCGGCGGAGCCAGCCCACGATGCTTGTGCCGACTACTCCAAGGAGCAGTGCGCCCGGCGCCGGGATGGGATGTGTCATGATGGCGTGGGACTGCACATCATTGCCGCCGGGGATGGTCCAGAGGTTCATGACCCTGACGTATTGCCAGCCTTCGGCGATTGATGCGGCGTCATTGGCCCACTCGACGAGTGCGGCGGAGTTGCCGTAGACCGAATTGGCGAAACCCTGGCATGTCCAGATGGCGGCCTGGACGGCGCCTTCGCTGAGGGTGAGGGACCTGCCGTTGTGTTCGACGGTCGGGCCGGCGAGCCAGGCGGCGTAGAGCTTTTTGGCGCCGTCGGAGAGAGACGTGCCCCTGGATTCCACGGTGTCGCTGATGGTGACGGCGTATTTTGTGTTGCGATCCATTGTTACATCGCGTTCAAGGCAGAACGTCCAAATATTTGCAGACTTGTCGATGCCGTAGTCGGCCCAGGTCGGTCCGACGCCGTCGTCGGCGAGTGCATAGGCGTTGAATGCGCCGCCGTTGCCGTACGGTCCGCCGTCGTTGAGCTTGACGGTCATGCCGGCGAACGCGGCGGTCGAGCAGATTGCCATAGCGATTGCTGCGGCAGAACTTTTTTCATGATCATCTCCCATTGTGAACAGTTCTTTTGTTTTCTTGAGCAGCCCAGGCTGTCTCTGTACGGTGAGCCGCCAGCGCGCGGCGATCACCTGCTTAATGGGGAATCCCTCCCACGGGACGCATGCTGCAATCCAGACATCGAGCGTGCGAGACGTGTATTCTATCAAAAGGGCAGTGAAGATACTTATCAGAACATTAACTTATTGCGGGATTGGTGCAGATTTTCAGGCAGGCTGTAGGGACCGTATGGGCTGGAGCACGAGGCGAGGTTTGCGGGCGAGATCGACTGTGTCCGGAGAAAGCACTCTTGCTGCCGGCGGCGTGCGGACGCCGCGCCGCCGAGCGCCCGAGGGCGGCGAGCGGACCCGGGCGTGACAGGGGGTTCAGGTATGCCTAATGTTGAGAAGGCGTTTGACGACCGGGCCCGGTTCTGACGCTTGGTTTTTCAATACACGGTCTTACAACGGTCCCGCTGTGCTATTTATCCTGGTCGGGGGCTGGCAATTAACACGCGAACAGGTGCGCGAGAGAACTGCTTCGTTTTATACCGCGTCCCTCAATGTACGTGGATAGACCAATTGATTTCCGCTTGCCAATCGCTGATCACATCGCCCTTCTTCCAGGTGCGTTCCTCTCCTATCCAGTTGAGAAACAACTTGTCCGTGGCCCGGCCGCGAACGGGCGCATCGGCAGCAACATAGCGCCAGCGCTGCTCTTCAAAGACGTGCCCGCCCTTGGCGAACTTGATGTCAAACACACAGTCCAGATCGATATGGCCCGTTGCGGCTTCGAACACCTTGCCACTACATGCCTCGAAGATCTCGTCCGGATCGTTCAGATTCGCGTTGAGTCGGCGTATGCCGCTTTCGTGCACCCAGTGCCTGTTATTCAGGATACCGATCTGGCCCGTGGCAATCTGTTTTGTCCTGACGTCTCGCAGGGCGATCAGCCGTTCGCTGATCGTGAAGGCGTCATTGGCTGACGTGAAGGCAAGGGAGGCCCGGACGGCAGAGCCGTGGTCCAGCTCGAGTTGGACGTTGAACGTGTCGGCCGTGTCGGTAACCGTGACGGACCGGAGGGAGAGGGGTTCGGGCCTGTCTTGCCCGGTGAGGATAATTTCACCGATGCCGTTTCGCTGGTCAGGGGACACGAGACGATCGGGCTCGGGCGTCCCGAGGTTAAACATCTGGGCCATGACGATACGGCCCCAACTGCACGTGTGGACGGTCTTCTTGGTGCGGTTGAGGATGATTTTGCCGTTGTCGAGACGAAGGACGCCTGTTTTCGGTCTTGGGTTGTCAACGATGCGGTCTGTGCAGTGGAGTAGGAGCCATGTGCGGGCGAGGTGGGCGGCAAGGTCGGTCTGGGTCGAGGCGAAGAAGTATTCCTCGTCGAGGAAGATCTGGCCGGAGGGCGAGCGTTTCTGCATCAGCTCTATGGTGTTGAGGCCCTGCATGGCGAGGGACCATGCGTCGGGGTCGCGTCCGAGGGTTGCCATGACGATGTGTGTTACGAAGGCCATGGGGATGCGGAAGAGTCGCCAGTCCTGGCCGGAGGGGTAGACGAGGCCGCCGTCAGGCAGGGCGAACCATTTGAGGTTTTCATAGATGCCGGCGGCATTATAGCGCAGCGATTGCGGCGGCTTTCTGCCGCTCATGAGGTAGTCGGCCTCGCAGGCCATTGTGATGGTGAAACAGCTCATGTAGTCGGGGTGGACGATGTGGTGATTTTCGAGCGTGAAGTCGTCGTAGATGTTGGCGCCTTCGAACTGTTCGGACACCTTGCGGCCGTCGATGATGGTTTCGCACCTGGCGTCGGCGGGGCGCAGAAACGAGCTCATCGCCCATCGCTGGAACTGTTTCTCCCATAGCGGGCGCTGGGGATCGTTGGGCATCAGGAGGATCGCCGCGGACAGGACAGTGCTGTTCCAGGCGTTTTCCTCGGCCTTGGTGTCGTTTTCGATGCCGTAGACCGGCGAGGCGTTGGCGATGCGCTCGGCCTCGTCGCGCACGACGCGGCGGAGGTCGCGCTGGACGTCTTCGGGCAGATCGTTCCAGATCCACCAGGCCCCTCTTGCCAGCGTTGTCGTCCAGTGGGCCGACTGCCACGCGCGGCCCCAGGGCTTGCCGTCGCCTGTGGGCCGCGTGCCGGTGACGTGCGTCGTGGTGAGGTAGCGGATCATCGGCAGGATGTACTCGGATCGCAGGGTGTCGCGCGAGATGCCGACGACCCTGGGATCGTACCGGCCGAAGCGGTAGAGGAAGGCGAAGCCGGCAATGGCGCCGGCATTTGGGCGAATCCAGTGCTCGCCGCTTCGGCTGTCGGTGAGCAGTTTGAGGTTAGTGTCCTTGTCCCAGGTGTGCACTTTCGAGATCAAGTAGCGGGCCTGGCCTTGCAGCAGCAGGTAGACGCGATCGGCGACCGCCTGGTCGACGCACTCGAAGGGCGGCTTCAGTTCAAGCGCATCGCCGGCGGCGCACTGCGAATCGGCAGGGCAGGACGCCAGCACGAGCACGCCTGCAAACAGGGTACGCTGTATGATATTCACCATTGTATCGAGCCCTCATTCGGTTGTAAGGTTGATATACCCCTCCGGCATCCTTACTGCTCAGTCGCCATTGACCTGGATTGTACTGAATGCCGTTTCGGTTGAATTGGCCATGCAGCCGTAATAGTTGATTGCTTTCCACGGCCGCTTCAGCGGTGCGGCAATTTCCTCGCCGTCCACCGTGAGCAGAAGCGTTCCGGAGGGCAGGTCGACGGCGACCGTGACATCGAAGGTTTTGTTCTTGTCGAACTGTGCGGGGGTACGGAGGGTCTCCGGGCCGCCGAAGCCGCCGTACTGCACGATGTACTCGCCGGCCCCGATGTAGAGGCCGCACTTTATCAGATCGTCGGGCCGGTCGCCCGGGCCGAAGCAGATCAGGCCGTTGCGGGTGCCGTCGGTCCGCAGCGTCCTGAGCCTGGTCTTGAAGACCGCCTTGCCGGTGATGGGTTTGGCCAGCTTCTTCAAGGCAAAGCCGCTGCCCTGGGCGGCGATGGCGTAGCCGTTGTCGGTTTTCCTGATGGAAGCATTGTACACAGCGTCAAAGTCAGGGTGTTTCATCATGCCGTCACGAAGCTGCCGCGCCAACTCATCCGAATCGCCGTAGAGTTTGCGGAGCTGCTGCAGTTGGGCCTTCATCTCTTTGGCGACGCCGGCATACTGCGGATCGTCGTAGACGTTCTTCAACTCCTGCGGGTCGTTCTTGAGGTCGTACAATTCCCATGCGTCGATGTCGTAGTAGTAGTGGATGAGCTTGTAGCGCAGCGTGCGCACGCCGTAATGGCGTTTGACGGCATGCACGGCGGGGTATTCGTAATAGTGGTAGTAAATCGACTCCCGCCAGTCGGCAGGCGTCCTGCCCTCGAGGATTTTGCGAAAGGATCGGCCCTGCATCTCGGCGGGGATCTCGACGCCCGCGTAATCGAGGAAGGTCGGCGCGAAGTCGAGGTTCTGTATCATGTCGGCGCTGACGGAGCCGGGCCTGATACTGCCGGGCAGTCGTGCGACGAGCGGCATTCGGAGCGATTCTTCGTACATGAATCGCTTGTCGAACCAGCCGTGGTCGCCCAGATAAAAGCCCTGGTCCGACGTATAGAACACCAGGGTGTTGTCGGCCAGTCCCGCTTCGTCAAGATAGTCGAGGACGCGGCCGACGTTTTCATCGATGGAGGCAATGCAGCGCAGATAATCTTTTATGTACCGCTGGTACTTCCACCGCACCAGGTCCTTGCCCTGGAGGTTGGCCTCGGTGAACGCCTTGTTCTTCGGCTCGTAAGCGGCGTTCCAGGCGGCCGCCTGCTCCTCGGTGAGGTTTTTCGGCGGCGTGAGCTTCAGGTCAGCAGCATTCAGATGCCGCTCGACCGTCATCTCCTGCTGGCGCGCCGCGTCGCTGCGGGTAGCGTAATCGTCGAATAATGTCGGCGGCTCCGGCATCGTCACGTCGTCGTACAGTGTCAGGTGCTTTGGCCCCGGCTGCCAGTTGCGGTGGGGCGCCTTGTGATGGTACATCAGGCAGAACGGCCTGTCCGCATCCCGCCGCTTCAGCCAGTCGATACACACGTCGGTGATGATGTCGGTCACGTAGCCGGTGTACTTCTTTCGCTGGCCCATCTCGATCATCACGGGGTTGTAGTAATCCCCCTGGCCGGGCAGGATGTTCCAGTAATCGAATCCGGTCGGGTCGCTCTGGAGATGCCACTTGCCGACGATCGCTGTCTGGTAGCCGGCGGCCTGCAGCAGCTTCGGAAAGGTCACCTGGCTGCCGTCAAAGCGTTTGGTGTTATCGATGTGTCCGTTGATGTGGCTGTGCTTGCCGGTCAGAATCACCGCGCGGCTCGGTGCGCAGATGCCGTTGGTGCAGAAGCAATTGTCGAACCGCATACCTTCATTGGCGATCCGGTCCAGGTTCGGCGTCTTATTGATCCTGCTGCCGTAACAGCTCATCGCGTGCGAGGCATGATCGTCGGACATGATGAACAGGATGTTAGTCCGTTTCCGTGCCGCTTCAAGCCTGGCCGTCGCACCCAACGCCAGACTCGCAACCGTAACCCCTGCCGCCTTCAAGAACCCGCGTCTGTCCATCGTCACTTGCTCCTGTCCGAATCTTACTTCTTTGTACGCAGATTGCACGGTTTTGGCAGATTTACTGCCTGTGATTGCGCTACGCTTTTTTCAAGGGGATTTCCAACTGCGACGGCACGGGCTTCAGTGTGGCCACGTGCGCCGCAATTTCTTTCTTCAGGTCTTCGATAATCCTGGGATGCTGTGCGCCGACCTCGTGCGACTCCGACGGATCGCGCTCAACGTTAAAGAGCAGCGGCGGATCGTGCTTTTTCAGCGTGTCATTGACGTACTCGGTCTTCGTATACAGATGGATTTTCCACGGGCCTTTGCGAACGGCTCGAAGCTGCGTGCCGCGATAGTAGAACATCACGCTGCGTTTGCCCTTGCCTTTGCCTGTGAGCATGTCGACCATGCTCCAGCCGTCATACACGCGGTCGGCGGGCAGGTCTGCGCCGGCCAGGTCGGCGAAGGTTGGCAGGACGTCCAGCGTACTTGCCATGTCGGTGATGACCGTCTGCGGCTTGATGGCGCCGGGCCACCAGGCAATGGTCGGTACGCGCATGCCGCCTTCCCACGTACTGCCCTTGCCGTCGCGGAATGGTCCGGCCGAGCCGCCGTGCTCCTTGAAGACCAGCCACGGCCCGTTGTCCGAACTGAAAATGACGAGCGTATTCTCCGCCAGGCCCTCCGCCCGCAGCGTATCCAGCACCCGCCCCACGCTCCAATCGACTTCCTGCATTGCGTCGCCGTAAATGCCGCGGAGCGACTTGCCGCGAAAGTCAGCTGATGCAAATAACGGAACGTGGACCATGGTGTGGGCCAGATAGAGGAAGAACGGCTTTTCTTTGGATCGCCTGATAAAGGCGACTGCTTCTTCGGTGTAGCGTCTGGTGATGGTGTTCTGGTCGGCGGGTCGCTCGATTACTTCTTCGTTACGCATCAGCGGCACGTTAAACTGCTCAATTGTGGGATGCGTGGATTGCTGCCGGTGGTTGCCGTCGACGCGGTCCATGTCGTTGCTGTAGGGAATGCCGTAGTAGTAATCGAAGCCGTGGCTGGTCGGCAGAAACTGCGGCAGATGGCCAAGGTGCCACTTGCCCACGCAGCACGTTGCGTAGCCCCTGCTCTTGAGCAGCCTGGCAATCGTGACTTCGCTCTGGGGCAATCCGCCGCCGGAATCCGGAAACAGCACTGCGCGTTTGTCGCTGCACATGCCGTTGCGAACGGGGAGCCTGCCGGTCATGAGGGCGGCACGGCTGGGCGTGCAGACGCTGGCGGCGGAATAGAACTGCGTGAGTTTGGCGCCCTCGGCGGCCATGCGATCCAGGTTCGGCGTGCGTATCACGGGATTTCCAAAGCAGCCCAGATCGCCGTAGCCCAAATCATCCGCATAGATGATCACGAAATTCGGCCCGCGTTTCTCCTGTGCCGCGACCAAAGGCGAAGCAGCGGCCGCCAGCAGGCTGGCGCCCATTCCCTTCAAAAAATCACGTCTGTGCATTGTCCGGCTCCTGTTTACATGTCAATTCCGCCTGGACGCAGATACTGTTATCTGCGGGCGTTTGCGCGATCGGCGAATGATCAGCGGCGGTCACTCGTACTGCCATTTCAAGATCCACGGATCGTTTGTGCGTCTCTGGAATGCCTTGAGTTTGTCTTTGAGTTCGTTGAGGATTCTTGCATGCTCAGGGTCATCGGCGAGGTTCTTTACCTCGTGCGGGTCCTCCTGAAGGTCGTAGAGTTCGAATTTCGGGCGGTGGAGATATGCGTCGATGGTGCGCTTTCCGTAGATGTTTTCACCGCGTTTGAGCGTTGCCTGCCACGTGGCCGATGACCACAGATCGGAGGCGAAGGGGTACTGCAGGCCGTGCGCGATGTTCCAGATCAGCTTGTAGCGCCGCTGCCGCACCACGCGCATGGGGTAGTACATTGTAATCTCGTGGAATGTGTGCGACGCATAGATCTCGTCATAGCCGTCGACGTGGGGCTTGTCGAGCACCTGGGCGAACGAACGGCCATGGAACGCATAATTCCTGGGCGTGGCGCCGCACAGGTCGAGAATCGTCGGCGTTATGTCGGCCCAGGTGATCATGGCGTCGGTGACGACGCCATGCCTTGTCGCGAACGGATTTCGCACGACGCACGGCAGGCGCATGCCCGGCTCGTAGAGTGTTGTCTTTGCGCCCGGAAACGCGATGCCGTTGTCGCTGATGAAGATGACGATGGTATCTTCCCATCGCCCCGTCTGCCGCAGGATCTCGATAAGCCGTTTCAGTCCCGCGTCGGCACGCTGGACGGAGCCGTAATATTCGGCCAGTTCGTCCCGGCACTCGGGCGAATCGGGCAGATACGGCGGCACGATCACGTCCTTGGGATCGAACACATCCGACCCATCGCGCTTGAAGGGTCGGTGTGGCTCGGTCGTGCAGAAGTACAGGAAGAACGGCCTGTCATCTGCGGCGGCGATGGCTCTTCGGCAGTTGTCGGCGCCCTGGACGGGCGCGCCGCCGGGGATTACCTGCTCGAACCGGTAGATTTCTTCCGGGCCGACGTGGTACTTGCCCCACCGGGCGGTGCGGTAGCCGGCCTCGGCGAGGAGGTTCGGCAGTGAGCGGACATGGGGGAAGCTGCTGAAATGGTGATAGGCGTGTTCGTGGCCGTACTGGCCATTATAGTGATTGTAGAGGCCGGACAGGATCACGGACCGGCTCGCACTGCACGAGGCGGTGGTGCAGAACGCATGTGTGAACCGCGTGCCGTGGGCGGCCAGTTCGTCGAGACCCGGCGTCTTGATCACGGGATTGCCGTAGCAGCCGGCGTCGGTGCTGCCCTGGTCGTCGACGACATACAAAATGACGTTAGGCCGCTTTTTCGGGGTGCCGGCGGGCTGCGCCGAAGCAGATGCGGCGACCGCACCGGCCGCCAGCGAAAATCCAACTGCCCCCAGAAACCCGCGTCGAGTGGTCTTGAAACTTTCCATTGCGTTCCTCGCTTCCTGAGCCTCATGCGTCGGCACTGCAAGGCGACTATAGCATTATTGCCCGGCAAAATCAACGAACGCACAGGACCAGTTTCGCCCAAGGCCGCCGCGGAAAACGCCGACAAAAAAGCATTTTTCCAAGATTGCTCCAGCTATATCCGCACCAGCCCCTGTCGAGCCGCTCCCACCGCATTCCCGCGGTTCCCGCCAAAAGGGCGGGTTAAGAGCACACGTGGGCTTGCAGGTTGGCAGTTCACAGGGTACCTTGGGAAGGGACGGTGGGATAGAGGCGTCTTGGCTCGATGGAGAGTTATTGCTGGCAGATGTGGCCTGTCGGGGTATAACGCAAGAAAAACGCCCTTGGCCTTTGAAGGGAGGTATCAATGATCGACCTGATCGACGGCGTGAAGTACAGGAAAATTTGCAGCCTGGTATGTTTGTTTTGGGTTTTTGTTTCGGTGAGTGCATGGGCTCTGGAGGATGCGGAGATTCCGGTCGATGCGCCGCAGGATGCCATTATGGCAAGCGCCGAAGAGGTGCAGGCGATGCTCAGGTGGGCGAGCGCAGCGTTTTGCGAAGGCCTGGAGGTCCGGGGCGGCGAAGAGCGCCCGTCTTTTATGACGGCCGCGATGCCGTTTTCATTCGTGTATGACGGCGTGTCGTCCGCGGAGCTGCTGAAGGACTGGAGGCATTCCGTCGAGACGAAGGAGACGCCCGGCCGTGTTGTGCACACGGCGGCCTGGACGGATCCCAAAACCGGCTTGCGCATTACCGCCGTGGTGACGGTGTTCACTCGCTACGCTGCGGCCGACTGGCTGCTGTTTTTCGAAAACACCGGGGCACAGGACACTCCGATCATCGAGAACGTGCAGGCACTGGACGTCCGACTGCGCACGGGCTACGGCCGGAAACAGGTCGTGCTGCACCGGCTTACGGGCGACGTGTGCGGCGAGCAATCATTTCTGCCCCTGGAGACGGTGGTGGAGGTTGACAAGCCGGTTGAGTTTGCTCCCACGGGCGGGCGTCCTTCGAACGGAGCTTTTCCCTTCTTCAATGTGCGATATGGCGAGGAAGGAGTCTTCACTGCGATCGGCTGGTCGGGTCAGTGGGCAGCGCGTCTGAACCGTGAAAGTGCGGGCCCCGTGCGCTTGCAGGCAGGGATGGAAAGGACGCATTTCAAGCTGCACCCGGGCGAACGGGTTCGCAGTCCGCGCATCCTGGTTATGCCGTGGAAGGGGGAAATGGCGGCGGGCCACAATCGTTTTCGCCGGCTGCTGCTTTTCGAATATGCGCCGCGGCTCAACGGGCGTCCGCTGCGGCTGCCTTTGGGGGCACAGTGTTTTGACCGTTACAGCAGGACCGTTCCGGAATGGGCCACGGAAGCGGGACAACTCAGGGCGGTCCGCGCGACGCACGACTTTGGGTGCGACACGTACTGGTTCGATGCAGCGTGGTTCGAAGGCGGATTCCCCGATGGTGTGGGCAACTGGTTCTGTAAACCGCGAAGTTTTCCGAACGGGCTAAAGCCGTTAGGCGACGCCAGTCACGCACTGGGGCTGAAGTTCCTTGTCTGGTTCGAGCCGGAGCGCGTGGTCGACGGCACGCAGATTGCGCGCGAGCATCCGGAGTTCGTCTTCGGAAACGGCAAAGAGCGCCTGTTCAAGTTGAGCGACCCGGCGGCGCGCCGGTGGCTTACGGAGATGCTGTCGGAGCGGATTCGCGAATTCGGCATAGACGTTTATCGCAACGACTTCAACATCGACCCGTTGGAATTCTGGCGGGCCGCCGATTCGCCGGACCGGCAGGGCATCACTGAGATCCGTTATGTTGAAGGGCATTACGCCATGTGGGACGAGTTGCGCCGGCGGCATCCGGGCCTGTGGATTGACAACTGTTCAAGCGGCGGGCGCCGCATCGACCTGGAGACCCTCTCGCGATCCGTGACGCTTTGGCGGAGTGACACCGGCTGTGCGCCCGGCCATGCGGATTGGGATCAGACGCAGGCGCTGGGTCTGAGCCAGTATGTGCCGCTGTACACCACGTGCGCGTGGGAGCCCAAGGCCTATGTCCTGCGCAGCGCGGCCACGGGCGGCCTGATCGTTCAGTTCGACTATTTGAACGAGACGTTCCCGATGGCAGAGGAGCAGGCGGCGATAGCCGAAATCAAGGAGAATCAGAAGTACTGGTACGGCGACTTCTACCCCCTGACGCAGGCCGCTATCGGGCCGGATGTCCTGGCAGCATGGCAGCTTCATCGTGCCGACCTCGATGCGGGGATGGTTTTGGCGTTTCGCCGCAGCGCATGCCCTATTTCTGTGCTGAAGACGAACCTCCATGGGCTGAAGGAGGAGGGGCGTTACGTGGTGGAGTTCGTCGATGAGGCACGAGCCAGGCAATCGCGCACGCTGACCGGGCGGCAACTGCGGGATCTTGAACTGCGGCTGCCGGAGAGAGGGACAAGCCTGCTTGTCCGTTACCATCGATTGGACCAGTGAGGTTCCGTGGTGAGTCACGCCGAATGGCATAAAGTTGCGGGATGAGAGAGATGATCTGCAAAACACGGCTTTCGGGTGCTGCGAGGAGAGGCATGTATCTTTCCGCCATTGCGATTGTGGCGATCTGCGCGGTTTGCGCTGCGGAGTCCGCCTCGGTACCGGGGGCGGGGGCGGAGCCTTTAATTGTGCCTACTTTTCACTGTCTCGGCATTTACTGGTCGCCGGCCCGTGGGGGCGCAGATAAGGCTGTGTCGGTGAAATACCGCGAGCATGGGCAGGATGCGTGGCGCGAGGGTTTAGCCATGCGCTACAATCCGGTGGCCAGTGCGGAGTGCAAGGGCGACTATCGCGGCAGCATTGTCAATCTCAGGCCGGGCACGTTGTACGAAGTAATGCTTCAACTCGAAGGAACTGACGTGCGACGCGTTGTCAAGGCCGCGACGTGGAGCGAGGAGTTTCCGGTTGGTTCGGTTGTCAAGTGTGAAAGCCGGGACAGGACGCTTAACGTGGATCAGTCCGGGACGCCGGAGGGTTATGTGCTCTATGACGGGACGGGCTGCACGATCGATACGGCGAACACGGAAGCCGTGGGGATCGCCGTGCGCGCCAGCTATGTGATCATCCGCGGGTTCACCATCAAAAACGTGAAGGAGCACGGGATTCGGCTGTTCAGCGGTCGCCATATCGTGATCGAGGATTGCGACATCAGCAAGTGGGGAAGTGAAGACGAGAAGGGTTGGGGCAAGGATTATCAGGCGGCGGTTTTCAGCAATCAGCGGGACCTTCGGGCGGTGGTGATCCAGCGATGCAGGATGCACCATCCCACGTGGGACACGAACAGTTGGGCTGAAAAGCACGGTGAATCGAATCATCCCGCCGGGCCGCAGACGGTGGTGTTCTGGGAATCGGAGGGCAACCATGTGATTCGGTACAACGAGTGCTGGTCCGACGCGGATCATTACTTTAACGACGGCATGGGCGCTGGTTACAACGGCGGCTGGCGCGGCTTTCCGGGGGCGGACAGCGACATATACTGCAACTACATTGCCAACTGCTGGGACGACGGCATCGAGGCGGAGGGCGGCGATCAGAACGTGCGGATATGGAACAACTACGTTGAGGAGGTGCTGATTCCCATTGCCAACGCCGCGGTGTCGATCGGGCCGCTGTACGTGTGGCGGAATGTGTCGGGGCGGTGTTACAGTCCGCCGGGCAGCAGTTGGGACATGACGCACGGGCCTTTCCTGAAGATGGGGTATGCGGGGGGCGAGGAGTGGATGACCGGACATATGTACATCTTCAACAATACGGCGCTTCGACCGAACGATGACGGCGCGGGGGGGCTTGGCGGGTCGTCGCGAATCATCAAGCATTGCGTCAGTCGCAACAACATCCTGCACGTGAGGGATTCGGACAGCCATAGTATCAGTACCGGCAAGGGCGAGGATAACGATTTCGATTACGACCTGGTGTCGGCGCGGTATCCCGCTGGCCATGAACAGCACGGCATTTCCGGAAAACCGACGTATGCGGCAGGGGCCGGTTTCAACTTCGAAAGCAAGACGGGCAGTTTTCAGCTTGCAAAAGGAAGTCCCGGATACGATGGCGGGGTTGTGATTGCCAATTTCTGTGACGTGTTCACGGGCAAGGGCCCGGACGTTGGGGCACATGAGGCGGGTACGGGGGCAATGACGTTCGGGGTGAAAGCCCGCTTCGTCGCGCCTGGAGAAAAAGCCGAACGGACAGAGGCGCGCTGAGCGCGGCGTGCAGCACGCCGAGCGCCTGAGCCGTTGATTGTGGGGAGCTATACAACGCTTGCTATTACTGCTCGAATGCTTTGGCGTACGTGCGGGGGCCGCCCACTATTGGCAGGGTGATGTGTGTTGCGCTGAGGTCGATTGTCAGTTCCGCGCCGGGGTCCGGCCGAAAGGTGTGGTCGCGGTCGCTTGAGAAGATCATGAGGGCGATCTTTTGGCCGGCCGGGATGATCTGGTCGTCGGGCTGGAGGTCGAAGGCGACCTTGTAGAATTTGCCGGGCTCAAGCGGCTTGCCTTTCCTGATCGAGCGATGGTTTTGCGGGTCGGCCCAGCCTCGCGTGATGATGTTGTCGGTGATCTTTGCGTCCGGGGCGGTGTTCCACGGCAATGAAACGAGCCAGACGGACAGATTTGCGGCGGGCCTGCTGCACGCCAGCCTGATCGAGACGCGGGCGACGCCGGAGATGTGCAGGGGGCGCTTCAGTTCGGGCGTTACATAGATCAGGCGATGGCTGGTCCACTCGGCCTGGGCCAGTGCCTCGCCGCTGAAGGAGAAATTATCCACGAGGGTCTCAGTGACCTTTTGGGTTGTTCTTTTCGTGGAGAGTCCGCCCTGTTGAGGCGCGCCCGGCGTAAGAAACAGTTTCACGTGCGCCGCGTCCGGGTTGGGGTAATCCTTGTAGGCGGTGGGGTTTGAACGGTCGTCGTTTTCCCGCACGATCCAGGCGCGGTCTTCGGTGTCGACGCCGTTGAGATCGCCGTGGAGATAGCGCGTGAACCATCGGTTCATCATCTTGAGCGGGGGTGGGCCGCCGTGGCCGCCCTGGTGGTAATAGATGTGAAGGGGCAGGTTCTTTTTCTTGAGCGCCTCTGTGATGCGGAAGCTGTGCTCCGGCATGACGTTCCAGTCGTTGAAGCCGTGAGACATGAAGACGGCGGCGCGGACGTTGTCGAGGTGATTCAGGTAATCGCGCACGGCCCAGAAGTCGTTGTAGTCGCCATTGGCGCGATCGAAATTCGCAAGCATCTGCTTGTCGCGAATCTCGCAGTCACAGTACGCTCGCTTCTCTTCGTCGCCGCTGTTGATGAAGTCGTAGAGGACGTCGATGTCCTCGCCGAGGTAGCCGCCGGGCGAGCGGACAAGGCCATTGGAGCGGTAGTAGTGATAGTAGGACGTGTTGGGGGCGACGGGGATGATGGCCTCGAGGCCCTGGACGCCGGTGGTTGCGGCGGCAAGCGCCAGCGTGCCGTTGTAGGACGTACCGGTCATGCCGACGCGGCCGGTGGACCAGTAGGCGGTGACCTGTTCGTCGCCGTCGGGGGTTGTGTAGCCTTTGGCGCGGCCGTTTAGCCAATCTATGACGGCCTTTGGGGCCAAGGATTCGTTTTCGCCGCCGACGGTGGGGCAGCCTTGGGACAGGCCCGTCCCGGGTGAGGATGAATGGACGACGGCGAAGCCTCGCGGGACCCAGTCCTTCACGAGCGACTTGGAGATGATGGGGCGTTCGCCGATGCGCCTGACGGGTTCGGCTTCTTTACGTTTGGCGGGCTGAGCGCCGAGTTCCTGGCGCATGTCCCACATGTAGTCGTGTACGGGGGCGGCGGTGCCGGCGTAGTAGGGGCTGGTTTCGTAGATGACGTGGACTTTGAGGCCTTCGGTGTCGGTCTGGCGCGGCCGCGTTACGTCTACGTGCATACGGTCCAGTCTGCCGTCGCCGTCGGAATCGAACTCCGTCTCGACCCAGAGGTCGTGGCGTATCCACATGTCGGGGTCTGCGAAGCGCTGGACGATCTGCGTTTCGCCGTCCTTGATGACCGGGACAGCGGGCTCATCTTTCTCGGCCTGCAGGGCGGGCACACAGGCCAATGCAAGAAAGACCGCCAACAGAAACCTGCCGCCGCAGGAGTACTTTATTGATCTCATCATCCACCACCTCTCCACTCGAATTACGGTCCCCCACGCATCTTGCAGCCATTATAGTGCGGGACGGGCCAGGAATCAAGAGGCGATGAGGCCGGAAGCGGAAACGGCCCTATTCTGTTCGGCGGATGTGGACTTCTTTGAGGTCCGTGACGTTCTGCCCTGCGTTTATCCCAGGAGTCTTTGCTCCCAGTATTTGAGGTGTTCTTCGGGTGTGCAGTCGGGGGCGAGGCCTTTCTTTCCCATGTCGTTCTTTCGGATTTGGTCTCTTTCCTTCATGAGGCGGTCGAGGAGGCTTGCGGGTTCGGGGATCTCGCCCTTGTCGCCGGTTTCGACGATCCATTTGTCCAGCAGGGCACGGAGTTCGATGAGTTTGGCGCGGTACTTCGGGTCGTCAGCGAGGTTGTTGAGTTCGTGCGGGTCTTTGGCGAGGTCGTAGAGTTCTTCGGCGGGTCGGCGCGGGGCCATCCACCGGGCCTGGGCGGGCGTGAGTTTGCCCTGTTTGTGCAGGACTTCCAGCAGCGTGACGACGGGGTACTGGCGGGTCTTGTAGGCATTGAACTGCGTCCAGGGCCGCTCGGGCATGAAGTTGCGGATGTATTTGAACTGCGGCGTACGGATGCAGCGGATGCGGTCGACCGTTTCGTCGCAGCGATCGCGGGCGGCGACGATGTATTGGCGTTTCTTTGCGTCGGGGCCCAGGAAGACGCGGCCCTCGATGTGCCCCGGCGGTTCAATGCCGGCGAGCTTGAGGATAGTGGCGGAGATGTCGATGGTGCTGACCATGTCGGTGCAGACCTGTCCGCCCTTGATCGTGCCGGGCCAGCGAATGATGAGCGGGACGTGGATGCCGGGGTTGTAGAGCCACTGTTTGCCCCGGACGTGGCAGCGGCCGTTGTCGCCGATGAAGAAGACGACCGTGTTGTCGGCCAGGCCTTCGGTCTTGAGGCGTTCGAGGATACCGCCGACCTGGCGGTCCATCAGCTGGATGGACTCGAGATAGTCGGCCCAGTCGCGCCGCGTGATCGGGTGGTCAGGGTAGTAGGGCGGGATGACGACCTTGGCGGGGTCGATGGGGTTCTGTTTGTCGCGCGTGAAGTTGCGGTGGCTGACGGCCAGCGTGATCTGCGCGAAGAAGGGCTCGCCATCCTTACGCTGCCTCCAGTCCTTGCCGTCGGCGGGCGGCCGCTCGGTGTTGAAGTTGAAGTCCGTTTTGCCGTTGTTGGCGATGAAGTAGCCGACGTCGCGGAGGTAGTCGGTAATGAGGCGCACGGGGGCGGGCAGCATGTAGCCGTCATCACGATGACTGCGGTGGTTGTGTGCGCCGATGGTGGTCTGGTACATGCCGGTGATCATGGCGGAACGACTCGGCGAGCAAACCGGGCAGGTGGCGAAGGCGTTGGTGTAGCGGATGCCTTCGGCGGCCATCCGGTCGAGGTTGGGCGTTTTGACTTCGGGCGTGCCGTAGCAGGCCAGGTCCGGTGCGATGTCTTCGGCCATGATCCAGACGATGTTGGGGCGGCGGCCGTAGAGTTTGGCTGCGAAGGCGGATCTGCTCATTGCGGCTGACAGATGCCAGCCGGCGGCGCCCAGACCTGCGACCTTGAGGAAATCGCGACGATTCAATGGAGTGCTCATAGTCATCATCCTTTCGGCAACCGGCCCTCATCAGTTACAGCAGCGGAACAGAGCCCGCCGCACAAGCCGTGTGCGGGCGAGGCAGTCCAGGCATTTTCACTTCACTCCAGTCACTGCCACGCTGTTTCAGCGGGCGCTGGCAGAACAGCGGCTACAAGCCGGCCTGCCGGCTATTCACCGTGGGTTGAGCCTCGCCCTGCACGTCAGTGGTTTACGGGCTCGCCGAGGAAGTCTTCGAGGTCGGCGAGCTTGTCGCGGAGCAGTTCGGGGGTTTTGGCTTCGACGTTTAGCCTCAGCAGCGGTTCGGTGTTGCTAGGGCGGCAGTTGAACCACCAGTCGCGGAACTGCACCGTTATGCCGTCGAGATCGTCGATCTGGCCGCCGCTGTATTTGCGCGCAAGCTGCTGCATGGCCAGGTTCTTGTCTTCGATTCTGAAGTTGATCTCGCCGCTGGCGGCGTAGCGTCTGAGCGGCTTGATCAGTTCGCTGATGGGACGGTCGGCCTTGCTGAGGATATTCAGAATGTGGACGAGCGTGATCATGCCGCTGTCGGCGTAGAAGTTGTCACGGTAATAGAAGTGGCCGCTGAGTTCGCCGCCGAAGACTGCATGGCTGTCGCGCATGGTCTTTTTCATGAAGGCGTGGCCGACACGTTCGCGCCGCGGGATGCCGCCGTATTTGAGGATCTCTTCGTGGACGACGTGGCTGCTGCGGAGGTCATAGACGATGGCGGAGTTGGGGTTGTCGGCAAGGAAGTAGGGCACCATGAGCGCGGTTATCAGATCGCAGGTTATGTTGCGGCCCCTTTCGTCGACCATCATGAGGCGGTCTGCATCGCCGTCGAAGCAGATGCCGAGGTCGGCATTTTCGCGGTGCACGACTTCCTTGAGGTCGGCGAGATTAGCTTCAACGAGCGGGTTGGGGTCGTGAGCGAACCAGCCTTCGTGGCGGAGGTTGAGACCGATCATTTCAATCGGCAGGTCGCCGAAGATGGCCGGGGCCATTTTGCCGGCCATGCCGTTGGATGCGTCGACGACGACCTTGAGCGGCCTGAGTTTGGGATTGAGGAATTGCAGGACGTGCTGGCGGTATTCGTCGGTGAGGTCGCATTTTTCGACCCTGCCGTCGACGCGGCCGCGGGTGTGCAGCAGCGACGTGGCAATGTGCTTGATTTCCTTGAGGCCGGTGTCTTCGCCGATGGGCTTGGCGTGAATGCCGGAGATCTTGAAGCCGTTGTACTCGGCGGGATTGTGCGAGGCGGTGACCTGGACGCCGCCGCAGGTGCCCAGATAGTTGATGGCGAAGTAGATCTGTGGCGTATCGATCATGCCCAGGTCGATGACGTTGGCGCCGGCGGCGTTCATTCCTTCGATCAAGGCCTTGGCCAGGGACGGGCCGTGCTTTCGCATGTCGCGGCCGACGCAGAGGGATTGCGCGTTGGCCTGGCCGCGCTCGTAGCCGCGGAGCAGTGAGCGCAGGTACTGGGCGGCGGCGTGGCCGATTTTCCATGCGGCCGCTTCGTCCAGCTCGTCCGGATATACGCCGCGGATGTCGTAAGCCTTGAAGATAGAAGGATCCATTCTGTACTCCACAAAAATAATATTTAAGGCCGCAAAAACGACCTCGTATCTTAGGCGTCAAAGCCGCCAATGTCAATAAAACGCCGCAAACGACAGCGACTCCCGGCCGGCGCGTCCATGCTTTTTGCCTTTGCCCGGATTCAGTCTTGCGTTATACTGTTTAATATCGACAGCCCGAGGGCTGCGGCGGAGCAATCGCTATTCAGATGAATGTGAGGTTGGCATGAAGACAGGCCGCGTCGGTACGGGGTTCCGGAGGGAGTTGAAGCGGCAGTTGCCGCTGTTGGAGGATGAGGGGGTAATCACTGCGGAACAGGCCGGCGCAATCTCCGATCGTTACCGGCTGGATGCCCTTGCGTCCGAGTCGACGCGGGCACTGGTGATGGTGATCTACACGGTGGGGGCATTTCTCATCGGCATCGGGGTTGTCAGTTTCGTGGCGGCACACTGGATGGCCATTCCGCACCAGCTGAAGGTGTGCCTGCTCTTTGCGGCCATGTTGGGGGCGCACGGGCTGGGGTTCTGGCTGTGGAAGGTTTCGCAGAGGAGTGCTGCGCTGGGGCACGCGCTGATTATCCTGGGTACGCTGATCTTCGGGGCGAACATCGGGCTGATGGCCCAGATTTTTCATGTGGAGGGGCGGTGGAACGGGCTGTTTCTGCCGTGGGCCGCGGGAGCAATTGTCATGGCATATGCGGTGCAGAGCACACCCAATGCGCTGATCGCTGTTGTTACATCGTTCGTTTGGTTTACCGGCGGCATCGGCTGGGGACGGGAGGTCTGCTGGTATTATCCGTTTGCTGCTGCTGCGGCGTTCCTGCCGTACTGTTACTGGCGCAAGAGTGCGTTTGTGTGGACATGTACGCTGCTTGCCGTCGCGGCCGGCACGCTGTTCTGCACCGGACGTATGTCGGGCGGTGAGTCTTACATTGGCGCAGCGCTGGTTGCGCTGGGCCTGCTGTATACCTGCGCAGGGGTAATCCACATCGAACGTTTCGAATCATTCCGTCCCGCCGCATTGTTCCTGGGCTATGTGGCAGTGTCAACGGGTGTTTACCTGGCGAGCTTTCGAGTCATTGCGCACGGGTGGGTGTACTGCGCGGGTCGCCTGGCGGATGCCGAATGGCCGGACGTGGCGGCGCTGCTGGCGGTGCTGACGGGCGGGGTACTGCTGATCACTCCGGCGGTTTTGTGGTCCCGCAACAGTCGCGCTGCGATAAAGGCGCTGGGGGCGGTGATCGCTGCATTCGGGTTGTTCCTGGTGGGCAGTATGACGGCGTCGCAGTGGTGCCTTGCAATGCTGTCCAATGTCGCGTTATGCGTTCTGGCGGCGGTTCTGATATGGGCGGCGCGGGATTGCGGGGACCGGCGGCTGTTCTGGGCAGGAGTTGTGCTGGTGGCGCTGATGGTCACCAGCCGCACGCTGGAATACGAGACCGGGCTGTTGGTGAAAGCGGCCGTGTTCACGATCGGGGGCGCGGCGGTGATTGCCGCAGGTGTGATGTTCGAGAGATTTCTCAAGGCGCGGAGGATTGGCCATGAGTAAACAGATCATGCTCTTCTTGACGGCGCTTGCGGTGCAGGCGGCTATTCTCGCTGCGGTGCCGGGTCGACAGGTCTACACGCGCTTTACGGGGCAAACTATCCGCATCAGGACAGTGCCGGTGGATCCGTACAACCTGCTCAGCGGCTACCACGTGACCCTCGACTACGAAATCTCTCGCCCGGCGGACTGGCACGACCGCCGGTTCCGGCCGGATCAATACCTGTATGTTGTGCTCAAGCCTGACGCCAACGGCATCTGGTCGGTGACAGCCGTACATCCTGAACGGCCAAAAGACGTTGAGGCAGGCACCGTCGTTCTGAAAGGCCGCAATCAGCGGCATCGCGGGATCGTATACGGCATCGAATCGTACTATATTCCGGAAGATAAGCGCGGCGCTATCGAGCGGGACCTGCGGCAGAATGCCGGAAAGGCAGTCGTGGAGGCGAAGGTCGATTCATTTGGGAACGCTGCGCTGGTGCGCATCATCATAGACGATCGTGTGTATGAGTACTGACGGAGGCGGACAAACGTGACAATCCAGCCGCAGCCGTGTGCTTACAACGAGTGGTCTTCGATACGGATGGTTACGTTCTCGCGGTAGGTCTCGGCATTGTCGGCGCTGTGCGAGCGGCCGATTCGCAGTGCGGCAAAGAAGAGCCGTACGCCCCAGGATATGACCACAATGCCCGCGAAGACAAACAGGGCGGCTATGAAGAAAACGAGTATGTCGCGCAGCAGGTACGTCAGAAAGCCGATGCCGACAAGCATGAGGCCCGCCGCCATGACCCAGAGGGCGACGCTTCGTGTGGCCTGTGAGAACTGGCTGGAGTAGAGTTTAAAGACCATGCGTTTTCCTTTCCGTTGCGCCGGGCGTGCCGCACCACATGACATCGCCGGCATCCTGCCCGTGCCGCCTTGCCTGCATCACGCTGCCCGGCGGACATAAAACGGGCCCCGCCGAAACGGGGCCCGCTTGCAGAGCATCTTACATGCCCATGCCTCCCGGAGGCATCGGGGGCGTTTCCTTCTTTTCGGGGATCTCGCTGACCACTGCGTCGGTTGTGAGCAGCAGTGATGCAATCGATGCGCCGTTCTGGAGGGCGGTGCGCTCGACCTTTGTCGGGACGATGACGCCGAACTTGATCATATCGCCGTACTCCTTGCGCATCGCATCGTAGCCGAAGTTGCGATCCGGGTTTTCCATAACCTTCTGGGCGACGATGGAGCCGTCGAGGCCGGCGTTGGCCGCGATTTGCTTGATGGGCGCGACCACGGCCCGGCGCACGATGTCGACACCGACCTTTTCGTCGCCGACGGTCTTGACCTTGTCCAGGACGGGCAGGACTTTGAGCATCGAGATGCCGCCGCCCGGCAGGATACCCTCTTCGACCGCGGCGCGGCAGGCGTGCAGGGCGTCTTCCACGCGGGCCTTCTTCTCCTTGACCTCGGCTTCGGTCGCGGCGCCGACCTTGACGAGCGCGACTCCGCCGGCAAGCTTGGCGAGCCGTTCCTGGAGCTTCTCGATGTCGTAGTCGCTGGTGGAGACTTCGATTTCGTTCTTGATCTGCTCGATGCGGCCCTTGATGGCGTTGGTGTCGCCGGCGCCTTCGATGATAGTGGTGCTGTCCTTGTCAATAGTGACGGTCTTGGCCTGGCCAAGCTGGCTGAGTTCGACGTTCTCAAGCTGGATGCCGAGATCTTCGAAGATCGCCTGTGCGCCGATCAGCAGGGCGATATCCTGCAGGAGGGCCTTGCGGCGATCGCCGAAGCCCGGGGCCTTGACGGCGGCAACCTGGAGCACGCCGCGGAGCTTGTTGACGACCAGCGTCGCCAGAGCCTCGCCTTCGATATCTTCGGCGATGATGAGCAGCGGCCGGCCTTTCTTGGCGACCTTTTCGAGGATCGGCACCATGCTCTTGGCGGAGCTGATCTTCTTCTCGTGGACAAGGATGTACGGCTTGTCGAGCACCACCGTCATGTCCTGCGGGTGATTGACAAAGTGCGGGCTCAGGTAGCCCTTGTCGAACTGCATGCCTTCGACGAGTTCGACGACCGTCTCCAGCGACTGGCCTTCTTCGACCGTAATAACGCCGTCCTTGCCGACCTTTTCCATGGCCTCGGCGAGTGTCTTGCCGATCTCGGCGTCCTGGTTGGCCGAGCACGTGGCCACCTGTTCGATCTGCTTGCTGGATTCGACGGGAGTCGACATCTTGGCCAGTTCTTCAACCAACGCCGCCACGGCCTTGTCGATGCCGCGCTTCACCTGCATCGCGTTGGCGCCGGCGGTGATGTTCTTGAGGCCTTCGTCGAAAATTGACTCGGCGAGAATGGTTGCGGTCGTGGTGCCGTCACCGGCGACGCTGGAGGTCTTGGAAGCCACTTCCTTGACCATCTGTGCGCCCATGTTCTCATAGGCGTCTTCCAGCTCGATTTCCTTGGCGACGGTGACGCCGTCCTTGGTGACGGTCGGCGAGCCGTATGATTTTTCCAATATGACGTTTCGCCCGCACGGGCCCAGGGTGATCTTCACCGCCGCCGCCAGTTTCTTGACGCCTTGGCGGATTGCGGCGCGGGCTTCGTTTTCAAAGGCTATTTTTTTTGCTGCCATATCTGTCTCCTGTCTGATTCTTCTCTATGCGCGGTCGGGCCGCGTGTATGCTTTGTTGCCTATTCCTCGAGAATGGCCATGATGTCCGATTCACTCATGATGAGGTATTCTTTGCCGTCGATCTTGACCTCCGTGCCGGCATAGCTGGAAAAGAGCACCTGGTCGCCCTTCTTGACCTGCATCTTTCCGATGCTTCCGTCTTCGAGTATCTTGCCTTCACCGACGCTTACCACCTTGCCGCGCTGGGGTTTCTCCTTCGCCGAATCCGGCAGAACGATGCCGCCGGCGGTCACGCTTTCGGCCTCGACGCGCTGCACGATCACCCGGTCAGCCAATGGTCGAATCTTCATTTTCTCATTGCTCCTTTCAAGACAACCAAAACGATATTCCTTGTATTTCCAGGTTTTACCTGACCTTATATGCCCGGCGGCTGCGGTTCGGCCGCGGCCCGCCGCCCTACGCGCTGAAAACGTCGCAGTTGTACTGCTTCAAAAACAGCTTGTTCAACTGGCCCCGCAGCACCTGCATGTCGACGGGTTTGGCGATCACGCTGAATACGTTCAATTCAAGCGCCTCGCCCAGCTGCGGCCGCTCCCACCGCGACGAAACGGTAATGCAGGGCAGTTGCGGCTCGTAGCCTCGGATGGCCCGGATCATTCCAAGGCCCCCGGCGGCGTGTGCGTCCACGTCCAGAAGCGCCATGTGGATGCGGCTCTGCTCCAGGATCCTGACCGCCTCGCCGGCCGTGCCGGCCACCATCGCCCGTATGCCTCGCGGCACAAAGAGCTGCTCCACGGCCCGGGGCCAGTCCCAGTCCGCACGTCCTAACAATACGTTGATCTGATTGGGCGCCATATTCACCGCTGCATTGTTAACGTGCTCAAATGTTGCAAATCATGTGCCAAGCGGCGTCCGCTGCCGCCGTGTGTGGTTGTAAGTCCATTGATATGAACAACTTACATCTTGTGTGATGCGAATTGCAGCAGGTGCAGGCCCGGTTATGACCGGCATCGGCCTGCCAGCCTGACAGGCCAAGGAGGCTCCAATGCACATCGATGGCAGACGCAACCTGCCGTCGGCGTCGCGACGTTGACAAAAGAACCGTCCGGCTCGACAATCCGTAAAAACAGGGTGAACTGGGTGTTTGAGAGGGTTTGGCCATGGGCAGAAAGGCCCTTGCGGGCGCGGTAGTGGTTGCGGTCGGCCTGGTCCTGGCGGCGGGGTGTGACCTGAAACCCACGCCGCAATATGTCCCAGAGAAGGTCGGCAATGCAGTAAGCCGACAGGAGGATGTCTTAATGGCGAAGACAGAAAAGGTGGGCAAGATAGTTAAATCGAATGACGAATGGCGAAAGGAGCTTACGCCGGAACAGTACCATATTATGCGCGAAAAAGGGACAGAACGCGCGTTTACGGGCAAGTATGATGAATTCTTCGAGGACGGCGTGTATCTGTGTGCCGCTTGCGGGCAGAAACTGTTCGAATCGGACGCCAAGTTCAACTCCGGCTGCGGCTGGCCGGCCTTTTCAAAGCCGGCCGACGAGAACAGCGTCGAGTACGCCGAAGACACCAGCTACGGTATGACGCGGACCGAGGTAATGTGCAGCCGGTGCGGCGGGCACCTTGGTCACGTGTTCAACGACGGGCCGCGGCCGACCGGCATGCGTTACTGCATCAACTCCGCGGCGTTGGACTTCAGGAAACCGGAAAAACGGGAATAAGAATCACGCCTGTGCGCCGTTTTGCGCCTGAAAGGCGCCCCTCTCTGTGCCGGCGGAGATCATTTCAGGCATGTTGCAGGACAGGCTCGGACCGGGGGCCGGGTCCTGTGGATATTGGAAGCCTTCAGGCAGGGGGAGAATGACGAAGAAGTTGGAGCCTTTGCCTTTTTCGGACATGAGCCAGATGCGGCCGCCGTTTTGTTCAAGCATGCGTTTGACGACGGAAAGCCCGATGCCCTCGCCGTTGGCGGCCTTTGCACCGGCCCGGAAGAAAATCTCGAAGACCCTCTGCTCGACTTCGGGCTCCATGCCGATACCGTTGTCGCTGACGATGTAGAGTGCATGATAGTTGTCGATGGTGCCGTCGATGCGAATACGGCCGGGGCGGTCCGGATCGAGGTACTTGATCGCGTTGTCGACGAGATTTGTGAAGACCTGGCGTATATGCGTGCGGTCGGCAAAGCACGGGGGCAGGTCGGCGACCTCGATTGCGGCGTCGCGGTGCTTGAGTTTGATCTCGATACTGGCGACGATATCGCTGATAAGGTCGTTCATGTCGAGGCTTTGGGGTTTGGGGACGACGAGGCCTGCGCGGGCGACCTGGACGAGGGATTCGACGAGATTGTGCATGGCCCTGGCGCCGGCCTCGATGAAGTTGAGGGCCTCGGGGACGTCGTGGCCGAGGATTTGGGCGAGGCTGACGCCCGCGGCCGGGGGATTGACTTCGCTGGCGGCGAGCTGCTCGCGAGCGAGGTCGCAGGCATCCTTGAGAATTTCGCTGAAGCCGCGGATGTTGAGCAGCGGTGCGCGCAGGTCGTGGGAGACGACGCTGATGATGGTTTCCAGTTCGTGTTTCTGACTTTCGAGGTTATTCTTGAGTTCCCACAGTTCTTTGTTCGCGCGGCGGAACGCGTCGACATTGACGGCGACGCCGAACCAGCGGACGATTCGGCCGGTGGCGTCACGGATGGGCCGGCCGCGGGCTTTGAACCATTCGTAACGGCCGTCATGGCGGCGGATGCGGGCCTCGAAGTCGAAGTCGGCACGGCCCTCGACGGCGGCCCGCCATGCCTCCATGACGGGCACGCGGTCGTCGGGATGGAGAAGATTATTCCAGCCTTCGCCGCCAAGCAAGTCGTCGGCGGGAACGCCGGTATATTCGACCCACTGGCGGCTGACGTAGTCGCCTTGCCCGTCCGGCCGTGCAGTGAAGACCATGCCCGGAATGGTTTCCAGCGTCTGGCGGCAGAACACTTCGCTGTGAGCGATATCCTCACTGCGGGTTTCGGCGGCTGCCAGAGCCATGTGCAGTTTCTGTGCGGTCCATCCGGCAAGTGCGGCGGTTGCGATGACAAAGGCGATCTCGATCCAGGTGTCGGAGACTGGATAGGAGCCGAAAAGAACCGCGGCCGCCAGACCGCCCAGTGCTCCGGTGACGATTGCGGCGTTGCGGCCGGCGAGCAGGGCGACGATCAATACCGCGGGCCAGACGGTGAGGTATTTCGGGTGCGGTCCTATAACGGGCAACAAGGCGTAGCGGGCCGCGATGGCCACCACGACGGCAATCAGCGCCACGCCGTAGCGCAGCGCGGGATGACGCATACGAACACTCCAGGCAGACACTATTTTCGCCCCTCGAAACAAAACTTGTTCAGCTAAAATATCAACGACATCAGTTTATAGCCGTAGTGCCCAAGGGGTGTTCAGCGGCAGTTCATTGTCTGGCGAGAAAATCTTCCGGCGGCATCAGGCGGTCTGCATGGCTGATTCCGGTTGGAGCGTGTGCGCGGCGGCCGGGTGGTCCGGCGGCAGGGGGAGGCTGACGAAGAAGTTGGATCCGATGCCTTTCTGGGAGAGGAGCCAGATGCGGCCGGCATTGCGTTCGACCATGCGCTTAACGACGGAGAGGCCGATACCCTCGCCGCCGCCCGTCTTTCCGTCGACGCGATAGAAGATGTCGAAGATTTTCTGTTCGTGTTCGGGGGCGATACCGACACCGTTGTCGCTGACCCAGTACAGGACCTGACCGTTTTCGATCTTGCCTTCGATGCGTATCCGGCCGGGGCGGAGGGGGTCGAGGTATTTGACCGCGTTGTCGACGAGATTTGTGAAGACCTGCGTGATGTGCATGCGGTCGGCGTAGCATGGAGGCAGGTCCGAGACGTCGATGACCGCACCGGTGTTTTCGAATTTGATTCTGATGGTGTCGACGACGTTCCTGACGAGTCGATTCATGTTGAGGTTCTGCGGATAGGGGACGACGAGGCCGGCCCGGGCGACCTTGACGAGCGATTCGACCAGGTCGTGCATGGCCTTGGCGCTGACTTCGATGAAGTTAAGAGCTTCGGGAATACTTTCGTCGATGATCTCGTCGAGTTGTGCGGCCACGGGCGGCGGCGGGTCGGTCGATCCAACCAGCTTGCGGAGGGCCCTACTGTCGTTTTTCAGGACGTCGCTGAAACCGCGGATATTCAGCAGCGGTGCACGGAGGTCGTGTGAGACGATGCTGATGATGGACTGCAGTTCCTTAGTCTGCTCTTCCAGGGCGTTCTTGAGCCGGAGCAGTTCTTCCTGTGTGCGGCGAAAGACGTCGATATTGACGGCGACACCGAACCATCGGACGATGCGGCCGGTTACATCTCGGATCGGTCTTCCGCGGACCTTGAACCATTCGTAATGGCCGTCATGGCGGCGGATGCGGTACTCCAGATCGTAAGGTGTCAGCTCGCGTACCGCGGCCTTCCACACGGCCATGGCGCGCTGGCGATCGTCGGGATGGAGCAGTTTGTTCCAGCCGTCTCCTAAATGTTCTTCCATCGGCACGCCCGTGTATTCGACCCACTGTCGGCTCTGGAAGTCGCAGTAGCCGTCCGGACGCGTAGTGAAGACCATGCCGGGGATGGATTCGAGTGTCTGGCGGTAGAACAATTCGCTCTCAGCCAGTTCACGGCTTTTCTGTTCGGCTGCCGCTGCCAGGTCGCGGAACTGCTGCACGAGCCACCCGGCCAGAGCGGCGGTGGCGATAAGTATGGTGAAATCCGCCAGGACGCGGACATCATGGACAGGCTTGAAGAAATATGCCGCCACAGGTGCGCCGACCAGCGCGGTGACCATTGCGGCGTTTCGGCCGGCAAGCACCGCCACAACGAGAATCGCAGGAAAAAGCGTGATGTATTCCGCGCCGTGCCCAATAACCGGAATGAGCGACCATCGCAGCAAAATCGCCACCGGCACGGCGAGGATGGCCGTGGCGTACCGCAAGGCCGGATGTTGTTTTAAGAAGTGCGAAAAGCGCATATAGTCAATCCCCCGCGGGTTCAATACAATGCATCGATCGTGCCACGACTATATAGTTAATTTTTCGTGGGCATGTTCGGATGTGCTTGGGCCGGTCGCACCACGTCCGGTATGCAAATAGCTGCTATGCTAAACGCCGCGCGCACAAGTGGTGCCGGTCGACCGCAAGGCCGCCCCTGCGCCGTCGGAGAATGTGTCGCCTCAGATGAGCTGCGTCTTGCCGGGCATTGCCACCGGCGGCATGGGCAGCGGGCCGAGTTCGTATTTGTCCGGTCGCAGGTCGAGCCTGGAGGCCTTCAGCGCCCATTCCCATTTGAGAGCGCGGCCGGTATACGCCGACATCCGACCCATTATGGCAGTCAGAGAGCTTTCCGCGATGCGTTTGGCTTCGTTGAGCTTCTTACCGTTGAGGATGGCATCGACCTGGTCGGCGTGCTGCTTGATGCAGGGGTCATTCTGCGGGCCCTTCCAGGTCCAGGCGTTTGCGCCTTTGATGACGAAGTTGCCGAAGTCCATGTAGACCGTACCCTTCGTGCCCGCGAAATTGAGGTCATTGCGGAAACTGACGCCGTCGATCTGGCTGCCCATGTACTGGATCCTAACGCCGTTGGGGTACTCGTATTCGGCGGCCATATGATCATAGACATCGCCGTATTCCGGGGCGGTACGGACCTGGCGGCCGCCCATGGCAATGACCTTCTCGGGCGGCGAGCCCATGACCCAGTTGAGGAGGTCAAGGTTGTGCACGTGCATCTCGTCAATGAAGTCGCCTGAGAGCCACGTGAGGAAGAGCCACCGCCGCAGCTGCCACTCCATATCGGACCAGGACGCCTGACGCTGTCTGGGGCCCCAGCCGAGCATGCCGTCGCCGATGCGGACGCATTGACCCCCGAGAATGTCGCCGATCGCACCGTCATGGAGGCGCTGAATTCCTTCAACCAGATGGTTAATGCGGCGCATCTGCGTGCCCGCCACTATGGTAATGCCTTTCTTGTCGGCGAGCTCGCCCGATTCGATGACCGAGCGTACGCCGACCGGGTCGACGGCGACGGGCTTTTCCATGAAGACGTGGACGCCGGCCTCGACGGCGGCCCGGAGGTGCTCAGGCCGAAAGTGCGGCGGCGTCGTGAGGATGACAACGTCGATATCTGCGGCGAGAACTTTCTTGTATGCATCGAAACCTGTGAAACAGGTGTCATCGGTGACTTTGACCTGTGAGGGGAAACTGGCGGCCAGGCCTTTGCGCGTTGCGGCGAGCCGGTCGGCGAACATGTCACCCATGGCAACGAGGTCCACATTGGGGGCAGCGGCGAGAAACTTTCCGCCGTCGTGGTGTCCCCGGCCGCCGCAGCCAACGATACCCAGGCGGAGTTTATCGGAACCGGCGGCGTAGACCTTGTTCATCCCGGCAAACGCCGCGACTGAAACCGCGGCCGAGGCTTTCATAAAACTGCGTCGGGACCAGATTTGCGATTGACCGGCTGCATTCTGCATAAGGCGCCCTTTCGAAATGGAGGCACTTTTCCGCGTTCAGGCCCGCAGGCGGGCTCTCTTGACGGCATTCATGATACCGGACGGCGACACCCTTTGTCAAATACCGCCGGCAAAACATTAGAGGACGCTTCCAGCCGCCAACTCTGGCCATCGCGACATGTCGAAAAAGCCCGTTTTGAGGGTTAAGTCGAGCAAAATGGGTGACGAAACATTCAGGGTGTGAGATTTCCGATGGACCGTGAAAACGTTGGGTAAAGGTGCCGCCATGCAAAAAAGTCAATTACTGGATTTAAGCGACTTGAAAACCTCGTACGTGGACGTGCTGTTCGTCACGAACCAGGAGAGCATTCCCGATTCGGTGAGCACACGCTTCAGCAGTGAGGAGATCGTCTGGGACAAGATCGGCGTCGAGGATTTCGTCAACGAC
The DNA here is from genome assembly GCA_035450485.1 of Anaerohalosphaeraceae bacterium. Classification (GTDB taxonomy): domain Bacteria; phylum Planctomycetota; class Phycisphaerae; order Sedimentisphaerales; family Anaerohalosphaeraceae; genus JACZKQ01. The sequence continues at coordinate 25,010 of DAOTMV010000014.1, read as the reverse complement.
GGCGAAACATGGCGGGAATTCGGAACGGTCATTCTCGATACGTCGGAAATCCAGCAGTCGCACTACGAAGCACTGTGGCGGACACTGAAGAAGCTCGAACAGGCCAATATCGCGGTCATTCTGCTTAACGACCATATCAATTTTCCGTTTGACCGGTTCAGACTGGCAACGGCGCTGCGGACGGCCTCGGTGGAGGAGATCGTCGGGCGCGTCGAGGCGAACCTGGCCTACCAGCGGAGTCTGGGCATTGGTGGACACGCCGTGAGCCGACCGCCGGTCAGCGTCGCCAATGATACGACCGAGCAGTTGAGGATGGCCGGCCACGTACAGCGCAATTTCCTGCCGCGTCGCCTTCCGAACCTGAAGGACGTGCGCTGGGCGGCGCTTTTTGAACCGGCAGACTGGGTTTCGGGCGATATCTATGACATTGCGCGCCTCGACGAGCAGCACATCGGTTTCTACATTGCCGATGCCGTCGGCCATTCGATGCCCGCGGCGCTGCTGACGATGTTCCTCAAGCAGGCGCTGAAGATGCGCGAAACGACCGGCAACGACTATCGCATTTTCGGGCCGCTGGAGGTGATCAAGAACCTCAATCAAGCAATGAGCGACCAGCATCTTGCCGGCTGCCTCTTTGCGACGTGCTGCTATTGCCTGCTGAACGTGCGGACGCGGCAGTTGACATGGACGCGGGCGGGCCATCCGTATCCGGTGCTGATCCGCGGCGGCGAGGCGACGCAGCTGGAGAGCCGCGGCGGCCTCCTGGGGGTTTTCGAACATACCGAATTCGATCAGCGAACGATCCAATTGGAGCCGGGCGACAAGGTGTTTCTGTATTCCGACGGCTGCGAGCCCCTGGTCGGCAAGCACACAGAAGACAACGAATTCAACTTCGCCCCGGAGTTCAAGGCCGTTCTGAATCTGCCGGTCGAGAAGATGATCGAGGCGTTCGACAACCTCGTAAACAAGCGGACGCAGCCGCCGGCCGAGGTAGACGACGTCACGGCGATAGGCTTACAGATTCTGTAAGACGGTACGTCCTTCTATCGGCCAGATCGGCAGCATAGAGGCGGATACAGGCCCGTTTTGAAAAGCTGCTGCACGGGGGTGTAACTTTTCTCGCGCAATGCCCACTGTCTTGATGAGGGTCCGCATGAGGCGCCCGTTCTTTTGAAAGGCATGGTCATGAACAGTGAACGGAAAATTCAAGCAACAGGCCGCTGCGCGATTGTGAGCCGCGCCGCGGCCGGCACGGCGGTATGGCTTATGGCGCTGGTACCGTTATTCGCTCCACCCGCGGCCCATGCTCAAAAAGGCATGGGCGACCGGGATGGCGTAGTGCGGCAGGGCTTGCAGCCGGCCACCGTGACGCTGTCGGGCACGGTCGTATCCGTCGATACGCACCCGTGCGAAAAGACGACGGGACGCTCACCTGAAGGTACGCACCTGATCCTCGACGGTGGCCAGGGTGTGGAGTACAACGTGCACCTGGGCCCCGCCGATGCCGTGGCGGCAATCGCTGAGCGTCTTCAGACGGGCAGCCGCGTCGAGGTCATCGCCTTCCGCACGGCCAAGATGCCTGAAAATCATTACGTGGCGGTTCGCCTGGTTATCGAGGGCTCCGAGACGGTTTACCGGCTGCGCGACGAGAATCTGCGGCCGCTGTGGTCGACACGGAGCAGTTTCGAAAGCGGCCAGGATCGCACGCCAGGATACGGCGGGCGAGGGCGCGGCATGCAGTTAAGGCGGCGAGCGGGCAGAGGCTCCGTACGATTACGCTGATGTGCTCAGGCCCCGGCGCGTTTTTCACTACCGACCGAAAAAGAAGGCGTTCAGCACGGCGGCAATTATATCATACCATGCATGAGTCCCCGCTGCGATGCCGAAGCCGCGAACGGCAAACAGCACGGCGAAGTACACGCCCGCCAGGAACCGGAAGAAGAACCTCGCTGCCGAAACCGGATCGCCCCTCTGCAGCGCACCGTTGACGTAAAAGAAATGGTGATGGAGGCTGAAGAGCGCCGCAGATATGCTGACGGCCAGAATGATTGCCGTCGTCTTGTTCACGCCCAAGAGATCCTGCAGCAGGATCATCAGCAGGATGATCATGACCAGACGGAAGATGAACTCTTCGTAAATGCCCGCCCCGATGCCGGTGACGACGTTGACGAGAAAACCATGTGGTACGTACAGTTGCGCCGCCGCCGAAGGGATGAGTGCGGCGGCTGTGTCCGTGCTGCGGTTGAGAACCAGCGACAGAACGATCAGCGGTATGGCTGACAGAATACACTCCACCGTCATGGGGATGAAGTCCCGCATGTAGACCCGCCATTTGGCGCCGGAGGTCAACTGCAGCGCCAGAAGAATGAAAACGACCGCTAAGGGCGTAGCGATCCAGACAAATCGCGGCGAAAAACCGATGTACTCCAGCATGTTGCGAAGCCAGATAAACGACACGACGCGGACGCGCTGCTGGCTGATTGAGGCGTTGAGAACGTCCGGGCTGATCAGAAGCGTGCCGATTTCGTAAATGATGATGAAGACTGACAGGTAGGCGGCCGCGTATACCGGCCGCGACGTGCGGTCGAGATAGGAATCCGGCACAAAGTTTACAAGTTGACCGGTACTGGCTTTGCGCTTATTCTTCTTTCCGTTGGCCATGGCGGGATATTACCGCAAGCGCGCGCCAATGCAAAGCAAAAACGCGCAAGTGTTTCGTTTGTCTGGAATTCTGCATGCTGTCCAAGAAGTTGATGAACATATATGATCTGCTGTACGCCCGTTACGGCCCGCAGCACTGGTGGCCGGGCGAGACGCGCCTGGAGATCATCGTCGGCGCAATACTGACGCAGAACACGAACTGGCAGAACGTCGAGAAGGCGATAGCCAATCTCAAGGCGGCAGATATGCTCAGCGAAGAGCGCCTCGCCACCGTGGGAGTGAGTGAACTGGCCGAACTGATTCGCCCCGCGGGCTACTATAACATCAAGGCCCAGCGATTGAAGAGCTTTATGAACTGGCTGTCCGCCGAGCCGTACTGCGGGCGGCTGCAGGCGGTTGAGAAGACCCCTACGGACACCCTTCGCGAGTCGCTGTTGGGCATCAAGGGTGTCGGGCGCGAGACGGCGGATTCGATCCTCCTGTATGCCTTTGGGCGAAGCGTATTCGTCGTTGACGCCTATACGTGCCGGGTGATGGGGCGGCACGGTTTGATCGACCGCCAGGCGGACTATGAGGAGATCCGTCGGCTTTTCGAGGACCACCTGCCGTTCGACGCCGTTTTGTTCAACGAGTATCACGCATTGCTGGTCCGCTTAGGCAAGGAGCATTGCCGCCCGACGGCCCGCTGCACGGGCTGCCCGCTGGAAGATTTGCCCCACGATCCCGCCTGGCCCCAGTGGTAGGCTTTGGGCAAACACCACCGGTGCCGCCGTCAAACGCCTGCCCATGACATACCCGCCCTCTTCGTGCGTCCATACCGCCCTCAACCGCCAGTTCTCATAGGCACAGGGTGCCGCCGTCCTTCGGCGTACAGTCCGTCTGCATCCCGGCCGAGGGAGCTCACTCGCACGAAAATCCTCCCAACCTCAAAATAATATTTGCAGAGTCGCCATCCACCCCGTACAATAACCCCTGGAGCAGAGGTAAGCAGCATTGCGGTTTCCCATAATTCTTATTAATTGGAGGTGACTAAGAATGAAATCGTCATGTGTTTGTCTTATGTTGTGGTGCGCGCTGTGGTGCCTTTGCACCCCGGCCGCCCGGGCGGAAGATGTAACCGACCAGGCCTATCCCTTCATGACCTTGTCCCAGACCCTCAACGATACCGGCTACTTCCCATGTCAGGCCCCCGGTACCGGCAGCGACATGGAGCCGGATAATGGCACGACGGACCGCAACAGCAACACCTACAACACAACGTGGACCGGCCTGGACAACTCGTCCTGGCCCTATGACGGCATCGGACTGAAATTCGCCCAGGGCATCAGCGGTACATACCGCTTTGAATGGGAAATGCAAACGTTCGTCGACGGCGGCTGGTATGACACACTGGATATGCCCATAAGGGTTCAGGTCACCACGGATCCGGCGTTCGCCGAGTACGCCATCATCACGAGAACATACCATGAGAACGATGGGCTGTGGAAGACCGTTCCCAGTTACAATGACTATCCCCTTCTTGTGTCAGCGTCAGTACTTGGGCCGGACGTTCCCCCCGGCGGCGCCACGTTCGTTTTCGAGTTCGATTTCCAGGACACGATCTACGGCATTCGCATCATCGGCGACGGCGGCGGCAAGGCAGGCCTGGATGAAAGCGGTTTCGTCGGTGCACAGGAAGTGCGTCTTTTCTCCGGCAGTTCATCCGGCCGGGCCCGGCCCGTCTCGCCCGCGCAGGACGCCGAAGACGTCGCCATTGACGATGTCGAACTTGTCTGGATCCCCGCTGTCGATCCGAACGTCGTCGGCCACCGCGTGTACCTCGGCGCAGACCCCAATCTGCTTCTCGCAAGCGGCCCGGACCCCTTGCCCCTGCAAACCACTTCTTTCGCCCCGACGCTGGCAAAAGATACCCTCTATTTCTGGCGCGTCGATGAAGTGCGCGACGACGGAACGATAGTCACCGGCTACACGGCCTCGTTCCGGACGGAACTGTCGCTGCCGATCATCACCAGTCACCCGCAGGATATCGCCGTAGGCGCCGGCCGCAACGCCGTCTTTTACGTCACTGCGACGGAACCGACCGGCCTGCCGCTGACATACCAATGGTACTATGACCCCAACGGTATCTTCGAACGCGCTGTCGCCCTTGTCGACGGTCCGGATTACAGCGGCGCCACCACCCCGGAGCTTACGGTCATTGACGTGCAATCTGACGATGAGGGCTGCTACCTCTGCGTGGTTGATAACGGCAATGCCGTCGTCACGCGCGCCGCACGACTCGTCCAGGGGCACGTCGTGGCGCACTGGCCCTTCGACGGCACTCCGGACGATGTCGTCAACGGTTACGATGGAACCGAACAGGGCGGCCCCAAGTACGAGACCGGCGTAATCGGCCAGGCGATGCGGTTTGATGGGGTCGATGATTACATCGCGCTGCCCCCGGGCTTTGAAAGTTTTCCGTGGGGGCTGACGCTCAGCGTCTGGGCCAGGCCGACGACCAACGGCAACTGGGCAAGGTTCGTGGATTTTGCAAACGGCCCCAGTAGCGATAACATTCTCTTCTCGCGTGCCGGCACGAGCACTTCCTTTGCCCTTGGAGTCTACAGCGGCGCTGCCGCGCTGGACGCCTGGAGTCCCGCCGTGCTGGAAAACAACGTGTGGCAGATGCTCACGGCGACCCTCGATCACCATGGCAACGTGGTCTTCTATAAGAACGGTCGAGCCATAGGGACCGGCCGGACAAACAAACCCAACGCCATCCTGCGAGCCAATAACTACATCGCAAAATCCAATTGGGCCGACGACTTGCCCTATGCGGGTTCCATGGACGATCTGTGGCTCTTCGACTACCCACTGACGCCCCAGGAGGTGGCCGACCTGTACCTGTTGAGGCCGGACATCGACGAGATGTGCATCGCACCGCCGCAGTTTGACGTCGACGGTGATTGCAGAATCACGCTCACTGAACTGGCTGCCCTGGCGGCCGCGTGGCTGGACTGCGGGCTCTACCCGACCTGCATCACGGAATTCTGAGAACCGCGCCGCTAACAATTGCCAGAATCGGCGCGGAAGTGCGGTAAGCATAACGGCACAACGATAGTGACGTTGTCGCTGTCGCAGGTGGTGGTTTTCTGCATCCAACAGACTGGCCGCCACGGGGCGGACGACCACGGCGCCATCACGCCGGTTCTTCACGCGGCCCGTGCGGCTGCGAATGCCGCCGTTCGGCGATTCGATCACGTTCGTTGCAGCCAAACGCCGCAACGAACTCGGCAGGCCGAGACGATTGATCGAAAACGCGTCAAACCAGTCGTCCGCCTTCTTCCCCGGCGATTATCCATAACAGCCGCCTGATTACCAAGATAGTTAACATAGATTAAAGCTCCGGCCACGCCCCGAGAGCAAGGTGCCAGCGCCAAGTCTCGCTAACTGGATCCGCCGGGCTCAGCTGCCGTTCAGCCAGAATCACCGCAGTTCCAAGTGCGGGTTCTGCGTCATCGCATCGAAAGTCAATTCTGTAGCCGCCTCAACCACTCCACCCGAACCGAGCTCCATCAGCATGCCGGCCGTCTCGAGCGCCTTGTTTTAGTTGCTCCAAGGCAGTTCTAATGATGGTCCATCGCTCACGAAATTCTCTGTATGCGTCACTCCAACTCGCGGCTATTGAATCTCGAGTCCGGTCACCTATCGCTTCGATGCCGCGTTCAGTGGCAATCAAGCGTGGGTCTTTTCCAAACAATTCGTGCCAGGACTTCAGGTGGATTTCGTCCTTTCCATTCCTGATATATATGCAGGTGAAATCTGAAGACGGGCCATATTGTGGGCTTGTTTCGCAAACGCTGAATACCCGCTGTTCCTCCAAAAACTGAAAAACACGGTTCAATTCACGACGCGATACTTTTTTCTCCCAGTACGGAGGGCCGCCCTCAATTGTATCCTCGGAGCAAATAATCCTCCCATTTGGCCAAGCATAGAATATGGCCTCTACTTCTATCCCCTCCGTTCGCAGGTCAAAATGCCCTTGGCTGACGGACGACGTACACCGCAATAACTGGTTGCATCTTATCGCCCTTCAGTGACGGTACCTTCCCGCGTGCTTGCAAAAGGCTGCTCTTCATAGCTTCTCCTCTCTACTGTACCTTAACAGAATATCTTGCAGCGACGCGGCGTGTTACTGGTGCTTGCCTTGAACGCATTTATATAGGCAGCAGTCATTGTTTTAGTCCCACTTAGCGTGTCGGTAGAAGGTACAAAATGAGCCTTCGGTGGCTTCTCACCCAACGCGCACACCGTCTTACCCGTACGTGCCGCCGTTTCCGCCGCGGGTTCCAACGCGGGTTCCAACGCCTTACCGGCCGCCTCCCAGTCCAACTCCACCCTTGGCCCCCCCGTTACCCCCAATCGCCCCTTTTCGCCTCTCGGCACCTCCAGATAACAACCGCACGACGGACAATCCATGGCATTGCCCGCCGAATTCTGTCGCGCCATCACGTTTCCACCGCACATGGGACACGAAAAACTGATAATCCCCGCGCCCCTTGCCGGGCCGCCCTCCTTTTCACCCTCCCGAGGACCCAAGATCGACTTCCGGCCCCCCCGAGGGCCTGAAATTGACTTCCGAATCCCCCCGGGGCCGGAAATCAGCTTCTCAACCCGCTTGCGCCGCCGGAATCCAACAATTTGCCCAACGCCGGCATTGAAATGGGGCTTCTGCAGGTGGGACAGCGGGCTGGTTTGTTGGCTTGGGTTTTCTTAAGTGAAATACCGTTCTTGCAACCTGGGCAACTGAATTTCACGTTTTCTGAATTGCCGGGAACGATGACGTCGATGCCGCACTTGCACTTGCCTTGCTTGTCGGCGTAGCGGTCGGGCGCGGAAAGCAGTTTTCCGCATTGCGGACACTGGAAGCGGATGGCCATTTCTCCTGCCTCCCAAAGCCGGTTTTCTGCATAAAAAAGGTGGTTTCGCGGTCCGTGAGACTACGGTACCTGAACGGTCGAAATATACCACAATTGTGCGCCGGAGGCAAGCGAAAGCGTGTCCGCCGGCGGATTACACTGGAAACTGTTGGGAAAATGGGCAAGGCTGCGGGGGCGGATGGGAAAATTACTGTGCCGGGTGCCGCAAAAGCACGATTCTCGGGGCGCGGAGAGGCTTTGACGGGGCGGCGGAGCGGGGCGGCGGAAAAAACGGTTAAAGAAATTGAACGGGCTGTGCCGATTGTATAGACTGAAAGAGTTTTCTCCCCTCCGGAAAACATCGGGCAGCTCAAAAGTTGTCTGATGTTTTCTTTTTTTGCGTTTTCCGGCCGTTCGGGGGTGATTGTGCGCGCTTTGGGCGGGCCTGGCTGTTGGGCAACGGCATTGTTCTTCCTTTTCTTTGTTTGTAACGACTTTGTGTCGCGGACCTTCGATTAATTGTCCCTCTATACATGCACGAACCTGCGTGTTTCGTGCGAACAATCCGGTCTTGAACGTGGGTGCCGCGGGGCGGGCTGTGGGGGGGGGGGCGGCTGAGAGGCGGCGGTAATGACGCGGCGGGGTGTTTGCTTGGGGGGGGCGGTTGGGTATAATGAGGGTTTCGTTTTTGGGTGTGTTTATTGTAATTTTTTGTCGGGAGTTGTATGAGTTCTGTGTGTGTTCGGAGGGCGATGGGGCGGGTCTGGTTTGTTTTGCTGGTTCTTGTGGTGTCGGCGTCGTGCGCGTGGGCGGCGGCGGCGAAGAACGTGGTGCTTTTCATTGCGGACGGGGCGGGTTTCAATTCGTTCCACTGTGCGGCGTATTACGAACACGGTGAGTTGGGGCGGCAGGCGTATGATGCGTTCGAGGTGAAGTTGGCGTGCACGACGGGGGCGTATGGGTCGCCGGCGTACGATCCGGCCAAGGCGTGGTCGGATTTCCGGTCGCATCGGGTCAAGGCGACGGATTCGGCGGCGGCCGCGACGGCGCTTAATACAGGGGTGAAGACGCAGAACGGCCGGATTTCGGTGGATGCGGAGGGGCGGGTCCTGGTGACGATTGCGGAGATTGCGGCGGGGTTGGGCAAGAGCACCGGTGCGGTGACGAGTGTGCCGTTTTCGCATGCGACGCCGGCGGCGGTATTTGCGCATAACACGGGGCGGAGCAATACCCGCAAGATTGCCGAGGAGATCGTGTATCGCAGCGGGCTGACGGTGGTCTTCGGGGCGGGGCATCCGGCGTATGATGACGAGGGTAAGGCGCTTGCGCGCGAGGATTGGGATACGGGGTATTGCTCGGCGAGTGTCTATGAGGCGCTTGCGGCCGGGACGACGGGGCGGGGATGGGAGCTTGTGGAGACGCGCGAGGCGATGGAGGCGCTGGCGGCGGCGGAGACGTGCGAGCTGCGGCGGGTGTTCGGGCTGGTGCGGAATTCATCGACGCTGCAGTACCGGCGCGACGGCAAGCGGATGGGGGGATTGAATGAGGGTGTGCCGACGTTGGAGACGATGGCGCTGGCGGCGCTGAACGTGCTGAGCGCGGATGAGGACGGGTTCTTTCTGATGGTCGAGGGCGGGGCGATCGACTGGGCGAATCACGATAAGAATCTGGCGCGGATGGTGGAGGAGTTCGGGGATTTCAACCGGACGGTGGCGGCGGTAATGCGGCGGCTGGAGCAGAAGGGGCTCCTGGGGGAGACGTTGGTGATTGTCACGGCGGATCATGAGACCGGGCAGCTTTGGGGGGAGAATGCGGGGGAGAAGAGCGCGACGCCGTTCGATTTGCCGAAGAATCGCGGCAAGGGTGTGCTGCCTGCGGCGAAGCATTTTTCCAGCGGGCATACGAATGTGTTGGTGCCGCTTTATGCAAGGGGGCCGGGCAGCGAGATGTTTGGGGGGCTGGTGGACGGCAAGGATGAGAAGGCAGCGGAGGCATGGGGATTTTCGGGGGAATACGTGGATAACACGGAGGTGTTTGTGGTGATGAAGGCGGCGATTGCGGAGTGATTTGCAGTTGACCTGTGCGGGGGAGCACTGCCAAACGCGTGTTACTGGCGCGGAGGAGGTCGGCGCAGTCGTTTTGAGACGGATGCAGGGGCGGGTCCGCGTTGGAGGTGCGCGTTTGACGGTGGCACGCAGGGCCGGAGTTTACGGTACGGTTTGACCGCAGCACACAGGATGAGACGGCAGCGGAGGGGCCAACAGACCCACGTACCTGGTTTTGTTACTTGGCGAGGGCGTGGGCGCTTTCGCGGATGTCGTATGCGGTGAGGCTGTCTCCGCGCCGGATGTAGAGTGTGCCGTCGGCAATGGCGGGGTGTGCGAGGTGGCGTCCGTCGCCGTTGCGGACCTGGAAGGTGCTGACGATTTCGAAGCCTCTGGGTGTGGAGCGGACGAGTGCGACGTGGCCTTTCTTTTCTTCGTAGCAGTAGAGCATTCCGTCGGCGTAGATCGCCGAGCCTTTGGAGTGCCACTTTTCTTCGTACATGACGCGGCCGGTCTGCCAGTCGAGACAGACCCAGTCGCCGGACCAGAGGCTGCGGTAGTTGGCGCCGAAGATGAAGCCGCCGACCTGGACAACGCCGCCGTGGTGGCAGTCGAGAGTTTCGTCGATCCAGCGTCTGGTGATGCCTGTGCCGTCATGGTTGAGTTCGTACATGGCGCCGCCGTCGTTGTCTCCGCTGGTGGTGTAGAGGAGTCCGTCGGCGTAGATGGGGCTTACGAAGTTGATGGCGTCGGCATCGTGCTGGTATTCGTGGAAGCAATCGCTCCAGAGGAGGCGGCCGGTGACTGCGTCGACGCCGACGACGCAGTCCTGGAGCATGGTGACGATGATTTTGCGCAGGCCGCGGCGGACGAGGATGGGGGAGCAGCAGGCGGCTTTCTGTCCGTCGACGCGGCAGGTCCAGACGGTTCGGCCGGTCGCTTTGTCGAGTGCGGCGATGGTGGCATCCGGACCGCCGGGTGTGCAGATGACCTTGTCGTCGACGAGGAGGGGGGATTCGGTCATGCCGAGTTTGCCGCAGTCGGCGGCGAAGCGGCGGACGGTGTCGACGGACCAATACGTTCGGCCGTCGGCGGTGTTCATGCAGACGACGCGGCCGGCGCCGCTGATGACGTAGAGGCGGTCACCGTCGACGGTGGGGGTTGTGCGTGCGCCGGCGAAGAGGCCGGTCCATTCGGGGCCGTAGGATTTTTTCCATTTGAGGCGGCCGGCGGTGTCGAAGGCGAAGACATACCCTGTGCGGCCGTGGAGGCCGGTGGTGTAGACGGTCTGGCCGGCGATGGCGATACTTGCGCAGCCTTTGCCGAGGCCGGTGACGCACCAGAGTTGGCGGGGGCCGTTCTTGGGCCATCGCTGCATGAGGCCCTGTTCGGGTGACTTGCCGTCGCGATCGGGTCCGCGGAACTGCGGCCAGTCCGCGGCGCTGGAAATGGATGTTGTGAGTACTGCCGCTACAACTACTACAAAGATCAGAGTCCTGCTCATGCTCGCCCGTTTCCCCAAAATGGTGATTTGCAAGACCTACGAAGATCTGCTGCAAGCGGTTCGGCAGCCGCGGCTCATTACTTTAGCGGGCGTGTGTACGTGCGCGCAAAATCAGCTACATGCTGCAACGCCTCGCACTGTCCCTTGGAACAACCACGCTGCAGACAAGCCCGCTGCCGCGGCTTGCTCTGATAAATCAAGCCAATAAAGGTTCGGCTGCGCGTTCCGTGCCCCGCAGCGCGAGCGCATTCTGGACCTCAACATCGCATGCAGCAAAGATGTTTCCCGGCACGCACGAACGCGCAGCATTAATTTTCAAATTGGCCTAAAGATGTGTGCGCACTTGCCGATGAAGTGAACGGTTTCAGGATTGGGGGTTTTTGGAAACTTAACAAGACCTTCGACCGCAGTAATCGCAAGAGCGGATCGGTGGAAACAAACGCCAGCAGCAGGGACGCCAACAACCGTGCTGTCCTCGGGATGTACAGGGGAGACAGGGTTGCATAAAAACCGTAGCGAGGTAACGTTGTGAGCTCAGTCGGACACAGATCCGAACGCCTCGGCAATACCCACACGGAGCAGCCCAAACAAACCGTAAAGTTCCGAGGACAGCCTTTTTCCTGCCCGCAAGGCGGATTGGCGCGCGGTCAAGTACTGCCGAACGCCCGCCGAATATTATTATACAGGGCAAGTGTGCAGCGAAAATCACTCGTGTGGGAGGGCCGGCGGTGACAACTCAAACGACCTTTAAGTTGATCAAAGGCAAAGATTTCATCAAGGTTAACCGCACCGGCCGGCCCGACCTGGAAGAGAGCAAAAAGACGCTGGTGCAGCTCGCTACCCTGACCGAACACCCGGCCGATTACGACATCCTCATCGACTGCCGCGACTCGTACGGACACCTAAGCTACTCCGACATCTACGAAATCGTCCAGGAACTCCGCCATTACCGCTCCGCCTTCAGAAACAAGATCGCACTGCTTACCAGACCCGATGACCAGTTCGACAAGGCCAGCTTCATGGAAATGTTCGGCCGTACACGCGGATTCAAGATCGGCGCTTTCACCAACTTCGAAGAAACCATCAACTGGCTCAGCGAAGCCGCCGATGTCACGCCCCACCAGTCACAAAGCGCCTCTTCCTGAACAACAACAACAGCCTCTGGCGCCACAGCCGACACCCGCGCAATACACCCCCATCCGGGTCTGTACGGCCGCCGTGCAAGCCCCTACTGCTGCGGTTCTAACACCTCATGACACAGATTCGCAATCGAGATGTAATTCTCCGCACTCAACTCCTCCGGCCGCAGCTGCGGCTCCACGAACGCCCGCTCGAAAACGTCCGCCCAGTGATGCACCTGCGCCAAACGCCCCTCCGCAAACCGCACGCACGCCTTGAGCATCTTACGCCGATGCCCCATGAACAGCGACACCACCTCCTGCAGGAGCCCCATATCCTTGATCTGGTCGGCCTTCTCCGGCAGGCGCTGATAGCTCACCATCGCCGAATCCACTTCCGGCCGCGGCCAGAACACCGTCGGTTTGAGCTTGCGGATCATCTGCACCTTGCCCGTGGCCGCCATCAGCACGCTGACCATCCCGTAATCGCGGCTGCCCGGCCCCGCCACCATCCGGTCCGCAACCTCCTTCTGCACCGTCACGTGCATTGCGTCGCACACCACCTCCCCCGCACCTCCCGCGATCAAGTCCACGATCACCGGCAGCCCCACGCTGTACGGCAGGTTCGCCACGAGCAGCATCTTGCCCCCCAACTCCCCCACGGATTCCTCCAGCGCCGCCACCACCTCGCGATTGAGCCGGCTCTTGCTCTCCAGCACGTCGCCCTCGATGATCGTCACATTGTAGCTCTCCTCCAACTGGCGCCGCGCAATCCGCGCCAGCACCGGATCATACTCCACCGCCACAACCCGCCCCGCAACCTCGCTCAGCGCCTCCGTAAACGAACCCGTCCCGCAGCCCACCTCCAGCACCGTGTCCGTCGGGTGAATGTGCGCAGCATCCAGCAGCAGCTGCATCAGGTTCAGATCGATGAGAAAATGCTGCCCCAACCGCTTGTTCGGCCCCACCCCGGCCGATGCCAACAAACGTTCTATCTGCTGTTTCGTCTGCATACGCGTCCCAAGAGCCGGCACGGCATGCCGTATCCTGCCCCTTTCCTGCCAACACAGCATACCCTCCGCACCACATTTATCAACCACCGAGTCATTGACTTTCCCGAAAATCCCCGTAATGATTGCCATTGTCAGGCGTCTACACAATGGACGGGCTAATCCGCCGCCGAAAGGACAAAAATGTGGCACTTATGGCAAATCCTGTACTTGGCCGCCTGGCTCTGCCTGCTCATCCACTGCCTGCGCCGCAAACGTTTCTTCCCCATCCTCGGCTCCGGCCTCTCCACGAAGCTCTTCTGGCTGGCCACCTTCCCGTTCTTCAACCCCCTCCTGACCCTCCTCTACCTCCTCTTCGCTGTCGTGCTCCCGCCGCTCGCGCCCGACCGAAAACACCCCATCGCCCGCACCGTCTCCATCCTGACAATCGCCTTCATCGCCGTGATCCTCATCTTCTTCGAACTGCCCTCCTTCACCAGGCATGCCGGCCCCGTCACAATAGGCGAAAAAGCCGGGCACGACTCCGACAACGAATCCGGCCTCAACCTCGAAGCCAGCGCCGGCAAACTCGTCTCGAACAACCAATACAGCACCTCCGTCTTTTCCTCGCATTCGCCGAACGCCCGCCTTAATGTCCGCACCATCCTCATCCTCTGCCAGGACGACCACCCCCTGCTCGACAAGACGGCCCGCCTCCTTCAGGAGCAGCTTGCCGCACTGCCTTACGTTCGAAACGTGACCTACTACCCGCCTTCCGAGGCCGTCGCCATCGAACAGATGCTGCCCGACGTGTTCCTCATGCTCGCCATGCCCCGCCTCGACGAGAGCCGCTCTCTCGCCGGCCGCAAGCTCAATGCCGTCATCACCGTCAACGCGGGCCGCACCCTCTACCCCGGCCATTCGCACACCAGCTACTCGAATTCGCCGCCGGTTATCGACTTCGGAGTCCAAAGCACCCTCAACCACGAAAGCAGCTTCACCGGCATCGAAAGCCGCCAGGCCCGCTACAAGCAGCAGGCCGAAAACATCGCCAAACAGATCGGCAAAAGCCTCACCGACCAGTTCAATAAATGGAAAGATGAGCACGGCCTCATGCCCGACCTGCCCGACCACCTCTACGGCGTCTCGCTTGCCCCGCCGGAGCTGCCCTTCCTGCAGGGCGACTACGCACGCCGACTTTTTTCCGGCGGCGGCCTCATGCTCAATAATCACACCACCTGGATGTTCACAGACGACCGCCCCACCCTCGAGGTCCTTAAGGACTGCCGCGATCAGCTTGCCCAACTCGGCTGGCGCGGCGGCCAGGAACTCGACCGCGAATCCAAGTACCCCATCGAGAACATGACCATGTCGCGGGGCGATGAACACATCCAGATCTTCCGCCGGCGCCGCCTCGATGCCGATTCGGGTCGCGCCATCTTCGAAGACGCCGACAAAACCGCCGCACCCATGCCAATGATCGTCAACTACCGGTCGCTGTTTGACGCCGACCAGATGGAGACAGCCATGAACCGCCTCCTCGATTCCGATGTGGACCTCGAAACCGTTATGATCTTCGAACATTTGATCCGCAGCGAGGAACAGAAGCAGCAACTCCTGTCACGGATCGAACGATGCCCGGTGCAATCCATGCGCGGGTGCCTTTCTATGGCGAAGTTCTACGCCGATCAAAAGCGGCTCGAAAAGGCCAAGGCCGCCTTCTTCCGTGCCCGCGCCCTGGCCCGCACCGAGAAACAGCACAACCCCGAGCCCAATCGCTTCAAGAGCCTCGCCAAGAAACTCGGCGACGAATCCCTCGCCGACGCAAACGTCGACCTGGAATACTACAGCGAAGCCGGCTTCACCGATCTCACCGGCAAAACCGAACCCGTCGCCATCGAACGAAACCCAAACGAACCCGCCGCCTTCTGCATCGCCAATGACAAAGGCGAAATCTGCACCGTCGTACTCACGATACAACCCGCCGAACTGCCCAGCCAAAACCCCCAAACGCCCCCGCAATACCAGCTCACCCAAATCACAAAGACCACCGGCAGCTCCAGCGTCGGCACAAACCCCTATTGCCCCGGCCCCACAAGCATCTACATGCGCGAATACGGCCTCGACCTGGTGAACATCGAACCCCTCCCCAACAACCGCTTCCGCTTCACCATCCAGCCCCGCTCGCCACAACCCCAATAAGCCAAAACCCGCTCCTCACGTCATTCCCGCTCCCCCACATCCCCTCGGACGTACTGAACCACGCGTGGCAAGTGGCTGGTGCGTGCCGATCGCCGTCTGCAATTCGTAGACATCGGATAGAATCCCTGCAATAATCGCCCCCCGCAACCGTCTACCCAATAGGGCGAGCTGCGCCCCAGGTAAAACCCGAAATTTCAAAAGGAAGGAGAAACCATGCAAGGCGACATCGTAAAAGCCGCAAAGTGGTTCGGCCTCTCGCTCGTCGTATCAACCCTCATCCTCGTCCTCGGCCTCGGCAGAATCCTCGACAGGAACACCCGCCAACTCGGAAGCGACCTCATCATCGCCTCACGCGCCCAACCGTCTCTTGCCCGTATTCCCGATTCAATCACCCTCCGCCACACCCCCGCCGGCCCCTTCCAGCTCGACCTCGCCCCCAACAACAAAAACATAAACCTCGCCCCCCTCAAAATAGAACTCACAACCCCCAAACCAACTCCGGAAGAAGACTGATGGCAGCGCGGTGGTTCTACCCCGCCGCAAAGACTACTGCTTCCCCGGCCGCCCCCACGTCTTCAAGTCCTCGCTCCACGCGATCCCGATCGACGCATTGCTGTCGAAGTGCACCTTCTCCCCCTCCGGCCCCGACCCGTAAAAGAACATACCTGCCGAGCCCCGCACCCCCCGCAAATCCAGAACAGACCCCCGTCATCGGCCGCCACAATCCGAACATTCCCCTCGCCCCAACAGTAAAAAACCCAACGCTGCCGGCCCACCCGGCCGACGATACCCTAAGGAACAAGAAAAATCGGAGCCGCCGAACAATATGCCTGTCACCCCCTACCATTTCGGCCCTAACGGCGCCATCGGCCTCCTTCTTCGCCGCTGGATCGACCTCCCCATGTTCCTCCTCGCAAACGTCCTCATCGACGTCGAAGTCCTCCTCGCCGCCGGCCACCAGTACCCCCACCGCCATCTGCACTGGCACACCCTCCTCATCGGCGGCATCCTCGGCGCCGCCGCCGGAGCCGCCCTCTACCTGGCCGCCCCTCTCCGCCGTCTCCTGGCCCGCCTCATGCACCTCGCCCGCATCCCCTACCGCCCGACGCTGGCCTCCATGACCCTCGGCGGCCTTTTCGGCGCCGCCGCACACGTCCTCCTCGACGCCCTCTACCACTCCGACGTCCAGCCCTTCTGGCCCCACCCCGACAACCCCCTCAACCGCCTCGCACGCATCAACCTCCACCTCACCCAGCCCCACATCCGAACAATATGCCTTGCATTCTTCCCCATCGCCGCTATCCTCTACGCAGCGGTTGCCTGGTCCTTCCGTCGCCGGCGCTGCAAACCGTAAAGGCAAGGCATACCCTGCCGCCACAACCAGCTTCGGGAGAAACAAATGCGAAAAATCACCGCCTACTTCCTTCGCGGCCTGCTCGTCTTCGTACCCGCCGCACTCACCGTGGCCGCCATCGTCTTCGCCTTCACCAGGCTCGACAGCATCCTCCGCGGACTCCTCCATATCGACATCCCCGGCCTCGGCCTGGCCCTGACCATCGCCGCCATCATCCTCATCGGCATCCTGGCCTCGAACTTCGCCGGCCGATGGTTCTTCAACCTCATCGACCGACTCTTCACCCGCCTGCCCCTCATCAAGCTCCTCTACAACTCCCTCAAGGACTTCATCTCCGCCTTCGCCGGCGAAAAGAAAAGCTTCGACAAGCCCGCCCTCGTCCAACTCACCCCCGGCGGCCCGCTCGCCGTTGGTTTCATCACGCGCGAAAGCCTCGAAATCCTCGGCCTTGCCGACCACGTCGCCGTCTACTTCCCGCAATCCTACAACTTCGCCGGCTCCGTACTCGTCATCCCCGCCGACCGCGTCCGACCCCTCAACGTCGACAGCGCCGACGCAATGGCCTTCGTCGTCTCCGGAGGCGTCACCGGCGCCCAGAAACAGTAGCGGCAAGCCGCACCGCCCCGGGCCAATCAGGAATCAGGAGCCTTTTCCGCAATGCAGATGAAAACCAGCATCATCAACGAAACCGACGTCACCCCCGCCCTCGACCAATCGATTCGCGACCTCCTCGCCGTCGCCTTCCCCAACATCCGCGACACCTTCGCCATCACCCGCCGATACCTCGGCCACGTCCCCCTCTATAACGTCATCATCGAAGACCAGGACGTCCTCTGCGCCCACATCGCCGTCATCGACCGCACCATCCGCGTCGGCAGCCGGCCCCTCCGCGTTGCCGGCCTCGCGCTCGTTGCCGTAGCCCCCGCCTACCGCGGCCGCCGCCTCGTCGACGTCGCCCTCGCCGCCGCCATGCAGGAAGCCGCCCGCCGCGACTTCGACTGCGGCTTCCTCTTCACCCACAGCCCCACCGACCGAATCTACGCCCGCAACAACTGGATCCAACTCACCCAGCCGATCACCGTCATAAACGAAGGCCGCGAAATCCTGCTCCCGCCCGAAAACATAAGAATGTTCTACCCGCTCAAACTCAAAACATTCCCCCCCGACCCCATCCACCTCCAGGGCGCCAAGTGGTAGCGTCCGGATACCGCGCTTAACCCGACCTTCCTGCGGAGCCCTCCTGTTTTGCCGCCCGCGCCCATCATCTTCACTACCCCCTTCACCTCCGCCCCCAAACCCGCTATCATACCCCGATGGCGCTCTACTTCAAAACCTACGCCAGCAGCAGTTCCGGCAACTGCCTGGCCCTCTGGACCGACCGCACCGCCGTCCTCATCGACTGCGGCCTCGGCACCATGAAGCGTACCCGCGCCGTCCTGGCCGACATGGCCGCCATCGCCCCGCCCGTCTCTGCCGTCATCATCTCGCACCTCCACTCCGACCACGTCGCCTACTACCCCCTCCGCGTCCTCGAACAGGCCGCCATCCCCGTCCGCGTCCACGAAAGCGACCTCGAACCCCTCCGCCGCCGCCACTTCAACGGCTATGGCTTCCCCGACCTGCCGCTGGTCCCCTATGCCGGCCCGTTCGACCTGCCCGGCCTGCACATCGAGCCTTTCCCACTCTCCCACCAGCCAGCCTGCCCCACCTTCGGCTTCACCATCCGCACCCGCATCCGCAACCGCTGGCTCAAGGCCGCCATCGCCACCGACTTCAACCGCCCCGAGGATGTCGCCCCGCACCTCATCGATGCCGACTTCATCTTCATCGAATCCAACCACGACCTCGAACTGCTCAAGAAGTACTACAACCCCAACAGCCGCTACCACATGCCAAACCCAAAGACCGCACAACTCCTCACCGAGACAAGACTGCAATCCAAATACCCCCCCGCGGCGGTAATGTTAGGCCACCTCAGCCCACAGAGAAACCGCCCGCAACTGGCGCTGGACACAATAGAAGCCCACTTCCGACAGCACCTCGCCCCCAAAGACTTCCCCCTCCTCACCGCCCCCCAAAAAACCCCCTCCCAAACCCTCACCATCCCCACCTGACCCAGCCAGCAACCCCGGCCAAACCATCTCAACACCTGCACCTGTACCGCAGCATGAAGCGATGGCAAAACGGTGAAATGACCCAATTTCAACCCGGACAACTTCCCTTAGTGTTGCTCTCCACGTTCAGTGTCAGGTATTCGCGATTGACCGTTCCCGTTTTTCATTGCGCATGCCTTTTTGGCTCTTTCTATCTTGGAAATAGTGCCCAATACCCGTACTATGTACGTTTCAGGAAATTGTATCCATATAGGGCCTTCAACTGTGATATGGCTTGGAGCAGAACTGGAATGGAATTGGAAGGGCCGGCATGATGGCTGCAATTGATAAAATGGATGGCCAATCGGCTAACCCGCATGAGGAGCTGCTTGCATTGTTGCGAAAGCACGCGCCTTACATTTTCTCCGAAGACAGCGTTGATGTTAACAGATTAGCCGCGGCCCTCGGAAAAGACACTGCAACGGAAAAGGAGCGTTACGGACTCTCCTGGGCCGGCAAGACCGACTGCTTCCGCCACATCCAGGAGCCGACCACCGCCACGCTCAAACCCTGCCGGGAGGAATCGGTCGACTTTGACACCACCGAAAACATCTTCATAGAAGGCGACAACCTCCAGGTCCTCAAGGTCCTTCAGAAGTCTTATTACGGCAAGATCAAGATGATCTATATCGATCCGCCGTATAACACCGGCAACGATACCTTCATCTATCCCGACCGCTTTCAGGAATCGCAGGACGACTACCTCCGGCGCATCGGCGATAAGGACGCCGAAGGCAACATGACCTCCGACGGCTTCTGGCGCAAGAACACACGCGACAGCGGACACTTCCACTCCAACTGGCTGTCCATGATGTACCCCCGCCTCTTCCTCGCCAAGAATCTCCTCCGCCCCGATGGTGTGATTTTCGTCTCCATCGACGATAACGAAGTGCACAATCTGCGAATGATTATGAATGAGATTTTCGGAGAGGAGAATTTTGTGGCAAGTATCATATGGCAGAAGAAATATGCAGTGTCAAATGATGACCCAAGTATTGCCCCCATGCACGACTACATCATTGCGTATCAACGCTCTGAGGAATTTAATCGCAATCTTTTACCAAGGTCGGAAAAGCAACTGCAACGATATTCTAACGCAGACAATGACCCAAGAGGGCCGTGGAGTTCTGATAATTACATAAGTAATAAATCTCGCACAGAACGTCCCACGCTGTGGTATGCCATAAAGCATCCCAAGACGGGCGAAGATGTCTGGCCGGATGAAAATGCCGTCTGGCGATACGCAAAAGAAAAACACCTTATCATGGAAAAAGAAAACAGGCTTTATTGGGGTCCCGACCTGTCGTACAAAAGGCCCCGGTTGAAGCGATTTCTTTCAGAAATTCAGCCCGGAATTGTGCCTTCTACATGGTGGCCCTTTCAAGACGTCGGCCACAACGATGAAGGCCAAAAAGAAACTGCCCTGCTTTTGGGTAAGAAAGTATTCAGTACGCCCAAACCTGTACGACTAATGAAGCGATTATTGGAAATAGGCAGTTCCGAAGATTGCATAGTGCTGGATTTCTTTGCTGGATCTGGCGCGACTGCGCACTCTGTAATGCAGTTGAATGAAGAAGATGGTGGCAATCGCAGGTTCATCTGTGTGCAGTTGCCGGAACCGTGCGAGCAGGACAGTGAGGCCTATAAAGCAGGCTTCAAAACCGTTGCCGAGATTGGCAAGGAACGTATCCGCCGGGCGGCCGCCAAAATCAAAAAAGAAAACGAAGGCAAACTGGATTTTGCCACCAATACGCTCGATCTGGGCTTCAAGGTCTTTAAGCTCGATCAGAGCAATTTCAAAATCTGGCGTTCCGACGTGCAGGATGCAGATACACTGAAGAAGCAGCTTTCCTTGTTTGTCGATAACGTCAACCCCGACGCACAGCAGCAAGACATCCTCTATGAACTGATCTTAAAAAGCGGTCTTGACCTGAACGCCAAAGTGGAAGCCAAAAAGGCCAACCGCAAACAGTTCTTCGTCGTGGAAGGCAGGCTGATTATCTGCCTTGAAGAAAAAATCACCGAAAAGCTCATCGAAAAGATTCTGGCCGAGAAGCCCGAAAAGGTCCTCTGCCTCGACCGCGCCTTCGCCGGAAACGACCAGTTGAAAACGAACACTGCTCTCCAGATGGAAGCGGAGAAAATCGAATTCAAGGTAATATAACGATGAGACCTTATCAACCGGAAAAATTACCCCTGAAGAATTTAGACTGGGCGGCATTTGTTCGCTATATCGGCCCGGCGAATCGAGCCATCGCGCGATATGATGGAATGCTGCAAGCGGTACTCAATCCGGAACTCTTGTTAAGTCCTCTGATGGTGCAGGAAGCCGTTATGTCGTCTCAAATCGAAGGCACTCAGGCAACATTGGAAGAAGTGATGGCTTTTGAGGGAGCCGGTCAATCCCCGAAAGAAGAAAGTAAACGCAACGATATTCAGGAGATTATCAATTACCGTTCAGCCATGCGCGCCGCCATCGATGAGATGAACAAAAGGCCCGTCAATTTGAATCTCCTGCATAAGATGCATTATATCCTGCTGGATAGTGTCCGGGGACGCGACAAAGCCAGAGGCGAATTTCGTAAAACCCAAAATTACATCGGTAAACCCGGCACGCCCATCGAGCAGGCAAAATTCATCCCTCCGGACCCATTGACAGTGATGGAGCACATGTCCAACCTGGAAAAGTATGTGCATTATGAAGAACAGGACGCCTTGGTTCAGTTGGCAGTGATCCACGCCCAATTTGAATTGATCCACCCCTACGTGGACGGCAATGGCCGACTGGGCCGAATCATTATTCCGCTGATCCTTTATGGCAAAAAAGTGCTTTCTAGTCCTATGTTTTACTTGAGTGCCTATTTGGAAACGCATCGGGAGGAATACTATGAACGGCTCAATGCCATCAGCCGCGAAAGAGACTGGACCGGCTGGATTACTTTCTTTTTGAAGGCCGTGATCGAACAGGCAAAGATTAACACGGATAAGGTCCGGTCAATACTCGATCTTTACGAAGTCAAAAAGAGCCGTGTGGCTGAATTGACCAGTTCAAAATATGCAATCCAGACCGTAGACGCCCTCTTCAGGATGCCTTCTTTTACGGCGTCACGATTTATCGAAAATTCAAGAATTCCCAAGAGAACGGCCATGAGAATACTGCAAGTGCTTACGGAGAAAGCTGTTATAGACGCCGTCTCCGAAGGTGCAGGGCGAACCCCGGGAGTCTATCAGTTTAAAAAACTGATGAGAATAATACAGATTTAGCTTGTGTGTCATGGATGGCACACAGCCTGACTTGTGTGCCATATTGCGCTTAACATGGCACACAAATTATCTTGTGTGTCATGGATGTGACACAAAAATGATTTAAGAATCAGAACAAACAGTATCTCCAATGAAGATACAATTCGATGCCAACCAAGATTATCAGCTTGAAGCGGTAAAGGCCGTAACCGACCTGTTCCGCGGCCAGCCCGTCGGTGCCGGCGATTTCCGCTTGGAACGGACCTTCCCGCAGGACCAGTACCTCTACGGCGCCGAATTTGTGGTTGGCAATCACTTTGCGATTGACGAAACGACAATCCTGGAGAATCTGCAAGCCGTACAGCAGACCAACGGCATCGCGGTAAGCAGCCAATTGGACGGCTTGCATTTTTCCCTCGAGATGGAAACCGGCACGGGCAAGACCTATGTCTACCTGCGTACCATTCACGAACTCCATAAGAAGTACGGCTTTAAGAAGTTCATCATCGTTGTTCCCAGTCTGCCGATCAAGGAAGGCGTTCTGAAGAATTTGCAGATCACTCGTGAGCATTTTGATATGCTCTATGAAAAGCCTCAGATGGATTTTTATGTTTATGACCCCAAAAAGCGGGGATTGGCTCGCAATTACGCCGCAGCGAACAGCTTGCAGATTCTCGTCATGAATATCGACCAGTTCGCCAAAGCAGGCAATGTCATTAATCAGGACAGCGACTGGGGCGTCCCCATTCAGTACATCCAGAGCGTCAGGCCCATCGTCATTGTCGACGAACCCCAGAACATGGAAACCGACATTCGCCGTCAGGCTATTGCAAACTTAAACCCTCTCTGCACGCTGCGTTACTCGGCCACCCACAAGTTCCATTATAACCTGGTATACAGTCTCGACCCTGTCCGCGCCTACGACCTGGGCCTTGTCAAGAAGATTGAAGTGGATGGCATTGAAACCGAAAACGCCTTTAATCAGGCGTTTATGGAACTGAAGGCCGTAACGAGCAAAAAGACCACCGTCA
Source organism: Anaerohalosphaeraceae bacterium (assembly GCA_035450485.1). Taxonomy (GTDB): domain Bacteria; phylum Planctomycetota; class Phycisphaerae; order Sedimentisphaerales; family Anaerohalosphaeraceae; genus JACZKQ01. The sequence goes on along the minus strand of DAOTMV010000014.1, from coordinate 1,812 downwards.
CCGCCAAAATCCGTATCGACATCGCCGCTAAAGACGGTGTTTCCAAAAAAGATGTAACCGTCCGTGTCGGAAACGACTTGTTTGCCCTGTCCGGCCAGCGGGAGATTTACAAGGAAGGTTTCATTGTGGATGAAATCAATGTCACCGATCAATCCGTGACATTCAGCAACGGTCTCTATCTCACCGTCGGCCAGTCTCAGGGAGGCATGACCGATCAGGTAATGAAAAACCAGATTGAAACCACCGTCCGCAACCATTTTGAAAAAGAACGCAAGCTCAGGGATACCGGAATTAAAGTGCTTTCTTTGTTCTTTATCGACAGGGTAGCCAATTACCGTGACGCCGATGGCAACAAGGGCAAGTTGGCCCTGTGGTTTGACCAGGCTTTCGAGAAAGTTTCGAAAGAACCAAAATACAAGGGACTTATCCCACATTCCGTCGAGAAGGTTCACAACGGCTATTTTTCGCAGGATAAGAAAGGCGTTTTAAAGGATACCGGCGGCGACACACAGGCCGATAACGATACGTATGCGCTTATAATGAAGGAAAAAGAACGGCTGCTCGATGTCAATGAGCCTCTGCGTTTTATCTTTTCGCATTCGGCGCTCCGCGAGGGCTGGGATAATCCCAATGTGTTTCAGATATGTACACTGAATGAAACCCAATCGGCCATGAAAAAGCGTCAGGAGATCGGTCGGGGTCTTCGCCTGCCGGTCAATCAGGACGGCCAGCGGGTCTTTGACGAACAGATCAACGTCTTGACCGTAACGGCCAACGAAAGCTACGAAGACTTTGCCCGCGCGCTGCAAACTGAGATTCAGGACGATTGCGGCGTACAGTTCAGCAAAGATCGCATTAAGAACAAACGCAAGCGCAAGAGCATCCGTTTGAAAAAGCAGCTTTTGCTCGATCCTGCCTTCAAAGAGCTTTGGGAAAAAATCAAGCACAGAACCCGCTACCATGTCGAATATGCTACGGATGATCTGATCCGAAAGGCCGCTCAAACGGTTTCTGCCTTGAAAATCTCAGCGGCGCGTCTGGTTACCCGCAAGGCCAGACTCAGCATGGACGGTTCCGGCGTCGAAGGTGTGGTCGTCAAAGAAACCATACACGACCTTACCGAAGAATGTTCGATTCCCGACATCCTGGGCTATATACAGAACAAGACGAAGCTGACGCGCGACACGATTCTGAAGATTCTGCTGACGGCTGACAAGATCGACGATATTTTCGTTAACCCGCAGCTATTCATGGACCTTGTTTCTCAGGCAATACTGAAGACGCTGCATGAGATGATGGTCGACGGAATCAAGTATGAAAAAATCGCCGGCCAGTACTGGGATCAGCGTCTGTTTGACAACGATGAACTGGAAAGCTATCTGGATAACCTGGTCAAGGTTCAAAAGCAGGACAAAACCCTGTACAACTACGTTCAGGTCGATAGTGACATCGAACGCCGCTTTGTCAGCGAGTTGGAGAATCGCCAAGACGTAAAGTTTTATTTCAAGCTGCCGTTCTGGTTCAAAATTCAGACCCCCATCGGTGAATACAACCCGGACTGGGCGATTGTCTTTGAAGGCGACAAACGAATTTACTTTGTGGCCGAGACAAAAGGAACAACGGCAGAAGAAGATTTAAGTATCCCCGAACAGTACAAGATTCGCTGCGGCAGGGCCCACTTCAAAGCGCTTCCCGATGTGACGTTCAAAGCGCCTATTAGAAATGTTAGCGAACTGATCAGATGAACTTCGTTGTGCACGGGTCTGTTCATGGAACTGTGTAAACGGTCTTAACGATTTCACTTCACGTTTG
>DAOTMV010000013.1:0-99406 GCA_035450485.1 Anaerohalosphaeraceae bacterium | reverse complement strand
ATTCACAAACGACCCGGACCGATGACCCATTTTCAACGACAGCCGGGACAACTTCCCCCGGTCGTCACTTCCCCAAAGCGGTCGCCCGTTTCGACGAATTGTACTTCAATTTGTACTGGTTGCTGCACGTTGGTTTTAAAATAATCTCCCTTGTCTGTAAGTTTAGCACCGTTAAAGAATGTCTGCAGTGCCAACATGACCGATGTCTTACCGCAATCATTTTCGCCGATTATTACGGAGAGGCTTGCCAGTTTCAGTTCGAGCTCCCGAAGTGCACGGAAGTTGACGATCCTCACTGCGCTTATACGCATGTTCTTCCCTTTCGACAGAGATTCGGTGCTTCGCTTGTCCCATTGGTTTAGCTCCAATCACACACATCTCACCTGCTGCCGACCAAGTTGCCCCCCAATTATACCGCCCCCCACCCAAATAGCAATAAATATGGAAATACCACCTCGATAGCCCAGCTCCCTCCCCAAACTCCACAACCCCTCACCCCCTCCTCTACTCCACTCCTCCCCTACTCCTCTACTTTACTACTCCACTACTCCACTACTCCACTACTCATCTCCTCTCCCCCCTACTTGTCTACTCATCTACTCGACTACTCGACTACTCATCTCCTCCCCTCCTCCTCTCCTCTTCAGCATCTTCATTGTCTTCATAGTAAATTATGTAGCTCCCTAATCCGTGAAAATCCGTGTAATCCGTGGTTGCTTTATCTTAAATCTGCGCCATCTGCGACATCTGCGGATCCACAAGAATCTCCCCCGATTGCCGCATTAATCTTGCAAACCACCGCGCGCTTTCTTAATATTCCTGCCTGGTCCCCGTGCCGATGCTGTACAATGGCGCGTTTTGACCGCGAAACACCGCGCAAACACGGCGTTTCACGGCAAACAGCCGCGCAAAACCTGCGGATGACCGCGCCGCGGCCGCAAACGCCGGCGCTTTCGCCGCAAAAGACCGCGCAATCCCGGCCGGCGACCGCATTTGACCGTACAAAACGGCGGTAAACCTGTGCAGAAGACCGCACATAACCGCCGAAGACTGGATAAACATGGAGAGGTGTCGGAGTGGCTGATCGAGCTGGTTTCGAAAACCAGTGTGCGCTTATGCGTACCGCGGGTTCGAATCCCGCCCTCTCCGTTTAGCCCTTTTTTCAGGGCGAAAACGAAGTTCTGGCCGCCCGCCGCGGCGGCCTCACGCGTTGAAAAACCCCCGTCCCGACCCGGAAACGCACAATGATCGTCGTCATCGACTACAACGTAGGCAACATCAGGAGTGTACGTAACGCCTTGCATTACATAGGCTTACAGGACAAGCTCTCCGCCGACCCCAAGGACATCGAGGCCGCCGACGGCATCATCCTGCCGGGAGTCGCCGCCTTCGGCTACGCCGTCAAAGCCTTGGGCAAAACCGCCGAAGTCGTCAAATCCGTCGTTCTGGCCGGAAGACCCATCCTGGGTATCTGCGTCGGCTTTCAACTCCTCTTCGATTCCAGCTCGGAAATGGGCCTCCACAAAGGCCTGGGCCTCATTTGCGGTACTGTAAACGCCATTCCGCCCGGCCGAACCATCCCCCACATGGGCTGGAACGCCGTAAAAATCCCCGCAGACATGGACCTCTTCAAAGGCTGCGGCCAAGAAGAGCATTTCTACTTCGCCCATTCCTACCACGCAGCCGTAACCGACCCCGGGGCCCGGGTCGCATACACCGATTACGACATGCAGATCGCCGCTGCCGTTCAGAAAAACAACATTTTCGGTGTGCAGTTCCATCCCGAAAAGAGCAGCACCCTCGGCCTTCAAATTCTGAAAAACTTCGATGCAATCTGCCGAAACGGAGGTGCCGCATGCTGACCAGGAGAATCATTCCCTGCCTCGACGTCAAGGACAACCGCGTCGTCAAAGGCATTAACTTCCTGAACTTGCGAGACGCCGGCGATCCCGTCGAACTCGGCGCGCGCTACAGCGATGAGGGCGCAGACGAACTTGTTTTTTTGGATATCACCGCAACAATTCGAACACGAAAAACGATTGTTGAACTTGTCGAACGCGTTGCTGAAAACGTGTTTATTCCTTTTACGGTCGGCGGTGGAATAACGACGGCCGACGAAATAGATTTGCTTTTGCGGGCAGGCGCGGACAAATGTTCAATTAACACGGCCGCAGTTCAAAATCCGGAAATCTTGAAAGAGTGCGCCGAGCGCTTCGGAAGTCAATGTGTGGTCCTGGCCATTGACGCCCGCCGAACCATAGGAAAACCCGGCCACTGGCACGTGACCGTAAAAGCCGGTTCCGAACCCACGGATATCGATGCCGTCCAATGGGCCATAAAAGCGGAAAAATTGGGGGCGGGAGAGATCCTGCTGACCTCAATGGATGCCGACGGCACCAAAGCAGGTTACGATATCGAATTAACGCGGGCAATTGCCGACGCCGTTACAATTCCGGTAATCGCATCCGGCGGCGCCGGAACGCTGGAATCCATGCTCGAAGTACTCGAAAAAGGCCAAGCCGACGCCGTTTTGGCCGCCTCAATCTTCCACTATGGCGAATTCACCGTTAAGCAGGTCAAAGACTATTTGGCCCAGGCACAAATGCCAGTCCGCCCGGTGAAATAACTGCTTTTTCACCGTTCGTCCTGCTTCTTCAGTGCTTCGTCCAATTGCGCCAGCGTAAGGCCTTCTGAAAGCACCACGTGCTTTTCATCCGTCAGAATCAGCCACGGAAGCCCCTTAACGCCCCACGCAAATTTCGTCTTTTCCAAATCCTCCCCGACGCTTTCACAAATCCACGAAATCCCATTTTCATTTAACCATTCCGCGATTTCGTCCCGAGACGCCGAAGACGTACTCACCAGAAGCACCGAAAACCGCTTGTTCAGCGCTTCCGCCCGGGCGGCCATCTGTATGACAAAATGGCGTGAGGGGCGCTGATTCATGTCCCAGAAACAGATCGCAACCGCTTTGCCCTCGGTGGAGGGGGCGGCGGTCAGGCCGAGACCCTCCATAGCCGGCAATGGCTTGCCCTTCAGCGACCCGGGTTCGCGGGCCACAAAACCTCCGGAACTGCTGCGCTCGCCGATGACAATGGTGACGTCCTCGGCGCCGCCTTCGGTTTGGACGGATCCGTACATGCGGCTATCGTCCCGTGCGTGCGCGGTCAAGCGAATTCGGCCCTGGCATACGGGCTTAATGACGAATTTGCCTTCTGCGTCGGTCGTGAAATTGTGGATGTCCGGCTGGCCGTCACCGTGGCCGTATATGTCGGCGCCCTTGACGGGGTTGCCTTCCGTATCGACGACCGTGCCGCTGACAGACAGGTTGGCTGTCGGGAGGGCGATGGGGTCGAGGTCGAGCTGGCCGTTTTCGAACTGGTCGGGCTTGACATCGATCTGCTTTTTACCGTACCCTTCGGCGCGGGCGTAGAGGTAATACTGCCGCTGGGGCGGAATGGCGCGGATCGTGAACCTGCCTTCGGCGTCTGTGCGGTCTTCGCTTTGGGGGCTGAGGGTCGAGCCCCAGTTGCCTGCCCGCAGCATCAGCATGGGGTTGGCCTTTTCAATCGGTTTGCCCTCCGCATCGACGATTGTGCCTGTTAGGATCCACCCGGTCTCCATTTTGACGGTCATCGTCTTTGTGTCCGGCTCCAGGATTTCCGAGAACGCCAGGCCCTTCTCCTCGTGTCGCGCAACGAGGCACCAAGTGGTGTCCGGACCCCAACTTGTCGAGTCCCAAGCGACGGAATAATTACCTTGTGCATCCGATTTGGCGGTCTGGTGGCCGGGCATGATCACAATCCTTGCATCGGCAAGCGGCTGCCCCTGGGGGTCGAGCACCTGGCCCGTGACTTTGGGCATGCCTGTCATGGAGGCGGAAAGCTGCATGGTTTGACCGGTCTCGATGGTGAACTGCTGCTGATCGCCGGTTTTCATGCCTTGTTTGTAAAGTTGGAGCTGATAGTCGCCAGCGACCAGACGCATCCTGACCTTGCCCAGCTTATCCGAGACGGCACGGCGGTATTCGCCGGAATCCTTGCCCCGGACAAGGACATTCGCACCCTCTATGGGCGTGCGGCCGTCTTCTTCGGTGACTGTCACCTCCAGTACGGCGCCCGTTTCGAGGGCAATCTCGATATCTTTTTTCACCTCGCCCGAAGCCAGTTCGACTTTTGCGCCTTTGGTGATCCATGGGGCCAGTTCAGTTTTTTCAAAGACCGCGGTGACGCTGTATGAGCCCGCGCAGAGGCCGTCAATGCGAAACGAACCGTCTGCAGCCGAAACGGCCGGTTCTTTGCCGAGGCGAAGTGTTGTCTGGGAGATGGTGACCAGGTGAATTCCCGGTACGGGATTGCCAGTGGCTTTTTCGATGACCTTGCCCTCGATCACCGATTCATCGGGCAAAGTGATCTTTATGTCGGTCTGGCCCACGCTGTATTGCAGGGCGCCGAGACCCGGAGCCTCCGGATTGTACGTCAGGACGGTACCTTTGCCGGGTTTGCTCACCTGGAACATGACCCCGGCGTTCTCAGGCAACTGATTAAACGCAAATGCGCCCGCGGCGTCCGTTTGCGTTGTGAGGAAGCCGGGTTTTTTCACATCGACGAGATATCTTTCCTGGGCCTTCTCCGCGGCGGCTGCGACACGAACCTCCGCACCCGAAACAGGCGCACCGGATTGGTCGAGGACGACTCCGCCGATCTTGCCGGCGGGCGCAAGCGTAATCTGCCCGGCGAATTCCTGTTGGGAATAGCGGTTGGCCCAGCCGAGGCCAAAACCTTTCTTTTCGGCGATGATCACGCAAATGGTGTACGCTGAGGGCGCCGTATCAACCGTGAAAACGTATTTGCCCGCTTCGTCGGATTCGACTGAAGTTTGCGAGGCGATATCGTAGTCAGACGCCGTGGGCTTGTATTCCAGGCTGAAGCACGTCACCTTTGCTCCGGTGACAGGGGCACCCTGGACATCGACGACCTTGCCCTCGAACTGGACCTCTTCGGCGCCGCACGTAAGCGTCAACGCCGAAAACAACACAATCACCACCGTCATTCGGATACCTGCGTACAGCGTGCCCATCATCTGCTCCTTACAGTCCTCGTCGGCGCAACGGCCTGCCGCGACCGCTGCAACGACCCATGATTATTTTAACAGACTCTCACGGTTCGCCTGAGCAAAGCAATCACCGCCGGTCCGGCGGGGCCTCCTCTTCTGCAGGATAGAGCGTTGGCTCGGGCAGGTTTCGGAACTTCGACCCGCCTTTGATTTTGATTTCGCCTGTCGTTTCGAGCGCCGGCGATTTGCCGTCGTAGAGCATTTTCACCTGTTCGGCGGACAGGGCGAAACTGTAGATCCGAACATCGTCCACCATGCCGTTCCAGAGCCGTCCGCGCTGCTGGGCGTTTTCGCCCACCATCACGGGGTGCTGCGAACTGGAAATCTTACCGGCGGTGTCACAGGCATCATCGAGTGTGCCGTCGATGTACAGCAGCATGCGTGAACCGGTGAAGACGGCGGCGGCATGGCGCCACTGTCCGTCATTGACGTTTACGTCGCCGACCGCCCGCGATCCCCACGTATTCGGCTGATTGGACTTCACGCCCGTGCCTGCAAAACTCAGGCCATCGGTGACGTCCATCCGATGGAGGCGCCAGGAGTTATCTCCTTTGGTGACGAGGGCCTGGAACTGCTTGTCAAACGTGTTCACCTTGAGCCAACTGGAGATGGTGATGGCTTCTGTTAAATCAAACTCCTTGCCGGCGCCCATGTCGACGTAATCGTCCTTGCCGTCCAGTTCGATGGCGCCCCCGAAGCGGCCGCCATCAGGCCGCCAGACGGGCTCGCCAATCAGCCGCCCGTGGAGTTCGCCGCCGGCGGAGTCGTGCGCCCATCCGCCCTCGGATTCGTCGAATTTCCACCATGCAACGAGCTTTCCCGTCGTGAAACTGCGGGTGTCACCAGCGGCAACGGTTCCGTCGGCCAAAACGGAATCCACCCGCCAGTGATAGACGGTGGCGGGCTTGAGGCCGGTCAATTCGGCTGCCCGGGCTGAGCCGTTGTTGAGGGTGGTGATCAGCCTGAGAGCCTGGTCGTCCGTTCCGACATAGATTCGCTGGGCGTCTGCATTGAGGCCGGGGGTCCAGACCAACTGCAGCCCGTCAGTGGCACAACTTTGGGCGCCGTCTTTCGGCTCCAGCAGGATCGGTTCAGGTCCGCGCGGCGCATAGACGCGAATCTCGCTGAGGCCAACGTACTCCGGGTCGCCAAGATTGTGCAGATCGTCGAGGCGAATCCTGGCGGCCACAACGTCGCCCATCGGGATCACCGTTGGCTCGTCATAGCCGGCATCGCCGTCGGCGGATTCGAAGACGTGATCGTCGATGATCTTCTTCCAGCCGTCGGACTCGGTCCAGACCGAGACGTCGGCCTGTTTGACGCCGCGGCACGTGTAGTACTTATCGTTGTAGTTCCAGACATGTATCTGGCCGATTTTGCCGGCGTCTTTCAGATTCAAGACTATTGAGCCGGTCGTGCGGCCTTTTTCGGAAAGCCACATGTGTTCGGGGGCGGTGCTGTGCTCAGGAAGGCCGTTTCGGTCGAGGTCGGTCAGGCCTACAGAATTGATGAGGGCGGCAGCAGCGCCGGGTGCGGAAAACGTGTCGGTTTCCACGAAATCGACGGCGAGAAGCTCACCAACGGCGAGCGGTTGGCGATTCGAGGCTTTGATATGGCAGGGTGCGGCGACCACACGGAACGGGCCGAGCACCTTGAGGGTTGCGATAAACGGTCTTTCGGCATTTTTGGGCTCTCGCCACGAGAGCGAACAGGTGCCGCCTCACCCATACTCCAGGGCCAGGGATTTGTCGTAAGCGCCGTTGCTGCTGCGGATGTGGACTTTGGGGGCGTCGGCGGTGGCGCCGTTGCGCGTGATTGTTATCTGTTCGCCGTTCTTGCCCTTCATCCGCTGGTTAAACAGCCAGTCGGCGTCCCTTTGCTGTACCGTGAGATCGGCAAAGACCGGCTCGCCGAGGTCCAGCGATACGGGCGTTTCTTCGGCAACGGTCACGCTGGTGCTGCCGCGGCCGATGAGCGCCCACCTGTTGCCCTTGTCGTCTTTGCGTTCAACGCGCCATTCCTGCAAGACGTACCGGCCCACCGGCAGCCTGATCGTTCCGTTGTCCGGGCGAGGCGTGAACTGGCCGTTTTCGCCGCCAAACAGGACGGCGGCAATATCGGCGGCGACCTTGACGGTTCCGTATTTGACATCGCGCGCAGGGGTGATGGAGACAGAGGCGCCGTCGGGAGCAACTTCCAGAGAGTAGAGCTTATCGCCGACCTCAAGGTAACGTCCAACATACCGGGTATCGTGCGCTTTGTCGGTTTCAGCCCCGATACGAATGCGATCGCATCCGGAGGCGTTCGCAGATACGTCATTAAAGCGACCATTTACGTTCTGGTCGATCAGAACACACTTCATGTCCCGGCCGTCGACCTTGATCATGCCTTCGTACCAGCAGCCGTAGTTTATGCTCAGCAATATGTTGTCATCATAGTGATACAGCTGGAAATTGAGGTGATAGGTGACTGGGCCGTCGTCGCCCTTGAATACAACCGGGACCGGGCCAATATACGTGTAGTATTCATGGCTGGCCCAGGCGGTCACCGGCTTGTCATTCTTCAGGCTGCCGTCACCGTGGGAATCGATCCAAACGGAGTCATATTTTTTGAGGGATTTTTCGGATTGCCGGTCGAGGGCGATCCAGAGGCCACCGCCCTGGGCCATCGGGCTTTCCCAGCGGACAAAGGCCGGCTTGTCGGTCTTGAATTCAGGCAATTCAAGGTTTTCCGGCTTGTTGGTGGAGACTTGCCTGTAGGCTTCCGAACCGCCGAGGATATCGGGGGCATGCGGCGAGGCACGGTATTGGAGCCACTGGATGTCCTGGCAAAAGGAAATGGCAGGCGCCAAAAGGACCGTTAGGGCTGTCAGCGTGGAGCACCTCATTATTTCTCCTCTCAAAAGGTTGGTGCGGGATCGACCCCATACACATTCGTAGACGTGCAATCGAGTTCTCCGTTACTATGATTATGCGCATTCTGTTGGTACTTGCAAATAAAATATATTTAAAAGCGCAATGTAATTGGTAAATATGCTGTAATGCAGGCAGGACTCGGTACGTCCATTCCTGCGCAAGGGCATAATTGCAAGGAAAACACAGGTGCGGGCGACTGTCTGACAAGACGTTGGCCAATACCAGGGGAGGCTGATGATATTTGTCAAAGCGTCACAGATCGCAACAGAGCATGGGGAGGCCGGACAGCTTTTTTGATCGCGACAGATCGCATCCTTATTAGTGAGCCGAACGTTGCATGCTGCCTGTTGGCCTGTTATCATAGTTTTGCCTGACGGCCTAAATCTTATTGAAACGGTTCGAGGAGAAGCACTATGCAAGCACGCCATATCATCTTCGCCGTTATCCTGCTGGCGAATACCCCTATCGCCTGGACCCAGCCCTATGGCCGCGCCGATCGGGAGAATGCCGGGGACGAGATGATCCAGTCTTATCTTCAAGCCTGTACTGAGGAAGTGGAGACGGAATCGGCCTGGGATATGACTTCGTGGCAAAGCATGCGGGGGCAGTACATGGAGGAGTACATGTACATGTTAGGCCTGCGGCCCATGCCGGAGAAGACGCCGCTTTGCGCCACGGTGACCGGTACGCTTCAAGGCGACGGTTACGTTGTCGAGATGGTGCATTACCAGAGCCGGCCGCGGCTTTACGTGACGGGTAACCTCTACCGACCGACGGACATTGCCGAGGGTGCGCGTTTGCCGGCGGTGCTGTACGTATGCGGGCACGCCAACTGCGACCGCGACGGAAACAAGACGGCCTACCAATCTCACGGCATCTGGTTGGCACGACACGGGTATATATGCCTCATGCTCGACACGCTGCAACTTGGAGAGATCGGGGCGATTCATCACGGCACCTATCGCGAAGGCCGCTGGTGGTGGCACAGCCGGGGCTACACGCCCGCCGGGGTGGAGTGTCTCAACGGCATCCGCGCCATTGATTATCTTGTGAGCCGGCCGGACGTGGACAGCGACCGGATTGCGGTGACGGGCATCAGCGGCGGAGGGGCCGCGACTTTCTGGATCGCCGCGGCGGACGAGCGAGTCAAGGCGGCGGTTCCAGTCAGCGGTATGGCGGACCTGATGTCGTATGTGCCCAATCGCGTCATCAACGGGCACTGCGACTGCATGTTTCTTTACAACACGTTTCAATGGCCGTGGACGAGGATCGCGGCGTTGATTGCTCCCCGGCCGCTGCTTTTTGTCAACAGCGACGCGGACAGCATTTTTCCGATGGACGCCAATGAGCGGGTGATTAATCGCCTGGAACGCGTCTACAGCCTTTACGGGGCCAGCGATCTCGTGGATGCCGTTGTCAGCATTGGCGGACACAGCTATCGGCAGGACCTGCGCCAGGCGGCGTATCGTTTTATTAACATACATCTGAAGGGTGATCCGCGGATTGTGACTGACAGCGAGGTGGACCTGGTTATCCGTTCCGGCAACGAGCGGATCTGTCCGATCGAGCCGCGGCGGCTGCGAGTCTTTCCGCAGGACGACGACCTGCCCAAGGACGAACTCAATACGACGATTGATGAGCATTTCGTGGCGATGGCGCATGTCGAGCCGCCGCAATCGGGAGATTATGCCGCGTGGAGGGACCGGCTGATGGGCGAGCTGCGGCGGGTCGTGTTTCGCTGCCTGCCGAAGCGGATTCCTGCGGCCGAGCTGGTCGAACAGTCGGGGGCAGAAATGCGGCTTGCATCGGAGAAAGGCATACAGATCAGCCTGTGGTCAAGGGACGCAGCAAAGGCGGGCGACCGTGTGAAGCGCGTGGTGCTGATTGTTCAGGGCGGCGATTCCGACGAGGGGGCGGCCGCATGGATGGAGCGTTTGCGAGAAGCGGGTGATTGTCTGTATGTGTGCAGGCCGCGGGGGATCGGTCCTACGCGCTGGACACGCAAGAATCCGCCGAACTACGTGGAGCGGTCGCATGTTCTGCTTGGGCGGACGGTCGACACGGGCCGGGTTTGGGATGTCGCGGCGGCGGCGCGATTTCTGGCGGACAGGTACAAGGGCCGTGCATCTGTGTACACAGCCGGTGAGGGGCCGGCGGGGGTTCTGGCGGCCTATGCGGCATTGCTGGAGCCGGAGGAGATTGCGGGCGTTATCCTCCATCGGCCGACGCTGTCACATATGCAGCCCGAGGCGCCGCAGTTCCTTAACGTTCTGCGGGTGTGCGACGTGCCCGACATTCTTGGGATGCTGGCGCCTCGGCCGTTAGTTGTTTACGGCGTCACGGGCGAATCGCTTAAGAAGACGTGCGAAGCCTATAATGCCGCAGGGTGTGCCGACAGGCTGTCTTTGCGGCGGGAGTCGGTTCTGGCGCCGGGGCAGTAAGGCGGCGGAACGAGGGTGCATAAGCGGTTTTGGCCGGGTTGTCAAATGCGGTGGAAAAAGTTATCATAGGGGTGTGGGGGCAAATTGTCGCTGTAGGCCGGTTTACCGGGAACAGGGTGAATCAAAATGGAAGGATTGGAAATGCAGAATCCAGCAGATCAGGGGCGGCCGGAGTTGGAAGGCCGACGGCATCTCAACAGGCGAAGTTTTCTGAAGAAGGCGGTACAGGCCGGGGCTGTGTTCAGCATGCCCTTTGTGGTTCCCGGCTCGGTGCTGGGCAAGGATGGGGCGGTTGCGGCCAGCGAGCGAATCGTGTTGGGCGGCATCGGGATCGGCAATCGCGGGCGGTATGTGTTGGGGTGTTTTCTTCATGAACCGGACGTGCGGTGTGCAGCCATATGCGACCTGCGGGCGGATCGCCGCAAATCGGTCAAGGAGATGGTTGACGGCCACTACGGCAACAGGGATTGCGAGACTTACGTTGACCTGCGCGATCTGCTTGCCCGGGCGGATATTGACGCGGTGCTCATCGCGACGGGTCCAAACTGGCACGCAACGGCATCGGTTTTGGCGGCGAATGCGGGCAAGGATGTGTACTGCGAGAAGCCGTGCACAAAGAATATCGCCCAGAGCCTGCTTCTTGCGGAGACGTTCCGGCGGACGGGGCGGGTGTTCCAGGCGGGTACGCAGCGGAGGAGCCTGCCGAACTTTGCGTTCGCCTGCCACTTGGCCAGGGAGGGTAAGTTGGGGGCGCTCAAGACGGTTCATGCCCATCCTTGCGGGCTTGGCACGCAGATGAGCGGCTGGCCGGCTAAGGAAGTTGAGCCTGACCCGGCGTTCGTGGACTGGGACATGTGGCTTGGGCCGGCGGCATGGCGGCCGTTCGATGGTCGGCTGGACGGGTTCAATTTTGAAAAAGGCGGCGGCCTGACGGGTGGGGGCTGTCTTGAGTGGGGTTCGCATTGCGTGGACCTGTGCCAGTGGGCGGCCGATGCCGATTCGACGGCGCCTGTGGAGTACGAGCCGAAAGACGGGCAACTGCATGCCCGTTATGCCAGCGGCGTGAAGCTGGTGATGCGGAATGACGGCTGGATCGGATTAGGCTCCTGCCCGGTGCGTTTCGAGGGTGAGACCGGATGGGTGGAGACCGGCGACGACGGTGATATCGTGGCCAGTTCGCCATCGCTGCTGGTTGGCAAGGGCAAGAAGATCGGCGGTTACCCGGCGGACTTCCACGTTCGCGACTTCCTGGATTGTATCAAGACACGCGGGCAGACGCGCACGAACGCGGATATCGCGTGCTGGGCACATATAGCTTGTCACGCGGCCAACGTTGCCTTGTTCCTGAATCGGAAGGTGGTCTTCGACCCGGTGAAATGTGAGTTCGTCAACGACGAGATCGCCAACCGTTTTCGTTCGGAGGCGCTGAGGGAACCGTGGCGGCTGTAAGAGTCGGGCGGCGTTTGTGAAAAGACATGGGGCACTCCAGGGGTACTGACATGATGAAATTAAATCGTTTTTCATTCTGTGTTGTTCTGGCCGCGTCAATTCTGGGGACTGTTTTCGGGCAGGGTCCGGCAGGTGATCGGCCCGGCGGGCAGCGAGAGCAAAAGCTGATCGGCGTCTTGAAATCGGGCACGGCGGCAGAGCAGGCGATGGCATGCAAAGAACTGGCGATCTACGGCACGAAGGATGCGGTTGCAAGTCTGGCGCCGCTGTTGGCGGATGAACGCTTAGCCTCGTGGGCGCGGATCGCACTTGAAGCGATCCCGGATCCGGCGTGCGACGCGGCGCTTCGCGATGCCGCGGGGCGGCTGCGCGGCCGGCTTCTAATCGGGGTAATCAACTCGTTGGGCGTGCGGCGCGATGTTGATGCGGCCGGCATTCTTGCGGGCAAGCTGAGGGATGCCGATGCGGAGGTGGCAGCGGCGGCAGCGGCGGCGCTGGGCCGGATAGGGACGCAACAGGCCGCCACCGTGCTCGGGCAGGCGCTGGCCTTGTCGAGCGGCCGCGACAGGGCGGCCGTTGCGCACGGATGTATACTCTGTGCACAGCGGTTTCAGGACGAGGGCAAGTCGGCTGAGGCCATGTCGCTTTATGATGCCGTACGCGAGGCGGATGTGCCGGCGCAGACGGTTCTTGAGGCGACGCGCGGGGCGATCCTGTCACGCGGCGAAGATGGAGTTGGACTGTTGATCGAGCAACTCAGGTCCGAGGACAGGGGGCGGCTTGGTATCGGGCTGCGTACGGCACGTGAGCTTGGCGGAAAGGCGGTCACGGAGGCGCTGGCGGCGGAGTTGTCGCGGCTGGCAGCGGATCGGCAGGGACTGCTGCTGTTGGCCATTGCCGACCGCAACGATTCGGCCGTACTGCCGGCCGTTCTGAAGGCGGCGCGACCGGCGGCGAACGCCAACGCGCTGCGGCTGACGGCGGTGAAGACCCTTGAACGGTTGGGGGGCGTTTCGGCGGTTGAGGTCTTGCTGGAGGCGGCGATCGAAGAAGACGAAGCGCTGTCGGCGGCGGCCAAAGCCTCGCTGTCGCGGCTGCCGGATGAGGCGGAGGCGGCCATGCTTAATCGCCTGGCGACGGCCAAGGGCAAGACGCGGCAGGTGCTGCTGGAACTGTGCGCTGCAAGGCAGATCGCCGCAGCGCTGCCGGCGGCCGTTCAAAGCACGAAAGATACGGATGCGGGCGTTCGCGCAGCGGCAGTTGACGCCGTTGGCGTTCTTGGCGGGGTCCAGGAGGCACCGGTACTTGTCAGCCTGCTGAAGGATGCTGAGGAGCGCAGCGGCATCGAGAAGGCGCTTCGAGGCGTTGCAAGTCGCGCGGGGGCGGCCTGTGGGGCGTCTTTGCTGCCGCTGACAAAGGAGTCGGATCCGGCGCTGCGGGTGATCGGTCTGCGGGTTCTGGCGGTCGCGGGGGGCGATGCGGCGCTGCAGGCAATCGTTTCGGGAACGGCTGATGCGTCCGAGGCGGTGCAGGATGAAGCGGTGCGGATGCTGTCAACGTGGCCCAACACTCGGCCTGACGACGCGGGCGTGGCGGAGCCGCTGCTGAAGCTGGCCAAGTCGGGTTCGAAGGAATCGCATCGCGTGTTAGGCGTGCGGGGCTACTTGCAGTATGTTCGGTCGACTACGAATCTCACCAGTTCGGAGAAGGTTTCGCGTGTCGCCGAACTGCTGCCATTGGTCGCGCGGGCGGAGGAGAAGCGGCTGGTCATCGCCGTTCTCGGGCAGGCCGGCACGGCCAAGTCGATTGACATGCTGACGAAACTGGCAGAGGAGCCGGCTCTGAAAGAAGAGGCGTGGCTTGCAGTGGCGACGCTTTGTGCGGACACAATCGAGGGTCTGTCGGTCGAACAGCGCCGCGCATTGGTGCAAAAGGTCATTGAGACGTCGGCGAACGAGGCGACAAAGAAGAAGGCCAGAGAAGTGCTGGGCAAACTTCGTTAGGCCGGGGCCGAAGCGCAGTGACGTTCAGGCCCGCGAGGCTGGGCGTATGCACTGGCTGTGGGTAAACTATAAGCGTTCGGGGTGTTTGGCGGGCCGGTGAACCGGCGGCCGCCAAGCACCTCGGCGCTGTTGCGGAGGCGGGTTTGCTTCCGCGCGGAGGGATATCGGACAGTTGAGCGCCGTATGTGCGTGTGCTCCTGCCTCAAGGCCAATCCTGTACCGCCCTTCCAGACAGAGATTTTTCAAACAAAGACCTTTGGCTTTGCCCAAGGTCTTTGGGCCGTTTGCGCTGCTGATCGGGCGTTATTCACCTAAGGGGTGAGCACTCCGAGCAGGAACCTCCACCCGATCGGCCACGGTCACCTTCTGTTTAACCGGTTTGCTACAATCCCAAATGCTGCCCGGATAAGGCCGGGGGCCAAGCAAAACACGCATGCGGCCGGGCAACTCTCCCAAGAGATTCAAGCAAAAAAGTCCTTCGGCCGGCGAACGATCTGAGCGAAATATCGGAGTGTTTGTCGGCTCCCGGTTCAGTACTACAGGGAACGTAGAGAGCCGGCGCGCACGTTTACTCAGCAAGGGTGAAACAAGATGGGTGACAATAAAAAGCCACCGGCACAGACGCAGCCGCGCCAGCCAGGGCGGGAAGACCAGATGCAGCCGCGGCCGGAATCGGGCACACGGGAATATCGCGGCGCTGACAAGCTGAAGGACAAGGTTGCGGTCATTACCGGGGGTGACAGCGGCATCGGCAGAGCGGTAACGGCAGCGTTTGCCAAAGAAGGTGCAAAGACTGTGGTGGTCTACCTGGAAGAGCACGCGGACGCTGAGGAGACGGCGCGTCTTGTCGAAGAGGCCGGGGGCGAGTGTCTGCTGATCAGCGGGGACATCGGGGAGAGTTCTTTTTCCGCGGAGATTGTGGACAAGGTGGTCAAGCGCTTCGGGCGGATCGATATCTTAGTCAACAATGCCGCGGAGCAGCATGCATACGAGAAGTTTACAGACATCACGGACGATCAGCTGCTGAGGACCTTCAAGACGAATGTCTTTGGCATGTTTTACCTGGTCCGGGCGGCCCTGCCGCACATGAAGGCCGGCAGCACCATCGTGAATACCACGTCAGTTACCGCCTACAACGGGCATGAATCGCTGATTCCCTATTCCGCAACGAAGGGGGCGATCGTGAGTTTCACGCGAACGCTGGCGCGCGTCTTAGGGCCTGACATCCGCGTCAATGCCGTTGCGCCGGGGCCGGTGTGGACACCGCTTATCCCGGCGAGTTTTTCAGCGGAAAAGGTCAAGCAGTTCGGCGGAAATACGATTTTTGATCGGCCTGCGCAGCCGGACGAGATTGCTCCGTGTTACGTCTTTCTGGCCAGCGAGGACAGCTCTTTCATGACCGGCCAGGTGCTTCACCCGAACGGCGGCATGGTATTCAGTTGATAACCTCAAAACAAAGGAGATGAAATGAGCAAAGACATGATCGAAGAAATCAGCGACCTGATCAAGCTCGACTGGGATGCGGCGGAGTGTTACGACCGGGCGATGGAGAATATCGAGACGCCGGAACTGCGGCGCAACCTTGGTTCGTTCGCCGACGACCATCGCCGGCACGTGGATCGGCTGTCGGAGCGCATGCGAGACCTCGGGGAGATACCGCCGGAGCGCAGCAAGGACATGAAAGGCTATTTCCTCGAGGGATTTGCGGCGATTCGGAGCATGACGGGCGAGGACGGGGCACTGAAGGCGCTTCACAGCAGTGAGAAACTTACAAACAAGGCTTACCGGGATGCCTCGGAGAACGAAAACCTCGATGCTGAGGCCCGTCAAATCATCATGCAGAACTACGACGACGAGAAGAGGCATCTGGCCTATATCGAAGAAGTGCTCCACGCCAAGGTTTGAGGCGCTGCAGGCTGAACTGAGGCACGAGGGGACATGACGATCAATCGCAGGCGTTACGGGGGCGTTTTGTGAAACGGATTCTGATCACTGGCGGCGCCGGGTTTATCGGCTCGCATCTGGCGGATGAACTGCTCGAACACGGATATGCGGTGCGGGTCCTGGATAACCTGTGCCCGCAGGTGCACGGGGAACGAACCGAACCGCCGGAGTACCTGTCGCGCGACGTGGAGTTTATCTACGGGGACATGCGCGAAGCGGCGACGGTTCGGCGGGCACTGCACGGTGCGGACGCGGTGTTTCACTTGGCCGCGTCGGTGGGCGTGGGCCAGAGCATGTACGAGATCGCAGCGTACACGAACAATAACAATTACGGGACGAGCGTGCTGTGCCAGTGCATTGCCGACGGCTGCGCGTTGGAGAAGCTGATCGTGGCGTCGAGCATGAGCATCTACGGCGAGGGGATGTACGTGGATGGCCGGGGACACGCTGCCGCTTCGGCCCGGCGGTCGGCCGAACAGCTTCGCGCGGGCCGGTGGGAATTGTACACGGCGGAAGGCGAAGAGCTTAAGCCGATCGCCACGACCGAAGAGAAGCAGCCGGACCTGGCCAGCATTTATGCCCTGAGCAAATATGATCAGGAGCGGATGTGCCTGATCACGGGGGCGGCTTACGGCGTGCCGACGGTGGCGCTTCGGCTGTTCAATGTGTTCGGGACGCGGCAGGCGCTTTCCAATCCTTACACGGGGGTTCTGGCTATTTTTGCGTCGCGTCTGCTGAACGACAATCCGCCGATGGTTTACGAGGACGGCCTTCAGCGGCGCGATTTCGTGCATGTGCGAGATGTTGCGTGCGCGATGCGGCTTGCGCTTGAGAAGGAGGATGCGCGCGATGACGTGTACAACATCGGCAGCGGGCGGTCCTGGGCGATCGTGGACGTGGCCGCCATGCTTGCCGAGGTCATGGAGAAGCGCATCGATCCGCTGATCACGGGCAAGTATCGGGCTGGCGACATACGGCATTGTTTTGCGGACAATTCGAAGGCGCGCCGCGTCCTGGGTTATGTGCCGCAGGTCAGCATGGAGGAGGGCCTTTGCGAGCTTACGGAGTGGCTCGCGGGCCAGGTTTCGGTGGACAAGGTGGAGGCCGCCAATGAGCAACTGATCAGCAGAGGACTGACGATATGAGGGCGAGCTATTCGTTGATCACCGGCGGGGCCGGGTTTATCGGCACGAACCTGGCGGCGCACCTGTGCGAGGCAGGCAAGGAAGTGCTGATCTATGACAATCTGTCGCGTGCCGGCGTCGAGCGAAATGTGGAGTGGCTGCGCCGCCGATACCCGGGGCTGGTTCATGTGACGGTTGCCGACATACGGGATATCGCGGCGCTCGGAGAGGCGGTGCGGCATGCCGAGGCGGTTTACCATTTCGCGGCACAGGCGGCGGTAACCACGAGCATCGAAGACCCGGTGGACGATTTCGGCGTGAACCTTTGCGGAACGTTCAACCTGCTGGAGGCGATTCGGGCGCTGCCCCGGCGGCCGCCGCTATTGTTCACATCGACGAACAAGGTATACGGCGGCCTGGAGGATCTGTCGCTGAGAGAGGCCGGGGGCCGCTATGAGGCGGTCTGTGAGCAGGTGCGGCTGGAAGGCGTGGGCGAAGATCGGCCGCTGGACTTTCATTCGCCGTACGGCTGTTCCAAAGGCGCTGCCGACCAGTACGTGCTGGACTATTGCCGCATTTACGCGGTGCCGACGGTGGTGTTTCGCATGAGCTGCATCTATGGTCAGCATCAGCTTGGGACGGAAGATCAGGGATGGGTTGCACACTTTCTAATCCGGAGTATAAACAACGGGCCGATCACCATCTACGGCGACGGCAGGCAGGTGCGGGACATTCTCTTCGTGGACGATCTGATCAAGGCGATATTGGCGGCGATGGACCACATCGGGCAGACGCGCGGCAAGGCATTCAATATCGGGGGCGGGCCCGGCAATGCGATCAGCGTTCTCGAACTGCTCGATCACATAAAGCGGCTGACGGGACGCCTGCCGCTGATTGCACATGAAGGCTGGCGGCAGGGAGACCAGAGGTATTATGTCAGCGACACGCGCCGCTTCCAGCGCATTACCGGCTGGAAACCGACGATTTCGGCGGTGGAGGGTATCGAGAGGCTGTATCGCTGGTTAGCGAATGGGGAGGCGGACAGCGCCGGCCCCCTGTCCGTGCCCGAGAGGATCGCCTTATGAGCCGAACTGCGCTGACTGCGATCGCACCCCGGGCAAAACGCAAGACCATGCGGGCGGCTGTTATTGCAGCGCCGGGTCGAATCGAGATTCGGCAGGTTCCTGTTTGCGAGCCGGGGCCCACCCAGGTGCGTATCAGAATGGAGGGGTGCGGCATATGTGCATCCAACCTGCCGGTCTGGGAGGGCAGGGACTGGTTCGAATACCCGAGGGAGCCGGGGTCGCCCGGCCACGAGGGCTGGGGCGTCGTCGATGCCGTGGGGAGCGACGTGACGGAATTCACGGTCGGGCAGCGCGTAGCGTGCATGAGTTTCAGGGCGTATGCGGAGTACGACGTGGCGGAGAGCGATTCGGTTGCGGCTTTGCCGGCCTGGCTGGATGGTGCGGCGTTTCCGGGAGAGCCGCTGGCTTGCGCGGTGAACGTGTTTCGGCGCAGTGACATTCGCAGCGGCCAGCGCGCAGCCATAGTGGGGATCGGATTTCTGGGCGGGCTTTTGACATCATTGGCAGCGGCCGCGGGCGCAGAGGTCATCGCAATCTCGCGGCGACGGTGTGCACTGGAGTTGGCTCGGAAGATGGGGGCGGCGCATACGGTGATCATGGACGACCACTATCGCGTAATTGAGGAGGTGGACAGGATCACAGGAGGTGCGCGGTGCGATCGCGTGATTGAGGCGGTGGGCTTGCAATGGCCGCTCGACCTGGCGGGAGAACTTACGTCGACGCGGGGGCGACTGGTAATCGCGGGCTATCACCAGGACGGCCCGAGGCAGGTCAATATGCAGATGTGGAACTGGCGGGGCCTTGATGTGATCAACGCACACGAGCGGGATCAGGCCGTTTACATGGAGGCGATGCGCGAGGCCATCGATGCCGTCGAAAGGCGGCGGATGTCGCCGTTTGAAATGCTGACGCACCGTTTTTCGCTGGATGAACTTGGCGAGGCGTTTCAGATGCTCAGGCGGCGGCCGGACGGGTTCATTAAAGGTTACATTGGTTTCTGAGTCTTACAAAGGAATTGCATGACAACAGCCCGAGGCACGTTTACACAGGCGGCAAGGCCGGACGCACTGGTCCGGCTGGACAAGGTCAAGCCGCGATTGGCATTTGCGGGGACAGGCTGGATTGGCCAGAGCCGACTGAAGGCGATAGCGGCTACGGAGTTGGCGGAGGTTGCAGCGATTGCCGATCCGTCGCATGAGATGCGGTCGGCTGCGCATGCGGTTGTCCCGGAGGCGGCGTGCCATGAAAATTTTGACGAACTGTTAGGCGGTGATTACGACGCCGTGGTCATCGCGACGCCAAGTGCGATGCACGCCGAACAGGCGGCGGCGGCGCTGGAGTCGGGGGCGGCGGTATTCTGTCAGAAACCGCTTGGAAGGACCGCGGCGGAGACAGCGAGAGTGGTTGAAACGGCCCGGCGGGCGGACAGGCTGCTGGCGGTGGATTTCTCGTACCGGTACGTTCGAGCGATGCAGGCGGTGCATGCGTGCGTGCGGAGCGGGGAGATCGGGCAGGTCTATGCGGCGGAACTGGTCTTTCACAATGCGTATGGGCCTGACAAGGCGTGGTTTTACGATCCGGCGCAGTCGGGCGGCGGGTGTGTGATCGACCTGGGAATCCACCTTGTCGATCTGGCGCTATGGGTGCTGGACAGGCCGCAGATCGTCCGCTGTGTGAGCCATTTGATGGCCCAGGGCCGGCAGTGGGACCGGCAAAGTACGGTGGTCGAGGATTATGCAGTCGCCCAGATGAGTACAACTACGGGGGCGGTTATCAGCCTTGCCTGTTCGTGGAATCTGCCGGCGGGGCACGACGCCGTTATTGCGGCCACCTTCTACGGCACGCGCGGGGCGGCAGCGTTTGCGAATGTCAACGGATCGTTTTTTGATTTCGAGGCGCATCGGCATGAGAGCACCCGCCGGCACGTTCTGTGGCATGGTCCGGATGACTGGTTTGGGCGGGCGGCCGCGGAATTTGTCCGCAGACTTGTTGAGGACGGTTCATTCGATCCGGCGGCGGAGGAGATTACCGCTGCGGCGCGTGTCGTTGACATGATCTATCAGCGTTAAGAACTTCAACATAAAGGAAGACTAATATGGCAGGAGAATCGAAAACCACAACGGATCATGAGCAGATCAGGCAGTGGGTCGAGGAACGCGGCGGCAGCCCGGCGGTTGTCGCGGAAACACACGGAGAGGACGAGACGGGCATTCTGCGTATAGATATGCCCGGCTACAGCGGCGGGGAATCGCTGGAGCATATCTCCTGGGAGGAGTGGTTCGAGAAGTTCGACGCCGAGGATCTTGCCTTCCTCTATCAGGATACGACACAGGAAGGCGAACAGAGCAGCTTCAACAAGATCATAAGCAAGGCCCATGCACGCTGAATCTGCCGATGCCGCCGATACCTTTGGGCCGCGCCGCGTGCTGATGACGGCCGACACGTTGGGGGGCGTGTGGGTTTATGCGCTCGAACTGATCGAGGCATTGGCGGCGTACGGGATTGAAGTGTCGTTGGTGACGATGGGCACGCGGCTCAGCCCCGATCAGAGGGCACAGATTGCACGCCTGGATAACGTGCAACTGTTCGAGACGGCGTACAAACTGGAATGGATGGACGATCCCTGGTCGGACGTCGAGGCCAGCGGTCGGTATCTTCTCGAACTGGAGTCGCAGACGTCGCCGGACATTGTGCACATCAACGGCTATGCGCATGCGGCCCTGCCGTTCGACGCGCCGGTGCTGGCGGTGGGGCATTCCTGTGTCTACTCGTGGTACGCTGCCGTGTATGGTCGTCGGCCGCCGGACCCGCGGCTGAGGTACTATCTGTCGGTACGGCGAGGTCTTGGATCGGCCGACGCCGTAACTGCACCGACACAGACGATTCTCAGTGCACTTGGCGCCATCTATGGGCCGTTTGCGGCGGCCGATCCGATTCCCAACGGGCGCACCTTGAGGTATCCGGCCAGGCCCAAAGAACCGCTGATCTTCAGCGCAGGCAGGTTGTGGGATGCGGCGAAGAACATCGCGGTTCTGGAGCAGGCGGCCGGTTCGGTTCGGTGGCCGATTTATGCTGCCGGCCAGAGGCAGCATCCAAACGGCCAGGTCATGGAGCTCAAGAACGTGCACACGCTGGAACTGCTCACGGCGGAGCAGGTTGCGTCGTGGATGGCGGCGGCTTCCATCTTTGTGCTTCCGAGCCGCTATGAGCCCTTCGGACTGTCGGCCTTAGAGGCGGCGATCTGCGAATGCGCGCTGGTACTGGGGGATATTCCGAGCTTGCGTGAGGTCTGGGGGCCGGCGGCCTTGTATGCGCAACCGGACGATGCGGCGGCGGTTATCCGACAAATACAGCGACTCATCGACAGTCCCGCACTGCTGAAGCTCTACGCCGAACGGGCAGTCCAACGTGCGAGATGTTTCAGTGCCGGCAGGATGGCGGTCGGTTACGTGCGGCTGTACACCGAACTTATGAAGGAGGCACGCAGGGAGCAAGCCGCCTTTGAACGGTACGCAGCCGCCCAAAGCCCTGTGTGAAAGGATTGTATGAAGATCGCGCTGTTTTATCATTCACTCATAAGCGACTGGAACCACGGTAATGCGCATTTTCTGCGAGGGGTTACAACCGAACTGCTCAAGCAGGGGCACTCGGTAACGGTTTATGAGCCGGCCGGCGCCTGGAGCATGCGGAATCTGACTGAAACATACGGCCAAGCGCCGGTGCGTGAGTTTCACCGCCGTTTTCCGCACCTGCAGAGTATTTCGTGCGATTATGACTCGCTCGAGCTTGACGCGGTGCTGGACGGGACGGACCTGGTGATTATTCACGAGTGGAACGAAGCGCGATTCATTGACCGCATCGCGACGCACCGGCAGCAGCATGGGGGTTACCGTCTTGTGTTCCACGACACGCACCACCGCTGCGCGGCCGGGCCAAAGGATACGGACAAGTTAGGATTGCAGAGGTTCGATGGCGTGTTAGCGTTCGGGCAATCGTTGGCGGAGATCTACCTGCGCAACGGCTGGAACAGTCACGTTTGGGTCTGGCACGAGGCCGCCGATACGACGATATTCCGCCCTATCCAATTTGAACGCAAAGAGGCGGATCTGGTGTGGGTGGGCAACTGGGGGGATGACGAGCGGACGGCGGAAATCAGAGAGTATCTCATCGAACCGGCCGAAAGCCTCTCGCTGGCGACGAATGTATACGGGGTCAGGTATCCGCTTTCGGCAATCCGTACGCTGAGGAAAGCGGGCATACAATACAACGGCTGGATAGCCAATTTCGAAGTGCCGCGTGTCTTCGGGCGGCACAAGGTCACGGTCCACATCCCCCGCAAACCCTACACAAGACTGCTGCCAGGGATTCCAACGATCCGCCCGTTCGAGGCGCTGGCGTGCGGGATCCCACTGATCACCGCACCGTGGGAAGACACGGAGAATCTTTTCACGCCGGGCAAGGACTACCTTGTGGCAAGAAACGGCAAGCAAATGAGAACATATCTGCACGACGTGATCAACGAACCGGAACTGGCGGCACAGCTCGCCGAGCACGGCAGGCGCACGATTCTCGACAGGCATACCTGTGCGCACAGGGTAAAGGAACTTCTGGAGATTTGCGGCGAAATGGGGATTAATACGGAAACCGAGGCGGCATGCATGGAGATGGCCCATGCCACGCAGTGAAATCGCTTTTTTCGGGTCGAGCCTGGTATCGGCATACTGGAACGGTGCGGCTACCTACTACCGGGGCATACTGAAAGCACTGGCCCAGCGCGGTTACCGTATCACTTTTTACGAGCCGGATGCGTTCGGACGCCAGCAGAATCGCGACATTGCGGAGCCGCCCTACGCGGCCAGTGTGGTTTACGCGGCCACACGAGAAGGTGTGGATGCGCAATTGGCCGAGGCCGCGTCAGCGGACATCATTGTAAAGGCCAGCGGCGTGGGTGTATTTGACGATTACCTGGAGTCGCGAGTACTCAAGTTGAAGAGGCCGGACAAACTGGTCATTTTCTGGGATGTGGACGCACCGGCGACGCTGGACCGGGTGATTCACAACCCGGGGGACTATTTTGCACCGCTGATCGGGCGGTACGACGTCGTGCTGACGTATGGCGGGGGACGGCCGGTCGTGGACGCTTACCTGGCGCTTGGGGCGCGGAAATGCAAACCCGTCTACAACGCACTGGATCCGGAGACGCATCACCCCACCGCACCCGACTCTCGGTTCACAGCGGACCTGGGCTTTTTAGGAAATCGCATGCCGGATCGTGAAGCACGGGTAGAGGAGTTCTTTTTCAAACCGGCCGCAATGCTTCCGCAGAAAACGTTTCTGTTGGGCGGCAGCGGGTGGGAAGCAAATGTCGTGCAGCTTGATAATGTACGGGTGTTAGGTCATGTCTACACGGCAGATCACAACGCGTTCAATTCGACGCCAACGGCCGTTTTGAATATCAGCCGTGAGAGCATGGCCAGGTATGGATTCTCTCCGGCAACGCGGCTATTCGAGGCGGCCGGGGCCGCGGCGTGCATCATCACTGACAACTGGCCAGGAATTGAGATGTTTCTGACGCCCGGCGAGGAGTGCCTGGTTGCCAACAGCGGGGTTGAAGTCGCCGACATCGTGGCGGGCCTTGACCGGGAGACAGCCGTTCGAATCGGCGAGAGAGCCCGCAAACGCATTCTGGCCGACCATACATACGCGCAGCGGGCCGCGGAGCTGGACGTTCTGCTGCAGGCACATCCGGCGAAATCCGACAAGGAGGCAGTATGGACAAGCCGCTGAACATTGTGGTCTCGGGGCTTTCGATCACAAGCGCATGGGGTAACGGGCATGCAACCACCTATCGTGCGCTGATCGGGCAACTGGCGGAGATGGGACATGAGGTGACTTTTCTGGAGCGCGATCTGCCGTGGTATGCAGCGAATCGGGACCTGCCGGATCCGCCGTTTTGCCGGACGGTGCTGTACGATTCGCTGTCGGACCTTCAGCGAATGTGCAGCGGCATGATCAAGGCGGCCGATTTCGTCCTGGTAGGTTCTTACGTGCGGGACGGTGTGCAGATCGGACGATGGCTCCTGGGCACGGCGGATTGCCCGGTCGGCTTCTATGATATCGACACACCGGTGACCCTGGCCAAGTTGGCCCGGGCGGATCACGAATACCTGGAGCCATCTCTGATTCCACAATATGCCGTTTACTTTTCGTTCACGGGCGGTCCCACGCTGGAAGTGCTTGAGGACCGTTATGGTTCGCCGATGGCGCGGGCGCTGTACTGTTCGGTGGACATTTCGAAGTACCATCCCGAACACGGTTTGCCATGTGTTTTCGATCTTGGATATCTCGGCACATATAGTGAGGATCGGCAGCCAACCGTCTCGGAGCTTCTGATCGAGCCGGCACGGCGGCTGGCGGATCGACAGTTCGTCGTGGCGGGGGCACAATACCCGGACGGCATTGACTGGCCGTCAAACGTAAGACACATCGAACATGTCGCGCCGGAGCGCCATCGTGTGTTTTACTGCGCGCAGCGGTATACGCTGAATGTGACGAGGCAGGACATGATCCGGGCAGGTTATTCGCCAAGTGTGCGTCTGTTCGAGGCGGCGGCGTGCGGTGTGCCCGTAATCAGCGACTATTGGCCGGGCCTGGAGACGTTCTTCCGGCCCGATGAGGAGATTCTTATTGCACGGTCGCACAAGGATACGCTTGCGTACTTGTGCGATATGCCCGAGAGCAGACGACGGCGGATCGGTGAATCGGCGCGTCGGCGTGTACTGCGCGAGCATACGTCGCGGGTGCGAGCGCGGCAGTTTCTCGCACACGTTCGACAGGTGATCAGCGGCCGCCCTGAAAGAGAACCTCAGCGGGTCGACGTCGCGGTGTGACAGGAGGCAAGGATGGCCGAGACGCTGGAGACCCGGTTCGAGAATCCGACGAACGCAATGGAGGAGCGGATTTCCGAGATGGGGCCGTGGTTTCACAATCTGCACCTGCCCGGCGGACTTCAGACGGCGCCGCACCATCGGCTCGGCGATTTTCCGGCGTCCAATTGGCGCAGAATCAGTCCGTTCCTGCCGGAGGACCTGTCGGGCATGTCGGCGCTGGACGTCGGCTGTAACGCGGGCTTTTACAGCTTCGAACTGGCCTGCCGCGGGGCAGAGGTACTGGCCATCGACTCTGAGGCGCACTACCTGGAGCAGGCACGCTGGGCTGCAAGTGAACTGGGGGTGCAGGATCGAATTGATTTCGTGCAGATGGACGTGTTCGATCTTCTGCACGATGAGAGGCAATTTGACATCGTGTTGTTTCTGGGCGTGCTTTACCATCTGCGTTATCCGCTGCTTGCGCTGGACATGATGGCACAGAAGGTCAGGGGGGTGCTGGTTTTCCAGACAATGGTCCTGCCGGGGGGCCAGCGTTTCGAGCCGCCGGACGACGTGGATTACGACCACCGGCAGATGCTCAACGACGACAACTGGCCGCGCATGGCGTTTATCGAGAAGCGGTTAGCGGGTGATCCGACAAACTGGTGGGTGGCGAATCTGTCCTGTGTCGAAGCGATGCTGCGATCCAGCGGGTTTTGCATCGAGCGGAAGATATGCCGCGAGTTTTATCTCTGTCGGCCGACCGGCGTAACTCAAAAGCTGCCTTTATAGGCAATGCGGCGCGAGGCGGCATTCAGGCGAGGACGGAAGCCGTTTTGTGCAAGGCCGGGACAGTGCTTAAGACATGGTCGAAGTACTCCATGGTCTTGAGTATGCCCTGTTTAAGATCGACGCGCGGCTGCCAGTCCAGTATCTTCCGGGCCTTCGTAATATCGGGTTTGCGGCGCACGGGATCGTCCGCCGGCAGCGCGCGATGAACAATTCGGGACTTGCTGCCGGCGAGATCGATGATCAGTTGGGCCAGTTCCACAATGGTGGTCTCCTCCGGATTGCCGAGGTTCAGCGGCCCGGGGATATCCTCTTCGTACTCCATGAATCGCATAATGGCGTCAATCAGGT
Source organism: Anaerohalosphaeraceae bacterium (assembly GCA_035450485.1). GTDB lineage: Bacteria > Planctomycetota > Phycisphaerae > Sedimentisphaerales > Anaerohalosphaeraceae > JACZKQ01. The sequence goes on along the minus strand of DAOTMV010000013.1, from coordinate 73,321 downwards.
CGTCGACATAGCAGAAGCTGCGTGTCTGGTCGCCGTCGCCAAAGACGGTGATATCCATGCCTTGCAGCGCCTGGAGAATGAACGTGCTGACCACGCGTCCGTCATCTGCGCTCATGTACGGGCCGTAGGTGTTGAAAATGCGGGCGACGCGAATCTGGAGTCCGTGCTGGCGGCGGTAATCAAAGAACAATGTCTCTGCGCAGCGTTTGCTTTCGTCGTAGCAACTGCGAATGCCGATGGGATTGACATTGCCCCAGTAGTCTTCATTCTGCGGATGGACCTGCGGGTCGCCGTAAACCTCCGAGGTCGAGGCCTGAAAGATTTTCGCACGCGTTCGCTTGGCCAGGCCGAGCATGTTGATCGCCCCGAGAACGCTTGTCTTGGCGGTCTGGACCGGGTCGATCTGGTAATGAATGGGCGACGCGGGGCAGGCAAGATTGTAGATTTCGTCGACTTCCACGTAGAGTGGAAAACACACGTCGTGACGGATTACTTCAAACCGCGGATGAGACGTCAACTGGGCGATGTTGGCTCGCCTGCCCGTATAGAAATTATCCACGCAGATGACCTCTCTGCCTTCGTCGAGAAGCCTTCGGCACAGGTGTGATCCAAGAAACCCGGCGCCGCCGGTCACGAGAGCCGTAATCGTGTCTTTTTGCACAGTTTCTCCCTTTTCGTACAACGCCGCCGCGCGGCGATACCAGTCTGTCGCGGGTTTTGTGTTTAACGTCAAATGCGGCAGTGGGCAGAAGATGTAATTTGCTTGCGTTTGCAGGGAAATGCTAATGGTTGGCCGGGGCTTATGAGACGATCTGGAGTAAGCGCCGACAGTCCTGTTGTGAGTTCGAGATGCGTGAGGACGGAGACATGGCTGAAAAGACCGAAACACTCGAACGGGGAGACATTTATTTCTTCTATCGACCGAAGGTTAATAAACCTGAAGTGGACTCGCTTTCACCCGCGGCCAGAGGCCTGTCGCCGGAGCGGCAGGCAGATTACCCGAAGCATCTGATGGAGCAATTTCGTGATCGGCAGTTCGCGGAACTCGAGCCGCCGGACTTTTTGAATCACGAAGGAACGGAGTTTGTGCTCATCGCCTCATCCGGCGACGTGAAAAAAGATTTGGATATTGAGCTGGAGACCGAATCCGAAGACAGGTATTCGGCCGACATTTTCAAGGACTTGAAGCTGGACCGCCAGGAGCATCCCACAGAGCCGCTTCTGGCGGGCGAATGGGCATGATCATGCCATGCGGCAAATACGCGATCCGGGCAGGTGTATTTCCGGCCGATAGACGACTGCTGATATAAGAAGGCACTACGATGATTACGGGCTTCATGCTGTGGAATGAACCGAACAACCTTTCGCACTGGGATTTCCAGATGGACCCGGAGTGGAAGGAGTTCGGCGAGATGATCAGGATCGCCGCAGCCCGGATGAAATCCATGCGGCCCGATCTGCCTCTGATCCTGGGCGGCATATCGCCGATCGATCCGGATTTCATCAGGCTGATGGACAGTTATGGAGCGCTGGAGAATATCGACGCGGTGGGCGTACACGGGTTTCCGCTGGATTGGAACCACTGGAAGATCGATGAGTGGCCCCGGAAGCTTGCCGAGATCGAACGGGTAACGCCGCTGCCGGTCTGGGTGACGGAGATCGGGGCCTCTTCGTTCGGGGCCGAGGAGGTGCAGGTCTTCGGACTGGTGCGCACACAGCAATTGCTGGTTGGACGCATGCAGAACATCTTCTGGTACAGTCTGTTCGACCTGCCGCCGACCTGGGGGGCGACGACCCGCCACAAGGAGGCGGAAGGCAGTTCGTACTATCGGCATTTCTACCTGGGGCTGATACGGGCGGACGGCACACCCAAGCCGGCCGTGGGTTACTTCGAGCCGACCATGGATATGTGCCAATGGTTTCACTATGAGGATCATCGGCTGGAGGCGGCGGTCAAATGGCTGCGGCGACTGGGAGTCAGGAGACTGCGGACGGGCATCAGTTGGGCGGACTGGCACAGGCCCAATTCGCACGTGTGGTTCGACCGGCAGATGCAGGCGCTGGAGGAGTTCGACACGATCATCACGCTGTGCTTCACGCCGCCGTCGCAGGGCAAGCGGCCATGCCACACCAGCCCGCCCGTAGACTTGTCCGCGTTTGCCGATTTCGCGGCGGAGGTGATCCAGCGCTATTGTCCCGCTCCGCGGGCCGATTACGTGGTTAATGAACGAAGAAAGGACGAGATGTGGATAAGATCCGTATAGCGATTGCCGGGATGGGGAATTGTGCAAGTTCGCTGCTGCAGGGCATCGAGTACTATCGGCCTGCAAGCGGCAACGATGAGACAGGCCTGATGCATTTTGACGTGGGCGGTTATACGCCCGCGGATATCGAGCTTGTCGCGGCGTTCGATATCGACACGCGCAAGGTGGGCCAGCCCGCTTCGGTGGCGATCTTTGCTCCTCCGAACAACACGATGCGGCTCTGCGAGACGTTTGCGTCGCCGGGGCCGATCGTGCAGATGGGGCCAATCCTTGACGGGCTGTCGGAGCACATGAGCAAGCATCCAGCCGAGCGAACCTTTGTGCCGTCGGATGCCAAGCCGGTGGACGTTGCCGGCGTGCTGCGGCGGACGCAGGCGGAAATACTGCTGATTTACCTGCCCGTCGGTTCGCAGAAAGCCACCGAATACTACGCGGAGGCCGCACTGGAGGCCGGGGTTAGTCTTATCAACTGTATCCCGGTGTTCATCGTATCCGATCCGCGGTGGGCGGCGCGATTTGCGGCCAGGAACCTGCCCTGCATCGGCGACGATATCAAGGCCCAGGTCGGGGCGACGATCACGCATCGCACACTGACGCGGCTCTTCGAGGAGCGGGGGGTAAAAATCACGTCCACCTATCAGCTCAACACGGGCGGCAACACGGATTTCCTGAACATGCTGGAACGGGATCGCCTGGCAAGCAAGAAGATCTCGAAGACCGAGGCGGTGCAGTCACAGTTGAAGACGCCGCTGCCGGCCGACCAGATACACATCGGCCCCTCGGATTACGTGCCGTGGCAGAAAGACAACAAAGTCTGCTTTCTGCGCATGGAAGGGCGAGGCTTTGCGGGGGCGCCGCTCAATCTGGAATTGCGGCTCAGCGTAGAGGATTCGCCCAACAGCGCCGGAGTGGCCATCGATGCGATTCGTTTCTGCAAGCTTGCGCGAGAGGCGAGGATGGCCGGGCCGTTTGTGCCGGTCTCGGCCTACCTGATGAAACATCCGCCGCGGCAAATGAGCGACGAAGAAGCGCGGCGGCAGATGGAAGATTTCCTCAGAACGTTTGCTGAAGACGAGGCGGCCGCGGATCTGCAGATGGTCGAACCCAGGCTGCCGGCGGTGCAAATGGAGGAGGCGTTTGCCCGGTTGGCATGAGCGCCGATCGGGCCGGATGGAAACACTACAATGGGACCGCGTTTGTGTCACCGAAATGGCATTGGCGATCGCTGAAGGTGCCGCAGGTAGGCTGCGGCTTTTCCGCCTTTGCCGCGTGATCACGCGGCCAGCAGCCCGCGGATTTGACGCTTCACCAGTGAGGCGTAGTAGCCGTCCTGCTCCATCAACTGCTTGTGGTCGCCCCGTTCGATGATACGGCCCTGTTTGAGCACAAGGATCTGATCGGCATGTACCACGGTCGAAAGCCTGTGGGCGATGATAAAGGTGGTGCGATTTGTGATGAGCCTCTCCAGCGCCTGCTGCACGAGAAACTCGGTCTCCGCATCGAGCGCTGAGGTTGCTTCGTCCAGAATAAGAATTGACGGGTCCTTCAGGATAGCCCTGGCGATTGCGATGCGCTGGCGTTCGCCGCCCGAAAAGCGGCTGCCGCGTTCGCCGACCACCGTATCGTAGCCGTCTTCCAACTGCATGATGAAGTCGTGTGCGTTGGCGGCTTTGGCGGCGGCTTCGATCTCTTCCTGGGTCGCCGTGGGCTTGCCATACGCTATGCAGGCGCGAACACTCTCGTTGAACAGAAGCGCATCCTGCAGCACGACGCCTATGTTCTGGCGCAGGTTTTTCTGGCGTATGTCCCGCAGATCCTTGCCGTCCAACAGAATTGCTCCGCGGGTGGGGTCGTGGAATCGCTGCAGCAGGGACATCATAGTCGATTTGCCGGAACCGCTGGGACCCACCAGTGCGACCACTTCTCCCGGTGCGACATCCACGTTGATATCCTGCAGAATCATCCGATCGTCGGGATCATAGCCGAACCAGACGCCATCGAAAACGACGTGGCCCTTCACCGGATGGGGAGAAACGGCATGCGGAGCGTCACTGATGTGATCGGGCGAGTCGAGAATCCTGAAGATGTGATCCACGGCGACCATGGCCATGCGCAGTGTTCGGTAGATACCGGTTAGTCCCTGGACGGGTGTGAACAGGCTGCCCATGTAGCTGAGGAAGGCCACCAGGGTACCCAGGGTGATCCGGCCCTGCGTCACCATATAGCCGCCCAGCGCGATGCCGCAGATCCGGGCGGCGAAAACGGCAAGGTTTTGCAGAGCGCCCACCTTCGAATCGTATTGGACGCCGCGTATCACTGTGTCATTGGCTTCGCCGACGGCATTGAGGAAACGATGCTTCTCCGCGTCTTCCATTGCAAAGCTGCGAACGGTAACAATCCCTGAAAGCACCTCATTGAACCGGCTGTAGATTCTGCCCCACTTGTCGAGCAGGTATTTTTCGCGGCGTTTCTGGTGCGGGGCCGCCCTGTTGGCAATGAGGATGGGAAGCGGCGTAAAACCGACGACCAGCGCCGTCAGACGCCAGTCCAGTCGAATCATCACGGTCAGCGAAATAGCCAGATAAACGACGGTCGGCAGTATGCTGAACGACACCTCGCTGATGGCGGTTACAAGGCTTTGCAGGCTGCGATCCAGTCGTGTCATGACGCCGCCGGCGCCCTCATCGCGATGCATTTCGAAGGGCAGTCGGTGCAGCCGATCCACAGTGAGATCCAACAGATGATAATGCACACGAATGCGTGTGCGCCAGGTCAGCCAGTTCGAGAAGGCCGAGCCGACTTCGCGCGTCAGTCCGATCGCCAGCAGGAAGCCCACGCCGCAGAATACATACTCGAGGCCTTTTTCGCTGCCGAGTCCGTCAAAGATATACTTCAGCACGAGCGGCTCAACGGCGGCAAGCGACGCCAGCATCAGTGTTAAAACCAGGATCACTGCTATCGCAAAACGTTCGGCCCTTACCGGCCGCAGAACCCGGGCGATTCGCGCCCAGCGTCTGCGGAAAGTATCATCACGGTCATCACAAATGTCTTGCCGGAGCGGCCTACTGGTGGTCTTTGAACCGGACGGCGGCTCATCAGAAGATTGCTTTGCGGCTTCGGAACCTCTCATGGTGTAGACATCCCATCAGACTGCCTGTTCTACTTAACGCATCTGTGTTATCGCTGCAGAATCAACTCCTCGAGTTGCTGCAAGAATACGCGGCAGGGCTGAAAACGTTCTACACTAATCTGTTTTGGCAATCAAAGCGATGCCGCACAGTACTCACGGAGAAATGAGCTGCGCCGCGCGGCGGGTTTATTTGCGTCCGATAGACGTTCACAGAACGGTACAAGCGGGGTATGGCAGAAGAATACAATCCATGGATGAGGCATACAGCAGCAGGGCCCGCGGCAATAGCATGGGCGGTCGGCGCTTAACACGTGCGGCGGCAATCATCGTTTAAGGGAAATGATTTCCGCGAACAACAAGGGGACCGATTGATCGGACCCTCACTTGCTTACTGTCTGTAGACGTGCAGGCAACATTCGCTGTTACCCACCGCGCCTCGGCGCGCAGTACCAGTGGCTGCATTTCGGGCGGCAGCTCATGCCGTGGCTCCGGTCAGGCCGCAAAGCTGGCAGAAGTCCAGTACGGCCTTGCGATATTCACCGTAGAAGAACAATTGGTGGAATCCCGGATACGCCAGCACGTTTGTGTCGCCGTCGAACTTTACACGCACGGAAACGACACATCCGCCGGCCGGCGGGACATCGATATTCTCCAGCACGGTTCCTTCACTGACAAGCACCTCGGTCTTTCGCCCCTTGCCATCGCCCGGAAGGACATCCAGGCACGTAATTCGCTGGCCCGGTCGCCAGAGCGTCCGCGGCACGGCGTCGCGATTGCCGTGATGATGGATCAAATCGAACGGCTCCGGTTCGGCGTCGAAGCCGTTGAGGCGGGTGGGACAACTGCAATGCGCTCCGATGACGGCATCGTTGTACGTATCGGCGACCGGGTCCTGCTGGAAGCCGGGCCGCTGGAAGAGCTGCTGGACCAGTATATGGGAAGCGATGGCGCCGGTGTCGGCCTCGCAGGCGGCGGGGACACCATCGTCGTTCATGCGCGACCAGGCAATGCATGGCAGCGACACCGGGCTGCTGCCCAGCGCGCCCAGACAGTCCATGCTGATCGCATCCGCCTGTTCCCGCTGCAGGATATCCCGAGCGACACAATAGCTCTTGATGCCGTTGATCACATCTTCACGGGTTGCGCCGCGCTGTCGCCTTGCCCGGCGCATGTACTGCTCGGCCATCGCCACCACCTCATCGGGCACGCCCATGTTTTCGTAGTCGTGCAGGAACGTGGCGGCGGGGATATACTGCAGCTCGATGCCGAGGTCGGGCATTCTCTGCGTGGACCGCGTGCGGCCTTTGATCACCACACAGCGGGTCCTCCTGATCTTCGCCGCGGCTGCCAGCATCCGCATTCCGTAGGCCGGCTGCGACCATTCGTCCGTTGAATAGATGACGCAGTTGGGCCAGTCGGCCATCGTGATCGTGTTGGTGGTGAACGATGTGCCCAACGGCGAAAAGACGATCGTCGGCAGGCCGCTCTTGGCCGCGACCTGTGCGCTGGGCCAGCTGTGCTCCTGGCGGTCGAGCATCATGACCATGAGACCGTCGGCGCCGGCGGCCTTGGCCTCGTCGATCCATTGATTTGCTTCCTGGAGCGAGTAGATGGGTTCGGCGCGAAGCTGCAGCCTGACCGTCATATCGCATGCCGTCTGCTTCAGCAGCCTGGTGTATTTTGCCCGGGCCGCTTCGCCATCGTACACGGCGCCGGGCCACCGCATGCCATATTCCTCCTTGCGCCGCACAAAGGCCGCGTGAACAGTGGGTGTGTATTGGCTTGCCGGGCCGGCCGGCCGAATACGCTCTTCCGGGGCCAGTTTAGCCAGCCGCCGGCTGCAGCCGCTCAGCAGCAGTCCCCCTGCCACGCCCGCGGAACCGCGAAGAAATGTCCGCCGACTGATACCGTGTCCCCCGCACCCGCATGCCGCACATCTCCCTTGAGCCATTCGGATCTCCTCGTTTCAATGCCTTGACAAATCGCGCTGCCGCAACTGCGGCAACGGTGTTTATCTTACCAGAAGCAGCGGGTGAATTCCAAATTGGCGACAGTCAATAAGTACGCCGGCGCAGAGAAAATCCGCAGATATGGCCGGCTGCGCACACTTTCACGCCTCCGGCATGTCTTCTGCGGATCGCTGCTTCGCTTACTTGCCGACCATCTGACCCAGCGTTGCCTTGCTGAAAACCGCGACTGCTTTCTCCGAAGCCTCGCGGCAGGCCTTCTCAAGGTTCACGGTCAGAGGGGTTTTGCGGGTCAGTTCCGTCAGATCGGTGGAATGAGCGATGGGGCCGTCTGCCTTTTCGATCACCTCCAGCAGCGAAATCTCCTTGGCCGGCCGCGGCAGAGTGAATCCGCCGCCGGGGCCCCGCTTGCTTGCAATTACGTTAAAGCGGACCATCTGCTGCAGAATCTTGAGCAGGAACTCGCGAGGAATGCCGTATTCCTCCGAAATCTTGGCCGCTGTGACGGGGCCTTCGTCTGCGTGGGCGGCAATGTAGCCGGCGGCCACCAAACCGTACCGTGCCGAGAGGGTCATTTTCATATCCAGTATCTCCAAGAGTATATCAGGTGCAGGCATTTTGCCACAACCCCGCCCCTGACGCAAGGGGCAAGGCAAAGAAGTTTTTGTCGGTGCAAGGGCCATTGTCCATAATCGCCGTGCAGACCTGGCCAAGGTGGCTCCCAAAGCGCTTCTGGCCGCAATCTTGGCCTGCTTCATGACGGTGCAGTAGCCGACATTTTCTACCGCGACACCACGCGGACGCTGCATGCGTTCAACCCATGGAACACCGGGCCTCCGATGCGCAACCGCCTTACCCCATCTTCTGCTCAATGAAGGTGGTGTCGACGTCGTTCTTTGTGAAGAGGTGGTGTGAGAGGATTTCCAGGTGTGCGGGGATGGTGGTCTTGATAGGTTCGATACGGAATTCGCGGAGGGCACGTTTCATTGTGGCGATGGCCTCTTCGCGGGTGTTCTGGTGGACGATGAGCTTGGCGATCATGGAATCGTAATACGGGCTGACCGTGCAGCCCTGGTGCACGTGGGTATCGACGCGCACGCCCTGGCCGCCGGGAGCGATGAATTTTGTGATGGGGCCCGGGCACGGGGCGTAGTTGCGGGCCGGGTCCTCGGCGTTGATACGGCATTCCATCGCCACGCCGTTGTGGACGATGTCCTTCTGGCGAAGGTCCAAGGTCCGTCCGGCGGCGATCTTGATCTGCCACTTGATCAAATCCTGACCGGTGACCATTTCGGTGACGGGGTGCTCGACCTGGATGCGGGTGTTTACCTCGATGAAGTAGAAGTTCTTGTCGCGGTCCAGCAGAAACTCGATAGTGGCGGCATTGGCGTATTCCGCATTCTGAATAAGCCGCAGGGCGGACTTACAGAGTTCCTCGCGCGTGGCCTCGTCAAGGACGGGGCATGGCGATTCCTCGATAAGCTTCTGATGGCGGCGCTGAATCGTGCAGTCGCGTTCATAGAAATGCAGGGCGTTGCCCGTTTTGTCGGCAATGACCTGGACCTCGACGTGGCGCGGCTGCTGGATGTACTTTTCCATATAGAGCGCGCCGTTCTTGAATGCCGCCTCAGCCTCTGCGCGGGCGGCGGCGAACGCCGCATGCAGGCTGATGTCGTTGTGCGCGACGCGCATGCCGCGGCCGCCACCGCCGGCGGCGGCCTTGATGATCACGGGGTAACCGATCTTGTTGGCTACTTTGATGGCCTCATTTTCGTCGGCGATTTCGCCCTCGGTGCCGGGGACGACCGGTACGCGGGCGGCCTTGGCGATTTCCCGAGCGCAGACCTTGTCGCCCAGGCGGCGCATGGCCTCGGGAGACGGGCCGATGAAGGTGATACCGCATTCGCGACAGATCTCGGCGAAGTGGGCGTTTTCCGCAAGGAAGCCGTAGCCGGGATGTATGGCTTCGACGTCGGCAATTTCCGCGGCACTGATGATCCGCGGAATGTTCAAATAGCTTTGTGCGGGCGAGGGCGGACCGATACAGATCGCCTCGTCGGCAAGGTGGACATACTCGGCGTCCTTATCGGCCTGGGAGAATACCGCCACGGCCTCGATGCCCATCTCGTGACAGGCCCGAATGATGCGTAGGGCAATTTCACCCCTGTTTGCAATCAGTATTCTTGAGAACATAGTATGTCAACCTGAACAGATCTGGTGCTTGCGGTGGTCCGGATGGGGCCCGGGTCAATCCGGGCGAACCCGGAAGAGCGGCTGGCCGAACTCGACCGCCTGGCCCGCCTTGCAGAGGACCTCGACGATGGTGCCGCTCATCTGGGCCTTGATCTCGTTCATCACCTTCATGGCCTCAACGATGCAGACCACCGTATCTTCGTCAACGTGTGATCCGGGCCTGACATAGGGTTTGGAGTCCGGACTGGGGGCCGCGTAGAAGGTGCCAACAATGGGCGAAGTGATCTCGCGGAGCGCCTCGGATTCAGCGCGTTCCGGCTCCGCCTTGGCAGCAGCCGCCGGGGCAGCGACGGCAAGCGGGGCCGACGGGAGCTGGGTGATCACGGGCGCCTGCGGCTGCGGCCGCTTCAGCAGGATCTTGCTGTCGCCCTCAACGACCTCGATCTCGACAAGGTCATGCTTGATCATGAGGTCGATCAGTTCCCTGACGCGTTTCAAATCCTCTTTCCTGTCTGCCATTTAAGACGTCCTTTTTAGCTATCTAATCGGAATATTGGTCCAAAGTATACCGGTAGAGCGAGCTTTTGCAAGATGAATAGCGCTATTTTGCACACGGGATACCTGCCCGGCAGGAAAGGCAAGAAACCGGACAGCAGCAAGAAACACGCTTTTCAGTATTGCCACGGCCCCACGGCGAAGTTCCGGGTCTTCTTGTGCCTGCTTGACCACGACACCTCTTGCCCGCCGATAAGCCCCCTTTAGCTTGGCTGGGTTGCCGTTGGGCGCTTGAGGCCGCAGGTGACTGGTTTGCCAAACATGACGTAACATACGGACAATAGAATTCGTCTTTTGCCGCCCGGTGAGCTCTCCTTGAGAAATTACCCTGTTCGCGGAGATAACCCGATCCGCGATGTCGCAGATTTGCAACAAATGGAAAGACTTGATGCAGTTCCCGCTACGGCAGGGCCGGCTTCGTCGTGTCGCCGGTTGCACCCTTTACCTCGTGCACGGTGGCCGGCTTGCCGGTGCGTTTGAGTTCCTCGGCCTGTGCCTCGATCTCCATGCAGCGCTTCTTGAGTTCATAAAAGCCGTGCCACCAGGCGTAATCCGGGGCCATCATGGCGGCGCCGAACCGGGCACGGCGGCCTTCATGGTGCCAGAGTTCGTACATGTCGATCTCCAGCTTCTCGTCGAGGGCCTTGTCCCTGCTGAGGAGATTCTTTTCGTAGAGCTCGTCGATGAGCTTCCTGGCCGGCTTGTAGTAGATCTCATTGTAATTCTCGACGGCCTTGTCGAGACGGTCGAAATGCCCTTCCGCCCAGGTAGAGGAATGGCAGGCACGGCAGACGCCTTTCATTTTTTCGCGTTCTTCTCTCCATTTCGTCTTTGCAGGCAGGGGCTTGAACTCCGACGGCCGGATAGTCAACGGCGCCTGCGTCTCCCAGGCCAGACGCTCGGTGACGTCGTGCGTACCGTCGACGCCGCCGATCTGCGACATGTGACACACCGAGCAGGTCGGGGTGCGGTAGTCCACGCCCGGAGCCCATGCGCCCGGCGGCGCCCCCCAGTTCCATGCATGACCTTCGGCATGGTAGATCGCGCCATGCTTGGATTCATTGTAAATCTCTATTTGCGGATGGTCGGGGCCGAGATGACACTGGCCGCAGGCCTCGGGCTTGCGGGCCTCGGCCAGCGAGAACTTGTGCCGCGTGTGACAGCTTGAGCAGCTTCCGCGGCTACCGTCCGGGTTAATGCGTCCCACGCCCGTGTTGGGCCAGGTGGCCGGGTCGAGCTTGCCGTCGAGGGCCTTCACTACGCTGCCGTGACAATGCTCGCAGCCGGTGATACGCTCGACCTCGTTGTTGAGGCCTTCGTTGAGCCACGGATCGATCGACCACATGATCTCCAGCGTGCGTGCATGCTTGCTCCTGTCGTACTCCGCGGCCTCAGTAGGGTGACAGCGCGAGCAGTCCTTCGGGCTGACAACCGGCGAGACGCGCGTCTTTTCCCAGCCCAGATGCTTCTTGCTGTAATCAGAATCCGCCGGGCCGGCCGCGTGACAATCCAGGCATGTAATGTTCATGTGCGCATGCCGACTGTCGGCCCAGTCGGCCACCAGTGCCGGCATTTGCTGGCTGTGACACTCGATGCAGCCACTGGCGGTAGCGCTAACGTTGCGTTCGATACGAATGGTCTTGAGGCCGCCGACGGCCAAGGTCTCATCCTGTGCGGCAACAAGCGGGCAGCAGAGGACAACGACAAACAACACGACATGCAGAATCGCCAGCAGCCTCATGTGTGATCCTTCCTATTTGGTGTACAATTTGTTTTCCCGTTCGTGGCCCGCGCCGGGGTGGCAGTGGATGCACTTGGCCTCCGGTGCGTCCGGGCGGTCGATGAGGAGCTGATGGGCGGCCATAGCGTCGAAATCGACGGGGCTGATGAGCAGGTCCTTGTGGCAGCGCATGCACGGCTCGTTGGTGAAGTGCTCTTCGACCTTCTTGCGGGTCTTTTCAAGGTCGTATTCCGGACCGAAATAATGCACGGCCATATCTTTGAGACCGGTGTACGCCTTGGCGAAGGTGTAGCGGAAGTAGTGGTCCTTGTCGGGCAGGTGGCAATCAGCACACTCGACGCGGACACCAAGGTGGTTCAGGCCGTGGGGCGAAAGTTCCCACGTCTTGTACGCCGTTTCCATCTCATGGCAACTGCTGCCGCAGTATTCCGGGGCGGAGACCTGTGCCATTACGTAATTCAGGCCAATGAATGCCCCGATGGCGAAAACAATGCCAGTGCAGAACAGGAGGAAGCCCCTAAACCAACACCGTTTCTTCCTGCCCTTCTGTTCCGCCTTTTCCGATGCTGTGTTATCCATGCCTTTCCTTTCGTGAGTTGTTTCAGCGGCTGCGCAGGACATCACGACTGCCCTTACCGCAGGGATTCGAAAGAGTAGTCAACCTGAATACAAGTGTCAAGCACAAACGGCCAACTTGTCGGCCCCGCTGACCGGAAATTTCCACAAGCGGTCAGGGCCGAAACATACCGGTCCGTGGTCAGCATCCTCTACGTTGAGGGAAATCGTATTGTGCGGGTTTTTCCGGGGCCCGCTGTTCGCCCAGTAACATACCGGACTACTTCTCCGGGGCCACGACGTCCTCGTAAGTCTGCCGTTTCCGTATTATCTTCCATGTGTTGCCGTCAACCAGCACCTCCGCCGGCAAGGGGCGTGCATTGTAGTTGCTGGCCATGGTGAATCCGTAGGCCCCTGCCGTGAAGATGCTGATGAGGTCGCCGCGCTTGACGGGCGGCATGGCACGGTCCTTGGCGAAGAAGTCGGCGCCTTCGCAGATGGGGCCGACGACGTCCACAACCTGAGTGCCTTCGACTGCGAGGTCCTTACTGCGTTTGGCCGGCACGAAGGCAGCATTGACGGCGGCGGGCCAGATGAAATGGAATGCCTCGTACAGCGATGGTCGGATCAGGTCGTTCATACCCGCGTCGACAATGACGAACTTCTTTTCGCCGCCGGTCTTCGTGTAGAGGGTGCGCGTCAGCAGGATACCCGCGTTGGCGATAATCGCCTTGCCGGGTTCAAGGATGAGCTTGAGGTTCTTGCCCCTGATCAGCGGCACAATGCCCGCCGCGTACTCGGCCGCCGAGGGCACGGTATCCGATTCGTAGTCCGCGCCGTAACCGCCGCCGAGGTCCAGCATCTCGACGGTATGGCCGGCCTGCCGCAGCGCATCTATGACCGGCAGTATCTTGCGGACCGCCTCCACGTACGGCGTGATTGTCTTGCCGCCGGAGCCTAAGTGCACGTGAATGGCGCACAGGTCGACGGCGCCGTTTCTGCCGTAATCGGCGAAGACCTTCATCGCCCGCTCGATATCCACGCCGAACTTCGTCTCCCTGGTGCCGGTGGTGATGTAGCGGTGCGTCTTCGGGTCGACGTCGGGATTGACGCGGAGAGCCGCCCTGGCGTGCCGGCCGGTCTCTTTGGCCAGACGGATGAGGTTCTCCAACTCCTCCTCGGATTCGATGTTGAAGTAGCCGATCGGTGCGTTGAGGGCGTCGATGATCTCACGGTCGGTTTTGCCAGTGCCAGCATAGACTATCTTGCGGGTGTCGGCCCCGGCCTGCTGGGCGCGGTACAACTCGCCGCCGGACACAATGTCAAACCCGCTGCCCGCCTCGGCCAGGATCCGCAGGATATTGATATTGCCGCACGCCTTGATCGAATAGCAGACGGTTGTATCCAGTTCGGCGTAGGCCGCCTGAATCTTCTTCAAGTGGTCCAGAAACGTCGCCTTGCTGTAGACATACACGGGCGTCCCCACCTCGGCCGCGATGGTCTCAACGTCCACATCCTCAGCAAACAACCGACCATTTCTGTAATTGAAACAATCCATAACACTAACGCTCCCGCAGTGATGTCAAAAATGCGCAGTATACCCACCGGATCGTCGAATGCAACCAGCCAATTGTGTGGGAAATTGCTTACAAACGGCCGGTTCAAGGCAGTTCGGGGACGCCAGCGATGAGTTTGGCGGCCTGCAGGTCAAACGCCCTGTCGATGAGTGCCGCCTCGGTGGTCAGTGCGCCGAACAGTTCGCGCTGCAGTTTGTGCAGTTTGACAAGGCGATGCTGGGCGTCCTCGTGCGACTCCGTGGTCCCGTCGCCTAAGATATGTACAATGCGCAGCTCGGGCCGCATCTTCATGAGCTCCCGACAGATCAAGATAGTTCGGTGGCACACCAGCGGGTCGGCCTCTGCGCACGTGATCGTGCATTTCTCCTGCTCGGCCTGCTCGAGAACCCGCGAAAGCCCTTCGCGAAACACCGGCAGTTGGGCAACGCGGTCGTAGCGGAGCCGGCCCTCGACATAACAGTCCGGCTCGGAACGCCGTGCCCCTAACTCACGACCCCAGAAAAGATATTTAATGCCGGAATTGGAAAGCGCCTTCTCAAGGATGTCCTTGCTGAAATGCGGGGAATATCGACTGTAAGGGCTTGAGCGCACGTCAATCAACGTCATGATGCCCTGTGACCTGAGCAGTTCGACAAACCGCTCCATGGAATGGTTGGAGTGTCCGATTGTGAACAGCATACTCATGTGCAGGCCCCTGCCGCGACGGCTCACTTCGATTGACGCAGAAGGCAATATACAATGCTCCTTGTCAGAAATCCACCGCCGCTTTGGAGAATATTCACCCACGCCCCTTTACAAGACACTCGCCATAACATAAGCTGGTTACAGCTAACAACTTATGGTCCGCCCGGAGATCATTGGTCGTTTTGCCTGGGCAATTTTATCCGTGCTGAAAACGTCTGGTTACTTGAAATCTCGCTCTAAGTCGGGTAAATTAGGTAGTTTGGCTTCGGAGAAGGGGACACGAAAAGACGCCGGGGCGGGATATCGGGCGGACGTAAGAAGAGGATCAGGACAGGTTATTCGTTTAGAGAGGACAAACATGAGTCAACGGCAGAAAATCACGCGCAGGCGGTTTTTGGGCTCGGCTGCGGCGACGACGGCCGCCTTTACGTTGGTGCCGCGGTACGTACTGGGCGGAGGCAAATTCGTCGCCCCGAGTGACATGATCAACATCGCAATCATCGGCTGCGGCGGCCAGGGACGGACCAATGCACGCGGCCTGTTCGGTCACAACGACGTGCGAATCGTCGCCGTCGCCGACCCGAACGACTACGATGACTACAGCCGCTTCTATTATGGCGGCGTCGCCGGACGCGGACCAGTCAAGGCCGAGGTGGAGAAGAAATACCAGCAGATGAATCCAAATTTCAAGTGCGCCGAGTACCTTGATTTCCGCAAGATGTTGGACGCAGAGAAGCCCAACATCGACGCCGTACTTGTCGCCACGCCTGACCACGTACATGCGGTGGCGACAATCGCTGCGCTGAAGTTGGGCAAGCACGTCTATTGCGAAAAGCCCTTGACGCACCAGATTTCCGAAGCCCGCGCCATCGCAAAGGCCGCCGAAGAAGCCGGCGTGGCAACCCAGATGGGCAACCAGGGCCGCAGCGATGAAGGCAACGCCCTGACCTGCGAGTGGATATGGTCCGGTCTCATCGGCAATGTTCGCGAAGTGCACGCCTGGAGCAACGCCGGCGGATGGTCCAGCGGCCGCGGCCGTCCGAAGGAAACCCCGCCGGTAAAGCAAGGCCTGGATTGGGACCTGTGGCTTGGGCCGCTTAAGCCCCGCCCGTACAGCCCGCAGTATTGCCCCTACAACTGGCGCGGCTGGTGGCCGTTCGGCACAGGATGTGTCGGCGACATGGGCGTCCACAACCTTGAGCCGGCCTTCGCCGCCCTGAAGCTGGACCATCCAATCAGTGTCGAAGGAACAAGCGAATTCCTCGACTCGGAAGTAATCGGTCCCAACAACAAGGTCATCTGGGAATTCGGTCCGCGCGGCGACATGCCCCCGGTCAAGGTGTACTGGTATGACGGCGGGTTCCAGCCCCCACGGCCCCAGGAACTGGAAGAAGGACGCCGCATGGGCGAGGGCGGCAACGGTATCTTCCTCATAGGCGACAAGGGCACCATCATGGGCGGCGGCTGGAGCAAATCGCCGCGGATTATCCCCGAAGCGAAAATGCGCGAGATGCGTGACAAGCTCCCGCCTAAAGCCATCCCCCGGTCCAAGGGCCACCACCGCAACTGGCTGGACGCCTGCAAAGGCGGCCCCGCGGCGTGCAGCAACTTCAGTTACAGCGCACGTCTGACCGAGTTCATCCTGCTCGGCAACATCGCCATCCGCACCGGCAAGAAGATCACCTGGGATGGCCCCAACATGAAGGCCACAAACTGCCCCGAGGCGGACGAATTCATTCGCCACGAATCCCACTACCGCCCCGGCTGGTCGCTGTAGGAAAGAACAATGCGATGACACGCAGCCTGTCCGAATCGCACGATTTGGGCAGGCTGCTTTTTTGGAACCGGTATTGTGAGGAGCCGACCTTATGAAGAGAATCGCATCCCTGGCGGCAGTCGCCGCGGCCGTTCTTTCATTATCTCCCTGCTTTGCCTCTGACGGCGTCGCTCGTCTGGGAATGAACCTCGCCGGCCCGGCCGACTGGAACACTGAACTGCCGTTTGTCGACGTGTTCCGTATGTCCCGCCCCTGGATCAGCCAGCAGAGGGGTAAACCCTGGGGTCAGGGGCCTGAACTGGAACTCGACAAACATGGCTGGGTCAAGCGGCTCGACAAGGATTGCTGGGCGGAGACATTGGTCTGCACGATCGACGGCGGCCATTACCCCTCGGGCCGCTACACCGTTCTTTACGACGGAAACGGTAAACTGGACTTCTGGGGCGCAGGCAAGACGGCAACCACCGCCCCCGGCCGAATCACTATCGACGTAGACTCGTCCAAAGGCGCGATCTTCATCCGGCTCATGGAAACCGACCCCGCCGACTACGTCCGCAACATCCGCGTCATCATGCCCGGCTTCGAGCAAACATACAAGACGAACCCATGGCGTCCGGGCTTCCTGAAGCGATGGCAGGGCATGGCGTGCCTGCGTTTCATGGACTTCATGCACACCAACGGTTCGAAGATCAGCACGTGGGACGAACGCCCCACCCTCGCCGACGCAACCTTCAGCAGACACGGCGTCGCGCTCGAATGGATGATCGATCTGTGCAACCGCCTCGACGCCGATCCATGGTTCTGTATGCCGCACATGGCCGACGACAACTTTGTGCAAGACTTCGCGGCGATGGTCAAACGCGACCTCGAACCCGATCGCAAGATCTACATCGAGTACTCAAATGAACTCTGGAACGGTATGTTCGCCCAGAGCCGCTGGGCCGGCGAACAGGGCCAGAGACTCGGCTTTGCCGAAAAGCCGTGGGAAGCCGGCTGGCGCTTCACGGCTTACCGTTCCGTACAGATATTCAAGATCTGGGAGAGGGTCTTCGGCGGCACGGAACGGCTGGTCCGGGTGCTGCCCTCGCAGGCCGCCAACCCCTACGTCTCCGAGCGCATTGTCGAGTGGCAGGATGCATACAAACACGCCGATGCCCTGGCAATCGCGCCCTACATCAGCTTCAACATCAGCCCCCAGGGCAAACCCTCCGCCGACGAAGTCGCGGGCTGGACGGTCGAGCAGGTTCTCGACCACATCGAAAACAAGTCCCTGCCCGAATCGATCGACTGGATCACGCGGAGCAAGGCGGTCGCCGACAAATACAACCTCAGGCTCATGACCTACGAAGGCGGCCAGCACATGGTCGGCGTAGGCGGCGGCGAGAACAACCAGAAGCTCACCGCCCTGCTGCACGCCGCCAACGCGCACCCGCGGCTCGAAGCCGTCTATGACCGTTACTTCGGCGCCTGGCAAGAGGCCGGCGGCGACATGTTCTGCTACTTCTCCTCGACCAGCCAGTGGAGCAAATGGGGCAGTTGGGGCTTACTCCAGTTCTGCGACGACGACCCGCAAGAAAGCCCAAAATATCGTGCCACCTTCCGCTGGGCGAAAAAACTCGGCCAACAGGTCGGAGATTAATTCCACAGAACCGCACGGGGCCGCCAGATAGAAGAAGTGCCTGCAATTATGCATTTCAAATGCATAATTGCACGGATCGGGGGCCGTACATCGAGGAATCCGGAGGCGCGTTTCATAATCGAAAAAATCGATTGACACATCCGCACAAGAAGGCTATTTGGTCCACACCGGCGACATGCTGTTATCCTTGCGGGCCCAACGCCCCAGCCCCCTTTCAAAATGCTGTAATTCACATTGACTGGCGTAACGCCCGCGACCAGGGTATAATCGAGACGATGTGCCGAAATCCGCAAAGCCTTGTTTATTTTGGAGGAAAATCATGTGCAGTCAATCGAACGAATACAAGGCCACAAACAGCGTTTCACGGCGACAATTCCTCAACTCTGCGGTGGCGGCAGGGGCGTTTACCATAATCCCCCGCCATGTCCTCGGCGGCCCCGCACATATACCGCCAAGTGAAAAGCTCAATATCGCCGGCATCGGCATCGGGGGCCGCGGCCATGGTAACCTGGACGCATGCGCAAGCGAGAACATCGTCGCCTTGTGCGACGTGGACTGGGGTCTCGTCGCAGTCAAGCAGGTCTTTAACCGCTGGCCAAACGCCCGCCGATGGAAAGACTACCGCAAGATGTTGGACGAGCAGAAGGACATCGACGCCGTAATCATCGCCACCCCCGACCACACCCACGCCTGTATCACTATGGCCGCCATCAGACACGGCAAACATGTCTACTGCGAAAAGCCGCTAACCCATACGGTCTACGAAGCCCGCCAGATCGCCAAGGCTGCCCGCGAGGCCGGCGTCGCCACACAACTGGGCAACCAGGGCCAGGCCGACGAAAGCGCACGCGTGCTTTGCGAGATGATCTGGGATGGCGCCATCGGAAACGTACGAGAGATTCACGGCTGGTCGAACCGTTACCCGGCCATATCGCCGCGCGCCATCCCCCGCCCCACCGACAAGCCGCCGGTACCCGCCGATCTCGAGTGGGATCTCTGGCTCGGCCCTGCCCCGGAGCGTCCCTACCATCCGACGTATCACCCGTTCGCATGGCGCGGCTGGTGGGACTTCGGCACCGGCGTCTTAGGCGACATCGGCTGCCACAATTTCTCCGCAATCTACAAGGCCCTCGATCTCGGCGCTCCTGTCAGTATAGAAGCATCCAGCACTCACCACCAGTGCCCGCCTGAAATCAGGAACGAAACCGCCCCGACGGCCTCTGTCGTGCATTTTGACTTTGCGGCCAAGGGTGATCGCCCGGCCGTGTCCGCCACGTGGTATGATGGCGGCATTAAGCCGCGTCGCCCGGAAGGTCTGGAGGAAGGCCGCGAGGTGGGCAACAACGATGGCATGATGTACATCGGCGACAAGGGCGCAATTGTAGACCATCGCATCGTACCCGAGAGAAGGATGAAGGAATACGGCGTACCGCCGAAGATCCTGCCTCGCTCACCCGGCCACCACAGGGAATGGATCGATGCCTGCAAAGGCGGCCCGGCCGCCGGCGCCAACTTCGACCACGCCGGCCCGCTTACGGAAATGGTCCTTCTGGGCAACATCGCAATCCGCACGGGCAGGAAGCTCTACTGGGACGCCGAGAATTTCAAGATCACAAACGTCCCCGAGGCCAACAACCTCCTCCATTACGAATACCGTAAAGGCTGGACACTATAGGCCACTACAGTGCCGAAGGGCGGCACAACGCAAGAAGCTGCAGCCTTTAAGCGGAAGGTGCAACCGCGCTTGAGGGCCGCGCAAGTTGCTTGCGCCCTGATGGAGCCGACCGCCTGAGGGGTGGCGGTATTGTTTAGGGGACATGCGGGCTGAGAGTATGCTCAAGCCCTTGGTGTCAGTATCCGAAGAGCCGGCAGGGCGTTGGGAACTGCCGGCTTTTTTCTGCGCTGGATGGAGGATTGCTCATCGGTCGCTGGCTGGAGTTGGGGCGGGAGTTTGGGTGGCCAAGCAGGTGCGCAGAGTTTGGAGGGCGCGGGTGGCGTCTTCGAGAAGCATGTG
This sequence comes from Anaerohalosphaeraceae bacterium, assembly GCA_035450485.1. Classification (GTDB taxonomy): domain Bacteria; phylum Planctomycetota; class Phycisphaerae; order Sedimentisphaerales; family Anaerohalosphaeraceae; genus JACZKQ01. Next base: position 53,225 of record DAOTMV010000013.1, on the reverse strand, counting down.
GAGGCAGGGGACGATGATCAGTGTAACGGCGGTTGCGAAAAGGATGCCGTAACCCAGCGACAGGGCCATCGGGATCATGAATTTGGCCTGTCGCGAGGTTTCGAAGATCATGGGGGCCAGGCCGCCGAAGGTCGTGAGGGTCGTCAGCATGATGGGGCGGAAACGGCGGATGCCGGCGGCGAGAATGGCGGCGTGGGCAGAGAGGTTGGGGTCTTTGGCGCGCAGAACATTGGCGTAGTCAAGCAGCACCAGCGAGTTGTTCACAACTACGCCCGACAGCGCCACGATGCCCATCATGCTCATGATACTCAGCGAATAGCCCATCGCCATGTGGCCCAGTACCGCGCCGACGAGGCCCAGGGGAATCGCGATCATGATGATCACCGGCTGTATGTAATTGCGGAACGGGATGACAAGGCTGGCGAAGATCGCCACCAGGGCAATCATGAGTCCGCCGCGGAGGTTGGCCATGCTTTCGCGCATGTCGGCCTGCCGCCCTTCCCAGCCGTAGGACAGGCCGGGGAAATCCCTCTGCAATTGCGGCAGCATCTGCTCCTTGAGCGTGGCCATGACCTGGCCGGTCTCGTCAATCGGCTCAACGTCGGCGGTGACGGTGACGGTGCGCCGGCCGTTACGGCGGTTGATGGATGTGTAGGACCGGCCGCGCTGCCGCTCAGCGACGTCTCTGAGGGGGACATCTTTGCCGGAGGGCGCACGGATGAGCAGTTGTTCGATGTCGTATTCGCTCTGACGGCGGGCCTGGGGCAGCTTGACGCGGGCGCGGACCTCGTTTCGGCCTCGCTGCTGGCGGACCGCCTCGGCGCCGTAGAAAGCGCTGCGGACCTGGCGGGCGATGTCCTGGGCGGTGAGGCCAAGGCTGAGTCCTTCGGGCTTGATACGAAAGTTGAGCTGCTGCTTGCCGGGCGTGTAGCCGTCGTTGATGTCCTTGACGTTTGAGAAATCTTCCAGCATCTCGGCAAGGGCGGCACTTGCACGGTCGAGAACGTCGATATCACGGTGGCTCAGCTCCACGGTGAGGGCGGCGCCCGAGCCGGGACCGCCGCGATCGGATTCGAAGCGCAGGGATTCAAGCCCCGGAATCGGCCCGACCTTTTCGCGCCACAATTCGGCAACGCGGGCTGTACTGATCGGCCGCACGTCGGGGTCGGTCAGGTACAGGCGGACGTCGACGGTATCTTCGTTGATTCTTGCGAAGACGCCCTTGCTGAGGCGGTCGCCGCCGTTTTCGGCAATAACGGCTTCAGCGCCGCGGACGAGGCGGGCGCTGACCTCTTCGACTTTTTCGGCCGGGCTGCCGAAAGGCAGCGTGGCGGTGACGGCGGCATAATCGGCTTCGACGCGCGGCATGAGTATCATTCCGATGCGGCCGCTGGCAACATAACTCATCACAACGATGACAATGGCCGCGCCGAGCGCGACGGTGAGCTGGCGGTAGCGGATGCACAGATCGAGGAAGGGAGCGAACAGGCGGTCGATGAATCGCTGGTAAAGCCGGCTGAAAGCCTGCTGCCGCTCGTGCAGATAGCGGGCCAGTCCGGAGGCACGTTTCTGCTGCACGTGGGCCAATTGCGTCGGCAAGATGAACATCGCCTCGACCCACGCGATCATAAAGACCGTGATCACAACAAGGGGAATCACTTTCCAGGTCTTTCCGATGACACCCGGCACGAAGGCCAGCGGCAAGAAGCCGATGATGTTGGTGAGCATGCTGAAGGCGACAGGGACGACCATGTCGCGGGCGCCAGCAATGGCGGCGTTGATCTGCCCCATGCCTCGGGAGCGGTATTCGTAGATATTCTCGCCGACAACGACGCCGGAATCGACCACCATGCCCAGCGCGATAATGAACGCGAACATGCTCATCATATTGATCGTGACGTCCAGTTGCGGCATGAACAGGAAAGCGCCCAGAAACGAGATGGGAATGCCCATTGTCACCCAGATAGCCAGCTTGAACTCGAGGAACAGGGCGAGCAGGGCGAAGACGAGGATCAGCCCCTGAAAGGCGTTCTTCACCAGCAGTTCCAGCCGCTGTCGGTAGGTGTCCGCGGCATCATAGGTGATGGACCAGTCGACGCCGGGCGGCAGTTGGGACTCGATCTGAGCCATAGCGCGTTTGGTGGCGTCTGAGACGCCGATGGGGGTCTGGTCGCCAATTCGATAGACGGCCACGCCGATGGCACGCTTGCCGTTGAACGTTGCCCACGCGTCCACGTCCTCGAAGTCATCCCTTACCTCTCCGATATCCGCGAGGGTCAGGATGGAACCATCGGGGGTGGTGACGATAGGGATCGCAGCGAACTCGTGAGCCCAGTCGCGGCGCTCCATGACGCGAAGCAGTACTTCGCCGCCGCGCGTCTCGATGTGCCCGCCTGGCAGTTCCACGGAGGTACGGCGGATTTTGTCGGCGATACTCTCCAGTGTAAGGCCGTAGGTGCGCAGGGTGTCCTGGTCGACGAGGATCTGTACCTCGTATTCGCGGGCGCCTTCCAGTTCCACCTGGGTGATGCCGGGCTGCGTGAGGAGGCTGTCGCGGACCTGTTCGGCCAACTCGCGGAGGACCCACTCGGAAACGTCGCCGTAGATCTGCATGGTGACGACCTGGCGGCGGCGCATGACGAGATTGACTTCGGGTTCTTCGGCATCCTGGGGGAACGTGGTGATGCGGTCGATTTCCTGTTTGATGTCCTGGTAGACCTTCTGCTGATCGGCGCCTTCGAGGAGTTCTGCGGTGACCGTGCCGCGTCCTTCCGCGGCAACAGCGCTGACCTCTTTGATTCCTTCCAGCCCGCGAATGGCCTCTTCCACGGCCAGGATGATACCCTGCTCGACCTCTTCAGGGCTGGAGCCGGGATAGGGGACAGTCACGGTGACCGTGTCCAGCTCGAATTCCGGGTAGACCTCCTGCTTGATGCGAATGAGGCAGAAAGCACCGCCCAGGAGAAAGATGAGCATCATCAGATTCGGCGTAACCTTGTTGTGGACCATCCATGCGATGATCCCCTTGTTTTCCAGGCCTTCGGTACTCATTTCTGCTCTGGGCCTCCAGCGTCGACGGCGGCGGCTTCTGTTTCAGAGGGTGCATCGAACAGTCGCAGCGGCATCCCCTCGACAACGCCCCCCAGGTCCGTTGTGACGATGCGTTCGCCTTCGCGGAGGCCCTCGCTGATGTAGACCCGATCCCTGCCGCGGAATGCAACCTTCACCGGGCGGATCTCAAGGGCGTCGTCATTGTTCATCACCCAGACGTTATCGCCATCGCGGAGATGTGCCCGCGAGACGGGAATGACCCCGGGAATCATTCGGCCTTCAATTTCCATGCGAACATACGAGCCGCTCAGGAGCAGGGGATTTCCTGGCTCATCGATAGAGAGGGGGTCCTTGACGGAGACCAGCACCTGAGCATTGCGGCCGGCCTCCTCAACCGCGCCGCGAAGGCGCAACACACGGCCCAGGCGGTAAGTTTCATCACCCCAGGCCGTCGGATTGAAGACACGAACGAGCGAACCTTGCTGACCGTCGGACTGGGGAATCTCGATCAAGCCGAGTTCATCCACGAAGACACTGGCTTCGATCCAATATTCGTCGGTTCCGATGAGGCACAGCAACGCGCTTGTCGGCGAGACCCGTGCGCCGACATCGACATATTTTTCCATGATAATGGCGTTGAACGGTGCACGAATCGTACAGCGTTCGACGTCAAGGCGGGCCTTTTCCAATGCGGCAATCGCGGCGTCGAGGGCGCCCTGAGCGTCAGCCATGTGGGGTTTGCGAAGCACCAGTTCGGCATCTTCTTCGCTGATCACCTCTTCCAGCAGCCTGTATTCGGCCTGTGCGACCAGCTGGTTGCCCGCCTCCAACTTCAGGTTAAGACGTGCGCGGGCGACCTCGCTTTCGCGCTGCGTCAGGAGGGCCTGGTAATCGCGAGGATCGATGGCGAACAACTCCTGTCCTTCGTCGATGAGGCCGCCGGGCACAGCGGCCGGATCGATGCGTATGATCACGCCCGAGACTTCCGGGTTCAGCGTAATCTCGCGGGCCGGCCTGACCCGCCCCATCGCCGTAATCAGTGCTCGATGATCGCCCACGTGAACCGTTTCGACCGTGACGGCACGGGCCTGGCGTTGGGGCTTCGTACGCTGAGCCTGCGGGCGGGTGTCCATTTGATGCTTGAAGAATCCGGCGGCGGCGGCGACAATGCAAGCGGGGATGATCAGCCGGATGCACAGACCCAACAGCCGCAATGCGAAACGTTTTGGCGTGGCCGCCGTTTGGGTATTTTCCGTTTTTTCTGTTTCAGTCATGACAACACATTACCTTTAATGAGCTGCTATTGAAGCTCCGCCATTTCGGGGGGTTTCATCTCCCAACCGCCGGCCAGTGACCGGCACAGATCGATGTGGCGTTCGACGAGCACGCGCCGCGCGGTTAATTCGTTGCGTTCGAGGGTTTGACGGCTGATCAGCGATTCCAGGACACGGAGGTAATCGAGCTGACCGCTGAGATAGCGCTGGCGCGTTTGTTCATAGACCTGTCCGGCAAGTTCGAGCTGGCGGACGAGGCTGTCGATATACTGACGCTGATAGGCCTCCTGATGGATGGCGTCTTCGACTTCACGGATGGCCTGGAGGACGGCCTGGCCGTAGGCGTTGATCGACTCAGAGACGACAGCGCGGGTGCGTTCGACTTCGGCCTTGCGGAGGCCGGCGTCGAAGAGCGGGCCGGCGAGGTTGCCGAGGAGATTGGCCGCCCAGTCGTCGAACAGATCGCTGACACGAACCGCGGAGGTCTCGGCACTGGCGGCGATGCTGATGCGGGGGTACTGATCGGCGACGGCGGCGGCGACGCGTTTGTCGGCGGCCTCAATGGCACGGTAGGCGCGGACGATGTCGGGACGACGGTGGATGAGCACGGCGGGCGTGGTCACCTCGGGCAGGTCGCCTACTTCGGCCAGCGCGATGGGCGTATCGTCCCAATACGTGGCGGGCGGGCGGCCCAGCAGGATGGAAAGCTGGTGCTGGAGGAGTACGGATGTTTCGGTCGACTGGATGAGCTGAGCGCGGCCAGACTCGACGAGCTGGCGCTGCCGGAGCACGTCGGAGGCGCCGACCAGGCTTTTGCGGAATTGCAGCGTGATAATTTCGAGGACCTTTTCGTTGGTTTCGATCTGGCTTGCGATCACCTGCTGCTGCAAGCGGGATTCGCCGAGCTGATACCACGTCTGGGCGACGGCGGCGCTTAAGGTGATTGCGGCGGCGGCGACGTTCTCGCGGGCTGCTTCGGCATCGAGTGCAGCGGCCTGCTGTGTGGAACGGACGCGGCCCCAGAGGTCGACTTCGTACGAGGCGATGAGGCCGGCCGAATAGTTCGTGCTGTAGGTATGCTGATCGCCCGTTTCCAGCCGCGTCCGCCGGCCTTCGGCATCGTAAGAGAGGGTCGGCAGGAGGGGTGCGCCGGCCTTGATGGCGACCTGTTCGGCCTGGCGGAGGCGGTCCCAGGTGGAGCGGATGGAGAAGTTGTTGCCGAGGGCCTCGTCGATGAGGGCGTTGAGATTGGGGTCGTTAAAGAGCAGCCACCAGCGATCGGGGATGGCCTCTGTGCCGGATTGAGAGAAAGCCTCCGGAACGTCGATGAGCGTCTGGGGAGGCAGCTTGTCCGCAGGCTGGCAGCCGCACAGGACGGCCAACAGCAACAGTATGGCCCACGCCGCGAAATGCGGCCGGATTACGTTAGTTCGCACTATGTTCAATCAACCGACCTCCGCATGGGATGCCACATATCATCCGACCTCACATCTGGATGCATCGGCGGCCTGTACCCGGACGGCACGGATGCCCGCCAGTGAAAACGTGTGGATATGCTCCGTGAGCGAGGCAAGGAGCGTTTCCTTGTCCATCTTATCGAGCAGGGCCGGCAGCCTGCCGCGTCTGAATCCGAAGCCGAGGCACTGGTGAATGATACTGATGACGCAGAAGGCGACGTACTCTTCGGCAGCTTCCGGCCCTATCAAGTCACGCACGATACCCTGCATCCGCCGGCGGAGCGGTTCGATAGCGTCCTGCTTGACCGTCTCCAGGGCTTCGGTGGGGTTGGCCAGTTCCATGAGAACGATCTGGCCGGCGTAGCTGAGGGAGGAACTGTCCAGCATTCTGCGGAGCAGCGAACTGATTGCCGCCCGGAGCCGTTCGTCGGCGGGTGCATCGTGAGGGAGGCAGCCGTCCAGCGGGTAGCGGGTGATCGCCTCCTGAAAGGCCTCCTTCCAGACCTCGGCGTAGAGTTTTTCCTTTGAGCCGAAATGGTAGTTTATGCCGGCGGCATTGGCGCGTGCGGCCTTGCAGATGTGCGAAGTGGTTGCGTCGCGGTAGCCTTTCTCCGCGAAAACGCGCCGCGCCGCCGCAAGGAGGTGCGCCCTGGTTGCCAATCCATCTCGTCGTTCGGCCATTCCGGTTTCACTCTCAAGGCCCCCCACTAAATTCAAACAAGTATTTTAATTAGTCCTTTCAATTACGTCAACAGCCCTTCCGGTGCAGGCAGCGCCGGGGTTTGCCCATTTCCTATTGTCGGGCCGGTGAGGCGAAACTTTATAGGGCGTTGCGCAGAATCGGCCGCCGACTGGCGAACAGACGTTCGCGAGGCGGGGATGATTGCGTGATTGCCGTCGCCAGGGCAGTTTTTTCGATGTGTGAAAGCGACTTAGGCGAGGTTAACGAACTTCAATGGCCCCGACGTCGATTCGAGGTCCTAACACCCGTTTGTTGCCCTCTATGTCGAAATAGCCTGCCAGTTCGGGCGTTTCCTCGGTTCCTGCATCAATACAGCAGGAGCCTTCGGCGAGGCGAAGGTCACCGTAGAAGTCGTTTGCGCCCTCGTCGATTTCGGGGGTGCGCGGGTTGTCGGCCCAACCGTCGCCGCCGTCATCCGGCGGGCTGACGAAGAAGGGGTCAGCGCCGAAGATGTTCGTGCCGCGGGTTGGGTCGGCGAGGTTCTGGATGCAGGTGTTGACTGCGATGATGTATCTCATCTGGAGCTGAGAATGGTCGCCAGTGCCCTCTCGGTCGGTATTGCCCCAGACGATGCAGTTGATCAGCGTGGTCTTGCTTTCACCGGGTATGTTGAGTCCGCCGCCATAGTATTTTGCGGTGTTGGCAGTGAGGGTGCAGTTGATGAGGACGGGGTTGCTGACGTGTTGGCATGCGCCGATGGCGCCGCCCTCTTTGGCGCAGGCGTTGCCGACGAAGACGCAGTTGGTCCAGGTGGGATCGGCGGCATGTATGAAACAGGCGCCGCCGTCGCCTTCGGCGAAGTTGGCGTAGAAGCGGCAGCGGTGGAAGGCCGCGTCGGAGGCATAGCATTCGACCGCGCCGCCGTTGGTCTCGCAGCGGTTGCCGACGAACGTGCAGTTGGAGAAGACGGGTTTGCTGTAGACGCAGCGGACGGCGCCGGCCTGTTCGGCATTGTTGAAGCTGAAGACACAGTTGGTGAAGACGGGATTTGAGTCGCGGAGGCCGACGGCGCCGCAGCAGCCGTTGGACGCGTTGAGCGTGAAGAGGCAGTTGTCGATGGTGGGGCTGGATTTCTTTTCCATGAAGATGGCAGGGCCGCATGCACCGCAGTTTTCGGTAAAAGTACAGTTGCGGATGGTGGGGCTTGCAGCAATGAGCCGCATGCCGGCGCCGGTATAGCTGCTTGAATTGCCGCCGGCGATGACGAAGCCGTCCAGGATGGTGGAGCTGTCGACGTCCTTAGCGCGGACGACGTGGAAGGCATTTTCGGCGCGGGTGGTGTCGGCGAGCAATTCGAAGCCCGTGATGACCTCGGCGTCGTCGCCGGCGAGGTCGCCGGTTAGAACGGTGGCGAAGGCGGAGGGGTCGCGTGCGTCGGGTTTGCCGCCGCCGGCCGGAAAACCGCCAAGGCACGCGACGTTTTGCTTGAGGTTGAAGTATGCTCGCTGGTTGCCCTTCTTGCGGCCTTTGCCAACGTCGGGCGTGTAGGCGCCCTGGGCGACGTGGATTTCGTCGCCCGCTTCGGCAGCGGCAAGTGCGTCCTGGAGGCACACGTACGCATCGGCCCAGGTGGAGCCGTCATCGGCCCCGGAGGCGGAGGCATCCACGTAGATGGTTTTGGCGGTCAGGGTGTGAACAGCAATGATGCAAAGCATCGCCCCGGCGACTTTGGCAAACGAGCCCATTCTCATGGTTCTGCTCCTTTTTATCCATATCGCTTTGGCGGCGGTCGGCCATGCGGGCGCCGATCGCTGGAACAATCTTACAATTACCTGACGAATCCGTCGAGTAAAACCTGCCCAAAAATCAGAGAATGGCAAGACAAAAACGGATGGTCTTGCGGCGGCACCGTGGATGGTCGAGCGTGGCGCCGGCACGCCCGGAAATAAAGGCGCCGGATAGCTTGTGAACGGCCTTGCTTTGGGGATTCGCAGGGGTTATAATGCCCCGTTCATTTGCCGAAAACTGCGGAATCAGCGCAGAAACGCCCTTTAGAGGATTCAATGACAGACAATATTGCAGAACAGATCAGGATTCTTAAGCGCGGCACAGTGGAGATCTACCGCGAGGATGAACTGGCCCAGCGGCTGACGGAGGCGGCCAGGTCCGGCAGGATGCTGCGTGTCAAATTAGGGATGGACCCGACGGCGCCGGATATCCACTTGGGCCATACGGTGGTGCTGCGGAAGCTGCGGCAGTTTCAGGACCTGGGGCACAAGGCGGTGCTCATCATCGGCGACTATACGGCGCGGATCGGTGACCCGACGGGCCAGAACACGACACGGCCCATGTTGGAACCGGAACAGATCGAGCAGAACGCGCGGACGTACTTCGAGCAGGCCGGCAAGATCCTGGACACGTCGGAAGAGAAGTGCGAGATACGCTATAACAGCGAATGGTTGGCTGATATGAAATTGGCCGACGTCATCAAGCTGACGGCCTCGATGACGGTTGCGCGGATGCTGGAGCGCGATACGTTTGAGATTCGTTACAAGGCCGGTGACGCAATCGGCATCCATGAATTCCTCTACCCGCTGATGCAGGGGCAGGATTCGGTCATGATCCGAAGCGACGTGGAGTTGGGGGGCACGGACCAGACATTTAACAATCTCGTCGGGCGGGACTTGCAGCGGATGAACGGCCAGGCGCCGCAGATCGTGATCACGATGCCGATCCTGGTGGGGCTGGACGGCAAGGAAAAGATGAGCAAGTCCAAGGGCAACTACATCGGCGTGACCGATGCGCCGGGGGACATGTTCGGCAAGGTGATGTCCATCGCCGACGAGATGATGGAAAACTACTTTACGCTGCTGACGGACCTGCCGGCGGAGAGGATTACCGAACTGCTCGATCCGGGCCGGACGCACCCCAAGCAGGCAAAGGTGACGTTGGGCAAGATGATCGTGGCGCAATTTCACGGGACGGAGGCGGCGGAAGCAGCGGCGGCGCAGTTCGAGAAGGTGTTTTCCCAGAACCAACTGCCCGACGACATCGCGGAGGTGGCGGTGGCGGCGAGGCCGATCTCGGCGGCCAAGCTGCTGCTGCACTGCAAACTGGTGGCGACGGGCGGCGAGGCGAAGCGGATGATTCAGCAGGGCGGTGTGCGAATCGACGACGAGAAGATCGGCGACCCGAACATGGAGGTCGATCCGCGGGATGGGATGGTCGTACAGGTGGGTAAGCGGAAATTTGCGAAATTGAGGGTTTGACGGTCCCCATTGCGCCGTGGTGCGAGGAATGGGGGCCGAGGCAGTCGGTGCGAAGGAATGGATGGGGCCTTTGGCATCTTTACGCTCTTGATCATCGGCGCGACCGTGTGGACGTCGTGGATGGGGTTTACGCGCCCGCGCTTTCGGGATGATTTCATTTTTAGCCCGTGGCAGATTCTGGGGGGGCGGCAGTATTACCGCCTGGTCACTTCGGGGTTTCTGCATATCGGCTGGGGGCACCTGATCTTCAACATGTTCAGCCTTTACGTGTTCGGCAGCGAGATCGAGATCGGTTTCGGGCGGCACGTGCTGCTGCCAGTTTACTTCGCGTCGATTCTGGGCGGCAGCCTGTTTTCGCTGTGGCTGCACCGGCACGAAGAGGACTATCGGGCGCTGGGCGCGTCGGGGGGCGTATGCGGTGTCATTTTTGCGGCGATGTTTCTGCTGCCGGGTATTGGTATCGTGGTCTGGCCGCTGCCGTTCGGAATTCCGGCGTGGCTTTACGCGATTCTGTTCATCGTCCTATCTTTTGTGGCAATGCGGAGTCGGGTGGGAAACATCGGCCATGATGCGCATTTGGGCGGGGCGATCGTGGGGCTGTTGGTCACGACGCTGCTGTATCCGAGGATTGTGGTGCAGAGTCCGTGGCTCTATGCGGGGGTTGTGGCGATCACGGCCGGGCTTGCCGCGTGCGCATATCGATGGCCGCACTTCGGCGTGATCGATTTTGGCGCCTGGAGGGCGAGACTGCGCAAGCATCGGGCGGATGCCGCGTTGAGAAAACGCATCGAGGACGACATCTTTCTGGATGAAACGCTGGCGAAGATCACCAGATGCGGGATGAAGGCTGTGTCGGCACGGGAACGGAGGCGGCTGAGGGCGATTTCCAAGCGAAAGAGCCGCGAGGACAAGGAGAAGCTCCAGCAGAAGCCGAAGACAGCCGAGCGTCCGCGGTGGGTGGAAAATGTGAATTCGAAGGAGTAGTCGGTCGGAAGGGGCGAGGAGGACAGGGCGCCACGGGCGTTTCGGAAGGTTTTCCATCTCGCGTCATGGGCCGGTTGGCCGGCTCGGGGAGAGGTATCGGCGGGGAATGTTTGGTGGGGAGGGGTTTATGTTGCGGCGGGGAAAAGCTCTGGAGGCTCAAACAAAACGCCGTATAATGATTATCTTTCAACAGAGGCCTGCCTTTGGGGCGGGTTCTCCGGCAAGAAACGCGGTTTTCAGGGCCATCGGATCATGAAATTGCCTCAAGTCAAAAATGCGGATCGCTACGTGGGTCTTTACGTTGTGGATTTCGGTGAGCATACCGGACTCGGTTTCACCGCCGAGGAGGTGGCGGAACTTTTGGACAGCGAGAAGTTTCGCGACGTGAAGGTGTACAAGATTCATAATGCGTATCCGGACGGCCGGATGGAGCTGAAGGGTGTGCCGCCGGAGCGGTTTCAGGCGGAGGCGGGCATGTTCTTTCATGCCGCCGACGAGGCGACGGCCCGCGACGACTACAAGCGGTTGATCGATCTGGCCGTGCTGCAGTCGCCGCCGGCGCGGGCGAAGGTGCACATGGCTCGCTATGATGACGGACGCTGGGTGACGGCGCTTATCTATCCGGCCGAGTACGACGACGAGTTCAGCCGATGGCTGCTGGACGGGGATTACCGCACGGCGGACGAGGTGGAAGGCGGCATCGGCGCCGTGACCCGCTATTACGGCGATGCGGCGGAGGTGGTGGAGCGGCACCAGCTGTTCGGAGCATCGTCGTTTGAAAGCCGTACCGGGGCGGAGCTATTGGCGGCTACGGCGGTGGCGGTCCAGCGATGAAGATCGGGCGAGCAAGTCATGAAGAGCCGCCGGTGCGCCGCAGGCATTTGGGTGCGGCGGCCGGGTGGATTCTGGGGGTGTTCGGGCAGGCGCGGAAGCTTTCGGCCCGCGAGGTCGCGCAGAAGGATATACCCGGTACGACGCGGCGGATGCACATCCGCCTGACGGAGGAGATTCGCAACACATTCCGCAGTCGTTGGCTGCGCAAGCGCCGTTAGCGGGCAGAGACAGCGATTCACCTCGCTCCTGCCGTGTCATCGCACGCCGCGCAGCACAAGGATCTGCCGTTCCTGCATATACCACGGGCGCAACAACACTCTGCGGCCGCGTCGGCGCACGCGGCATGGGGCCGATATTTGGGGTTAAGTACCCTTCGGTTCGGGCCGAAGACAGCGGGGGCGTACGTGATATGGATGCCGCGGCGCCGCTGCGGGGCTCTTCCGGCAAGAATGGGGGAACGATGTTCTTCAAGCGCATACCGTTGTTTCGGCTGTTCGGATTTCAGGTTGGAATCGACCTGAGCTTTTTGCTGTTGGCGTTTTTCCTGGTGTGGTCGTTGGCGGCGGGGGTTTTTCCGCTGTACTTCAAGGGCTTATCGCGCGGGGCGTACTGGTGGATGGGGCTTGCGGGAATGTCAGGGCTGTTCGCCTCGATCATCTTTCACGAGTTCTGCCATTCGTTGGCGGCGCGGCGGTTCGGCATGGAGATGCGAGGGATAACGCTGTTTGTGTTCGGGGGCATTGCGGAGATGCCGGACGAGCCGGACAAGCCGCTTTCGGAGTTTCTTATGGCGGCGGCGGGACCTTTGGCCAGCGTGATCCTTTCCGGGGTGCTTTGGGGTGTCAGCACAATCGGCACGTGGAGGGCGTGGCCGGAGCCGGTGTGGGGCGTACTGGTTTACCTGATGTGGCTGAACATCGCATTAGCGGCCTTCAACCTGATCCCGGCATTTCCGTTGGACGGCGGGCGGATACTGCGATCGGGGTTGTGGGCGATGAAGGGGGACATTCGCTGGGCGACGCGGGTGGCGTCGAGTTTCGGCAGCGCATTTGGCATCATGCTGATTGTATTGGGCGTGTTGGTGTTTGTTACGGGCAATGTGATCGGTGGGGTGTGGTACTTTCTGATCGGCCTTTTCATCCGTGCGGCGGCGCGAATGTCATACGGCCGGGTGGTGGTGCGGGACGTGCTGCGGGGCGAGCCGATCGACCGTTTCATGAACGCCCAGCCGATCGCCATCGACGCGGAGGCGCCGCTGTCGGAGGCGGTGGAGGATTATTTCTATCGGCACCATCACAAGATGTTCCCCGTGGTATCGGGTGACAGGCTGTTAGGGTGCATCACGACCGAGCAGATTCATCGGGTGCCGCGGGGTGCGTGGGCCGAGACGCCGGTCCGAAGCCTTACGGAACAGTGCAGCGGCGAGAACACGGTGGAGCCGCATGCGGATGCGCTGGACGTCCTGACGCGGATGCGGAACGCCGGAAGGACGCGGCTGATGGTGACCGAAGACAGCCGGCTGATAGGCGTATTGACGCTGCGCGACCTGTTGAGCTTTCTGGCGTTGAAGATAGATCTGGAAGGCGAAGGGCAGGCCAAAGTGGCCCTGGACGTTTGACCCGCGGTTTATCCGGGCTCTTTGCGCCTCAATGAGGCCCGTCGGAAATGGCGGCCGGATTGCCCCTGTGGTACATCGTGGTCGTATAACATAGTGATGGACGCGAACGCGATGCCTAAATGAACAACAGGTCGCAGGGGAGGCAGAAATCATGGCCATGGACGTTCTTGATAAGGCGGCACTCAATCGGTTACTGGAGTATTCCGAACCGAATTGCGTTTCTTTTTACGTTCCCACCCACAAGCACGGTGAAGAAACAAAGCAGGATCGGATCCATTTGAAGAACCTGATGGCGGCGGCCGCAAGGCACCTGGAGAACCGCGGGCTGTCGCCCAAGGAAGCGGAAGAGATGCTAAAGCCGGTGCATCAATTGCTGCGGGAGGATCTGTTCTGGAGCCATTTGGAAGACGGGCTGGCGATCTTTCTTGCGCGAGAGATGTTCGAGTACTATCGCCTGCCGGTGGCGTTTCATCCGGAGGTATACGTGGCGAAGCGGTACCTGCTGCGGCCGTTAGTGCCGATGCTCAGCGGCAACGGGCGGTTCTTCCTTTTGACGCTGAGCCAGAAAAAAGTGCGGCTGTTCGAAGGCGACCGCTACAGCCTGGAGGAGCTGGAACTGACGGAGGCGCCCACTACAATGGAGGTGCTGGAGCAATACCGCGACATCGAAAAGTTCATCCAGGTACACACGATGCCTCGCGGCACGACGCAGGGCAGCGGGGCGATGTTCCACGGACACGGTGAAGGCGTGGAGGGCAAGCAGGTCAAGAAGGCGATCGAGGATTTGATCAAGTCCGTTGAGAAAGGTGTCAACAAGCAGCTTGCGGCGCGGCGGGAGCCGCTGGTCCTGGCGGGTACGGACTACCTGTGCAGCGTGTATCGCGAGGTGAACTCGCAGCCGCGGCTGAAAGACGAGGTGATCAGCGGCAATCCTGAATTGATCGACCGGCGGCAGTTGCACTCGCGGGCATGGAAGATCGTGGAGGGTGATTACGATTACGATCGGAACCGGCGGGCGACGTACTGCTGGGACAAGATCGGCACGGAGCTTGTGGTGACGGACCCGCGGCGGATCGTACCGGCGGCGTACGAGGGACGCCTGGACACGCTGTTTGTCGACCCGCATGAGCACCTGTGGGGAACGTTCAGGCCGGAAGACGGGTACGTGCAGGTCGAGCCGTGGTACGACTCGAATAACGAGGACCTTGTCGACACAACGGTGCATTACGCGTTAGGCCGGGGCGGGCACGTGTATCCGAGTCACCGACAGGCTATGCCAGGTGAAACACCCATGACGGCAATCATGCGATACTAAAAGCACGTGGGACGCGCATGCCGCCGGGGCACGGCGGTGTGTGCCGTGCCCCGGGGTGGTACCACTGCTGCTGGAGGCAGGTGATCATCGGCCGTAGGCCATTCGAAGCTGTTCGTCCGTGGGCATCTCGCTGTAGACTTCGCCGTTCGGGCCGCGCCAGCCGCTGGGGGTCTGGGTCAGCGTAACGCTCCTCAGTGCGCCGCTGTCAGTTGTTACATACACGGTGACCTGTCCCGTCTGAGCCGGCCCGCAATCCAATCCATAGAGCGGCCTCAACTGATCCTCAGTCGGCAGCGAGGCATAGCGCTCGCCTCGCGGCCCGATGTACCAGGGGCCGTCGATCTTCAGGACCACCGGGCTTCGGGAACCGTTGGCGTTGGTGATCCAGACCGTAACGGTCGGGGCCGGCACTACAATCGGCACGGGCGGTGTGACGATGACAGGAGCCGGCCTGGGCACATAGACTGGTCTGATCGGCGGAACGACAATGTGGCGTATCGTTTGGGGGCGGTGCAGCGGGACGAAGATGGGCGGCCTACGGGGGGCATGATGACGCGTGACAACCGGCGGCCGGGCGCCGATATGGATGCTCAAGCTGCTCCTGGCCTGAGCCTCGCCTGCCGCTATCAGCCCAATCAGTGCGATAGATGTCGCCATGTAACGTGTCGTCTTCATTTTCAGCTCCTTTCATCTCTTGAAGAGGTCCGTTTTTCCCTTCGCAATCTGAGACGAGCGGCCGGCGGGCTTTATTTCGGTTTCGCAAAAAAATTTTAACAAAAGTGTCAAAATATTTTTGCGAGACAGCCGGTTTAAAAATCGCGAGGCTGCAACAAAGGCCTCGGACGAGACATCATGGATAGCATAAATCCGGGGCAGAGGCTGAGGCAGCGGGCAATTGAACTCCGTCGGCCCAGGCTGGTCGAACATCTCTGACGGCCGCGTTGCATTCCTTTATATCCCTCATCTCAAAGTGCCGGACGCGTCTGGCCGATGGTAATATCGATTGGGGGAATTGGATGTCAGTGATCGATGATTTGTCTGAACGCGGCCGACGCGGCCCCTTTCCGGTGCGCATGAAGTCCATGCCCCGGGACACGCAGACGCTGCGGGAATCTACCACGCGAGAAGGGGCCATGGGGGGAGACTCCCTGCTAAATACGTGGGCCGGAGCGCCTCGCGGGAGAACCGGCATGACAGAAGATGATGGCCGAGACAGAGGTGAACGTTCACTTCAGGAGCACCCGCGGCAACGGTATAGCGGACGTTCGCACAAGGCCGCCCGGTTATCCGCTGGCGAAATCGCCGGCCTGGTCAGCGAACTCGAGGCTCACCAGATCGAACTGGAAATTCAGAATGAGGAATTGGAACGGGCCAGACGAGAACTCGACGAGGCCCGCCGGAGATACCTTGACCTGTACGATTTTGCCCCGGTCGGCTATCTGACCATCAGCGACAAGGGCATCATCGTCGAAACAAACCTGACATTCTGCTCAATGACCGGCCGGACACGAAACGACCTGATCAGGCATCGGCTCAGTCAGTTGATCGTCGCCGAAGACCGCGACGCCTACTACGGCTTTATGCATACGCTCAGGGCCCAAGAGCGGGAAGGCGCCCTTGACGCGCGCATTATGCGCACGGATGGAAGTGTGTTTTGGGCCGGTATACGATGCGTCCCGGCGCGTGCGGAGGGTGAAGATCTGCGCTTCCAGGCCGCCATAGCCGACATCACTGAGCAGAAGGCCGCGGAAGAGAAACTGCGCCAAGGCGAGCAGCGCTTTGGCGCCCTTTTCGAGTCGACATCGGATTTCATCCACCTGCTCAATACCGAGACAATTATTCTGGAGACAAATCAACGGGCACTTCTGCGATTAGGCTACCACCCTGAGGAATTCGTCGGACGTCCGCTGGATGAATTCTTCACGGAGGAGTCGCGACAGCGGTTTCGAGAGCACTTTGCCCGCTTCCTGGAAGGGGCGCCCTACCATCAGGAAGCGGAGGTGGTCTGCAAGGACGGCACCACGATTCCCGTGGATTGCCAGGCTGCGGCGGTGCGCGAGCAGGACGGGCGAGTCGCCTTCTGCGTATTCATCCAGCGCGATATCAGCAGCCTGGAGGAGGCGGAAGAGAAACACAGGAATCTGGCGGAGGAACTGAACCGCAGGAACGAGGACCTGCGGCATTTCACCAGCATCATCCGGCATGACTTCGGCAATCCGGTGATGTCCATCCAGAGCTTCGGCCGCGAGTTGGGCGTTTCGCTGCGGCAGATCGAGCATTTGCTCGAAGAGCAGCATCTGCAGCAGCACGTCAGGCAACGGCTCTGGCGCATCCTTCGCCAGGATGTCGGCCCGTCGCTGCAGTTTATCGAAGACAGCGCCGCGGAGATAACGGCGCGTCTGGAAGGCATCACGCAGTTGGCGACCGTGGGGACCGTACCGCTGAAGATCGAGGCGGTGGACGTAAACGCGCTGATGGAGCACGTCATTTCGAGTGTGCAGTCCCGGATTGAAGCCAGCAACGCCGAGGTGATTGTCGAACCGCTGCCGCCCTGCCGCGGTGACAGCGTTCAGCTCGGGCACGTCTTCACACATCTGGTCGGTAATGCTGTGAAATTCCTCGACGAAAAACGCCCCGGGCGGATTCACGTCCGCGGCGAGATCCGCGACGGCCGCAGTATCTATTGCGTTGAGGACAATGGTATCGGCATGACGCCGGATCAGAAGGAAAGGGCATTCGACGTCTTCTACCGCGGCCAGATGAAACCTGAAGCACGCGGCCAGGGACTGGGCCTTGCGATCGTAGAGCGGATTCTCAACCGGCTCGACGGCCTGATCCGGGTTGAATCCGAGCCTCGTAAGGGCAGCCGCTTCTTCGTTTCGCTTCCGTCGGAGTGAGAGCACGGCGAGCGCCATGCGTGCGCGGAAAGAGCCTCGCCGACGAAACCATGCCGCCCGCGCAAAAACGATGCCTTGCTCAGGGCGAAGATCAGACCTGCTGGGTGAGGTAGTTCGGCAGCCCCATCTGATCGATCTGGTCGAGCCTGGCTTCCAGGTCGTCGATGTGCTCCTCTTCCTGCGTCAGGATATCCGTCAGAAGTTCGCGCGTGCCGTTGTCGCCCTTTTCCACCGCCAGGCCGATGGCCTCGTTGTACTGGGCGACGGCGTGTTTCTCAAGACCAAGGTCGCTCTTGTGCTGCTTCGGGACGTCGGAGCCGATATGTATCTCGCCGAGATTGCTGACGATGGGCGTACCTTCGAGGTAAAGAATGCGTTCGATCAGCGATTCGGCATGCTTCATTTCCGTGAAGGCCCGCTTCTCGACGCTGTCATGCAGCTTGCCGTAGCCCCAGTTCTCATCCATTTCCGAGTGCACCATATACTGGTTGATCGCGGTAAGCTCCTGCTCGAGCAGTTCATTGAGCTTGCTGATGACCTGTTCGTCTCCCTTCATAAGGACCCCCAATCTGCAATGCATGTGATGCGGACAGCGTATGCGGCACGACCCCACCGTCGGCCGCCACCCTCAAATCGTCACGCGCAGGCGCACACTTTTGCAGTTTTCTGCGATGAGGGGAGCGCGGAATGCCTCTGAGGGCGACTCGGTGTGAAAAACGCTGGGAAGGACGTGAAACTGTCGGCGTTCGTCCGCCTGCGACCGCGTGCCGCAACCCGGCGGCGGAGGCTGATGAGAGAAGGCCGCGGGGGTGCCGGTTGTGCAGACCGGCGCCTTTCCACGGCCTTTACGCTCAACTGCAGCACTCTGCGGGAGCCAGGCTCACGGTCGTGCGCTGGCCCTTGGTTTCGTAAGTAAGCTTGCCTTCTCTCGCCAGCCAGCCGAGACCCTGGTACGCGATCTGGCTCTTGAGCCCGGTAAGCTTCGGGAGGTCAGAAACGTTCACGGTCCCCTTCTTCGAAAGGACCTGCCACACCTTCCCCGCCGCCTGTCCGATTTGCTCTTGCATTTCCATACCTCTCAATTCAGTAATAATCTGTGCAATACTCTCAGTCTATTATCGGCAGGTATGGAGTTCAACTAAGCCGGCAATCAGCCTGGAGGCATGTGCCGATAAAACAGAATGCAGGCCGCGTCAGGCCGCCTCGCCAAGAATGACTAAACCCTAAGGCGGACCGCAGGCGTCCGATAACTTGGGGTTTGTATAACGGCCGGGGAGAAGGCATGTATGCAAGGGACAATTAGCTTAGCGGAGGCGAATAACGCCGTGTCGCTTGTCGTAAGCAGCGCCGCGCTGCAGCCACGCCAGATCTTCGTTTCCTTCACACAGCGCGGCTCCGCCGGGGCCGCCCCGGTCATCGAACGAGGTCCGGTCGGCGAAGTACTCCACAGTGCGCGGATCTTTCCACTTGCGCCGCTCAGCATGCCCGTCGGCAAATCCAAACGTAGACGAGTCGTTGTGGTACAGGGCCAGGGGATCGTGGAAATCGCCCTGCCACGGCTCGAAATCCCAGGCTGAATGATTGAAGTTGAAGTTGCCCAAGAAGTCGTACGCCTCTTCAACAAAGATGAATTTGCTGCCGGGGCTGAGAATTGCATCGTACTTAATGATGTCATTATCTATATTGAACACCGCCAGCCCCCGCTGAATAGAGAAGCTGCGGTATCGGTTATACGGGCTCGCTTGAGTGAATTGCTTGTCTGCAGGGCAGTGATAGAGCTCGACGCTCTCATTGTAAGGCCACAGAACCCCGCGTTCGCAGCCGCGATAACGGTCCTCCAACGTCGGCCTGTCGGTGCTAAGGGTGCCGGCGTACGTCAAATCTGCGTAGACCGGCGGCCACACCCAAAGGGGGGGATACCTTTGGTCGCCGCCTGGAAGTCCGTCGTACATGTGGGACGCCTGAATGTCTCCGCCGGGAATCCTGTTGTCGTTCTCCTGGACGTAAAGTACGTAGCTGCGCATAAGGCCCTTCTCATTGGTGAGGCAGGCAGCGGTTGTTGCGTACTTCTTGGCGTTGCTGAGTGCGGGGACAATAACGGCCAGCAGCAGTGCGATGATGGCGATGACCACCAACAGTTCGATCAGCGTAAAACCGTTTCTCCTCATGGCCGCTCCCTTTTGAATGTGGGCGACAACTGTACACTGCTCCGCGTACATTACACCCCGGGAGGGGTCCAAAGCAAGCGAAAAACGTCGAAAACAGGGCCTGCCGCCGCTGAGTCCGCGTTGCGAACCCGCCCGGCCGACCATCAGACGTTTTTTTGTGGCATTTTGTCGAGGCGCCTTTGTATACTAACGACCCGGGGAGGTTTGTACGGAAGCAAGACCGACAGGAAAGGAACGGACATGACAGGCAAATTCCGGCCGATACTGGCCGCTGTTGTCTTATTGATCGCAGGTTGTCAGACGCCGCAGCCAGGCGACGTAACCGACCAGGGCGACCGCGCCGTCGTGACGCCCGAACACCTTAACTGGATCACGGACGTACAGTGGACGCTTGAACGCATGGTCGTCGAAGGCCGCCCGTTCGCGCTGACGGGTGACCGCCCGTACATCCGGTTCGAGCCGGGCGGCCGCGTGACCGGTTTCGGCTCGGTCAACCGGTTCTTCGGCCTCATGCAGGTCGGGCCGGGCGGAGTCGTCCGCTGGCCGGGCGGACTCGCCTCCACGCGCATGGCCGGTCCACAGCCGGCGATGCGCCAGGAGCAAACGTTTATGGCCGCCGTTCAGGCCGTGACGCAGTGGAGCATTGAGGGAATCAAACTCTATGGCCGGGATGCCGAAGGATCAACGCAACTGGTTTTCAGCTTACCCACCCCCTGATGATGCAAACAGAGGACTTTACGAACCATGAACGCACCCGCCTTTATTGATTCGCCCCTGTACGCATGGGGTCTGCTGCCGTTTCTCATCTTTCTGTCGCGCGTTATCGACGTGAGCATGGGCACCGTGCGCGTCATCTTCGTTTCGCGCGGCATGAAATACCTCGCGCCCTTAGTGGGGTTTCTGGAGGTGCTCGTCTGGCTGCTGGCGGTCGGACAGGTCATGCGCAATCTCACCAACCCCCTTTGCTATCTCGCCTACGCCGGCGGCTTCGCCATGGGCAACTACATCGGCATCTGCATCGCCGAGCGGCTGTCCCTGGGCCTTGTACTCATCCGCGTTATCACCCGGATGGATGCCGCCGACCTCATCGAGTTTTTCAGGAGCGCCAACTACGGCGTGACCTGTGTCGACGCGCAGGGCAAGACCGGCCAGGTGAAGATTATCTTCACCATCGTTCCGCGCAAGGAGCTTTCCGGCGTCGTCGAGATCATCAAACGTTTCAACCCGCAGGCCTTCTACTCCATCGAAGAAATCAACTCGGTTCAGAGCGGCGTCTTCCCCCTGCGCGACGGACCGGAGGGCAATCTGTTTACCCGGCTGTTCCGTCCGATGCGCAAAGGCAAGTAACCTCGCCGCCGGCTCACGCCTGCTTCAGACCAAACGTAAACGTCGCCCCATCGCAGCGCGGACATACAGCATGTCGTTTTCGAGCTTCAGAGCGGCCGAAACGCCGTGTCAGCGACTGAGTTTTTCGATGGCCCGGGCGATTTCCGCGCGTCGGGCCTCAACAGGGGCCGGGTCCGTGGTGAATTGAGTCAGGCTGGTGGTGATACTTGGCGGCACCTCCAGCAGCTTCTCGTACTGGCGCACCTCCGCGGCAGTCAGCTGCGCTCTTCTCTGGGCAATGAGCCGCTTCAGCATCGCCAGGTACTCATAATCCTCGATCCCGTCGCGCAGCATCTCCCACCGAATGCTGTCCACCGGTCCCTCCAGCACGGGCCGCGCCGGGTTGGCATCAGCCGCCTCCTCCGGCGGATAGATGAACCGACCGTCGCCGTTGCCCCATGGCCGCCTGTCGCCCGCCGGCGTGCTGTAGCCGCTCATCCAGCCCATGGGGTCCTCATACGGATTCTGCGGTTTGGCCGGGTCAGGGTATGCCGCCGAACTGGTCCAGTAGTTCGTTTCCCAAACGAGAATGCCCTCAATATTCCGCTGCCATGTCTGCCACAGCCACACGCGCAGCTCCGTGCCCGGATGATCGATGAACAGCGTACAGTACGGCGCCTTGGGTCCGGTGCAGATATACCACCAGAACCGGTCGCCTGCCGCCCGACGCGCCTCGGCCGCCTCGTGACGATACAGGTATGACACCACGCAGTAGATGTTCGGCCCGCCGATGAGCTCTTCCTCCGGCTGCTCCGTGAGCATACGCCCGATCCGCGGACACGCACGCTTAAGCTTTTCGAAACCATTCTTCACGAACGCGTACTGGTGCGGGTCCGGTTCATCAAACCAGTAAACGTAAGCCTCATCAACCCACCCCTTTTCAACAAGATGGTCTTCCAACTGCCGGCAATAGGAATTGAACAATAGTGCATACTCCGGATCGTCCTCGCCGAATCCCAAAAGGCTCGGTTCATAAAGCTCGTGAAAAGTCCCGCCGCCGATTCCCGGAATATTCACGCGGAAGGAGTTGAACTTGTAGTGGTCGATCGCCCGCGCCATCGCCTTGTCCCATGCGGCAAAATCCAGTTGCGGCTTCAGTGTTGCAGCGGGGGCAGCCAGCTCCGTGCGCGTCTCGGGCTCGAAATCGCCGCCCTTGACCAGTTCCGCCCCGGTCGCCGCATCCTTCAGCGAAATATCATCGATCCACACGAGCCCTAACTCGTCCCCTTCGTCCGTCCACCGGGTGGCACGAACAAACAGACGCACGAATTTCGCCTGCGCGGGGAAATCCCTGATATGTGCCTCGAAACGCTGCCATCGGCCGTCACCCCTCAGTGTTATATCGTTGTTGCAGCCGGACATCCATCTGTCCTCCGCGTCGTAATGGTTAAGAGTCCCGATGAAACAATGACCCGGCACGGCCGTGCGGTACCAGAAGCTCAAATGAAAACCTGTTTCCGGAATCGCAATCGCCGGTTTGTACGCCGCCGTTACGTTCCGCTTCGGATCATCGTCGTAAATCAACAGCGCCCCTTTCCCGCTGTACACCTCGTTTTCGACGATGCGGACGCCTTCCCAGTCCGCCCATTTCGAGGGCGGCGGCGCGACCTTCGGCCATTCAACGCGGATGCGGTCCAGCGGCGCCGGATCGTACGGCGAGATATGGTGAGCCGCGAAATTAGCCCAGTACTTTTCAAGCACCGCCCGCCTGTCCGCCTCAGTGCGAATATTCTGATACCGCCAGACGTTGCCCGGCGAGAATCCGAATGCCGTCACGCATGTCATCCGCTCCGGCAAATCGAAATCGAACGCCTCCACCTCCAACGGCACGCGCCGCGTCCACCCTTCGCCCGCAAGCTCAATCGTACCGCGATAAACGCCGGCTGCGGCATCAGCCGGAACCGTTACCCGCACCCAAAGCGGCTGATTGCGGCCGGCCTGGACCGCCACGGCGCCCTCGCGAAGCGGCGGCAGTGGGTCCGGCCACTCCCCGATCTCGCAGGTCTTGTCAGTGGCTATGGTAGTGGTCACATACCGCACACGCAGGACTTCTACGGCCGTCGCCGCAATCTTCGCCCCCGCCGGCCCGGCCAGATCGCTCACCCGCACCGACACGTCAGCCGCCGTCCGGTGCGGCCGGATCACTAATTGTGCCGCCTCCGCCTCACTTCTGGCAGCGCTGATCCGAATCGCCTCGCCCTTTTCGAGGGGCACGGGATCACCCGGCCGGACTTTGTGACCGGACGAACACCACCACAAGGCAAGGTCCGAATCGTTGGAAATCAACTGTCCATAACCCGCCCCATACGCAAGGGACTGAAGAATCGCCACCGTTAGAATCAGAACTGTTCGCATCGCAAATCCTCCAAAACATATCGGCCCATTCTAACGCGCCGACGACGTTCATACAACCTTGCCGGCCCTGTAAAAACCCCTCCATACGCTGACAGTCCGCAGCGATGTAAAGTGACACGGACGTCTGGGCGAAGCATTGTGCGTTGGGGTATGAACGCAAACCACTGTCCAATTTGAAAGGCTGCAATCATGAAGAAGCAAATCCTCGCCCTGTTGACGGCGTGCTTTGTCCTCACGGGCTGCGCTACCACGCCCACACCCAGGACCGCCGAGAAGAAGACGATCCTTGACGCCCAGGTCAACGAAGCAATCGCCGTCTTCAAGGCAAGAATTCCCGACGTTCAGCTCTACTTCGACGAGTCCGTCGGCTACGCCGTTTTCCCGAGAATCGTCAAGGGGGCCTTCTTCGTCGGTGCAATGTCCGGCCGCGGCCAGGTCTTCAAGAACCACGAACTCGTCGGCTTCAGCCTCAAACGCGGAGGCTCACTTGGCCTGTCATTCGGCGGCCAATACTTCCGCGAACTCATCTTCTTTGAAAACGAACGCGCCCTTGAGCGGTTCCAGTCAGGTGAGTTCGCCTTCACGGCTGATGCAACCGCTGTCGCCGCGTCCGCCGGCGCCGCGGCAAAGACCAACTACAAGAACGGTATGGCTGTCTTCATCCTGACCGATGTGGGTCTCATGGCAGATGCCTCCTTAGGCGGCCAGAAGTTCACCTACGAACCGGTCGGCCAAACCGAAGGCAACTGAGAATCGCGCAGGGCGGCTTCTTCTCGCAGCCGCAGGTTGGGCACAATTAGAGTAGCGGGCAGTGCCGATGGCAGCGTCGGCTCTGCCCGAACTGCGCAAACTGCCAAAGAGCTTCAGCGGCGTCCGATAGAATCGAGGCGGACAGGTATCAGGCCTGTGAGAATCTTTCACGCATGCCCGTAAGGCCTTGTTGCTTCAAGGCTTATGTCTGTCGAAAACAACGGGCATGGGTCTTGATGAGACCCAACATTTGTTTTAAATTGACGTATAAAACAAATGTTTGAAACGCTTAAGGACGCAACACATGACGGCAGAAAACAAAATTGCGGCCGCAGATGCCCAAAACGGCCATGTGCAGGATCGGCTGCTGGATGCCGCCGAACGCCTTTTCTGCGAAAAAGGCTTCGATCGCACCAGCGTCCGCGATCTCACGCGGGCCGCAAACTGCAACGTCGCCGCCGTCAATTACCACTTCGGCGGCAAGGATAAGCTCTACCTGCAGATGTTCAAACGCCAGATCCGCCGCATGATGGATCGCCAGCGTGCAGTAATCGCGCGTATCACCGCACAGCCTGACGCAACCCTCGAAGACCTGCTCAGGGGCGCCGTGAGCGAGGCGCTCCAGCAGCTCAAGAGCAGCGAGCAGAGCGGCGCATTGATGAAGCTCTTGGCCCGTGAGATGCTCGATCGCCGTCCGGACAACATCGCCCTGCTCGGCGAGGTGGAAGCCGACTTCTACGGCCTGTTCGCCGAAGCGTTCCGGAAGTTCTGCCCCCACCTGACCGACCGCCAAATGCAGTTACTGTTTTTCAGCCTGGACGCGCTCGTTGCACACCCCGTTCTTTTCCACGAATTCTACAAGGATGTCATGCCCGATCTCACAGTGGAGGACCTCGTCGAGCACGTCGTCAAGGTCGCTGCGGCCGGCATTCGAGCCTACGCACAGGGAGGCGGCCAATGAACCGGACTCTTGCAGCGTCTGCTATTGTGATGGCGGGACTCGGACTCGGCACGGCGGGCTGCATGCTCGGACCGGACTATGCACGCCCGGTGACTCCGGCTTACGGGCCGGAGACGTACTTCAATACCCCGGCAGGGTGGGTCGACCCCAACAACCCCGAGTACATCGGCCGCTGGTGGGAAAGCTTCGATGATCCCGTTATAGACGGCCTGGTCACGCAGGCGCTGCTGAGCAACTTCGATCTCAAGGCCGCCGTCGCACGCGTCGCCGAAGCCGAGGCCATACTTGCCCAAGTCCGCGGCGCACGACTGCCCGAAGTTTCCTACGCACTGGACCGAAGCCGCGCCAAGAATACCTTCTTCTTCCTCGACGAACCCTTCAGCTCCCTTTCCACCGTCTACTCACAGGGTTTCTCCGTCAGCTACATCGCCGACATCTTCGGCCGGCTGCGCCGCAATGAACAGGCCGCCTTCGACGAACTGCTCGCCTCGGCCAACAGCCGGCAGGCGCTGGTACACTCTGTCATCGCCCAGGTCGTCCGCACCCGGGTCGCCGTCGCCACTCAGCAGGAACTGCTCGAGATCGCCATCGCCAACATACGCAGCCGCACACGCACCCTCGAAATCGTCGAACGCCGCTATAACCAGGGCCTCGTTCCAGCATTGGACGTCTATCTGGCACGCGAAAACCTCGCCGCCGTCAAAGCCGCCGAACCCGTCTTCCGCAGCAACCTCATCCAGGCCCGCAACAGCCTCAACGTCCTGCTCGGGCAGCGCCCGGGTTTCCTGGCCGACGTTCCCGAGACCCTGCCTGAACTGCCGCCGCTTGATCCCGTGCCGTTGGGTGTTCCGGCCGCGCTGCTCGATCGCCGCCCGGACGTCCGCGCCGCCGAAAACCGTCTTGCCGCCGCCACCGACCGCATCGGCGCCAGTATCGCGGCGCTCTTTCCCGACCTGACCCTCAGCGCCACCTGGGGCACCACCTCCGACAGCTTTCGCGGACTCGGTTTCGCCGAGGCTGAATTCTACTCCGCCGTCATCGCGCTGGCCGCCCCCATCTTCCAGGGCGGCAGGCTCCGGGCCGCCGTCGACGTCGCCCAGGCGCGCACCGAACAGGCCGCCGCTGAATACGCGCAGGTCGTCCTTAACGCCATACGCGAAGTCGAAGATGCCCTCGTCGCCCAGCAGACTCTCGCCGAGCGCGTCGACACACTTCGTATCCAGCTTGCTGAAGCCAGCCGCGCCGAAGCCCTCGCCCTGCAGCGATATCAGCGCGGCCTCGAACAGATACTCATAGTCCTCGACACCGAACGCCGACGCATCGCCGCCGAAAGCGAACTCGCCGTCGCAAAGGGCAACCTCTACGACGCACGAATCAACCTTTACCTCGCACTTGGCGGAGACTGGAACGTCGAAACAATCGTAGAAGAGCCGGAGTATGAGGATGAAAAGATATGACCGAAAACGTGATGGACGAAAGACAGAGAAACCCAATGCCTAAAATGCCGAAAATTCAAAGCAGGATCTGGCGGCAGGCGTTAATAGCCCTGCTGATCGTCGCTGCCGGCCTGTTCCTGTTCGGCCTGCTGACGAACATGCGCAGGCCGCCTGCCAGAATCGAACGCCCCGTCATGGCGCCGCTTGTCGAAGCCATCACCGTCCACCCCGAAAACCTCGAAATGACCGTCGAAGGCTTCGGCACCGCCCAGGCCCGCCGATCCGTCCAGATCGTTCCGCAGGTCAGCGGACGCGTCATCGCCTGCTCGCCCAATTTCATGGACGGCGGTTTCTTCGCCGCAGGCGAGCCCCTCATCACCATCGACCCGCGCGACTATGAACTGGCCGTCCAGAACGCCCAGGCCGCCGTCGCCCGCGCCGAGTTCCAGCTCCAGCAGGAAGAGGCCGAAGCCGCCGTAGCCCGACGCGAATGGGAAGCACTCAAACAGAACGACGAGGCCCCGTCCCCGCTTGTGCTCCGCGAGCCCCAGATTAAGAACGCCCGTGCGCAGCTCCAGGCCGCCGAAGCCCAACTTGCCACCGCCAGACTTAACCTCGAACGCACCATCATCGCGATGCCCTTCAACGGCCGAGTCGTCCAGAAGTCCGTCGACGTCGGCCAGTACGTCACACCGGGCCAGACCCTCGGCAGCGTCTACGGCACGGACGTCATCGAAATCGTCGTCCCGCTGGAAGACTTCGAACTGGAATGGTTCGAAGCGCCCCTCACCTACAACGGCAACCGCCAGGGCAACAGGCCCGGCCCTGAAGCCACTGTCATCGCCGATTTCGCCGGCGACGTCCACAAATGGCGCGGCCGAATCGTCCGCACCCAGGGCCGCATCGATCCCACCTCGCGCGTCATCAATGTCATCGCCGAGGTCGACAAACCCTTCGAAGAACTCAACGACGCCATCCCGCTTACCCCCGGCATGTTTGTCCGCGTCCAGATCAAAGGCAGGACGCTCGACAACGTCATCTGCGTGCCCCGATACGCCGTACACAGCGGCGACGAGGTCTGGGTAGCCCGTGACGGCCGCCTCAACATCCAGAAGGCCAAAATCGCCCGCGAAGACGACAACTACGCCTATATCACCGCCGGCCTTGAGGACGGCGATGCCATCGTCATCAGCCCGCTCGACGCCGTCACCAACGGCATGCTCATCCGCGTACAGCACAGAGACACCGCCCCGCCTGAGGCCGAAGTCCGGGAGCCGACACTGTGACGAATGACATCGAACAATCCAGAGGCATCCTCGCGTGGTTCGTCAAGAACCACGTTGCCGCCAACCTCCTGATGGTCTTCGTCATCGCCGCAGGGCTGCTTAGCCTCTCTACCATCAAGGTTGAGTTCTTCCCAGAGATGAGTCTGGACGTCATCACCGTCACCGTCCCATACCGCGGCGCAAGCCCCTCCGAGGTCGAACAGGGCGTCACGCTCCGCGTCGAAGAGGCCGTCGCCAGCGTCGACGGCATTAAACGCATCACCTCCACATCCGCCGAGGGTGCCTCCCTGGTCGTCATCGAAGTCGAGGAATACGCCGATCCCTCCGAGGTCCTCGATGACGTCAAGGCCGAAATCGACCGTATCACCACCTTCCCCCAGGAAACCGAAAAGCCCGTTATCACCGAGATCAAGACCCGCTACGAAGTGCTGACGCTGGTCCTGTATGGCGACGTCTCCGAGCGCACGCTCAAGGAAATGGCCGACCGCGTCAAAGATGATCTCACCGCCCTGCCCAACATCAGCCAGGTCGACATCGCCGGCGTCCGACCCTACGAAATCTCCGTCGAAATCTCCGAAGAAACCCTTCGCAAGTATAATCTCTCCTTCGACCAGGTCAGCCGCGCCATCGCCGGTTCCTCCCTCGACATCCCCGGAGGCTCCGTCAAGACCGCCGGTGGCGAAATCCTCGCCCGCACCAGGGGCCAGCTCTACACCGGCCCGGAATTCGAAAGAATTGTCGTCCTCACCCGGCCGGACGGCACCAAGATACGCCTCGGCGATATCGCCACCGTCATCGACGGCTTCGACGATTCCGACATCGCCTCACGCTTTGACGGTCAGCCCGCAGTACATGTAAAGGTCTTCCGCGTCGGCG
This sequence comes from Anaerohalosphaeraceae bacterium, assembly GCA_035450485.1. Classification (GTDB taxonomy): domain Bacteria; phylum Planctomycetota; class Phycisphaerae; order Sedimentisphaerales; family Anaerohalosphaeraceae; genus JACZKQ01. The sequence goes on along the minus strand of DAOTMV010000013.1, from coordinate 24,626 downwards.
AACAGGATGCACTCGAAGTTGCGGATACCGTCGACAAGTACGTCCAGGAAAAAGAGCCCACGCTGCCCGCCGGCCTGCACATGGCCGTCTGGCAGGATCAGTCCGTGCTCCTGCGGTCGCGCATCGATCTCCTCGTGCGAAACGCCAGATCGGGACTGATCCTGGTCTTTTTGTGTCTTGCCCTGTTCCTCGACCTTCGTCTGGCCTTTTGGGTCACCTGGGGCATCCCCTTTGCATTCCTCGGCTGCTTCGCTCTCATGCCTTCCTTCGACGTCTCCGTCAACATGATCTCGCTCTTTGCCTTTATCATGGTCCTCGGCATGGTCGTTGACGACGCCATCGTCGTCGGCGAGAACATCTATGAGCACCGTCAGCAGGGCATGTCACCGGTCGCCGCCGCGATCGCCGCTGTGCAGGAAATATGGGCGCCGGTGATGATGGCCGTCCTGACCACCGTCGTGGCGTTCCTGCCGCTTCTCTTCGTCACGGGCGTCGTGGGCAAGTTCATGCGCTCCATTCCCATCGTCGTCGTTCTCGTGCTGCTGGTCTCCCTCATGGAAGCGCTGTTCATTCTACCTGCCCACCTGGCCGCACTCCGCATCCGCCCCGAACGCCGGACGCGCAATCCGCTCACGCACTTTCATAGATCTGCCGCACACCTGTTCAAGCGGTTCGTCAATGGACCGTTCGCCGACCTGGCCATGTTCTGCGTGCGCAATCGTTATGCCACGATCGCCGCGGCGATCGCCATTCTTCTCTCGACCCTCGGGCTCATGACCGGCCGCTTTATCAAGACCACCTTCATGGATACAATCGAGGCCGACAACATGGTCGCCACCCTCGACATGCCCCAGGGTACGCCCCCCGAACAGACCCTTGCCGTCCTCAAACGTCTCGAAGAAACCGCCTTCCAGGTCCGCGACGAGATCGATGCCCAGCGCCCCGGCGAGCCGTCCATCTTCAAGCACATGTCCACCACCATCGGCGCCCATCCCGCCAGCGAGGCCGGCGGCCCCGTACAGGAAGTTTCCGTTGGCACCTCCGTTGCTCACCTTGGAGAAGTCAACGTCGAGCTGCTCCCCAGCGAAGAACGCCAGGGCATCAGCGCGCAGGCCCTGTGTAATCGCTGGCGACAGCTCATGGGCGAGGTGCCCGGTGTTTCTTCGCTGACGTTTCTTTCCGAAATCCATGTCGCCGGCGACGACATCGATATCGAACTGTCGCACACGGACTTTGACCAGTTGCTCGCCGCCGCCGAAGATCTCAAGCTCCGTCTCCGCGACTACGAGGGCGTTACGGATATCAGGGACAACTTCGAACCCGGCAAGGCCGAGATCAGGCTCGCCCTCACGGATGCCGGCCGCACCCTCGGCCTGACGCTCGGAGATCTGGCCCGCCAGGTCCGCCAGGGCTTCTACGGCGATGAGGTCCAGCGCATCCAGCGCGGAAAGCACGACATCCGCGTCATGGTACGATATCCGCAGGACCAGCGCCGCAGCCTTGCCGACATCGAAACCATGCGAATCCGCCTGCCCGACGGGGCCGAAATCCCCTTCGCCACAGTCGCCAAAGTCGATTATGGCCGCGGCTATGCCTCGATCCAGCGTGCAGACCGCCGCCGCGTCGTCAATGTCACCGCCGACGTCGATGACACCATCGCCAATGCTGATGAAATCAACGCCAGCCTTGAAGAGGAACTCCTGCCCAGCCTGCAAACCCAGTACCCTGAACTGAGCTGGCGTTTTGCCGGCGAAAAGCGTGAAATGAACGAATCCTTCGGCGCTCTCAAGACTGCCTTTCCCATCGCCCTGGTGGCCATCTTCGCACTGCTGGCCGCGGAGTTCCGAAGTTACATTCAGCCGCTCATCGTCATGTCCGCCATACCCTTCGGCATCGTTGGCGCCGTCCTCGGCCACGTGATCCTCGGCTGGATCATGGGCGTCACGTACAACATCGGCTTCCTGTCATTCTTCGGCATCGTCGCACTCTCCGGCGTCGTCGTCAACGACTCCCTCATCATGATCGACCTCATCAACAGCGAAAGCCGCGCCGGCGTCCCGCTCAGCAAGGTCGTCCGCGATTCCGTCACCCGCCGCTTCCGACCCATCATGCTCACGACTGTGACCACCTTCCTCGGCCTGGCCCCGATGCTCGTCGAAAAGAGCCTCCAGGCGCGATTCCTCGTCCCCATGGCCATCAGCCTCGCCTTCGGCGTGGCATTCGCCACCATGATCACGCTGCTGCTCGTGCCGTCTCTCTACATGATCCTCGAAGACGTCAGGAACCTCGCCTTCAAACTCCGCCGAAAATTCTCCTTCGCAGCGCCGACCCAACTCCCCCAAACCGCCCCAGACCCCGAATCCTGACCACGCCTCAGCTTGGTACCATTCGTGGCTATGGCTCTCCTGCATTGTGCGGGGTGATGACTCTTGAGATATGCGATTTGCGCCTACAACCATTTCTTTCGCATGAAGTAAACCAGCATCACCGTCGCCACCCCGATCATCACCGCCCAGACACCCATATACCCATACCGCCACTCCAACTCCGGCATGTGCCTGAAGTTCATCCCGTAAACGCCCGCGATAAACGTCAGCGGTATGAACACCGTCGCAATAATCGTCAGCATCTTCATCACCGCGTTCATCCGGTTGCTGATGCTCGACAGGTATATATCCTGCAAGCCCGACGTTACATCCCGAAACGTCTCCACCGTCTCGATCACCTGTATCGTATGGTCGTACAGGTCGCGCAGATAAGTATGCGTCGTCTTTGTGATCAGCTTCGACTCCGTCTTGTCCAGCGCGTTGACCAATTCCCGCACAGGCCACACGCTCCTGCGCAGCGCAATCAGATCGCGCTTCAGCAGGTGCACCCGCTGCAGCAGTCCTTCTGAAGGCTCACCGAACAGGTCCTCCTCCAGCGTCTCGAGCCGGTCGCCGAAGTTCTCCAGGATGTTGAAGTAATTGTCGACCACCGCATCGATCAGGCTGTACAGCAGGTAATCAGCCCCCGCTTTGCGAATCCTGCCGCCGGCCTTGCGAATCCTGTCCCGAATGACGTCGAACACGTCCCCCACCCGCTCCTGAAACGTCAGCACGAACCCCTCACCGAGAATCAGGCTAACCTGTTCGCTTTCAACCCGCTGCCGCTGCGCATTGTAGCTGAGCATCTGCAAGACCACGTAAAGGTACGTCTCGCAATCCTGAAACCGCGGCCGCTGTGTCGTGTGCAGAATGTCCTCCAGAATCAGCGGGTGCAGGTCAAAATACGCCCCCGATCTCGCAATGATATTGACTTCGTGCAGCCCGTCGATATTGATCCACGTCACCGTCTCTGCGGCCTTGAACGGCATGCACTCCTCCACCGACGCAACCTCTTTCTCCTGAAAGTGCGCCTCGTCATAATCCATGACCGTGATCCGCACCTTCTCGGTCCTCCGCTCCCCCACGTGGACCAGCGTCCCCGGTGGGAGCCCCGCCTTCTTCGACAGCCGCCTGTTGTTCCTGTTCGCCTTCATCCGTAATGCTCCCACAAGTCAAAAATGCGATCGGCGCCGGTTTTACACGCGCCGCATGCCCTTAATGACTCAAAGTCGCCCCTGCGCGTCTCCGGCGGTGTTTTCGGCAATCTGAACGCACCGCATGCCCTGCGCCCGATTTTAACCCCCATTCCGCCCCCGCTCAGCACATATTCTGTAATTTCCTTGCAATTCCTGAATAATCGGCTATGCTTTACACGTCATATCATAGGGCGCTCGACAGTCCCGGGAAAGCGAGGTCGACCATGAAAAACGTGTTCTTCATTCTCGTCGTAGCATGCATGACCGCATGGGTATTCGCCGCCGATCCGGTCCAGTTCAGCGACCCCAACCTCAAATCCATTGTCGAAAAGACCCTGGGCGTCACAGATCCCACTCCCGACGACATGCTCAAGCTCACCCGTCTTTATGCCGGCGACCAGGGCATCTCCAGCATCGGCGGCCTCCAACACGCCACCAACCTTACTTCCCTTTGCCTTCACCGCAACAACATTACCGACATCACCCCCGTCGCCGGCCTGACCCGGCTGACCTATTTCTGCATCCACGACAACGCCGTTGAGGACGTCGCTCCGGTCAGGAATCTCACCGCTCTCCTCAACCTGCTTCTCTACAACAACAGGATCACCGATCTTTCCCCTGTCGCCGGCCTCACCGAACTCACCAGCCTCTACGCCAACAACAACCGGCTAACCGACCTGACTCCACTTGCCAATCTCAAAAAGCTGCGTTTCCTCGACGCAAGCAATAACCAGATCACCGACGTCACCCCCCTTTCCGGCCTGGCCGAACTCACCGAATGCCGTGTCACGGGCAACCGGATCGCAGACCTCGCCCCCCTCGCCAGACTCGAACGCCTTTCGAGCGTCTGGGCATTCGAAAACCCCGCCCCCATCCCCGCCAGATGGATCGACGCCGAACTCAGTGTCTATCTCGACGGCACACAGTATGCAAAATTCGCCCCCAACGCCCCCAAGGGCAAACTCACCTGCCGCGGCGATACCGACAGCTTCATGATCAATCGCAGCAACTGTTTCATCCGTATAAAAGCCGATGCCGCCGGCATCGACCTGCCCGCGGGCGAATACCGCCTGGCCGGGTGGGAAATCGAGAAAAAGGCCGAAGACAACGCCCTTTGGAAAATGACCGCCGTTTCCCGCACCGAAGGTAAAGGCATCTTCACTGTCACCGACGCCCAGACAACGACCTTGGACGTCGGCGAACCCGTCGTCGCCGTTGTCACCGCCGCCAAAGGCCGTTCGGGCTACAGCTTCAGTCAGGCCATCACCGGCCGAATGGGCGAAAGCATCTCCATCCTCCGTGGAGGCCTCCGCCCGGCGCCCCCGCGGCTCAATATCCGAAACAAGGACGGCACTTACGACAAGACCTTCAACTTCGAGTATGGCTGAGGCGGCACCTGTTCGCTCTCGTGGCGAGAGCCCGAAAACGTCAAAGGCCCGTTCACCGCAACCCTCAAGATCGACGGCCCGTTCAAGATCGACGCAAAGCCCTTCCTAACCGAAGAGACCACGGAGACCACAGCCGCAAAGGTTACGGCACAGGAAGAGACCACCGAAGAGCAGTCGGCCGAAACGCCCTCGCGCTACCAGCGCGTCCGCACGGCCCTCCGCCGCCTCTTCACAAAAGACTAAAAGCACTGACTGACACGTGGCACGGGCATCCTGCCCGTGTGAACCAGATCAAGTTGCAGGGGCACCCTCGCGGGTGCCCCTGTCACATCACAGTTCATCAAAGCCCCTGCACCGGCCCCGACCCAGAGGGCCCCGACGGCGGCATATACATCGGCGGCGCCGGCTCGGGCGCCGGCGTCAGCGCCCCAATCAAATCATAAGGCGGCCCATACTGCGCCAGATAAATCACCGAATAAGCCCGCCAAAACACCAGCAGCGGCAGTAGAAACACCGTTCCGATATACGGAATCGCCATGATGCACGCCGCGCAGCAGCACGTCGCCACCGCGATGAGCAGCAGAATAAGCGCCACCGCCATCCCAAAGATAATCTGAAACAGGATGTAAAGCGCAAACCGCCCCTTATTCGCCCCTAAGAGCCCCAGAAACTCCCGCCACGCCGGCACACACAACGAACCCCGAAGCATCATCACCGGCGTCACGAAATCCTCCGTAAACTTACCAACCAGCGCAAAAACCACCACCAGCAACAAGAAAACCGGCAGCGCGCACGCCGCCACCACAATCACCGGCGCCGGCCCCCCGCTCTGCCCCAGGACCACCCCCAAAGCAACCGCCGTCCCGATCAGCAGCGCAAAACAGAAGAACCCGATGAAGAACACCGCCAAGCGAAACAGAAACAGACTGTTCCCCTGCAGCCGATAGTTCCGCCACGGAATTCTTACCTCCGCCCGGTTGGTAGCCACGCAGTGCAAGAACATGAACTTGCCCCGGCTGCTCAGCCACAAGCACACAATCTGCACCACAATTCCCACCACTAACAGCGTGCCCCCGACGGCGATAATGACCGGCAGGTTCTGCACGACCTCACGCTGGAACTGCTCCACTGAACCCCGGTCGAGGTTGATATTGGGCCCGCTGCCCCCGCCCCCGCCTCCGGCCTCCATCAGACTCGCCAACCACGCGCAGAACCCGATGATGAACCACCGCTCCAGATTGAACGGCTGAAACAGCACCACCTTGACCCGCTCGATCGCCGCCCCCAGCGGATCCAGCACGCTGATGTAAGGCCCGGCCCCGTTACTCATAGCATCCGTCCTCCAATGTAAATCAGCCAGTTGACAAGGATCGCCGTCAGCAAAGCCGCCGCCGTCGCCGCATGCACGCGCCCAATCACGCGACCCACCGGCCTTGGACTGATCGCCAACACCCATATCCTATAGGGAATCTGCAAAACCACAAACAAGAACACCGCCGGCCCCAACGGGTTGTAAGAAAAAGCCTCCGCCGCTTTTCCATGTGCCATCGCCGAAAACGACCGCGTCATGCCGCAAAATGCACACTTCACGCCAAAAAGCCGTTCCATCACGAAATGCAGCGGCCACTCTATGCCAAAAAAGTACACTCCGACCTCATCCACCGTCAAAACCAGCGCAACGAGCACCAGGCCCAGACACAAGAACAACACCGCCGCGTTTACAAGATTTCTCATAGCGCCGCACCATCAAACGCCGCGCAGTACCCGCTTCTTACAGACGCGCGCATTTTGGCTTTATGACATGAGAAATTCGGATTTGGCCTTTTGGATTCTTGAAAAATAATCTCAATGCCGGTGTCCCACGCCAAATTGCTCCGTGATCCGCGACACCATGGCATCGTCAATCGGCTTCTGATAAAACCCGTCAAAGCCTGCCGCCATCGCCTTTCGCTCCAGTTCCCGCGTCTGCAGGGCCGTCACCGCGACAAGCGGTGTCTTCGCGCCATGTTCGCGAATCCGCCGCGCAACCTCAAGGCCGTCAATCTCAGGAATGTTGATATCCAAAATAATCAGGTCGTACGTATTGGCCAGCGCCTTCTCAAGCCCGCTTGCCCCGTCGAACGCACAATCGCACGCGAATCCCGACCGCCGCATTAGCAGTTCCAGCAGCCGTTGATGGCCCAGGTCGTCCTCCACAATCAGGACAACCGGCTTGCCCCGCTCTTCTGTCGCACCCATATCCGACCTCCTGCCTGCCCTTGCACCCCACCCGACAATACTACGTCCTTCGCCGGCTGATGTAAACACAAATCCACATTGGCGACGGCCTTCCCTATGTGTCGACTGTTTCAAGGCCGGACTATTCCCGCCGCCTGCCCGCTTCCACATCCCCACAACCCCCGCACCCCCCCCGCACCACAAAGTCCAGTAACACCCAACAAACTCCACGTACGGCCAGGCGGCGGCGTTTTTCATGGCTGGACTGGTGTGCCTGTCAGGAGAGCGGAGCGATTGCGAAGAACGCCAAGGTCAGCAGCAAAGCGAACCAGAGCAGCAGCCAGGCAAACCGTTCGTCCTCCAGCAGATGTTCGATCCACAACCGCATGTCATGCCCTCGCGTCACGTGGCGATGTCCACCCGGATTGTTCGCTACGGCGGCCATTTTCAACTCCTCTAAATCTTTGCCTCAGAATTATACCCCGGAATGCCGCCGAAGGTGCTGTGTCACATTTGTCGCCCCACCCGCTTGAGGATGTTGGGATCCAGATGCGAATACCGGGCCATGACCAGATTGCGAGCGAAGAAACCGTACCCTTTAGCAGCTTGCCGTTTCATTGACGCCCGGTTCACTGCGATCCGTCACAGTACATCTCCCTGAACACACGGTGAACCCTTACACGTAGACTTTATCCGACCGGCGGCGCATTGCAGCCGCCTCCGAAATCTGTTACCAATCCGGCCGAATGCCGATAGAATGAACCCCATGGCCGCAGAAGAGCAAAAAGAACGACTTGAAGCGATCAGGGAAGCGATCCGCAGTTTCCCAACCGGACCCGGTCTGTATTTCATGAAGGACGCCCAGGACACCGTGCTGTACATCGGCAAGGCCAAGAACCTCCGCAGCCGGGTCGCCAGCTATTTCCAGCCGTCGGCGGATCTGGCGGCCAGCCGCGGCGCACGCATCGTCGAGATGATCGCCAAGGTTCAGACGGTGGACTACCTCGAGACCAAGAGCGAGGTCGACGCCATCCTGCAGGAAGCCCGGCTCATCAAGGACATTCGTCCTCCCTATAATACGGCGATGGTCGACAGCAAGACCTTTCCCTATCTCGAGATCACCACACGCGAGCAGTTTCCTGGCGTGTATATCACCCGCAACCCGAAGAATCCGCGCAACCGCCTTTTCGGGCCGTTCACCGGCGCCCATGACCTGCGGGGCGCACTGGTCGTCCTGCAGAAGATCTACAAGTTTCGCACCTGCAACCTGGACATTCGTGAAGAAGACGACAAGCGGCGTTTCTTCCGGCCGTGCATCCTTTACAACATCAACCAGTGCACTGCCCCGTGCGCGGCGCGAATCAGCCGCGCGGAATACCGCAAGATCATCAACGATCTGATCAAATTTCTCCAGTCGAAGCGTTCCACCGTACTGCGCAAACTCCGGCGGCGCATGGAGGAAGCCGCGGCCGCCATGGACTACGAGGCCGCCGCAATCTACCGCGACCGCATACGTCTCATCGAGCGGCTCGACGAACGCGGCACCGTGGAAGGCAACGTCCAGCCGGAGGTTTTTGCGACCGACCCATCCGAGGCCCTGCTCAAACTGCAGAAGCTGCTCGGACTTGAAACGCCCGTTCGCATCATCGAAGGCTTCGACATCGCCCACATCGCCGGATCCGAGACGGTAGGCTCCATGGTCCAGTTCATCGACGGCCGTCCTTTCAAGGACGGGTATCGCCGCTACCGCATCCGGACGGTGGCGGGCATTGACGACTACGCCTGCATTCGCGAAGTAGTTACCCGCCGCTACCGGCGGGCGCTTGCCGGCGAGGAACTGTGGCCGGACCTTGTTCTGATCGACGGCGGCCTGGGCCATCTCCACGCAGCCGAGGAGGCGTTTGCCGCGATGCAGGCCCCACTGCCGGCGCTGGCGTCCATCGCCAAGCGCGAAGAGGAAATCTTCATCCACGGCAGGGATAAGCCCGTGAAGCTGCCGCCCAACGCGCCGGCCCGCAAGCTTCTCCAGTATGTCCGCGACGAAGCCCACCGCTTCGCTCAGCACTATCATCACATCCTGCGCAGCAAGAGGATGTTGAACGAGGGATAATCAGGAACGCAAACGACCGGCTGACCCCCAATCAGTTCAGGCGTGCGTACAGTCGACAACGATGGCGGTGATATTATCGAGCCCTCCGGCGGCATTGGCTGCGTCGGTGAGTGCTCGGCACGCTTTCTCGGGATCTTCGGCCGTGACGAGTATGCGGCGAAGTTCGCCTTCGTCCAGCATGTCCGTCAATCCGTCGGTGCACAGGAGGAAACGATCGCCCTTGGCCAGGGCAAACGTCTTGACATGCGGCGAGGTGTCTGCGGCGTCCATGCCGACGTACTTTGTGATCTGCCCTTGCGCCTCGTGACCGTCGGCCTCGTGCGGCTTGATCTTGCCCGCCGCAATAAGTTCGAAGATGACCGAATGATCCCGCGTCAACTGCCGCAGCCGCCCGTTTCGCAGGCGGTAAATGCGACTGTCCCCCAGATTGGCGGCATACGCCCGGCCGGCGCGGATAAGCAGCAGGACGACGGTGGCGCCCATTTCCCTGTAGCCATACTCGCCGACCACAGCCTCCATCCACAACTGCTTGTTCTGTTCGGCAAGGGTCGACCGGATCACCCGCAGCACGGCGCGCGGGCTGCTCGAGCGCAGCGCATGGAGTTTGTTCTCGATCATCACCGGCAGGTCTTCCGTGACGATTCGCGAGGCCATGTGGCCGCCGCGATGGCCGCCCATACCGTCGGAAATGAGAAAGAGGCCGATCTCCGGCTCGACGTGATGCGCATCCTCGTTGACGGTGCGGATCCGGCCCACGTCGGACAGGGCCGCCCAGCGAAAGGCCCGGGTTGTCAGTGCCTGTTTGGCGTTGTGATTCGCTTCGTACAGTTCCATCCGTAAGGCGTCAGTACGCCGACCTCCTTATTCGATCAGCCGCGTGGTGCACCACGGGCAATAATTCCAATACTCCGAATCAACCGACCAGCCGCATTTTATACACGTCTCGGGGAACGGAAAGACCGACCACGGCTTGCGTATCCTGCGATTGCACCACGGGCAGTACCGCATGAAGCGCATCAGCTTGCCGCCGCAGTGTCGACACGTGTCATGGTACGAAATCGGCAAGCCGTTCTTGTCCGGCTGCGGCAGGTAGCCCGCGCCATAACACCACGGGCAGTAGCTCCAGGCCGGCGAGAGACCCTTGTGGCATCGCGTGCAGATATGGCTGAATCGGCTGCGGTCGTCGAACCGGTTGCGGTTCGTCCCGCACCAGGGACAGATGTGCATCCGCTCGCTGACGGGTTCTCCGCACACCACGCATGTGAAGATGTCCGGCAGGACCTTGCGGTAGCGTCTTAAGAAAGCCTCGCGCCGCAGCTGCCGCCAGTCGCCCGGCTGGCGTGCTTCCGGCCGAGCGCCCAGACCGAGCTTCACCGTCCGCGGCATTGCCAGCCGCATCATCGCCAGCATCTCGCCGGCATTTGCAAAGCGGCTGTTGGGATTCACGGCAAGGGCCTTCTTCATGAACTTGACAAACATCGTGCTGGTCTGCTTGCGAAGGCGATCGTGGCCGCGATAAGGCCATGTGAACGGCCACCGCGGCAGGACGCCGGTGATATACTCGTAGAGGATCAGGCCCACTGCGAAGCAGTCGCTGCGATAGGTCGGGCGGCCGTACGCCTGCTCCGGCGCGACGTAACCCGGTGTACCGAACTCATCCACGGTCTCCATCCTGCCGTGCATCTTCAGGCCGATGCCGAAGTCGCCGATGGCCGCCCGGCCGTTGGGAAACAGAAAGATATTGCCCGGCGTCACATCGCAGTGCACCAGCCGCTGGCTGTGGGCGCAGGCCAGGCCCTCCAGGACCTGCGTGATAATGCCTATGATGCGTCTGAAGCTCATGGGCCGTGAGCAGTCGTCCAGCGTCCGCACCGACAGTTCCGTGGCCATGACCGCGTAGCCGTCGATGATATCGGCGTTCTTGACCGGCATGATATTCGGATGCCGCAGCCGCGCGACCAGCCGCACTTCCCGCAGCATTGCCTCGTTGTCGCGTTTGCCGTCCGGCTCCGGCTGGGGGATCTTCAAGGCCACCCAGATGCCCTCGATCCGGTCCCGCGCCTTCCACACCTCGCAGTATCCACCCTTGCCGATCCGCCGCGCCAGCCGGTACTTGCCCAATACCATGTTGCGGCGCAGCGGCCCTGCGGCGCCGGGCGTCCGGGTGTGAGTTCTGGCTTGTTGATCGTCTTCGGTCATATATGCTGTACGTTTCTTACACGTTGAGCGGCTCGTGCAAAAGTCCTGCGATACGTCGGTCGCAGCCCACCTCCTGCACCGTCCCGTGAACCAGCCGTTCCGGATTGGCAACGATCTTCGCCATTGTATCAGTCACCTTTGCCGTGCCTTCCGAGGCAAGCCGAACCGGGGCCCGGTAAACCCGCACCTCATCGACAAGATCCTGCCCAATGAAATCGGTCAGCACGGTCGAGCCGCCCTCGACGAGGAGCTGCTGGATCCCGCGGCGACCCAACTCGGTCAGCAGTTGATTGAGGTCGCACCGTCCGCCAACCTCACCGCCGGCCAACACCTCCACACCCCGCCGGGCCAGGGCCGCTGCGCGACCGGACTGCCGCGCAAGCGCTCTGCTGGTGATGACCAGCAGGGTACGGGCCTCGGCCGTGTCGAGCACCTTTCTATCATCGGGTATTCTGAGGTTGCTGTCCAGTATGATGCGAAGCGGCTGGCGCTGCCAGATCTCGCCGGGTTCGCGAACGGTCAATTGCGGGTTGTCCTCGATTGCCGTTTGGACGCCAACCAGGACGCCCTGGCAGCGTCGCCGGAGCCGGTGCACGTCGGCCCGGCTCGCCTCGCACGAAATCCACCGGTGTGCCCGCGAAGCCATGAACCCGTCAGCGCTTTGGGCCCACTTGGCGATGACCCACGGTCGGCCGGTCCTCGTGTACCGGCAAAACGGTGCGTTGAGCAGGCGGGCCTCCTTCTCGCAGACGCCTACCTCCACGGCGATTCCCGCCTGCCGAAGTTTTTCGATCCCGCCGCCGGCCACGAGCGGGCATGGGTCGGCCATCGCAATCACCACCCGGGCTGCTCGCGCCGCGATCACCGCCTCGGTGCATGGCCCCGTCTTGCCGACATGGCAGCAGGGCTCAAGCGTCACCACCATCGTTGCACCGGCCGGATCGCCGCCGCGCCGCCGACAATCCGCCAGCGCGTTGATCTCCGCGTGAGGCCCACCGAACGTTTCATGATACCCCTGGCCGATGATCTGGCCGCCCTTGACGATTACGCAGCCAACCGCCGGATTCGGCTCCACCGAACCAATGCCCCGCGCCGCAAGCTCCAGCGCGATCTGCATGTATCGCACATCATCCATCACAAAGCAAAAAAAAGGAACGTGCCTGTTTCTTGAAAGCAAACCTTCCGCGGCGGGTCAGCCCGCGGGATCAGTTATTTGCCTATCATCTTCATGAATTGCTGTTCGTCTATTATTTCTATGCCGAGTTCCCTGGCCTTGTCCAGCTTGCTGCCGGCGCTCTCTCCAGCTAACACATAGTCCGTCTTCCTGCTGACGCTGCCGGCGGCCTTGCCTCCGTGGTCGGCAATCGCCTGCTTGATCTCCTCCCGGGTGAAATGTTCCAACGTGCCCGTAACGACAATGGTCTTGCCCGCCAGTGCCTTGCTTTTCTTCTGCTTCGGAGGCGTGGGCCTGACTCCCGCCGCCAGCGCCGCATCGATCACCGCCCGGTTCTGCTCTTTGTGAAAGTACTCATAAATGCTCTGCGCCATCACCGGCCCGATCTGGTCAACCGCCTCCAGTTCCTCCACCGATGCTTCCATAAGTCTCTCCAACGAGCCGAATTCGTTGGCCAGTATCATGGCCGACTGCCCGCCCACGTTGCGAATGCCTAACGCCGCTATAAATCGCCACAGGTCCTGTGTCTTGCTTTTTTCGATGCTGTCTAAGATGTTGGCGGCGCTCTTGTCCGCCATCCGCTCCAGTTGCACAAGCTGATCGAATCGCAGCCGATAAAGGTCGGCGAAACTCAGCACAAGATTGTTATCCACCAACTGCTCGATCAGTGCCGGCCCGATACCCTCGATATCCATCTGCCCGCGGCCGACGAAATACTGCAAACGCTGCTTCAAGGTCCCGATGCAGCCCGGATTCGTACACGTGACGGTTGTGTAATTGCGATCCGCCTCCGACCGGACCTTTACCTCCACGGGCTTTTCGCACACCGGGCATGTCTTGGGTATTTCAAATGGGGCCGCCCGTTTGCCTTTGCTTGTGCCGGTTACTTTGACTACCTGCGGAATTATTTCCCCCGCCTTCTCGATGGTCACCGTATCCCCGGGCCGTACATCCAATCGCCGCACCTCGTCGAAATTGTGCAGCGTTGCCCGCTTGATCGTCGTGCCAGCCAACAGTACCGGCGTCAGGTTCGCCACCGGCGTCAGTGTCCCGGTCTTGCCCACCTGTACCTCGATCGATTCCACCGTCGTTTCGGCCTGCTCGGCGGCAAACTTGTACGAGATGCACCAACGCGGGGCGCGGCCCGTCGTACCCAAGACTTCTTGCTGATCCAGCCGGTTTACCTTCACGACCATCCCGTCGATCTGGTAATCCAGTTCGGTCTTCTTGTGTTCCCAACTGTTGCAGATCTCGATCACCTCGTCGATATTGGCCGCCTTGCGATTGTTCGGGTTCACGGGCAGCCCCAGGCGCTTGAACCGGTTCAGAATTTCGTAATGCTCCTCGCCCAAGGGCTCACTGCACTCGCCCACCGAATAGGCGAAAAACGCCAGCTTGCGCGTGGCGGTAATCTTCGGATCCAGCAGCTTCAGCGAGCCGGCGGCTGCGTTGCGGGGATTGGCAAACGCAGGCTCGCCCGCCTCGTCACGCGCCTTGTTGAGTGCCGCAAACGCCGCCTTGGGCATGTAGACTTCGCCGCGCACCTCGATGACATCCGGAATCTGCCCGCCGTCCCTCAGCGCCAGCGGTATCGCGCGGATGGTGCGAATGCCCGCGGTTACGTCGTCACCCCTGGTCCCGTCACCCCGCGTGGCCGCCTGCACCAGCCGGCCCCCTTCGTACCGCAGACTGACCGCCAGGCCGTCGATCTTCAACTCGACCACGTAATCGTAATCCTCGCCGCGCAAGGCTTTCGCCACCCGCTTGTCAAAGGCCCGCAGTTCGTCCGGGTCGTATGTGTTGTCGATGCTCAGCATCGGCACGGCATGGCGGACCGTCGCAAACGCCTCCAGCGGCTCGCCGGCCACACGCTGGGTCGGCGAATCGGGTGTCACCAGCTCCGGATGTTGTGACTCCAGCTCCTTGAGTTCAGCAAAGAGCATGTCGTATTCACGGTCGCTGATCTCCGGTGCATTCTCGACATAATAAAGCCGATCATGCCGCCGAATCTCTTCCCGCAACTCCTCAATCCGCTGTGCAATGTCCTTAGCCATGACCGGTCTTATACGACCCCTTCGACGCTTTTGCAAGCCTCTAACGGCCCTCCAGAATCGAAAGCACCGTATTTCTATATCGACCTGCACCAGGCCTTATAACCGGGAGAACCGGCAACAGGAGCCGGTTTTTTGCAGATGTGACGGCTTGGGGCGCGTACTGGTCGGCCTACATCAAGAGTCGCGCCGCCCAGGCCGGCAAGAAAGTCCGATGTCCGAAGCGAGCGCCTCAAGCAGCGGTCCGACAATGAAGCGTACCTCACGTACATCCCGGGCAAACAATACGCCATCTACTTTCCCAACGGCGGACAGATCGAACTTGTCATCGACCCGCCTGCCAAAGGCAGCTACAGTATTCACGTGCTCGATATTGCCCAAAGCAAATGGTCCGACCCGATCGGCCCGCTCGACACCAGTATGAAGAGCCTCACCCAAAGCGCGCCCGAAGGTAAACATACTCTTGTGCTCGTCTCGGCGCAATGAAAGAACTGGGGCATTTGCTTTCGGCTGTTTGAAAGAGCGCCTTTTCCCGCGGCAGTCGACCGACGGATGTGACTATCGGTACGCTTCATGCCCGTGATCGTCGAGCCGCCATGATGGTAAAATAGGCAGACTTGACCCGGCCGGTGGGGTGGGTTATATTTTGAGACCGTACGGGCAATATACGATTCGTATCGTTTAACTTTTTGGGGGAAGTCATGAGAAAGACACTTCTTTGTGTTATCCTGGCGGTAATGCTTGTAGCAGGCAGTGCGCAGGCCTTGATGATCGAAGAATCATCTGTTCGCAAACTGACTGCCGGGCAGGAGTACCTGATTGATCCGTGGCCGGGCGCGTTTGCGTTCGACGGGGATCGGGTGGTGTGGATCGTTTGGGAGTTGGACGGGACATTTGCGCTGTATTGCCTGGATGCCGCGGGCGCCGCAGAGCCGGTGGTCCTGGATGTGAGCAGTTCTTTGCCGCTTGGGGTGGCGATCAGCGGCGACAAGGTTGTCTGGGACGTGGCGGATGGCGAAAGCGGCGAGTCGAATATTCTGCGGGTGATCGATTTGTCGCTGCCGGAAGAGTCGCGGACGTTTGATCTGCATGCGCCGCACGATTTGGCGGTGGGGCGATATGCGATTGACGGCAATCGTATCGGCGCGGTTTGGACAAACGGCGAAATATCTTTTCTGGAAGTGATTGACGTGTCGGATCCGGCGGCGCCGGTCAATTATCCGCTGGCGCCTGTTCAGGTGTGTGTTCGGGCGGTGGCGGTGCATGGGCCGTATTTTGTGTTTTCGTATTTATGTGAGGACGGGTCTGGTGAAAGCGTCATTGTCGTCAACAAGGTTGACGAGATGGGAGGCGTGGGGTGGCAGTTCCATGTTCCTGGGACGATTGATGAGTTGGACGTGGATGATGACGTGATTGTGGGGATCGCATGGTACCAGATGTACCGGTATGACATATTTTTGATCGGCGGGTACGCGGATGCGGCGTCGGCCCGGGTGGATTACTTCTGGCGCAATCTGTCGGCGGCGGCGTTCGGAGCGGAGGTTGACGGGGACGTGATTGTGTGGCGCGGAGAGAACGGCAGCGAGGGGTGTTTGGAGGAGACGGGGGGAGATCCTTGGAAAATGTGCGGTTATTCGTTGGCCGGCGGGTATATTCGCGATGAAGGGGACGTTTGTGTGAGCATGCTGCGGCAAAGCGGTGGGTTTTCGCCGGAGTATCGAGGCGTTCACCTGTCAAACGGGCAGATTGTGTGGTCGGAGTACGATGAAAACTGGGTGCTGGACCTGTATTTGGGGGCGATTTCCCTGAGTTGCCCGGATATGGGGCTGGTTGCGGCGGATCTGAACGCGGACTGCGTTGTGAATATGGGTGATCTGGCAGTATTCGCGTCGCAGTGGCTGATGAGTACGGCGCCCGCAGGGCGGTGAGTTACAGGCGGGCGGGCGCAGCGGCGGCAGGGGTTAAGCGGATAAGCAGGACCGATGACGGCGGGCATGTGTCATCGTGAACCGTTGGCCCGCCATCCCTGACTCCATCATGTACTAACTGGAGATCTCGGGCGGCGTCGAGCCGGTAGATCTGCCATTGCGTCGGCCCATTCCAGGGGAGATTGGATGCCTGCAATTTCACTTTCTCGTCACCTTTGTGCAAATGGGCAACGATTATGGTTGCCATGGTTCGGTCCTGGTTGAGGCCGGCACAGACTGAGAGGTTTGTGTCGGATGTTGAAGCCTGGACCCTGACGGGGGTGTCAAGCAACATGCGAAAGGCGCGCATGGCATAAAACGTCTTGCGCGGCACGCCGTAGCGGTCGAAGAGGCCCCACCAGTTCGTATCGCCGCAGTAGTAGTTGGTAACGTCCACGGGGGCGGTCTGGAGATCGATCAGCGCGCAAAGGAGGAAGGCGGCGCCTTCCGGGCCTCCTATCCGTTCGAACCATTGGCGGCGTTCCAGCGGCCGCTCGGGGCCCATGATCCACTCGTTGTCGGGCAGGTAGTTCCATTCGTTGAGGTGGATTTCGGTTTTGGTGAAGCCATAGTCGTCGAGCAGGCGGCGGATGGCCCGAGCTTTTCTTGCGTAGAGGTACGGATCGTTGGTGTAGGTGTGCCAGGAGAAGAAATCGAGGGGGGCGTTGTTGGCGCGGCAGTGTTCAAGAAAACCTTTGAGGAAAGAAGACGGTTCGACGCGGTCGCCGACAAATTCGCCCTGGTGGCCGGCGGACGGACCGCCGACTTTGAGGGCGGGCCAGCGCTTCTTGATTGCCTTTGCCGCCTGGACGTACAGCCGGTAGTACTCTTCATCGGTGCCGGTCCACATGGTGGGACGGTTTTCGGGTTCATTCCAGATTTCCCAGTAGGTGATCCCGTAGTGGTGGCCGTCGGCCCAGCCTTCGTTGTAGTGGCGGATGATACCGATGCAGACGTCGGTCCACTTGGCGCAGTCACGCGGCGGGTTGACGTGGTATTTCTTGCGGGTGTGTTCGATGCTCTCGCCGAGGCGGTAAACGATGCCTATGCCGGCGTCGATCAGCGGCTGGATGTAGTCGTCGGTCCTGCTGAACTGGTAGTTTCGAGGGTCGGCGGGGTCTGCGTTCATATCCGGAAAGATGGCGTGGATGTCGACGACATCGGGGTTGGGCCATTCGGGGTCGTGGAGGCGGGCGAGCGGGATGTCGAGCTGGCTGTAGTATGGCGAGAGGTCGACAACTTCACCGAAGTTGAGGGGACCGTTGTTGACGCCGTGGAGGGGGCGTATGGCGCCGACGGTTTTCGAGGCGTCAACGACCACTTCGGCAGATCGCGCGACATCGGATGTGCACACAATGGAGGCGGCGGTGAGCAGGATCACGAAAAGAGAAACTCCAAGACGCGGCGCGGATTCGAATGTCATTTCTTTTCTCCGGATTAGCTAATTTCACATACGGTCCCGGCCCAGCGGTGAGTTGCAGTCCTTCACTTGAAGGCTTTCGGTACGCGTGTGAGCACTTGCGGTGCTGTTGGCCGGCTGTTGCAGAGCTGTCATTAAGTGCTCCTTGTGAAACGGTTTCCGACATGCAGTAAACCAATTCGTGAGGCGGATGTCAACCACGGCGGTGGTTCCCGGACCTCGCAATTCGGGTTCGTTCCGGTAGCCGTTCTCAATATCATCTTAACATCCATCAAGCGTTCTATTTGCCGGCACTTCATTATTAGGGCACGGTTAAGACAATGTTAAGGCTACGTTCGTGCAGGTGTTTCAAATTGCGCGATCACGGATATCAGAGAGGTAAAAGCAACATCTGTAAGACTCAACGTTCATGGGCACCTCCTTCTATTTGCCTGGCATGTACAATATAGCTCATATTTTAAAAGTGTCAAATAAACTTGAAATAATTTTTGCTATTTTCTCCTTCGAGAATGGTTTTGCTAATCGGCCGGACATGTACAGTGCCATCGGCCCTTTCTGTGTCTGGGACAGTGCCGCGGGCTTAGTTTGCTGAAATTCGCATTTAGGGGGCAGCTTTTTTGTAAGGCATGGGTTTGCGGCTCGTTTTAATAGGTGAAAGCAGCAGGTTTTCGGAGTCTCTATGGGGAATGGTTCGAACCAGGGCGATGAGGCCGGGCCGTGGATTGCGGGTGAGGCCGCGTACGAGGCGTTTTTCCGCAACCACTACCGGCAGGTCTTCGCGGTGTGCCTTGGCATGTTGAACAACGTGCACGATGCCGAGGACGCCGCCCAGGAAACGATGCTGCGGGGCCTTGTGAAGGGGCCGGAGAGCGACGCAGAGGGGTTTCGATGCTGGATCGTGCGCGTGGCGCGGAACCTTTGTGTGGACGTGCTTCGGAAGCGCAAGAGGCTGCGGCCGCCGGCGACGGAACGGGTCGTACAGGCACGCTCGGACGTCAATGCACGGTACGACCTGGAGCAGGCGCTGAGGCGGCTGCCGATGGAACTTCGCGTGCCTTTGTTGATGTACTACTTTGACGGGCGAAACGCGACCAGCATCGCCGAGCGATTGAACGTTTCGACGGCGACGGCGTGTCAGAGATTGCGGATGGCGCGCAGGCAACTGCACGACCTGATGACGGGAGAGACCAAGCCATGAATGCACAATGTGAACGTTATCGGGAACTGGCGGCCGATGTGGTGAACGGTGTTGCAGAGCCGGCTCAGGTCGACAGACTCGAAGAGCATGTTGCGGATTGTGCAGAATGCCGGGCGTACTTGGAGGCGCTGCGGCGCGAGGACCTGCTGCTTGCTGAGTTGGTTGAGCGGCTCGATACGGGCATGGCGGGCCGCCGAGAACGGCTTGTTGGCGCGATCAAGGGTCAACACAAACAAACACGAAGATCAATGAAATGGAGCATAAACATGACAAGTCCTTTGGCAAGAATGGCCGCCGCGGCGGCGATTGTTTTTGTGGTGGTGTTGGGGGCCGTATTTTTCCCGGGGAGCAACGTAACGTTTGCGACGGTGGTCGAGCCGATTCTGAACGCCAAGACGGTGATCGTCGATCTGGTGGTCGGAGGCGAGGACGGCCCAGTGATGCATGAGATTATCGTTGGGGGACGGATACGCAGGAACATGTCGAATCTGCCAACCTTGACGCAGGTGCTGGACCTGGAGGGCGGCAGGATGCTGGCGCTGGACGATACGTCGAAGACGGCTATATACGTGGATATCGCGGGCGACGTGCAGGAAGGGACGAAGAACTACGTCGAGTTTTTGCGGCAGGCGATTCGGCAGGTGCAGGACGCACACGTGGAGGGATTGGGCGAGCGGGAGATTGACGGTGTGGCGGCGGTGGGTTTTGTCGGGCGCGGGGAGAATGAAGAGGTGACCATCTGGGCGGACGCCAAGACAGGGCATCCGCTTCGTATCGAGTTGACGATGGGGCGGGATTTCCGGGCGGCCATGAAGAATTTCCAGTTCGATGTGCCCGTGGATGCTGCGCTGGTGAGCATGGACGTGCCGGAGGGATATACGCTGGCGGATATGCAGGTTGATCTGGGCGACGCGACGGAGGCGGATTTTGTCGAGGGGCTGAGGATCTGGGCGGAGATCATCGGCGACGAGGTTTTCCCGGATGCCATCGGCACAGAAGAGGCGATGCAGCAGATGCCCGTGCTGATTCAGAAGCTGATTGCCAGGAGCATCCCGGAAGCGGAGGCGACCACGCTGGGGATCAGCTTCGGCCGCGCGATGCTGTTTCACCAGATGCTCGAGCGCCGGAAAATAACCTGGGGGTATGCCGGGGCGGGGGTGAGGTTCGGCGACGGCGGCAAGGCGGTGTTCTGGTATGAGCCAGAGGGGGCGGCGACACGACGCGTCATTTATGGTGATCTGAGCGTGAGGGATGTTGCAGCGGCGGATTTGCAGAGGTAGGTTCGAAAACATCTGGGGCCATAACAAATCCCAAACACAAAGCTCTAATTTCTGACAAATTTAGAATTCCAATCTCAAATCTCAAGCACGACAGACTGCAAGTGCTGTTAGAGCAAAGCGCACCTGTTGCGGCAGGTGCGCTTTGTTGTGCTCATGTAGTGGGGCGTGGGCGGGCGGTGGGGTAGAACCCTACTCTACGGGTTTACGAACCATGTAGAACCCCACCCTGCCGTTTCTTTGTGTTGCGAGCTACGTGGAACGCCGCTGCGGGGTACATGTTGCGAGGGGGTGTGGGTTTTGTTAGACTTGGCGGTGGGAACGGTTTGTTTGAGAGGGCTGACGATGAGACTGTTTTCGGTGTGTGCGGCGGTTGCGGTTGCGCTTTGCGGTGTCCGTGCGTTGGCGGCGGATGCGTTTGTGCGGGTGAGTCCGCGGGACTGCCGGTATTTTGAGTTGTCGGACGGGACGCCGTATATCCCGATCGGGCTGAACATGATTGCGCCGTGGGGGCGGACGGAGGCAGAGGCGCTGGCGAGGATGGAGAAGTGGATGAGGCTGCTGTCGGACAACGGCGGAAACTTTATCCGGATCTGGGCGAGCAACGATTTCTTCAACGTGGAGCATGAGAAGAGCGGGGTGTACGATGCGGAGAAGGCGAGGCGTCTGGATGCGGTGCTGGACATGGCTGACCGGTACGGGATTCGCGTGAAGTTTACGATCGAGCATTTTCGGCACTTCTTCAGCGAGCGGGAGAGCTGGGCGAACAAGAATATTCATCATGTGTCGATGGGCGGGCCGGCCAAGGACGTAAGCGACTTTTTTGCAGGTGAGAAGTCGCGGGAGCAGTTTCGGCGGAAGCTTGACTGGTATGCGCGGCGGTACGGCGACCGGCCGACGATCTTTGCGTGGGAGTTGTGGAATGAGGTGAACTGCGGAACAGGGGGCGGCGTTACGATTGAGGCGGCGGCTGAACAGATGGAGTGGACGCGGGTGATGTTGGAGGCGCTGCATGAGCGGTTCCCACGGAATCTGGCAACGCAGAGTCTGGGCAGCTTTGACAACGATCGCGTGCGGGAGTTGTATCGCGAGCTTTCGTGCATGCCGGGTAACGACATGGCGCAGGTGCATCGGTATCTGGATCTGGGGGCGAGCCTGGCGGTGTGCAAGGGGCCGGTTGATGTGCTGGCGGCCGATGCGGTGGCGGAACTGCGGGCGTTTAGGCCGGGCAAGCCGATCCTGTTGGCGGAGTCGGGCGCGGTGGAGCCGTCGCATTCGGGGCCGTTTAAGCTTTATGATAAGGATCGGGCGGGGATCATTCTGCATGACGTGGTGTTTGCGCCGTTTTTTGCGGGGGCGGCGGGCGCGGGGCAGTGCTGGCATTGGGACAGATATGTGGAGGCGCGGGACCTGTGGTGGCAGTTCGGGCGGTTTGCGGAGGCTGTGAAGGGCCTTGACCCGGCGGCGGAGGGGTTCGAGCCGGTGCGCTTGGACCAGGGTCGATTGCGGGTGTATGCGCTGAAGGGCAAACGGACATTTGTCGCATGGTGCCGCGACACGCAGAATATGTGGGAGACGGAGTTGGCGCAGGGACTGGCGCCGCAGACATTGGCCAATGTGACGCTTGATCTGCGGGGGGCGCGGCTGCCGGAGACGGCGACGATGGCCGACCTTTATGACCCGTGGACCAACAAGCATGTCACGGCGGCTGTCGAGGACGGCAGGATCCTGCTGCCGCAGATTGTGCGATCGGCGGTTGTGCGCATTGGCCTGGACGAGAGCCGTTAGTTCTCCTGGATTTGAAGATGCGAATTAGGTGAAGGCTGCGGGTCTGACGATTGCCTGTGTTTGCGCAGTGTAGGAACCGACAAAAAAACGGGCGTCCTGTGGAGGGCGCCCGTTTCGTTGTTGAATGCTGTGGGGGTTATTCCAGGGGTTTGACGCGGACGTTGCGGAAGTAGATGGGTGCGCCGGCGTGTTTGCCCTGCAGGCCGATGTAGCCTTTTGTGGGAAGTTCGGCGAACGGGGTGCTGAGCCATGCGGGGATTTCGCTGCCGTCGGGATTGGTTTTTGCACTCGTCCAGAGGGCCATGTCCATGTCGGTGACTTTTTCGCCGTTGAGGACGACCTGGATGTTCTGGCCGCGGCAGGTGATGGTCATTTTGTTCCATTCGCCGGGTTTCTTGACCATGCTCTTTGTGGGGGCGAGGTGGCCGAAGATGGCGCCGCACTGCCAGGTCTTGGGGCTCTCGGCCCACTGCTTGGCGAAGTCGTCGGCGATCTGAATTTCGACGCTGTGGGGAATCCAGTTTTCGCGGTCGGTGCAGTAGACGATGACGCCGCTGTTGGTGCCGGGGTCGGTCTTGAACTCGAGGTCGATGACGAAGTTCTCGTACTCTTTGTCGGACCAGATGACCTGGTCTTCGGTGGCGGTGAGGACGCCGTCGGTGACGGACCAGACGCCGGCGGGGAAGACAGCGTTGGACAGATCGGCGGCGAAGAGGGGCTGCCAGGCGTCGGCGAGGGCCTTGGGGGCGTCGGCCGGGCCGGCCAGTTTCTCCTTGCAGGATGCCAGACTCAGGGTCATACAAACCAGTAAAAGAACCATGGTTACTTTCTTCATCATTGATCCTTTCAAAAAAACGTAACGAATTGAAGAACGTGATACTCATGATAATGTCGGGTCCGGCAATAGCAAACAGAAAAACGGTTGACCGGAAGCGGGGGCGGGGTATAATTTGAGAAGCGGCGAACCATTTGGAGGATCCTGATCATGAAGAGACGCCTGAACGCGTTCACATTGATCGAGCTGCTGGTGGTTATCGCTATTATCAGCATCCTGCTGTCTGTCCTGCTGCCCGCCCTGAAACACGTCAAAGAGCAAGGTAAGCGTGCGGTTTGCCTGAGCAATCTTCGGCAGATGATGATCATCTGGTACCTTTACGCAGATGACAATAACGACAGAATTGTCAACGGAAACACAAGTCTTGATACCGCGCAGCCGGACCCAACGAAAAAGTTCAACAAGGACGATTCCTGTTGGGCGTATTGGGCCGGCCACAACGCCACAATACCCGAGAAGATCAAAGGTCTTGAAGATGGGTTGTTGTTTCCATATTGCACAAGCGAAAAGATTTACAAATGCCCTGCCGGCATGCGAGATGAGGTTATCACGTATGCCATTGTCGATTCGATGAACGGGTATGACAAGATCCCCGGGGCGCCAGACATAATCAAGAACCGCGGACAGATCAAGAGCCCGGCGACGCGAGTGGTATTCCTTGATGAGGGGCTGTTGAGCCCAGCAAGCTGGACCGTCTGTTATGACGAGGAGCGGTGGTGGGACCAGATCACGGCACGGCATGGCAACGGTACCAACTTCGCTTTTGCCGACGGGCACAGCGATTACAAGAAGTGGGGTGACGAGCGGACGCTGCAGGTTTGCAACGCCGACTATGACGAGTGGCAGAATACGCTGCGGCTTGGTCCGCTGGCGACGCAACCTGGTAATGAAGACCTTCACTGGGTGCAGATGCGGGTCTGGGGTAAACTGGGTTATGCACCCAAGGC
Source organism: Anaerohalosphaeraceae bacterium (assembly GCA_035450485.1). Taxonomy (GTDB): domain Bacteria; phylum Planctomycetota; class Phycisphaerae; order Sedimentisphaerales; family Anaerohalosphaeraceae; genus JACZKQ01. The sequence continues at coordinate 493 of DAOTMV010000013.1, read as the reverse complement.
GGCGCCTTAGCCATCCTGCGGCAAAGGCACTTCGCCAGGAGGTGGAGGTCGGTACAATTGTCGTCAAGTCGTGGCGGCCGGCCGGAAATTCCGAATCCTTGTCGGGGAGGGGAGGGACTTATTTGACGGGCGAAGGCACACCCAAAACCGCAAATTCGTTGACAGGCAGGTCGGAAGAGCGTATAGATAGCCGTTCGCAGCTCGCGGGCGGTTAGCTCAGCTGGATAGAGCGCCTGCCTTACAAGCAGGAGGCCACAGGTTCAAGTCCTGTACCGCCCATTCAAAAATTTCCGTTTTTCACACTGAAAACGGGGATTTTGCTTTTCTTTACCAGTTCCGATTGCTCCACTATTTCCTTTCTGCGGCAATTCTGCGTCAGAGACATTCGGGTTCGGAGTTACTTTGTGTGTACTTCCTGTAGCCTGTGGGGAAGAATTGAGAAGTTGTCCCATCCGTAGTTGGAGGTTGAAAAGAAGATATGGCTACTCCGGCC
>DAOTMV010000012.1:0-102881 GCA_035450485.1 Anaerohalosphaeraceae bacterium | reverse complement strand
AGGCGTTGCATGCGGATATTATAATTTGGCCTATGAGCGACGACAACGATATTAGGCATGGACGACACTGCGTTTTTAAGATGCATGTCCATTTGGTCTTTGTAGCGAAATATCGCCGCAGGGTATTCGATGGCGACGCCATCAACCGGCTGCGCACGATCTTCGCCAAGGTCTGCGCCGACTTCGAGGCGCAACTGATCGAGATGGACGGCGAGGACGATCACGTTCACCTGCTTGTGGAATACCCGCCCAAGGTGGCTGTCTCCAATCTCGTGAACAGCCTCAAAGGCGTCTCCAGTCGCCTGCTGCGGAAGGAACGGCCCGACATCCAGAAGCGCTACTGGAAAGGCGTGCTGTGGTCGCCGTCCTATTTCGCTTCAAGCTGCGGCGGCGCGCCGATTTCCATCGTGCGCCAGTACATCGAGCAGCAGCAGACGCCACACTGACCGGCCAAAGGACGCCTACGGCGTCCGCGCTATCCTTCCCCGGCCTGAAGGCCGAGGCTTGCCGTGCACCGGGTCAAAGAGTACTCGGACAGGCCGAGGACTGAAATACGTGTTAAAAAGCTGTAGAAAGGAGTAACTATATTCAGAATGGAAGAAATACCAGAGCGTTACCGTGAGACTTACAAAAAGGCCATGTCCGGCAAGAGCAAGGCGGCGGCTTTGAAGGCAAAATGTCTCGATTGTACCTGCTGGCAGAAGGATGAAATCAGAAAATGCACCGTTTCCGACTGTCCGCTGTACCCCTATCGTCCCTATGGCGCGAAAAAGACCACAACCGTTAAGGGTTTGGCGCGCGATCGGCAAAAAAACGTCCTACGGGACGGGTCCGGAAAGATAATGCGCCAAAACGTCAATGAATCGGTACTTGCCGAGTATCGGCGAGCCCAAGCCGACCGTCACGTCGCTGGCTCCGCGGTTGGAGAAAATCAATGAGCGGCTCGGGCTGGGGAAGAAGGAAGTGGAGGCGGTTTACCAGTACACCGACCCGATTACACAAAAGCCGGATATGATTGTATTCCGCTGCCGAACGGCAGAGGGCAAGACGTTCAGGCAGTGCAGGCCGGAAAATGGCGGCTTTGTGATGCAGGCCCCCCCGAAGCCCTGGCCGATCTATAATCGGGCCCGGATACGGCTGGCCGATACCGTGGTAATCGTCGAAGGTGAAAAGGCGGTCCATTGTCTGCACGAATACGGTATTATCGCGACCACAAGCCCGGGGGGGGCAGGAAAAGCCCCTTATGCCGATTGGACCTTGCTTTCAGGGAAAAATCTCATTCTCTGGCCCGATCAGGACGAGGCCGGACATAATCACATGCGGCAGGTGGAGGAAATTTTACAGGGATTGACCCCCGCCCCCCGTATTTCGATATTGGACCCGGCAGAACTGGACCTTGCGGAAAAGGAGGATGTTGTTGATTATGTCCGGGTGCTGGAAACGGTCCGTACGGAGCGAGTAAAGATTCAGCAGGCCCTTTACGATGCTTTGAGTAAGGCAAAGCCCCGCGGGATCTGTACCGCCCTTGCGGAACAATACGAGGCGGAAATCAACGGCACGCGGCGGGCGGTTGCCTGGCCGTGGGTATTGATCGGAGGCCCGACAAAGGCCCTTTTGCCGGGGGCAATAACGATCCTTTGCGGCGGTCCGGGTGCGTCAAAATCCCTTTTGCTGTTGGAGGCGGCGACCTTCTGGCATAGGGAGGGAATCCCGATTGCCCTGTATGAGCTTGAAGATTCACGGGAATACCACCTGCGGCGGATGATTGCACAGCAAAGCAAACAGCAGGGCATGACGGACCCCGATTGGACGGCGGCAAATCCGGAAGAAACGCGGCATATCCTGGCCGAATATGAACCGCTGGCCGAATCTATGGCCCGATGTATCGAAGTTTGCCCCGAAACTATGCCGACCCTGGCACAGATTGCGGAATGGGTCCGGCAAAAAGCAAAGGCGGGATGTAGGATTATCGCGATTGACCCCGTTACCGCGGCAGAGCATACCACGTCGAAACAGTGGGAGGAAGATAATACATTCTTGCAACAGGTCAAACGAGCGGCGACTGAGTACGATTGCAGTATTATCCTTGTAACGCACCCCATCAAGGATTATGACTGCCCGGATATGAATAAGCTGGCTGGTTCCGCTGCTTTTGCCCGGTTTGCCCAAACGATTCTCTGGCTTGAGATTCACGATAAGAAAGTCCATGAAGTCAAAACCGCCTGCGGAACCATCGAGACGGAACACAATCGGACCCTGCATATTCTCAAGGCCCGGAATGGGAAAGGGCAGGGGATGCGGCTTGCGTACAGTCTGGACCCACAAAGCATTACGTTCAGGGAACACGGGGTTATCGTAAAAGGATAGTCCCGGTTGATTCAGTCGCTTAAAAGATAACCCAAAAGGGCAATGATACCGATGAAAATGCCCCATTCAATAATCATTCGGAGAGCGTCCATCGGGAAATCTTTCAATACTTTTTTCCAGTCTTCAGCCATGCCATACAGGATACCGGGACAATGCGGCCATGTAAAGAATCCTTCAGGGTTTCTTTAGTCCATAAAACAGAATTGAAAAGAGTTTTTGGACACTATAAAAAAACGCTTTGGTAGAGTTTTGGAGTCCCTAAAAAGAGAAGATAAACGCAGTATTTTGGAGTTTTGCAAGTCCATAAAAGGACAATGCAAAGGACAAGTAAAAACAGAGAAATCCATAAGTTATTTACTGTAAAGATTTTATGTAATTATGTTGTCGGTTTCCTAAACCGAAGGTCGCAGGTTCGAATCCTGCCGGGCGTAGTGGTGAGGGGGTGGCTTGCCGTGCTTCTTCAGCACTTTGGCCTGCGCCCGTTCATTTTATTTCCTTCAGTGCCAAGGCGTGGTCCAGAGGTTCCTCACTATTGCGTGTGGTCTTGACGTGAATGACGCCCTCGTCGTCGAACCACAACGGGTCGATGGCGAGGAAGCGGTCCCAACCCACCTTTGTACTGTTCTGCTGATGATAGACCATCCACAGGCCGCCGTCGGGGCCTTCGACGACGCAATGATGGCCGGGTCCGAAGACGCCGTTGCCCTGTTTGGCGATGGGGTTGCCGGCATACTTGACAAACGGGCCGAGAGGCGACTTGGCGGTGGCGTAGCCGATTGCGTACTCCGGCCCATTGGCGCCGCTGCCGGAATACATTAAATAATACAGTCCCTTGTGCTTGAGCATCCAGGGGCCCTCGGTCACCTTACCTCGGGCCGTCTCCCATGGCGTTTCGGCACGGATGACTTCCGTGGGGGCGCCTGTCAGGGTCAGCGGGTCGGCCATCGGCTGGACAAATATCTGAAACGGGTCGCCGATACGCACGAAGTAGAGGTACAGTTTGCCGTCGTCGTCCTGGAACAGGTGCGCGTCGATGACATTATTCTCGATCAGGTTGCCCTTGTCGACAAACGGGCCCAGCGGATGGTCCGCCACGGCGACGCCGATCAGCTTGCCGCCCTTAGGGTTGTTGACCGTGTAGTAGAGATAGAATTTGCCGTCGCCCCTGCTGTTGCAAAATACATCCGGCGCCCATGCCCCGCCGCGGGAATCGGTGTAGCATTTGGGCTTCTGTTGCCACGTGACAAGGTCATCGGAGACGAACACGTCATAACCCCGCCCGTCCCACGTTGGGTACATGTAGTACTTGCCCTGGTAGCGAATCACGGCAGGGTCGGCCGGGCCGATGCGGTTGATGATAGGGTTGCGATAGGTCTTTACAGACAGGTCGTCCGGTGATGCGGTTGCGGCATCATATGTGAGTGCAATAAACGCGGCGATGGCGAAAACGATGATGCATACGGCCCTGGTTTTCATAATATCCTCCGACTGTCAATAACGTTTAGATTATACTATACTGTAAGCGGCATGAAACCTCAACGCATTTTACCGGAGAAAGGAGAGAGCAATGTGCAGGAGAATGATCCTGGTGGGCATCGGGCTGATGGCGCTGCTGGTATGGCCGGCTTTTGGTGCGGATGTACAATCAAACGCCGGATGGAGGCAGGACCGGTTTCTCATCACGTTCTGGTGCCCGCCGCCGGCGACGGACGAGGCGCTGGTCCGGGTTGCCGCCGAACACTACAACCTTACGTGGGTCCCGGAGGAAGGTCTGGACGTTGCGGCGCGGCACGGCCTGCGGGCCATGCTTACCAACAGCCTCCTGCGGCCGGAGATATTGGATGATGCGGACAAGCGTACGGGACTGGACGCCCTGATTGCACGCGTCAAGGATCACCCGGCGCTTGAGGCGTATTATATTGTCGACGAGCCGAGCGCCGGCGCATTTGCCGCCCTTGGCCGATTGGTGGCCTATCTCAGGCAGCGCGACCCGAAGCATCTGGCTTATATCAATCTCTTTCCAACGTATGCCAACGAACAGCAGTTGGGAATCACCACTTCGCAGGCCCGCCGCGACGGTTATCCCGTCCATCTTGCCGGCATAGGTTCGGACAACGGCGTGGTGCTGCGTTATCGCGAACACCTGATGCGGTTTGTGGAGACTGTCAAACCCGACTTGATCAGCTATGACCATTACCACTTCTTCCTGGACGGCGACGGCCCAGAGTATTTTCTCAATCTGGCGCTCATTCGTGAGGCGGCGCTTGCATGCGGCAAGCCGTTTCTGAACATCATCCAGGCCAGCACAGTGGTGAAGGCCTGGCGGTTCCCCACGGCCGCGGAGGTGCGATGGCTTGCCTTTACGACCATGGCATATGGCGGCCGCGGCATCAGTTATTTCACATACTGGGGACCGGAATCGTACGGGGGGCTGTACAGGGACGGCAAGCCGTCGCCGCTGGCGGCGGATGTTGCGGCTCTTAATGCCGAGATCGAGAAGTTCGGGCCTGCCTTGATGACGCTTGACTCACTGGGCGCCTACCATACCGATCCGCTGCCGCTCGGCACCGAACCCGTACCGGGCGATTCACCCGTTCGGATATGTTCGGAGGGGTCTTACGTACTTGGTCTCTTCGGGCAGGGGGGCAGCGCAACGGCTTTTATGCTGGTCAATCGCGATTACAGACAAAGCGCCAAAGCAACCCTGCAGTTTGTCCGCGGCGGCGGGCGGCTTAAGGAACTGGACCGGGCCACCGGCGAATGGATAGAGGCTGGCAATACCGATCACGAGGGCAAAGTGACGATCGCATTAGGTCCGGGCGACGGGCGTCTCTTTCGTATGCCGTGAATCTCTGCCATTGCAGAGTACGACTACCTGATTGCGGCGTGGTACTCCTGAATGGATTTGACGTCGAATTCCCGTCCGCGGATGGCGGCGATGCCTTTGGCGGCCGCAATTGCCGCCGCGACCGTCGTAATGTACGGTGTCTTGTAGCGGATTGCCGCCTTGCGGATGTACGAATCGTCTTCCTTGCTGGCCTTGCCCATTGGCGTATTGATCAGCAGTTGGATCTCACCGTTGGTGATGTCATCGGCGATGTCGGGCCGCTGTTCGCGACGCTTGTAGGCTCGCTCGGCAGTGATGCCGTGCTTGGCCAGGAAAACCTGCGTGCCCTCTGTGGCCTTGATCTTGAAGCCCATGTTGATGAAATTGCGTGCGACGTCGACAATGGCCGGCCCTTTATCCTTGTCCGCAATCGTCATGAGAACCGTGCCTTTGACCGGCAGCCGTCCCTGTGCCGCATCCTCGGCCTTGAAAAACGCAAGACCGAACGAGTCAGCCATGCCCAACACCTCGCCGGTCGAACGCATCTCGGGCCCCAACACCGGATCGACTTCGGGGAAGAAGTAGAACGGGAAGACCGATTCCTTCACGCCGTAATGAGGTATTTGGGGACTCTTGAGGTTCAGGTCGGACAGTTTTTTGCCGAGCATCAACTGCGTGGCGATCCGGGCCATCGACAGTCCGCAGACCTTGCTGACCAGGGGCACGGTGCGGCTGGCTCGTGGATTGGCCTCGAGGATGTAGACCTTGTCATTGCAGATGGCGTACTGGATGTTCATCAAGCCGACGACGCGAAGCTCGATGGCGATGCGGCGTGTATACTCGTAGATTGTGTCGATGTGTTTTTGCGGAATTGTTGTCGGCGGTATCACGCAGGCCGAATCGCCGGAGTGAATGCCGGCCAGTTCGATATGCTCCATCACCGCGGGCACAAACGCGTCGGTTCCGTCGGCGATGGCGTCGGCTTCCGCCTCGATGGCATTTTCAAGGAATTTGTCAATGAGGATGGGCCGTTTCGGTGAGACGTCGACAGCCGCCTGCATGTAACGCTTGAGCATCTCTTCATCGTGAACGATTTCCATGGCACGGCCGCCTAACACAAACGACGGTCGCACCATTACCGGGTAGCCGATTCGTTTGGCGATGGCTAAGGCCTGGGCCTCCGTGCTGGCCATGTCGCTGTCAGGCTGCGGAATGCCCAACTTCTGCATCTTCTGACGGAAGCGGTCACGGTCCTCAGCCAGTTCGATGGCATCCACGGAGGTGCCGATGATCTTGACGCCGGCGGCTTCGAGTTCGGCGGCGATGTTCAGCGGCGTCTGGCCGCCAAACTGGCAGATGACGCCCTCGGGCTTCTCTTTTTCGTAAATGCTCAACACGTCCTCAACCGTCAAGGCTTCGAAGTACAGCTTGTCGGAGGTGTCATAATCGGTCGAGACGGTCTCCGGGTTGCAGTTGACCATGATCGACTCAATGCCTTCGTCGCGCAGGGCGAACGCCGCATGCACACAGCAGTAATCGAACTCGATACCCTGGCCAATACGGTTCGGTCCGCCGCCCAGGACCATGATCTTGCGACTCGGCGAGACGTGCGTGGCGTCGGGGGCGTTATAGGTCGAATAGTAGTAGGATGCGTTTTCGACGCCGCTGACGGGTACCGGGTGCCAGACCTCGACCACGCCCAAACGCTTGCGCTGCGCGCGTATGGCGCTCTCGTCGACATCCAGGATCTGGGCGAGATAGCGGTCCGCGAAGCCGTCCTTTTTGGTCTGGATAAGCAGTTCATCGGGCAGCGGCCGGCCTTTGTACTGCAGCATCTTTTCTTCCAGATCGACGAGTTCCTTCATCTGCTCGATGAACCACGTCTTGATGTGTGTCGTTTCGGACAGCGTCCTTATGTCGGCGCCCTTGCGCAAGGCCTCGTACATGATGAACTGCCGCTCGCTGGAGGGTTCGACCAGCATTCGCATCAGGTCTTCCAGAGGCCGCTTGTTGTAATCCCTGGCGAAACCGAGGCCGTAACGGCCGTCCTCGCGCGAACGAATGGCCTTTTGAAACGCCTCCTTATAGTTCTTGCCGATGCTCATGACCTCGCCGACGGCGCGCATCTGCGTACCGAGCCTGTCGATGAGCCCCTCGAATTTCTCAAAGGCCCACCGCGCGAACTTCACCACCACGTAATCGCCCGAGGGTGTGTACTTTTCCAACGTACCGTCGCGCCAGTAGGGGATCTCGTCGAGTGTCAGGCCGCCGGCCAGCAGGGCCGAAACGAAGGCGATGGGAAAGCCCGTCGCCTTGGAGGCCAGGGCCGATGAACGTGACGTGCGCGGATTGATCTCGATGACTACCACGCGGCCGGTCTTCGGGTCGTGTGCGAACTGGATGTTCGTGCCGCCGATGACCTGTATTGCCTCGACGATCTTATAGGAATACTCCTGCAAGCGCTGCTGAAGCTCCGGGGCGATGGTCAGCATGGGGGCGGTGCAATAGCTGTCGCCGGTATGAACGCCCATCGCATCGACGTTTTCGATGAAGCATACGGTGATCATCTGGTTCTTGCTGTCGCGAACGACCTCCAGCTCGAGTTCCTCCCAGCCCAGGACCGATTCTTCGATGAGGATCTGGTTGACGATGCTGGCGCTGAGCCCGCGTTTGGCCAGTTCAGCGAATTCCTCCATGTTGTATGCGAATCCGCCGCCCGTGCCGCCCATGGTATAGGCGGGTCGAACGACGCATGGCAACCCGACCTGCTTGATCGCCTCCTGGGCCTCTTCGAAGCTGTTGGCGATGAGGCTGCGCGGTGTTTCGATGCCCAACGACTTCATCGTGTCCTTGAACGCTTGGCGATCCTCACCGCGCTTGATAGCATCCAATTGAACGCCGATAATGCGGACATTATACTTATCCAACACGCCGGCTTCTGCCAGGGCGGAGCTGAGGTTCAGGCCCGACTGGCCGCCGAGATTCGGCAGCAGGGCGTCCGGCCGCTCCTTGGCGATAATCTTGGTCAGACTCTCCACCGTCAGAGGTTCGATGTAGGTTGCGTCGGCCATCCCCGGATCGGTCATGATCGTGGCCGGGTTTGAGTTGACAAGTACGATCTTGTAACCCAACGAGCGCAGCGCCTTGCACGCCTGGGTGCCCGAATAATCGAATTCACAGGCCTGGCCGATGACGATCGGGCCGGAGCCGATGATCATAACCTTATGTATGTCTTCCCGCCTGGGCATCTTATATTGTCTCCTACTGATTCGCTAATCACAGTGAAAAGGGGCGATCCTTACATGTGGTTGCGGGATTAGAGCATATTTGCCCTGTACTGTCAAACCCCAATTGAACCCGGGACTGTGATTCCTTGCGTCGTGCGGTGGCAAGCGTATAAGGGGAGTTGTTAAAAGCCGACGGATCCTTAATTGTTTGTGCAATGCATATGTGTGGTACGGCCGGCAACTGTACTTTCCTGTGCAATTCCGGCCGGCGCATGGCGACTGTGACAGAACCGAACACCTGGAGGCCGATTCCCATCGGCATCTGTCTGGTCAGCAGCAAATCCCTTGGTGCACGAAAGAACGGATGCCGCCTGCGCGATCAGCGTTGTCTAATATCGTAGCAGAACAGCGTGTCGTGGTAGCGGAGATACAGCCGGCCATCGAGGATGACCGGATGGGCCCAGGCATCCCTGACTTTCCTGTCGGTGAGTGAGAATCGGCCATGGATCTGCAGGCCGTCTCTGGTGGGCTTCAGGAGCCCGACCTGGCCGCTTTCGTCGAGGATGTACAGGCGGCCATCGGCATAAACGGCCGCGCCGGTGGTAAATTCTCGGCATTCGTACAGCGTTTCTCCTGTTTGCCAGTCAACGGCGAACCACCACTTCGGCCGGTTGTAGTTGGCGGCGTAGAGCACGCCATCAACGAGGACCGCGCAGCCTGTGACGGTATCCAGGCAAGAGATCCAGAGATGCTCGGCGGCGATCTTGTCCCCATTAGCACGCAGACGATAGCATCGCCCCATCTCCGTATAGGGCGTGACGTAGTAAACGGCCCCGCGGCCGTAAACAGGCGTGGCGACGTTCGTGCCGTACGGGTTCTTCAACGGTACTGTCCAAAGCAGCTTACCGGTGTCGGCATCCAGACCAAAGCCGCAGGACGCCGAGCAGTTGCTGACAATCCGTCGGCCTGCGTACTCGAACAGAATGGGAGAACAATGAGATGTGTTTTCTTCGCGCAGGGGAGGCGTGCTCCACAGCACATGTCCATCGTCCTTGTGCAGCGCCGCCATCAGCGCCTTCGGCCCGCCTGGCGTCACGATGAGCCGCGGGCCGTACACCAGCAGGCACTCGCTCAAGGCCCACGTGATGTTCTTGGCGCTGAAATGCTCGAGAATGTCCAGCGCCCACAGTTCACGTCCTGATGCGGCATCGAGACAGGTCACCCGCCCGTGCGCACTCATGTTATAGATTTTGCCTTCGGAAAACGTGCACGCAGCCCGTGCTCCGGGGTACGGCCCTTTCCACGCCTTGCCGTTTGTGGCTCGCCAGAGGGGCTTGCCGTCTGTGTCGAAGGCAAAGATTACGAGGTCATCGCCTGCGTCCCCCGTGATATAAAGCCGACCGTTGACAATGATGGGCGACGACCATCCCCGGCCGAGTTCGCCTATCTTCCACAGGAGCCGCGGCCCCTCCGCTGGCCATGCCTGCAGAAGCCCCGTTTCAGTGGATATTCCATCACGTCTCGGACCGCGCCATTGAGGCCAGCCATCCTCGGGGGAAGCGATGAGACCGTCGGCGGCGAGGGGCGCTGCTGGCATCCCCAGCGCAGTAATGAAAAGAAGAAGCGCTCTTACGGTGTTCATCCTGCTCCCCAGGCCCTCCAGACCTTGTTACTCTCCGTTGGCCGGCGGCATGTATTTGGCCTTCAGTTCGGCCAACCGCGCCTCGACCTCTGCATCGTGGAGTCTCTGTTTCAGTATATCGCTATCCAGCGTCAGGTCAAGTGTCGGCCGGAGATGGTTGGCGGCTTCGATCAGGGTCTCGTCATGGTCGAGTCTTGCTTCCATACGGGCGACAACGTCGAGGATTTCTGTGCCATCGGCGATGCCAAGCGCTCGATTCGTCTGAATCGCCTTCTGCAATTCCACACGACGACTTCTGTCGATGATGTCCTTCCTGCGGGCCTTCAGATCGTTGAGGGTGTCGGCGAGCTGTTTTCGAACGGCGCCTGCATCGAGATACGCTGTGTGAGCGGTATCGAGCGCCGCGCGAAGACGTTCCGTGTCCTTCTCGGCCTCCACAAGCGCGGCCACTGCGCGGCGGGCCGTTTCCATGTCGCCGGCGGTTATCGCCTGCTTTACCCCCTTTTCCAGCCGCATTGCCCGTCCGGCCGCTTCGTCGACGCGCCGCTGGGCCCCGCGCACCGCCGCCAGCGCTTTTGCCTCGGCCTTGGCTGCCTCGGCAACCTTCTGGGACATTTCCTTTTCGAGTTGCGGCAGGATACGTTCCGGCCGCTCGATACTGTTCAAGAACGCGTCAATGCGCGCCTTGGTAATTTTTCTGAGGTTTGCGATCCTTCCCATGTGTTCTATGCTTTCGCCCGCAATACGGCCGGGCCGTCACTGCTTTTTAGGGTTGTCCTTCGATTTGTTCTGGTTCCGCTTTGGCGGCGGCGATGACTTCGGTTGTTCGTCTTTACTCGTTGGGTATACAGGCGCCTCGCTGCGCAGCAACGGTTCGTACTTGTTGCGCAGTGCCTCGATTAACCGCGTATAGCCATCCACCATCTCCTGGAAACGTCCAACGAGGTGCTGGAAGTACGCCCTGCGATCGGCGTCACTGTGGTGCACCGGAATGAGCCACGTTTCCATCGTTTTGAACTGTTCTTCGAGTACGGTGACGAGCATACGGGTGTTCTCGTCATGACGCCTGATTTCGGCTGTTTGTTCCTGGTCTTGCTGTGCCTTCTGGCGTTCCTTCAAGGCGGCGATGACTTCACCCAATCGATCAAGTACCTGTCGACCCAAAATTTGTACAGCATCATCACGGCTGCTCTTTTCAACCTGTCGGGCGGCGTCTTCCGCCTGTTGGCGGCAGGCGTTCTCCTCCTTATGCCGGGCGGCGGCGATGCCTTCCGCCAGGACGTCCCTGATCCCGTCCAGCCCTGCGCTGAAGGCATTGAGCTGGCCGATGATCTTTCCGACACGGTCGTCGGTGTCGGCGCCAAGCAGCAGATTGCGTGTGAAGGTCTTCTTGATATCGCTCCACCGCCTGGCTTGTTCATCGGTCAGATGCCCGATGAGTTCACGAAATTTGAGCATGTTGGCTTCAGCTCCGGTGGTGAGTGTCTGTGCATCCTGCTCGTAGCTCGACACGATGAGCGTCCACAACTCGTCGTCATTCATGACAGGCAGAACGCGTGCGGCGATACGGTTCATGTTACGGTAGGAGCCTTGCAGCAGGAAGGGCGGCTCGGTGCGGTAGGCGTCGTTTTGCCCCGCCGAGGCGATGTACTGCTGGTTGACCTTGAGCAGCACCTCGCGAACGACGAAGAGCTTTTTCATTGTCGCGACATACTCGTCGAGTTCATCGGCGCTGTAGTTAGCCTCGAATTCCATGTTGTCCTGTCGCCCGGTCTCGGCGATTTTCATCACGGTGTACACGTCCTTCTGGCTGCGCATCGCCAGCGACTGCAGCACGGGGTTGGACGTAAGGCAATTTTCCACGTAGCTGGAGACGAATTCTTCGCGGTTGTCCCCGACGATATCGCCAATATTGTACGTGTCGGCACGGTTGGCTAACATGTCGGGTATCTTGAATTTCTCGCCGCTTTCGGTGTACGGGTTGCCGGCCATGACGGCGCAGACGCGTTTTCCACGGAGGTCGTATGTTCTTGGCCTGCCGCCGAAGACGCCCTCGATGCGCCGCTGGGCATCGCAGAGCGAAATGAACTTTTGCAGGAACTCCGGGTTGGTATGCTGAATGTCGTCGATGTAAATCATGACGTTGTCGCCCATCTCGAAGGCAAGATTGAGCTTCTGAAGCTCTTCGCGGGCGGCTGAGTTGGGGGCGGTCGCCGGGTCAAGCGCCGTGACATGGCTGCCGATGGCCGGCCCGTTGATCTTCATGAAGGTCAGGCCTAAACGGTTGGCCATATATTCCATCAGGGTGGTCTTGCCGTAGCCGGGCGGGCTGATCAGCAGCAGCAGGCCTTGCGTGTCGGTGCGCTTCGTCTCGTCGGCGGAACCGATCTGTTTGGCCAGATTATCGCCGATCAGGGGCAGGTAGACCTTGTCGATGAGCTTGTTGCGGACGAAGGTCGACAGCACACGCGGCTTGAACTCATCAAGGCGGAGACGCTCGGCGTACTGTTCCACCAGGTCTTGCTTGATCCGACGGAATTCGACAAAGCGGGGCACGATGTGCTGTGCATGATGGTTCAGCCGTGTCATGAAATCGCAGTAGTTCAGTTCAAGTCCTGCCTGAACGATGCGGGGGTGTGAACCGAGTATCCCGCTGAGTTGCCGCTCAATGGGCTTGTCGATAACAGGTCGGTTTTGCGCCTTCTCGTCAAGCATCAGGACGGCGACTTCGTCGGCATACTCGAGTTTCGCGCCGTCACTTGTGCGAAGGAACGCTCCGACCCAGTCGGTCAACAGACGCAAACGACCCAAAGGATCGCCCGAAAGTGCGTTGTCGGCCTGCGCGAAACGCTGTACAAAGCGGCGCTTTCGGAGATGATCCTCAAAAGCGGCACGGATGTCCACGGCGATGCGGCTTACGGCGAAGCCCGAATCATCGGGATTGGCCAGCTCGCAAAAAAGATACTCCGCGGCCGGAGCGATCCATTTGGAGTCGAACACGCCGGTTTCATCGACAAACGTGCTCAGCAAGTCGGTAAGCTGGCTGACATACAGGCTTTCGATCGCGGAATCGTCAAACAATTCGCGGATGCGCCCGGCGGCGGCGATGCGGGATGCCAGCCGTGCTTTGGCGTCGACCTCATCGGACAGCATCCAGAAGGCCGCGGCCAGCGCACGGGCCTGCGTGGGGTAGCGCAGCAGGCCGATCTCGGCCCGCATTTGTACCAGTGACTGAAGAATCCTGGCCGCATCGTGGTCGTGTACGCCCTTGATGTAGCCTTCTTCGTAGCGCGGGCCCATGAAGGCCTGGACACGGGCGAGCACCTGCTCGAATTCGGCCGCAGCAAGCGACTGTGCATCCACCGACGCATCCTGCAGCATGAGATACGCAAGGTACTCGGCCCGGTAGACCTCAGGGCTTTCCGACGGCACTTCGAGGTCCCATGCGTCGCGGGCCGCCAGCAGTGCTTCATCGGTGATCTCCTCGAAGAAGCCGGTGCCGGTAAGGTGATAGAACATCTTGTCGCCGCGGCGGACGATCGTGCCTTCCAGCGGCTGACGATTGACACGGAAGCGATGACGGCCGAGGCGAATGATATTGTCGCCGTCGACAAAGAGCGCCTGACGGTCCTTGAGCTGACGCACCGCATCCTGCTGGAGCGCCTTTAGGCGCGTCCTGATATCCTCAGCCTTGACGGTGTCGCCCAACTCAAGCAACTGTTCCACTGCGTCATGGACCCGCTGAACCATGAGGTCGGAAGCGAAGTAGCCGTTGATCTCATTAATGTCGCTGAAGCTGCGGAGGCGGTTTTCAATGCCCTTGAGGACTCGCTCGGCGGCCGCCATGAGGGCCGAGGCCCGCTGGTTACGGTGTGCGACGATCTGGACCTTGCGGCTTTCGAATGCGTTGTAAAGCTCTTCGCGCTTCTCCGTCAGGCGGCCGATGAATTCGTCAAAGTCGGCGAACCGGCTTTCAAGCGTTTCGAGCTGCACGGTTATCTTCGTTAGATACTCGTCGCACTTCTCAGGTGTGTCGCAGACATCGAGGTAATTGATGACGGACTGGTCAAGGAGCTTGATCTGGGCGGCAAATTCAGCCTGGCCTTCCACTGTACCGAGTTCGTTAATGCGGTTCTTCAGCGCGCTGCGGACCTGGTTGAGCCGCGAGTACACCAGCGAAATATTGTCGATGACGGCAACGGTCTGGGTGGCGTCCTCGATCTTCAGATTGCTGACGATCTCGGTGAGCATCTCCAGTTGAGCGGCTGTTTCGTCAACCCGCTCGGATAGCTCCCTGGCCTCGGTGACCTTCTGTGTCTTGTCGACCTGTGCGGACTGTTCGTCGATGCGGCGCCGGTAGGGCGCCAGCGCCTCCGGGTCAAGAAGGAACCGTATACAGAGCGAACTGAGCCGGTCCGTGTGCTGGGCGACCTCGGTTTCGAGTTTCTCGACGGTTTCCAGGTCGGCGTACCGCAAATCCTTGAGCGAGACGACGCGGCCCCGCAGCGCCCGCAGTTGCGCCAGATGGTTTACATAAAGATCGATGTTGTTGAGGGCGTCGTAGTCAATGGCCGCGATCGCCTCTGTGACCTGGCGCGCCGCGGCATCTATTTCATTCTGGGTGTTTCGCCGGGTGCGGACAACCTTCTCGAACTCCTCGATCGCCGCGCTGGCGGCTTTCTGGATATTGCCAAGCGGCTCGGCCAGATTGAAGACCTCCGCGTCGCCCAGCCAGAAGTAACTGTCGCAAATGTCCTGGGCCTTGCGGGCGATATCGACGTACAGGTTCGCATAGGACTCGTCTTTAGCCAACAGGTTCAACAGTTCCGTGCACTCGGCCATGCATCGCACGATGGCTGTGTTGCCGATCTTGTAAAGCGGCGCGTCCTTCAAGACTTCGATTGTGTGGTCGGGACCGTAGTAGGGGGTTTTCCAGATCTGGACGGCGTGATGCTTCTGCGGTTCGCTGCCGGCCCGCAGGCAGATGAGTGTTCCGTCATCGAACACGGAGAATCCGTTACAGATCAGCGGCGTGCTCATGCTTTGCTCGATGAGATTGTACGGAAGCAGCAGGTAGACGCCGTTTTCGTGGTTGTAGAAGAGGTACAGGAAGTCTTCGCCGTTGGGCGAGGCGATGCATTTCTCGAAGACCATGTTGGTTACATTGGTTTCGAACTGCCGGGTCTCACCCGTCTGCAGGTAATAGCCCCGCGGGAAAACGAGGCCCTGGCCCTGCGGCAGAAGCACACAGGCGTCCTTGATGGAGTCGATGCGAACGGCGCGGCGCGTTTTTTCGCTGTAGACAATGTAACGGAAATTCTCTTCCTGGTAGGGGCGGATCTTCAGCAGGATGATATTGCCGATGATGGCGTAGTATATCTCGGCGTCAATGAGCGTCTGGTCGGGGTCGTCCACGGGTTCGGAATAGATGCCCTGTCCGGTCTCGGTGTTGTCTTCGATTTTGATGGTCAGGTCGCCGCCGATGGTTTCGACGAACACACGCTCTTCGATGGAGATGTGCGGATTGAGGCCGCTGCGGTGCATGTCCTGTGTGGTGCGGATCCACTCGAACTGGTGCTGGGCCGGATAGACGAGCTCATGGTCGCTGCGGTTATCGAGGTACCGAAGACGTCCCTCGGTGATGAGCCACTTAAACGTCTTGATGTCTGCGGCGCTTTTGCCGATGCTGAACACCATGAACAAGTGTGGGCCCCGGATGGCGAACTTCGCGAAGGTGGTGTGGCGATAGTATTTGAAGAGGTTCTTGAAGTCGGCGATGAACCGCTCGTCTTCGATCAGCTCAAGCGGGCATTCGACGAACTGGCCGTCCACAAGCCGATAAATCGAGAACACATCGGCCAGGGTCGTTTCGGTCCTAAGGCCCACGAACACGTTGTAACCGAAGATGAAGCGGTCGCCGACCGGGATCATGTCGCGCGGAATGCAGTTGTTGCTTGTCGTGACGCGCTCGGCCGCGATCAGCCGGGACTCGATCGCCCCGAAAACATCCTTGCGGGCTGCGTTCAGTTTCACCATACGCTGCCGCAGTTCGCGGCCATGGGTCTCGAGACGCTTGCGAATCACCTCGTAAGCCCCGCCTTGAAGCGCGGCGTCGGCCGCATTGTCATGCGGCATCGGGGTCGTTTCGTTGTTCTCCACCATTGTCGGACTTCTCTGTATTCCGTGGCCGCAGAGGCCGCAGCGCCGGACGAGACCGCACATCGTTGCCGATATGCCCGTCACGCCCGGCGCGGCTTCTCATCATCGATCCAGGTTACTTTTCCGCCAGGAGTTTTTCCGCCGGCATATCGGCGATGCCTATTTCCTTGGCCGCGTGCAGGATGCGGCTGAGCAGGCCCTTCCTGCCTTCGTCGGCGTCGGCCATGAGCTTGACGACCAGGGCACTGACGGAGAGGTTCTTGATATCCTCCGCCGACAGGCCAAACTGATCGATGAAGCGGCGGATGTTCTCACGGTTCAGTTCCGCGTCGCCGCCCAACAGCGTGTTCTTGAGGCCGGTCAGCGCATCGCTGTTTTCGATCATACGGTCCACGGCCTTGCCGGTTGTGATGGAGTTGACCAGCCGATTGAAGAAGTTGTTGTCGCCGCCGACGATGTCGATGCGGGCGCTCTTGAGGGCCTCGGCCACGATCTTTGCCTGTTCGGCTGCAATGTCCTTCTGTACGTTGATGCTTGCCAGTTCCACTTCCTTGTCTTTGTTGATGCGGATCTTGAACTCTTCGTGCTCCTTGCCGACCGCATCGAAGATCTTCATCGCTTCGGCCTTGTCGCGAATCCCGTCGGCCTCGGCGTGGTACTTCAGTTCCATGACCTTTGCTTCGGCGGTACCCTGTTTCTCGATGGCCGCCGCCTTTGCCTCCATGACTTCCGCTTCGGCAATGCCCGCAACGGCATGTTCCTTGACCTCGGCGGCGGCGATGGTCTTCTTGGCCTCGGCGTTGCGGCTGGCGGCGTCGAGATTGGCCTGGGCCTCGATGATCTGCTGCTCGGCGTAGAACTCGGCGGCCTTCTTGCTGGCTTCGGCGGCCTTAATGTCCTTGACCAGGGCCTGCTCGGCCTGCTCCTCGGCCTGCGTAATGGCGACCTTTTTCTGTCGGTCGGCCCCCGCGAAGGCGCGGGTGTCCTTGATGTTCTCTTCTTCCTTCACCACCGTCTTCTCGACAGTGACCCGTTCACGAATGGCCGCCTGCAGTTCCTTCCTCTGGCCCTCGACCACCTTGTCCTTTTCGACCTGGGCGATGGTGACCAGCCGCTCGCGCTCGGTGGCCTCCAGGCCCCGGTCGCGCTCGACCCGTTCGATCTCAACGGCCTCGGTGCGCTCCTTGTTCTTGGCGGCGACGATGATCTGACGCAGCTTGTTCTCTTCGGCGACGGCAATCTCTTCGTCGGCGACGATGCGGGCCTTCTCGGCCTTTTCGCGTTCCTGCGCCTGGATGCGCTTGGTCTCGGCTTCTTCGCGGGCCTGCACGGAGGCGACTTCGCGTTTCTGCTTGGCATCCGCCTCGGCCAACTGGCGATTAAGTTCGAGGATCGCCTCCTGGGCCTCGACATTCTGCTTGGTGATCGTCATGTCCTTTTCGCGCTCGCGGGCGTTGGCCAGCTCGAATTGCTCGGCCGTCAGGACCGTGATCTTCTTGATGCCCTCGGCATCGAGGATGTTGTCGGGGCTGAGCAGCTTCTTGTCGGTCTGCTCCAGGTAGTCGATGGCGGCGTCTTCGAGGATGTAGCCGTTGAGGTCCGTGCCGATGATCTGCAGTATCTCCTCTTTGAACCTGACGCGTTCGACGTACAGTTCCGCAAAATCGAATTTCTTGCCGATCGTCTTGAGCGCCTCTGAAAACTTGGCGTCGAAGAGTTCATAGAGCGCCCGTTCGTCGCTGGCCCGCATACAGCCCAAGGCCTGAGCGACCTTCTTGACGTCCTCGGCCGTATTGTTGACGCGCACGAAGAACGCCACCTTGATGTCCGCACGCAGGTTGTCCTTGCAGATAAGGCCCGAGGCGCCGCCGCGGTCGATCTCGATCCGCTTGACGGAGATGTCCATGTACTCGACGCGGTGCAGGACGGGGAAAACCATTTTGCCAGAGAAGCTGACCTGTGTTCCCCACAGGCCATTGCGGATTAGTGCCTGACCCTGTGCGACTTTGCGCCAGCATTTGGCAAACAGTAGGAGAGCGATGAAGAATATACCACCAACAATAATGCCGCAAGTCACAATCAACTGCTCAAACGGAACCGCTGCCAACATGTTCAGTCCTCCAGATTTACCGGTGCAATGATGTGCACGCCCTTCTTCTCATCTTTTCCGATGACGACGGCTTCGTCTCCCTTTTTGAAGACATGATCGCCGTCGGCAACAACATTCAGCAGTATCGGGGCCCCGCTGGTGGAGACCTCCGCCTGCCCCATTTTCGCAGACACCTGGGAGGTGGTTACTCTGCAAATGCGGCCCATAACGTCCGCCGGGGCATTGGGATCTTTTTTCAAAGCCATGAAGAACCTCGCTAAAGGTGCACAGATCACCTTGCAGATGAACGGCGAAACGATCAGGTTGCCAACAGCCAGGGGCAAGCCCAGGGCGAGCGAACCCGAAGGATTGAGATAGCCGTTGGCGATTATCGAGATGACCCAGAGGCAGAGTGCGAATATGCTCAAGAGGATCATGAGTGGGATCTTGCCCAGATAGAAAAAGGCAAGCATGCCGTCGAAGACGCCGACGGAGACATCCAGATCGCTGCCGAGATCGGCGTCGACGTCGGCGTCAAGATCGAAATCAAGGAAGTCCAGATCGAGCGCACCGAGGAGGACCGTGAGCCAGTAAGCGAGTATCATCGCAAGAAAGACGGTCGCGCCAATGTTGGCGGGCATCAGGGACATGTGCAGAAGTTCCACGGGAGGTTCTCCTTATCCGGCTTTGCCCTGGTTGAGGCGTTCTCTGAGTTCCGCCAGTTCCGCTTCGACCTGCATGTCGCGGGCTCTCTGGGCCAGTTCGATCTCGGTGAGCGAATCGCCGCGGAGTTCCTGGTTGATCTGCACCTCGGCCTCGGACTGGAGGACCTGGTCTTCGAGTCGGTCGAAGGTGACGCCGTCCGGATTGAAGGCCACGGCCCGGCTGAGGTGCTTGTCAAAGGCCTTCTGGGCCTCGGCGGTCCGTTTGCGGGCCTTAAGGTCCTCGAATTTCAGCTTGGCGGCCTTAAGCTGTTCCTGCAGCTTGATCATGTTGTCACGCAGCATCTCGAAGGTCTGCCGGCCGCGGTCCAGGCCGGGCTTCATCTGGGCGATCCGTTCGGCTAATCGCACTTTTTCGGCGAGCGCCTTCCGCGCAGCTGTCTCGTCTCCGGCCTTGAGCGCCGTCTCGGCCTGCGCGGTCAGGTCGGCCTGTTTCTGCTGGAGCTGCTGCATTTCGGTTTCGAGCCGACGGAACGTCGCGCCATAGGTCGCCGCGCTTTCGCGTCCTTCGAGAAGCGTCTCTTCGAGTTCCTTGATCTTGGAGGCCAGTTCCTGCTCGGCGGGCTCGGCCTTGTCAAGCAGCCAGTTGACGTTCGCCTTGGCGATGCGCTGTATGCGTTCGAATATGGACATTGGTTTGCTCCTCTCTTCCGGTGGATTGCCGACCGGGGCAACCGGTCAGGCGCTCTCCGCGATCGACAGGCGAATCTGCGACAGGCGGGCCTCGACTTCGCTGTCGTGGTCCAGATCACGCAGGCATTTTTCCAGCGAAGGGCTGCCGTTGGAGGTGCCCGTCAAACTGGCCTGGATTTCCAACTCCGCCTCGGCCTGTTCCACGCCCGCCTCCAGCCGTGCGACCGCATCGAGGATGCTGTCGGTAGAGCCCGCCGAGCCGCTGACGGTCCGCTGAATCTTCTTTTGCGCCTTGGCGACACGGGCCCGTGTGAGGATGTCTTCTTTGCGCGTGCGAAGCTCATCAAGCTGCTGCTGGATGCGGCGACGCGCCGCATTGGCGTGGTCCAGCGAGTCCGTCGCCGAATCGACGTTCTGCTGCGCCACGGCAAGGTTCTTTTCCGCCTCGATCTGCGCCTCGATCGACATGCGGGCCGTCTCCTCGTCGCCTTTCTTAAGCGATTGCGCCGCGCCTTTGCCGAACCGGTCGACCTTCTCCTGCTGCCGCTTCAGGTCGCGCTGGGCGGCCTTCACCGCAGCCGACGCCTTGGCCTCGGCTTCGGTCGCCGCCTTAAGCTGCTTTTCCATCTCCTGGATGAGCACCGGGAAGATGACCTCGGGATCTTCGGCGCGGTCGAGGAAGGTTTCAATGCGGCCAACGGTGATTCTGTGGATGCGTTTGAAAAGACCCATTTTGATACTCCTTTCTGTTAGGCTTCCGGCTTTTTGCCGGAATGACCGACGACGGCCGGCATGGGTGCCGGTCTGATCGTCCTGAGTAGCCGGCGATCTCCGTCCTACACAGACGGCACCGGATACGTCCAGAATATCCACTCTTGTGATACCGGGCGGCCGGAGAATTGTCAAACGGAAATCCGGCGTCCGATAAAATTTTTGACCTCACGTGCGTTTTTGTCGCGTAAAGCCCGCTTTTCACAGGATTAGACTGGGTGCCGGCAGGGGCGTGACAGGGTTTTTAAGAATTTTCAGTAGAAATGTGCACGACTTGGCGCAGTTATTTCAATGCGGTCAGATCATAGAGTTCCCGCAGAGCATCCCGGATGTTGCCCTTGTGTTTATGATAAACCGCGGCGATATTCTCGGGGCAGTCACCGCTGGGAGCGAGGGTCTCGACAATTTGGCCAAAGAGGTCCGGGCTGGTGTGGCATTCGATGAGCGTGGGCAGCAGGTTGGGCCTGTGCGAGGTGATAACCAGGCCCTTTCGGCCGCGAGCGGTCTTGTGCTTGATAATGCCGAAGACAAGCGGGTGGAGGTGATCGGCCCCATCGATCAGAAGAACGTCGTAATCCGCTGCGTTGACCGCGGCACGGATCTCCCTCGGAGGAACCTTTACGTCCAGCGTAATGAAGATACTCCGGCAGGTGCGGCCTTCCTCAGCAAGGTGCCGGCCGAGGTCTTCAAGGAGCGTCGTCTTGCCGGAACCTTCCGGCCCGACGATTGCGCCGCGGTATTCCATCGTGCGCAAGCGTTCAAGCAACTCCGGCCACGTACACGTCTGGGGCATGTACCGTATAGAATGGATACGGTGCATGGCAAAGGGGTTGTGCCGTGCCGTTGTCATTGGGGTTGCGGGGCAAGCAGGGCGATTTCCCGGCGGGTGGGTGACACCACGATCTCGAGCCGCTCGAATCGATCGCGCGGCTGGACAACTGCTTCGAGGGCCCAGATGAGGGCAATCAGCTTGCCGCTGAAACTGTACGGGCCATTGGGTAGCTGAAACTGAAACCTTCGGGTCTCATACTGTGCGGGATTGTCGAACGTGATTGAATCAACGACGCCGACATCGCCGTCGCCTTTGCCCTGGGTATACCACATCAGGCGCAGGTCGATCGATCGCGGCGGCTCGAGCAGGTTCCAGCGGACACTGCCTGCAAGTATCTCACCGGGGGCAAGACGGGTGACGTCGTTGTCGGTTCGTATCTCGATTTCACTCATGCTCATGATTCCGCCGGGGTGATCGTGATGTCGAACTGGTCGTCCAGATCGGGCCAGCGCTTGATGTCGCCTTTGACGTGCAGCGACCAGATGATCTTGTTGTTCGTCGCCTCGAACGAATGCATGGTGTCGGAGGGAATCGCGAAGGCAATCTCCCCGAACGCCATTTGCACAGGCTCCGTCGTGCGGGCGATCTCAAAGGTGAAGAACGTGTTCTTGTCGGTATAGGTCTTGGTCCCGCGCCGGTACCTGCATTCCTCGCGGGCCGTCAGCGTGATGATGAGTTCGCTGATCCGATTGACCGCGCCGAGAATCTCCCACTTGAGATACCCCGCGCCGCCTAAAGGAATGCTGGCAGAATTCAGCGTCAACTGCGTCTTTGGATTGAACATTGCGAGAAATTGGTGCACGACGGCCACGATGACGGCCAAGCCAACGAGCACAAAGATGGAGATGAAAAGGGTCAGTCCCCACTCGGGACGGCCTCGTTGAAAGCTCTTGACGACCTGGGTGACAGGGATCGAGACGATGCCGTTCCAGAGGACGGCAAAGATGACCAGAAAGACCACCTTGGAAGCCCGCGAATGTTTGGCTTTCAGGACAACCGGGCCACCCGCGGCGATCGGCGCGGCATAAACGTTGCCCGGCACGGCGGTTCTTGTCTCCGGCAGCCAGTCGGCGGCGGTATCTTTGCCGGCGCTCGCCGAGACGGGCTTCCGTCGCCCTCGCAAAGTGGCTGTGACGCCGGCGACACCCACGAGAATGAAAATCACAGGAAACAGTCCCCAGAGCATGACCGGCTGAACCTTGCGTACGAGCACGGCGGACTGCGGGTTGTGCGGGTCGACGTAGCAGACGGGGTTCTTGGCCTTGCGGTACCGGTCAACCACTTCCTGCTTGCCGGAACGGCCGCTGGATGAGCCTCCCATGAAATTGTAGCGGTCCGACGTATACGTCCGGTTGCCGAACCGGTACTCGTAAGTGATGTCCACGCTGTACGTTGTACCGTCGCTGCTGCTGTGCGACTTCACGTTGGCGCTGAGAATCGTGCACGGCGTCTCGACCCAGGAGCGGGCGGCAATGAGGTTCTTCACCGGTCGGACCAGAAAGAAATACGAGAACGCAAAGCCGAACACGGTGAACATACCGAAGACGATGAACGCGGCGGCTTTGGCTCTCTTGCCGCTTGCCGCTCTCGAAGAGAGAGGCCGTGCGTGGCGGGATCCGACACGCAAGTCGTTGCGACGACCTGATCTTATGTGGAATTTCATACGCAGTGATCCTGCATACGCGGATTTACTCTTGGCCCGACAGCGATTACTTGTCATTATAGCGGCCTGGCAGCCATTGGCAAGCTTAATTCCGGGCATCCGAACTGCAGACTGCCGCCAATTTTGAAGAAAATCTTCCCTTGTGACTTGACCGTGGCCTTTTCTGTGATATACTTGTAATAGATGCCATAGTACAAGTGGTAACAGGGGCACAATCCGAAAGGTATGGCTCATGCAGATTACCATCGATCACGGCTCCGAGAGGGCCGTCTACCAGCAGATTATCGACCAGGTCAAGCGGGATATCGCCATGGGACGGCTCAAAACGGGCCAGCGCCTGCCGACCGTTCGCGAACTGTCGGCCGCCCTGGTCATCAATCCCAACACCATTGCCAAGGCCTATCGTCAGCTCGAACAGGACGGTATCATCGTCACACGGCCCGGGGCGGGGGCCTTTGTGGCGGAGTTGTCAAGCAATTTGAGCCGCGCGGTTCGCCGCCGCATCCTGCACGAGCAGTTGGAACTCCTGGTAGTCGAGGCGATCCACATGCAGATCGACAGTGAAACCCTGCGGGAGTGGTTCGAAAACACGCTGAAAAAATTCAGATTCGACGGGAAAGGGCAGACCGATGAGTGACATCGCGATCGAAGTCAGGGATCTGGTGAAGTACTACGGCGGCCGCTGCGTTCTGGACGGCGTCAGCCTGCAGGTTCGACGCGGCTGCATCTACGGGCTGCTCGGCCGCAACGGCATCGGAAAGACCACGCTCATCCGCATCCTCCTCGGACAGGAGCCGGCCAGCCGCGGCCGGACCTTCGTCCTGGGGACTGAATCGATGCAGCTTGACGCCCGGACGCGGGGGCGCATCGGCTACGTGGCGGAAGGACACCACCTCCTGCAGCATTACCGCGTGGGCCATCTCGTGAGACTATGCCGCAGGTTGTCATGCCAGTGGAACCAGCCCTTTTTCGACAAGCTCAACGAAACCTTCCGCCTGCCCATGGAACGCCGGGTCCGCGAACTGTCAACCGGCATGCGGGCTCAGCTCAACCTGGCCCTGGCCATGGCCATCGACCCGGAGGTGCTTATCCTCGATGATCCCACACTTGGGCTCGATACCGTCGCACGGTGGCAATTCCTTGCACTGGCCATCGATGTGATACAGCGGGACGGCCGAACAATCCTCTTCAGCTCGCATATCCTCAGCGACGTCGAACGAATCGCTGACCGCATCGGTATCCTCGCCGGCGGCAAACTGGTGGTCGACTGCTCCCTGGAAGAACTCAAGCGGCGGATCTGCAAGGTGCAGATCATCTTCGCCGAGAGCCCCCCTGACGACCTGCCGCTGACCGGCATCATCCGGCAGCAGCGTTCCGGTACTGAAGTGATCATTACCGTGGCCAACTGGGATGCCGCCAAGCGGGCCGTGGTGGAAGCCTTCCGTCCGCAGCACGTCGCGGAAATCCCGATGACATTGGAAGATCTGTTCATTGAGTGCACTAATCCCGTCCGAATGCCGACGGCCGTGTAAATAAGGAGACGACCATGTGGACACTGATCAAGCGTGAAATCGATGACAGTCGCGCCTTTTTTATCACCGGTGCAGCATATACCATAAGCATAATCGTGTTCGTGATCTCCAACGTATACTCGGGCGGCCTCAGTTCGAAGAGCATGTCTGGCTGGCCAATACTCCCCATGCTCGTCTGGGCAATGGTGTTATTCAGCGGCATGGGAGCCAAACAGATGTATATGGACAAAACGCGCCGCATCTCCTGTTTTCTGTCGACATTGGCCGTGACCCGAAGCGCAATCTTTACGGCCCGCGTGATCACGGGCGTGCTGCTGATCGTGATGACGCTTCTGCCGGTGACCGCTGCGTGGATAATCATTCTGAAGGTTGTCATGCCGCCGATCCCCCTGTACCAGGCCATGTTCGTGGCAGGTGTTCGGACGGTTCTCCTTTTGAGCCTGGCCTCCTACAGTCTGGGACTGTTGACCGGCTGGGCCCCGGGCAGGGTTGTCCCGGTGTTGGGTGGCACGACCTTGGCCTTGATTCTCATTCCACTCGTTATCCTCAAAGGCTCAGGCATGGAAACGGCCGTCATTCTGGTCTTGGTTACGGCGGTATCGCTGATCCGCAGTCGACAGCATTTCATCTCAACGCCTCTTTAAGGAAATGCTCATGAATACCTTGCGAAGCTATCTGGTCCATGTTGTAACCGTGGGTGTCATCGTCACGCTGCTGCTGAGCCTTGTTCTGTACTGGGCCCGTTTCGCATGCAAGTCGGTTCTCGGCGGAATTACCCCCTTGGCCAACCGTCGGGCCCAGGTGCAGCCCTGTGGTCTTCTTCCTCTGTCCCTCGAGACCCAGCCTGCCGTTGTGGTTCCATCCCGAGTCATGGTCGATGTGCATCCTGAGGAGACAGTGCCTCTGAACGAACATACGGATCTGTGGCTGATTGGCGTGCAACCCCTTGAAGACGAAAAGAGGCTGTACACGTACTTCGACCCGGCCATCGGTAAGATCGTGCAGTGCAAGATCTACCAGGAAGAAGATGAAGACGGCGAGTCGAACGGTTTGTGGATCAATGAGCCGCAGTTGTTTGTCGGACCGGAGGGCATCTCGGTAATCGACAGCGATGAGACAGGCCGCTTTGTGGAGCCCAGGGCGGTTTTCGACGGCAAAGAGGACCTGATCATTCTTGACACGAAGCTGCGCAGGCTCTTCCGTGTCAATCTCGCCGCACGGCAGGTCGTGGAAGCGCCTGCTGAGTCGCTGGCCGAAATGGGCGCCCCTGTGGCCGCCGGTCGAATCAGCAAGAACCCGAATCTACTGTCCATGCAGTGGACCCCGCCCCTCAGGGAAGCCACTGAGCAAGAGCGCCGAACGCGCCAAGACGAGATTGTCCCGGGCAATTTTATACCTGCTGTGCCGCTGTCCATAAATGCCGGCGAATACGTGCTGGTGCTCGATAACGCCGGCCGCCTTCACAAGCTCAACCGCCAAACGCTTCAATGGGCCGGACAGACCGGGTATCTGCCGACGGCGCCCGAATTCGCAATGTCGCGAGATGAGATGGCCCGGCCCTACGACCTGCCGGCCTGGATTGCCGTGTCCGTCAGCTTTGACCCGAACAACACCTATCTTGGCGCCCTTGTCGCGACCCTGTCGCCCGATGGCACCGGCGCAACGGTTGCCGTCTTCGATGCCGACGGCGAAATGGTCGCATCCGACATGACCATGGCCACACGTGTACGTCGCCGCTTCGAACGCGAAAACGGGCCAAGAGTCCGCGATCTATCTGACGCAGAGGCGGACACGGGGTACGGCAAGCAACTACCTGGGGGCAGTGGTGCAAGAGCCGGTGGTCCGCTGGATGACGATACAGTGGCCCGGGCAAGGACAATCAATACCTATTTCGAGATGCCCGGGGGACCCGCACTGACGGGTCTAAGATACTTGCTGGAAAACCTTCAGCCCCCCGTATTCAGCGTAGCCTCTTACTTCACGGCGCCGTATATTTCCCCCGAGAAGGGGCAGCGCAATCTGCTGCTCCTGCCGCATTCGTTTGCCGGCTCGCTGGGCCGTAAGTACCAGGAGGATCGCTTCCAGCGCCTCGCCGTCCTTGCCATGACGATGTCGCCGTCGCTGCTGATCGCCGCGGTGCTGACGATGGCCGTCAGGCGCCAGGCGCGGACAATCGGACTTTCGGATCGGTCAATAAAGTATTGGACGGCCGCCATCCTGACATTCGGTTTGCCCGCCTTCCTGACATGGCGGTTTACGCGCCCGACGCACACGCTTGTAACCTGTGCCAATTGCGGCAGGGGGCGCAGGCCGGACATGGAGAAATGCCACCACTGCGGCAGTGCCTGGGAAGTGCCGGAACTGCTGGCCCCCGCCTGGCGCGTCTTCGACGATCACGCCGCAAGTTCAGGTGCATCTGTGCCGTCCACAGTCTCAACCAGCCTGCAAGTCGCCGAGGAACAGCCCAAAGACGACAATCCCCAGGCACAGACCACCGATGCCCAACCGTCCGCATAATGGCCGGCAAAAAAATCACCGGCGGCGTTGACAGCCGTTTCACGTCGGCTTATTCTATACGGGCAGTGGTTTCAGGAAGATACTGTTGGCCGGAGTCGCTGCAAGGAAGAACCTGAGTGAAGGTGGTTGTTGTAATACCCGCTCGATACGGATCAAGTCGCTTCGAGGGAAAAGTTCTCGCTAAACAGACTGGCAAATACCTTGTTCAGCATACCTACGAACAAGCGCTCTGTGCCAAAAGTGTAAGCCGGGTGCTCGTCGCCACTGACAGCGAAGCCGTCTTGCACGCCTGCGAAGAGTTCGGCGCCGAATGTGTCATGACCTCGGCTGACCACGAAAGCGGCACCGACCGCATCGCCGAAGCGGTCGCGGATGTCCGAACGGACTTGGTCGTCAACCTCCAGGCCGACGAACCGGAAATCGATCCGCAGTACATCGACGACGTGGCCGCCTTGCTTTGGGAGCATCCCGACGCGGATATGGCAACGCTTGTTGCTCGTTTCGAAGACCCTCGGCAAATCGCCGATCCCAATGTGGTCAAAGCCATTCTCGATGCACGCGGAAGGGCGATCTACTTCTCGCGCTCGGTCATTCCGTACGACCGCCAGGCCGGCGGCGTGGGCGATGTCTCGCAGTATCTTCGCCACATGGGCCTTTATGCGTATCGCAAGGCCTTTCTGACAACGTTTACGCAATTGCCGCAGGGTGTCCTGGAGCGAATTGAGAAACTTGAACAACTCCGGGCCATTGAGCGTGGTTATACCGTTATCGCAGGACGGGTGCGGCATGCATGGGAGGGTATCGACACCCCCCGGCAGTATGAGGCGTTCGTGAAGAGGTATCTGGCGCGGCAGTGATGGTCCGCCGCCCGCGGACGTCGGAACAGACATAAAAATAGAGAGGTAAGACCCGGCTTATGGCGGATAGCAAGGATTTGTTGGCCAGCGTAAGGGATGTGACGACCGAAACGGAGTATTTCTCGCCTATTCCCAATGGTTATCGAAAGGGCAAGGCCCGGTATGTCGTCGTGATGGGCACGGTGATGAGCGGCCTGGGGAAGGGTATCTTTTCATCCTGCCTGGCCAAACTCCTGCAGGACAAAGGCCTCAAAGTCGCCCCGATCAAGCTGGAAGGCTACCTTAACATCGACTCGGGAACCCTTAACCCGTTCCGTCATGGCGAAGTCTTCGTACTCGATGACGGCATGGAATGCGACATGGACCTGGGCACCTATGAGCGAATGCTCGACCAGAACCTCAGCAGGGCCAATTTCTCCACCAGCGGCCAAATCTACCGCTCCGTTCTGGACAAGGAGCGTCACGGCGATTACCTCGGCCGCGATGTGCAGATGATTCCTCACGTCACCGGCGAAGTCAAACTCAAGTTGCGGCGGCTGGCCATGGAAACCGGCGCCGATGTCGTCTTCGTCGAAATCGGCGGCACGGTAGGGGACCTGGAGAACGCCTTTTATATCGAGGCCATGCGCGAACTGGCCTACGAAGAAGGGCCGGACAGTTGCTGTTTTGTGGGCTTGACCTATATCCTGGAGCCCCGCACCCTCGGCGAGCAGAAGTCCAAGGCCGCCCAGTTAGGCATCAAGCAGTTGATGCAGATGGGCATTCAGCCTGATATTATCGCCTGCCGGGCTGAGAATCCCGTCAGCGACCAGGCCCGGCAGAAGATCAGCGTCTTCAGCAACGTGCCGTTCGAACGCGTCTTCAGCATGCACGACTCCGCCAGTATCTACACCATCCCCGCCATGCTCCGCGATTGCGGCCTGGACTTCGAGGTGCTGCGGCTGCTCAGAATCGAGGACCGCATCAACCTTCGTCACGAACGCGTGGAGTGGGGCCGGTGGTGCGATTTCACCGACAAGATCGGCAAGGAAAAATACACGGTCACCATCGGCATCACCGGCAAATACACCTCTGTTCGCGACAGCTACGCCTCGATCCTCCACGCCCTTGAACACAGCGGTATCGCGCTCAGCACCCGCGTCAAAATCAAATGGATCGAAACAACGGATGTCACCGACAAGAACGTCAGCGCCCACTTGCGGGACGTCGACGGCATCATTGTGCCCGGCGGGTTCGGGACCCGCGGCACGGAGGGCAAAATCACCTGTATCCGTTACGCTCGCGAAAACAGCGTGCCCTATCTCGGCCTGTGCCTCGGCTTCCAGATGGCCGTGATTGAGTTCGCCCGCAACGTTTGCGGCTTGAAGGGCGCCAACAGCACGGAGACCGACCCCGGTTGTTCGGAACCTGTCATCGATTCTCTGCCTGAACAGAAAAAGATTGAAGGGCTTGGCGGCAACATGCGCCTGGGCGGCAGGGATATCGAACTAAGACGCGATACCCTTGCCTGGAAGATCTTCGGTGGCCGGGACCGAGTCAGAATGCGATTCCGGCACCGTTACGAGGTCGATCCGCGATACGTGCCGATACTCGAACAGCACGGCATGGTCTTTTCCGGCAAGGCGCCTGACTATCCCATAATGCAAATACTTGAGATCCCGGCACACCCATTCTTCATGGGCACGCAGGCCCACCCATGCTTGACGTCAAGACCCCTGCGGCCGCAACCCATGTTTGTCGCCCTCATCGCCGCCGCCATGCGTCGCCGCTATCCTGACGAAAACCTCTGCGACTGCGTGGAAGCATCCCAGAAGGTCTGTATTTAAGGCCGCAGCTGACCGGGCGGTCACGGTTCCGATCTGGGCGTCGCCAGTTTGGCTTCCAGCTCGGCGATCCGCTCCTTGAGCTTGCTGTTCTCCTGTGTCAGCGCCTCGACCTCCTTGGCGCTTTCCGCAAGGTGCTGAAGCATCTGCAGCATGGCCGTGCCGCTATCCTCCTGGGCCTTGCTCATCTCCTGCTTGCACTGCTCCACGAGCTGTTTCTGCTTCTCGATTTCCTTGTCCTTCTCAGCGAGCTGCCTCTTCAATTCGATGTTTTCATCGGCCACAAGCCGGGCCTTTCGCATCGTCGACGCGTCAGTCGCCTCCTCCTCGCATCCGGTAAAAACGACCCCTGTGCTCAGCAACAAGGTCGCTGCCAGCAGTGAAATCGCAAAATTCTTCATTGAAGGCGTTCCTTTCAACCTGTACTTACCCAAGACCGACATCCACAATTGAAGTATAGGTCGCATACCTGTAATTGTCAACAACCCGCTGTGATTTCGCCTTGGTCTCCCTCGTAGGGTCTGCTGTGTCGGCACACCCTCCACCACCTCGAACAGGTTCACTTGTCGCTGATCGCGCAAAAAAAAGAAGGTTCCGCCGTGGCAGGAGAACCTTCTTTTTTTAGCGAGTACTACCAGCTAATTCAGCTTGCGAACAGGCCCGTCAGCCTGCTCTTCCCCACCCCGAGAGGAGGGGAACAAGAATCACTTATTTTTTCTTCTTCTTCTTCTTGGCTTTCTTCTTGGCCGGCGCCTTCTTAGTGGCTTTCTTCGCTACTTTCTTTTTCGCTTTCTTGGTCGCGGCTTTTTTCTTTGCCATAGTCTTGTCACCTCCTTTCGGCGTTGGCAATTAAGACATCATCAAAGGTATCGAAGACTTAATCGTAAGTTTCTTAAGTACCCATCTTTATCGTCAAACGCCAGAAAAATACTTCATTTTTTTTCGTTTTCCGCAACATGCAATCCGTTCGTCGAACACATCAACGCATGCTGTGTCGTTGCTTGCGCTGCGCTGCTCACACGATGCAGCCGTGCTGACAGCATCTGCCGGCGTTTCGTTAATTTGCTTGAAACACGGGTTTCGATGCATTATATTGCAGTTTCGCCAACACGACGTTTCTGCTTGTCGCACACGGACACCGAACGCGCAGCGCCCTTGACGCAAACGAGTTTCTGTTGATCACATCGCCGTTGTGCCGCGCAAAATATTTTTTCGGAAAAGCGAAAATATTTCCAACGTACGATAAAATTCTTGGCTAATCGCACAAGTCTGTGTGAATTCTTGAGGCATCATGGAGCAGCGCATTGTGCTCTTCGGCGGAACGTTCGACCCCGTGCATGTGGGACACACAACCGTTGCGCAGTTCGCCGCCGAACATCTTTGCGCTGACATGGTCTTCTTCATTCCGGCCAGGCGTTCGCCGCACAAGCGCGTCAATCCGGTCGCTTCCGGAGAACATCGACTTGCGATGCTGCGACTGGCCGCGCGCCAGTGCAAACGGTTCCATGTCAGTGACTGCGAACTGCGCCGCGAAGAACCAAGCTACACGCTCGACACCGTGCTGTATTTCCGTCGGCGCTTCGGCGCTTCGGCCCAACTCTTCTGGCTCATCGGTGCCGACATGCTTAAGGACCTTCCCAAATGGCACCGCGTCGACGACCTGCTCGACGCCTGCACCCTGTGTGTCATGCACCGTGGAGGATGCCCGCCGCCGGAGTTCGAAGCGTTGCAGGCGTTGGGCGCCGACCGGGTGGCCCGGCTCCGCGCCAACCTGCTTGAAACCCCCTCTGTCGACATCAGCAGTACCGAAATCAGGCGCAAACTCGCAGCCGGCCACGATGTTACCGGACTTTTACCCCCGCTCGTGTTGGATTATATCGAAAAAAACGGCCTCTACCGCTGAAAAAACCCCCGGCAAAGCCCTTTCCAAGGGGGTTTTTAATTGACAACTGAGGTATGAAAACTATAATGGAATCAGGGAATTGCATGGTTCTCAGGAAAGAGGGTTCGACATTCTGATCCAATGTGCACCAGGATGGCTCTGTTGTCAGGATAAGACTGTTTTGGG
This sequence comes from Anaerohalosphaeraceae bacterium, assembly GCA_035450485.1. Taxonomy (GTDB): domain Bacteria; phylum Planctomycetota; class Phycisphaerae; order Sedimentisphaerales; family Anaerohalosphaeraceae; genus JACZKQ01. The sequence continues at coordinate 71,152 of DAOTMV010000012.1, read as the reverse complement.
AGTTCTTTTATGTTTGTGAAAAAGGGTATGATGACATTCCTGGCGGTCGCGGTTTGTTCGGTCGGCGTCAGTTTCGGCCAGAGCCTGGAAGACAATTGGGATGATTTCCTTCATTACACCGCCATCGGCCGTCTGGACCTGGCCGCCGGTTACGCCCAGGCGATCATTGACAGTTCGCCCGATCCGCTGGAGCTTCTGGAACTGGCCGAGTCCAACCCGAACGGCTACCAGATCCTCTTGAAGATGAACGCTTCCAGCGACGAACTCAGGGACGTCAGCGCCAAGATCCTCGCTGTCATCGAAAAGGGGCGGTTCCTGCGCCGCACTGAACCGCGAATCATCATCCAGGAGATCAAACGCCTCAGCACGGCCATCCGCGGCCGCATTGCCGCCGAGCAGCGCCTCAAGAATGCCGGCGAATACGCCATTCCCTACATGCTCGACGCCATGGCTGACCCCGCCCGCAAGAACGAGTTCGCCAACATCACCGGCGCGCTGCCGAAGATTGGCCGCGATGCCATCCGCCCGCTTGTCGCCGCCCTGCAGATGAACAATGTCGGAGTCAAGGCCGAAATCATCAAGGCCCTTGGCGAAATCGGCTATCTGCAGGCCGCCGGCCACCTCAAATATGTCATGGAAAACGACGAGTCCGAACTGTTGCGGCAACTTGCTGCAAAGGCTATTGAAAAGATTGATCCGGCCGCGCTGAAGATTCCGGCTGCACAACTGTTTTTCCAACTGGCCGAAAGCTACTACAACCACGCTGAGTCGGTGGGGCCCGCCGCGGAATACGATTTCGCCAACATCTGGTTCTGGGACGCCGCGGCAAACAGCCTCGTCCGCGAGGAGGTCAACAAGCAGTACTTCTATGAACTGATGGCCATGCGGTCCTGTGAGTGGGCCCTGAAGGCTGATGCAAATACCGGCAGCGCTATCGCACTCTGGCTGGCCGCCTTCTTCAAGGCCGAGGGCACTGGTGTACCTCAGCCGGCCTATTTCGGCCAGGGCCATGCCGATGCCATGACCTACGCAACAACCGCAGGTCCCGAGTATCTCCACGAGGGGCTCGACCGCGCCTTGAAGGACAAGGACGCATACGTGTCGCTCGGGCTCGTGGAAGCGCTTGCCGCCAACGCCGGCGAAAAGTCGCTCCTCTACCGCATCGGCACCGAACAGCCCCTCGTCAAGGCACTCAGCTTTGAAGATCGCATGGTGCGCTACAGCGCTGCCATTGCCATCGGGCAGGCCGGCCCCAACGCCGAGTTCACCGGCAGCAGCCTGATCATCCGCAATCTCGCCGAAGCCATCGACGACAGCGGACGCGCCGAACTCGGCGACGCGCTGGCCGACGTCTACGAGATGCGGGCCATACAGGTCATGTTGAAACTGGCCATCACCCGAAACGCCGTTATCAACGTCTCCGAGGCACGCGACGCCCTCATCGGGGTGACCAAAAAGAGCCGTCCGGAAATGCAAACCCTTGCCGGCGAGGTGCTCGCCAGGCTGTCCAGCCCGGACGCCCAGCGGGCGATTGCCGATATGGCGCTGCTGGAGTCCAACAGCAAGGCCGTGCGAATCGCTGCTTTCGGCTCCCTGGCCGCCTCCGCCAAGCTCAACGCCCGGCTCCTGACCGAAGAGCAGATTGACGCCATTTACAGCCTGATCAGTTCCGATACGACCGATCCGGAACTGCGAAGCGCCGCCGCCAGCGCATATGGCGCTCTGAATCTGCCCAGCAAACGCGTCAAAGACCTCATTCTGGACCAGGCCAGGAGTTAGGAATTTACCGACCGCACGAATTTGCACTTGCCTTTTCGATGCAAATTGCTAAAGATACCGGCAATCGCCGGTCACGGGTGATTGCCTGAAGCCCGCCGGCGACAGACACCGGTTTAGGCAAACCCCGGGTCGAAGGACCTTGCCGCACAAGGCAACAGGGGTGGGACGGCTGGAATGGAGTCGCCGGGCGATTTGAACGAGCAAGACGAAAAGAAGCGGCGCGACGACGAGGCCGGCCGAAGCGGCTTGCGATGGATGGGCGCGGGCATTGAGTTTTGTGCGGTCATAGCGATTTTCTGCTATTTCGGTTATAAACTGGACGAGTATTTCGGTACGGGCCCGTTTCTGATGCTGACGGGCTTTTTTATCGGTTTTATAGGCATGGTGTACTTGTTTTACAAGGAATCCAAATAGATATTTGCACGCGGGGCGTCACACCGCCCCGCACTGAGGGAAGGCGAACATGCTGGAATTAGCCGGCGCAATGCTGGCCCAGATCAATCCTCTTGAAGAAGTCGTGGTCAAAGAACTGTTCACTTTCGAACTGTTCGGCCGAACCGTCGTCTTCAGTAATCACATGTTTATGGTTACCCTGGGCGCCGTCATCCTGATGATTCTTCTGCCTCTGGCCCTGCGGGGCAAAGGTCTTGTCCGCCGGGGTTTTGGCGGCCTCATCGAGGCCACCTGTATCTTCATCCGCGAGGATATTGCACGGCCCTTCCTCGGCGACAGGACGGACAAGCACGTCGGCTTTCTATGGACCCTGTTCTTCTTTATCCTGACGCTCAACCTGCTTGGCATGGTGCCCCTTGCGCAAATCATCTATCTCATCACCGGTACTCCCAATCACCTCGGTGGTGCTGCCACGGCAAACATCTGGGTAGTGGGGTCGCTGGCGCTGATGGCCTTCTTCTCCATCCACATCGCTGGCATACGCGAGCAGGGCCTGGCCGGCTATCTCAAGAACTTCATCCCACATGTGCCCTGGCCCATGGCGCCCTTTATCTATCTTATGGAGATAATCGGCGCCTTGGTTAAGCCTGTGTCGCTGACTATCCGACTCTTCGCCAACATCTTTGCCGGCCATATCCTGGTGGCAACGCTGTTTTTGTTCATCGTCATCTTCAAGAATTATGCGGTTTCCGGACTCACTGTCGCCGCCGTGGTCGCCGCGTCGCTCCTGGAACTGCTTGTCGCCTTTCTGCAGGCGTATATATTTACGTTTCTATCCGCAATATTCATGGGACTGGCAATCCATCCCGAGCACTGACGCTTCGGCGATGGATCATGAAGGATGTTAGTTATGGAATTGGGAGGTTTGGTTGCAATGTTGGATTTGATGGGCGGTATTCTGGCGGCTGCCGAGGTGCCTGCCGCTGCGGCCGAAGCGGCTGGGCAAGCGGCGATTTCGCACTGGGACGTGCTTGGCGTCCTTGGCGCGGTCATCGGCGCCGGCGTCATTGTCTTCGGCGCGGCAATGGGCATCGGCAGGATCGCCTCCTGCGCCTGCGAAGCCATCGCACGCCAGCCGGAAGCCGGTGGGCGTATCTTTACGACAATGCTCCTGGCTTCGGCCCTGATCGAAGGCGGCATGCTGCTGGCCCTGATTATATGCTTCCTGGCGATGTGGCGGCTGTCCTGATGAGGTTTGATCCATGCGGATCGGTATCGTATCGATACTCGTAACGCTGCTCTGTGCCAACGCCGCTGTTTTCGCCGGCGGGGGACACCCTGCCGAAGAAGAACTCAGTCCGTTCTCCGGGACGCTGGGTGACGCGATCTGGACCGTCCTGGCGTTTCTGATCCTGTTGCTGGTCCTGTGGAAACTGGCTTGGAAGCGGGTGCTCGAAGGCCTTACGGCGCGCGAAACCTATATTGAAAAGCAGATTCGCGATGCCGAGCAGACCAAGAAAGACGCCCAGGTTATCCTGGCCCAGTACCAGGAAAAGCTCAACAGCGTCGAAAAGGAATGCCGGCAGATCATGGACATGCGCATAAAAGAGGCCGACAAGGAAGCCCGCCGCATCATGGATGATGCCCGCAGAGACGCCGAAACGCTGCGCCTCCGGCAGGAAATGGAACTGGCCCGCGCGCGGCGTCAGGCCGAATCCGAATTGCTGGATCAGGCCGGCGGCATTGTCCTGCGCCTCGGCGAGGAAATCCTCGGCCGCTCAATGCGGGATGACGACCATCAGAAAATGGTCGACCAGGCCATCGCACGATTGCGCCAGGAAACCGGACAGCCGGATGCCGGCGGCGCAGGCGGTGCGGGTTGAGAAGAGGCGTACACAGAAAGCCGGGCGGGATACATGAGTCAGTCGCGCAGATACATTGTTCGTGAGATCTACAGCGAGGTGCTCTTCGATCTTGCCGAACAGGGCGGCGAGATTAACACCGTCCAGGAGGAACTGGCCGTCGTCCGCCAGATCCTCAGGCAGGAGCCCGAATTCGCCGCGCTGCTGAATTCCGAGATCATCAAGGGCGAGGAAAAGATGGGCATCGTCCGACGCGTTTTTGACGGACGCCTGTCGCCTTTGACTGTTAACTTCCTCTGTGTGCTGGCCCGGCGGGGACGCATGGGTTTCCTGGCCGGAATCAGTGACCGTTTCGAAGCGCTGGCCGACGAATACCACCACCGCCAGCCGGTCGAGGTCACCGTCGCCAAGGAACCCGACGCGGCCTTTATCGAAAAACTAAAAGCCGATCTCGCCGCGGCGCTCAACAGCGAAGTCAAGCTGTCGGTGCGGGTCGATCCCTCGCTGATCGGCGGTGTCGTCCTTCGCAAGGACGACATGATGATCGATGGTTCGGTCAGGTCCTCTCTGGAGCGCGCTGTCCGAACGATTGTGGAGAATATGAAGGAAAAAGAACGCAGGCAGGCCGCACCCTGAAGCGGCTGCATCGACGCCGGGCCTTGCCTGGATTGCCTGCGAGTGTGAGTTGGAATCTTCAATGAAGTTCGACGTCAGTGAAATCAGTACTCTGATCAAACAGGAGATCAGCCGGTACAAGAGCCGGGTGGACGTGGCCCGCGTCGGGCGCGTCCTCGAAGTCGGCGACGGCATCGCCCGTATTTACGGCCTCGACAACGCCATGGCCGGCGAAATGCTCGACTTTGAGAACGGCGTCGTCGGCGAGGTCTTCAATCTGGAAGAGGAAAGTGTCGGCGCCGTCATCTACGGCGATTACACCAAAGTAACCGAATCATCGCTGGTGCGGTCCTCCGGCACGGTCCTTACCGTCCCCGTGGGGTTCAATCTGGTCGGCCGTGTACTGGACGCCCTTTGCCAGCCCATTGACGGCGGCCCGCCCATCGAAGCAGAGGCCCGAAGACGCGTCGAGTCTCCGTCGCCCGGTATTGCCGAACGGGAGCCAGTCAACGAGCCCCTCGCCACGGGCATCAAGAGCATCGATTCGATGATCCCCATCGGCAAAGGCCAGCGCGAGTTGATCATTGGCGACCGCAAGACCGGAAAAACCGCTCTCGCGCTTGATACGATCATCAACCAGAAAGGCAAGAACGTTACCTGTGTCTACGTGGCCATAGGCCAGAAAGAGTCTACGGTCGCCGAAGTCGTCCGCACGCTCCGTGACCACGGAGCCATGGGGCACACAATCGTGATCACCGCCGCGGCATCGGAGTCGGCCGCCATGCAGTTTGTCGCCCCGTACGCCGGCACCGCCGTCGCCGAGTACTTCATGTACGAGCACGGCATGGACACCCTGTGCATCTATGACGACCTGAGCAAGCATGCCATCGCCTACCGCGAACTGAGCCTCCTGCTTCGCCGCCCGCCCGGCCGCGAGGCCTACCCGGGCGACATCTTCTATCTCCACAGCCGCCTGCTCGAACGCAGTGCCAAGGTCACCGCCGCTCTCGGCGGCGGATCGCTGACCGCTCTTCCCATCGTTGAAACGCTGGAAGGCCAGGTCAGCGCCTACATCCCCACGAACATTATCTCAATCACCGACGGCCAGATCTACCTCGACCGCGAACTGTTCCTCTCGGGTGTTCGGCCCGCTATAGACGTCGGCATCAGTGTTAGCCGCGTCGGCGGCAAGGCCCAGCCGCCGGCCATGTACAAAGTTGCCCCCAAGCTCCGCCTCGACCTGGCCGCCTTTCGCGAGATGCAGGATTTCGCCCGCCTCGGCACCGAGCTCGACCCCGCCGCGCAAAGACAGCTCGACCTCGGCTACCGCATGGTCGAAGTGCTCAAACAGAAGCAGTTCGCCCCGCTCACCGTCGGTGAACAGGTCATCAGCATTCTTGCCGGCTCCACCGGCATGCTCGACGACATCGAAGTCGCCTCCGTCGCCCACTTCATCGACGAACTGCTCGACTGGTTGAAGCTCGAGGCCCCGGAGTACATCGATCAGATCAACGAGACGCTCGACCTGCCCGACGAGTTGAAAGACGAACTCAAAGAGGCCGTCGAGGCGTTCAAAACCATCTACAAATTCTCTTTCGGCGGCTGATGGGGCGATGACAGGCACACAACTTAGGACGGGAATATACTGATGGCCGGAACACGTCAGATACTCCAGCGCCGCCAGGCCGCAGAGAACATCGGCAAGGTCACCCACACGATGGAAACGGTCAGTGCCGTTCGCTATCGCCAGTATTACCGCCGCTGGGTACAGGGCCTCGATTTCTATGATGCCCTCGCCGAACTCGCCTACCTCATGGTCGCCGCCGAGCAGACGATCGAACACCCGCTCATGCTCACCAACAGGTCCGACTGCCAGGCTGTCATCGTCACCGGCAGTAACCGTGGCCTCTGCGGCGCCTACAACTCCAACGTCATGAAACTGCTGGAAGTCCACCGCAAGATGGCTTCCCGTTTCGGCCGGCGGCTCAAGATCTACGCCCACGGCAACAAGATCCTCTCCAGCCTTGCCGCCCGTAATATCGATATCGAACGAGCCCTCAGCGATTTCGAAGAAATGCCCACCGTCGCCCAGGTCCGCGACATCGCCGAAGATTTCATCGCCCAGTACCGCCGCGGCGAAATAAGCCGCCTCAGCATCGTCTACACCCGTTTCTTCTCGCCGGCCAACCAGAAGGCCCAGACGCTCACCATCCTGCCCGTTTCCGAACTCATAGACGATCTCACAACGCGGGCGACGGTCATCTGGCCGTGGGAACTGGCCTTCGAGGATTTCCTCTTAAGCCCATCAGCCCCGGAACTCTTCGACAGTCTTGCAGTCATGATAGTCCGTACCGCCATTACCGGATGTTTTCTCGACGCCGCACTCAGCGAGCACCTCCAGAGGGTCATCGCCATGCGCAGCGCCACCGACAACGCCGGTGAAATGATTCGCGAACTCACCAGGCAATACAACCGTGCCCGCCAGGGCCAGATCACCGAGGAACTGCTCGACATCATTGGCGGCGTGGAGGCTATGCGTTAGACAATTGAAACGCCTCACGGAGCGGCCCGACCGCCCGCGGGTTTTTTAAAAAATTGAGCAATACAATGAATAAAGGCAGAGTTGTACAGGTTATCGGCAGCATTTTCGATGCCGAGTTTTTCGGCGACCAGTTGCCCAGAATATTCAACGCCCTGAAAGTCGTCGGCCATTACGAGGACAAGCCCTTCGAACTGGTCGGCGAAGTGCAGCAGCATCTCGGCGCCGGCCGCGTTCGTGCGGTTGCCCTCGGCTCCACCCTCGGCCTCCGCCGCGGCATGGAAGTCATCGACGTCGGCGATGCCCTCCAGGTCCCCGTCGGCAAGGAAACCCTGGGACGCGTTTTCAACGTCCTCGGCGAGCCGGTCGACGGCCGCGGCCCCGTCGATGTGAAGCACCGCCGGCCAATCCATCGCGACCCCCCGAAATTCGTCGAGTTGTCCGCCAAGAGCGAACTCTTCGAGACCGGCATCAAGGTCGTCGACCTGCTGTGTCCCTTCGTCAAAGGCGGCAAGACCGGCCTGTTCGGCGGTGCCGGCGTCGGCAAGACCGTCATGATCCAGGAACTCATCGCACGCATCGCCACCGAGCATGGCGGCTACTCCGTCTTCGCCGGCGTCGGCGAACGAACCCGCGAAGGCAACGACCTCTGGCTCGAAATGCAGCACACGCAGATCGGAAACACCGGCGCAACCGTCCTCGACAACACCTGTCTCGTCTTCGGACAGATGAACGAGCCGCCGGGCGCCCGCCTCCGCGTCGCCCTTACCGGTCTCACCATGGCCGAATACCTCTGTGAACTCAGCGGCGCCGAAACGCTGTTCTTTATTGACAATATCTTCAGGTTCAGCCAGGCCGGCGCCGAAGTCTCGGCCCTCCTCGGGCGCATCCCGTCCGCCGTGGGGTACCAGCCCACGCTCGCGACGGAGATGGGCCAGTTGCAGGAGCGCATCGCCGCCACCTCCGCCGCGGGCTCCATCACCTCTGTTCAGGCTATCTACGTCCCCGCTGACGACCTCACCGACCCCGCACCCGCCACAACCTTCACGCACCTCGATTCCTCCATCGTGCTCAGCCGCAGCATCACCGAAAAAGGTATCTATCCCGCTGTCGATCCGCTGGCAAGCACCTCCCGCATCCTCGACCCCAACATCGTCGGCAAGGAACACTACGACGTCGCCCAGAAAGTCCTGGAATACCTCCAGCGATACCACGACCTCCAGGACATCGTTGCCATCCTCGGCGTTGACGAACTCAGCCCCGCCGACCAGACCGTCGTTGCACGCGCTCGGCGACTCGAACGCTTCTTCTCGCAGCCCTTTACCGTCACCAAACAATTCACCGGCCTGGACGGAAAATACGTCACAACCGCCGAGACCGTCGACAGTTGTCGCCAGATCTGCGAAGGCAAATGGGACCACCTGCCCGAGCAGGCCTTCATGTATATTGGAAATGTTGAAGAGGCCGCCAAGAGAAAGTAAGGTAACGTACGCCGCGGGGCATCCTGTCCGCGCTCGCAACGTAAAGACCTCTTCAAGGGAGTTGATCGAACATGGTTCGAATCTCAATGGGTGTGTTCCGATGCGTCCTCCTGACGCCTTCGGGTAAACTGCTGGACTGCCGAGCCGGCTCGCTCGTCCTGCCGGCACACGACGGCATGCGCGGCGTCCTGAGAAACCACGCCCCCATGCTCTGCAAACTCGGAACCGGGATCATGGAAGTCCGCGACATCCCCGACAGGAAGGATGCCTTCTACCTGATCGACGGGGGCTTCGCCCGAATCGCTCTCAACCTCGTCACGGTCCTGACCTACGATGTCACCACCTTCGAGACTATGGCCCCCGAGGAGGCTGAGCTTCTCATCTCACGGGCCAGGAGTGTCCTCGTAGGCGGCGGTTACATCCGCCAGACCGAAGACATGGACGTCGATCGGGCCCGGCTCCTGGTCAAAATGGGCCGCCTCGCCAACGTGGCCCAGGGACAATGAGCCGGTCAGGTCGTGCCGAATGTACGGCCTGTAGCGACATCGTGTCGCAGTGCCTGTCCCCGTGTCTTGGCGGTTTTTGGTTGATTTTTGGGCACGAGGCGGTTATCATAAACACTAACGAGGTTTCTGATGGCCAACGTACCCCAAGACCGCAAGAATCAGGAGGATACGCCGGTCAAATCGGCGGTCGCGGCCTACGTTGAACGCCTCGACGATGAGCACAAGATGCTCGTCGTCCTGAAGTCGCAGCTCTACGGAGGCGACTGGGACGCCATGCTGGACGACCTCCAAAATCGCCTGGCGGGCAAACCTTACATATTCAAGCTGACCAACCGCATCCGGGACGATGTGGAGCGGATTAAGGAGATGAGGGACTTTGAGAACGCCCATGGGATCGATCTGGCCGACTATGTCACATTGGCCTGAAACGATCCTGAACTACGGCAGGGGTCATTGTGATGAAAATCCGGGGTAAAACCATGTATCGAAATGTCATACTGTCTGTCATTTTGTTGTTGTCCGCTGCCGCGGCCGCAACTGTCGATACCGGCCTGCTGGTCGAGCGGCACCTCTTGGCGCCCGCCGGACTCGAGCCCGCCTGGCAGGTCAATCTGCCCATGCGAGCCGCTGAGAAAATCGACCGCTTGTTCGTCTTCGATGCATATCTCTATGCCCTGACAAATCACAACTACCTGTATGTAATCGACATCGAAAAACAGGCATTTCGATTCGGCGTGCAGATGGCCCTTCGGGGCTTGCCCGTAAGTTCGCCCCTGTCGCGCGACGGCCAGGTATGGTTCATGGTCGGAAGTGACCTCGTTGCCGTCGATCCCAAAGCCGGAGGCATAGCCTTCAAGAAGAACCTCAAGCAGCTTGGGCGTACCGCGTTGGGCGCTATGGACGCCAACCGCTACCGCCTCTATGTGCCGTCTTCCGACACGCGGCTGCATTCGATCAATTTGGATGGCTACTGGCAGGATTTCATGGTCGCTGCCGACGACGGCGCACAGATCAACTCCGTCACCGCCGACGATGAGTACGTCGTGCTCACCACCGAATCCGGCCATGTCATCAGCATCTGGCCCGATCAGGCCAAAAAGCGCTGGGCCTATGACGTCGTCGGCCGCATCACTGCTCCCATTGTCAGCGAAGACGAATGGCTGTATGTCAGCAGTGAAAACACAAAGCTTTACAAGCTCTCGGTTCGCACCGGCCGCGGCGCCTGGACCGACGCCTTTCACGCAGGAGAACCCCTCACGAAATCCGTCGTCCTCGGCAAGAACGTTGTCTACCAGAGCGCTGACGACAAGGGTGTCTACGCCGTTGACAAGCAGACCGGAAAAAGCGTCTGGCATCTGCCCGCGGGTGTCGACGTGATCGTCGAAATAGGCGACCTCGCCTACGTCTACGCCCGACCCGGCCTGCTCGCCGTCATGGACAATGCCAAAGGCGGGCAGCTTTGCTCTGTCAATTTCGCCACCGTCGAAAAATACGCAATCAACACGACGGATGCCTCGCTCTATGTGGCAGACTTGCAGGGGCGCGTCATGTGCATTAAACAGAAGAATCAGTAGGGGCGCGGCATGTCGCGCCCTGAGCGTGCAGGTTTGCCGGCCCGCCCGCGGCGCAAAGCCCTGCACCGGTTGAACCCGTAAACACAAGGACGATTAGGTAAGGAGACGCAGAGAAATGGACGTCAAGATCAGGACGGCGCTGGTGAGCGTGTCGAACAAGGAAGGCCTTGTCGACTTCGTAAAACAGCTCAGCGGTATGGGGGTCAAAATCATCAGTACGGGAGGAACCGCGCGGGCCCTCTCCGAGGCGGGCATCGATGTCGTCAGCATTGACGCCGTCACCGGTTTCCCCGAAATGATGGACGGCCGCGTCAAGACGCTTCACCCTAAGATTCACGGCGGCCTGCTCGCCATACGCGACAAGGCCGACCATGCCGCTGCCCTCAAGGAACACAACATCGAGCCCATCGATCTCGTCTGTGTCAACCTTTATCCCTTCGAGCAGACCGTTGCCAGGCCGGGTTGTACCTTCGAAGAGGCCATCGAAAACATCGATATCGGCGGCCCCAGCATGGTCCGCTCCGCCGCCAAGAACCACAAATACGTCACAGTCGTAACCAACCCCGCCCAGTACGGCCGCATGATCGAGGAAATGAAAGCCAAGGACGGCGCCGTCGGTGAAGAACTTCGCAAGGACTTCGCCCGTGTTGCGTTTGGCCTCACGGCCGCCTACGATGCCGCTATCTCAAAGTACTTGAACGCCAAGGCCGGCATCCAGTACCCCGAGCGCATTTCCCTCGCTGCGGCCAAACAGATCGACCTCCGCTACGGCGAGAACCCCCACCAGACCGCCGCATTCTACGTCCTCCCGCCCAGCGGCGAGGTCAGCGTCGGCAGCGCCAGACTCCTCGAAGGCGGCACCGCCATCAGCTTCAACAACCTGCTCGACGTCAATGCCGCCTTTGAGCTGGTCAAGGAATTCGATGAGCCTGCCGCTGTTGTCGTCAAGCACCTCAACCCTTGCGGATGTGCCGTCGATGACGACATCCTCAAGGCATATGAAAAAGCCTATCTCGGCGACGTCGTCAGCGCCTTCGGGGGCATCGTCGCCCTCAACCGGAACGTCGACCTCAAGCTCGCCGAGACGATCATGGAATCCTACAGCCTCTTCGGCAAGGCCGCCGGCGCCGCAGGCTTCTTTGCCGAAGTCATTATCGCACCCGACTTCGACCCTGACGCCGTCAAGGCCATTCGAACCATGAAAGAATGGGGCCAGCGCGTCCGCCTGATGGCCAGCGGCCCCATCGACAGGGCGAAGATAAACGTTGCCGAATACGACGTCCGCTGCATCGTCGGCGGGCTGCTCCTTCAGCAGCGTGATCTCGTCGGATGGGAGCCCGATCAGTTGCAGTACCCCACAAAACTCAAACCCACCCCCGCCCAGCTCGAGGATCTGCGCATCGCATGGCTCGTTGCCAAGCACGTCAAGAGCAACACCATCACGCTCGTCAACGGCCGCCGGCTCGTGGGCGTAGGCGCCGGCCAGATGAACCGTGTCGAGTCCGGTCTCATCGCCTTCAAGCACGCCGGCGACGCCGCAAAAGGCGCCGCCATGGGCTCAGATGCCTTTTTCCCGTTCCCCGATAACGTCATCAACGCCGCCAGGGCCGGCATCGCCTGTATTGTTCAGCCGGGCGGCTCGAAGAAGGACGACGAAAGTATCGCCGCCGCCGATGAAGCAGGCATCGCAATGGTCTTTACCGGCAAACGCCACTTCAAACATTAGTCGTCACGTTGCCAGATACCGCCCGTGCGGTTATGACTGTTACAAAAAATGGGCGACCTCCCACCCGAGGTCGCCCACGTTGTTTTCACATGCCGTACTTCGTCTATTTCAGCCCCGCCGCCTTACGCAGCGTCGCCGCCATGTCGGTCTTCTCCCACGTGAACTCCGGCAGGTTGGGCCCGAAATGACCGTTGCGTGCCGTCTCGGCGAAGATCGGCCGCCTCAACTGTAAATGCTCGATCATCCCCTTCGGCGTCAGCGGGAAATGCTCCAACACCAGGTCTTCGATCAGAAGCTCATCGACCTTCGCCGTCCCCTCCGTATCAACGAGCACCGAAAGCGGCTTGGCCACGCCGATCGCGTAAGACAACTGCACCTCGCACGCCTCGGCCAGTCCGGCCGCCACGATATTCTTCGCGATGTAACGCGCCATATAACTCGCCGTCCGATCGACTTTCGACGGATCCTTACCGCTGAAGGCCCCTCCGCCGTGGCTGCCGCGACCGCCATAAGTGTCCACGATGATCTTTCGCCCCGTCATGCCGCAGTCGCCCTTTGGCCCGCCCACCACGAACCGCCCCGTGGGATTGACGTGAATCGTGATCTTGCCATCCACCAACTTCTTCGGCAGAACCGGCATGATCACCTTCTCGATGATTTCCTTCTTGATCGTTGCGTACTTGACGTGCGGCGCATGCTGCGTGCTGATCAGCACCGTGTGAATCCGCTTGGGCTTGCCGTTCTCTCCGTACTCCACGGTTACCTGGCTCTTGCCGTCCGGCCGCAGCCAGTCGATCTTGCCCGATTCGCGCATCCGGGTGAGCCGGTCCGTCAGCTTGTGCGCCAGTGAGATCGGCATCGGCATCAGGCTCGGTGTCTCCGTGCAGGCGTACCCGAACATCAGGCCCTGGTCGCCCGCGCCCTGTTCCTTGTGCAGCCCTTGCCCCTCCGTCACACCCTGCGATATGTCCGGGCTCTGATGACCCAGCGCAACCATCACCGCGCAGTTCTCATAATCAAAACCGATATGCGGATCGGTGTACCCGATGCGTTTGATGGTCTGCCGCGCGATGGCCGGAATATCCACGATCGCGGTGGTCGTCACCTCGCCCGCAATAACCACAAGACCGGTCGAAACCAGCGTCTCACAGGCCACCCGGCAGTTGGGGTCTTGTGCGATGATGGCGTCAAGAATGGAATCGGAGATCTGATCGGCGACCTTGTCCGGATGCCCCATCGTTACCGATTCGCTTGTGAACAGATGCCCCCGGCCGTCCAGGCGTCTTCCAGATGCCCTTCGTATCATCAAATTATCTCCTATTCACAGGGTCTTTATGTATGACAAAAAGCGTAATATACAGCGACTGCGCCGCCCCTGTCAAACGTAATAAGGCCCCGCCGTCGGTGAAATGTTGTACTTCGCCGGTCGATTACTTGTTCGTTTGCTCGTTCAGACGCCAGTCATATTTGCGGAACTCGACCGTGTAATCCCGTGTCTCGAGATATTGCGCGTCACTGGCGCTGACATACCCCACGATGAAATTCAGGTAGGCCTGGATGTGTTCCGGCTTTTCCCGGAACCTGCGAACTTCCCCATACTTCCGGATGAAATCTTGCTTGTACCAGTTGAAAATATCGGCTAAGCAGACCGTCCCGTCGCTGATCTGAAAGCCTCGCTTGTCCGCAAGGAACCGCCTCACCTGGTCGTCTAATTGTTCGTCAAGTTTGTCCCCACGATATGGCTCGTTACGCAGCATCGCCCCGCCCATCGAAGCATACGATAAAGCCATGCACACCCGCAGATCGCCGTAGCGTGCTAACAGATTGCTTCGCTCGATCTCGCGAAGCGTGTGCTGCATCCCCATCACCTTGAAATACTGCTTTGTCCACGGGGCGTTGATGTGAACGATGCTGTTCTTCGGATAGTTGAGCATGACCTTCGCCCAGTTCGGCTCGATCGGGTAATTCTCCACGACCACCTTCAGGGTGAACAGGTTATATGCATTAATCCAGAAGGCGATCTTCTCGTTGCGCCCCCATGGGAAGTACTCCCGCGGATCGAGCTTGTCCAGATCCCGAAGAATAGCGTAAAGTTCGCCCCGTTTTCGCCGCAGCGTAGGATAGTCGACGTTGCCGTGCTCATCCACATAAGAACGCAGCAGATTTCCATAAGCAGTAAGAATCCGCGGTCCGAGCAGCTCGAAATCCTCCGCCGCAGCCGCGCCATTATCCGTGTCTGCCTCCGACTCCGCCTTGGCAGCGGTCGAGCCGCCTGCCTCTCCGTTCTGGGCTGGTTCGGCAGACACCTCGACCTCATCCGCCTTTGCCTCCGCACCTGCCTGCTCGTCTGGTGGCGCCGACGCCTTCTCTTCGGGTTTTTGCTCCTCTCTTGGCGCAGACGTCACGGCGATCTCCTCCGTCGGTGCCGTATCCGTCGGTTCCTCAACCGCAGTCGTCATCTCTTCGGACGGTGCCTGTGCCTCTTGCGGCAGGGCGGTTACCTCGGTTGGCGTCTCAGGTACACCCTCACCCGCCTCCGCCGTATCCCCGCCCTCATCCGTTACCGCGGGACCCTCCAAAGGCAATTCGCTTATCCGCTGCTGCGCGACGATACCCCCGTCCTGTTCCTTCGGCTGACAGCCTGGGCAGGCAATAATCACAAGAGCAGCTACGATGAGCAGGTACTTCTTCATTTGTCTCTGCCGCGAGTCGCGGTTATTGATCCCAGGCCACACAAACTACCATGTTCCCGCGTCTGTTTCAACGTTTATTCCGCGTAACGCCTCCCCCGCTCGCACCCGCAACAAAAAAACTGTACTGACTCCATAATCAGTAAGTTCGTTCCAATGAGGCGTTTTTCCCCTTAGACGTGTGCGACCTGCCGGCGCTACCCACTTTTTCGGCAAAGACACCTTCCGGTATAACCTGCATCCGGTTTTTGCTTTACTTCGCCTGCTGGATTCCTCGCAACCCTCGATATTATCAGGCGTTAGTCCGTTTTTCCGGCTGCGTTGGCTGCCGGCAGCCGGCCGTTTTGGCCCGCGAATTGGCTTGACTTGACGCCAATAATAGGTTATCCTCATAGGTAATTATTGCCGATCTTGCTTTGTTAGCGCATTTTTGGAAAGCCACGCAATGGTCTCTAAGAGAATCTGTCTTTTCGTGGGTGCAATTGCAGCAATACTGTTCCCGGTATCAAGCCTTTACGCCGCAAACACTGCCGAAATCGAAGCGGTCCGTGCCCGCACACTCCAATCCAAGGCCACCCTGTCGCCCGCTGATCAGGCGATCCTGGACAAATTCGTGCACGATGCACTGGAGGAACTCTACTTCGAAGAGGACCCCTGGCGTGCCGTCGATGTCCGCGAGACCATCCTGGCGCAGAAAGGCGCAGCAGACCCCAGCCCCTACAAGATCGCCTTCGCCGAAGCCGTTGCAAAACACCTCAAGACCACCTTCGAAAACGCCGCACGCCTGCAGAATCCTGACCATCGGCAGCGCCTGACTCTGAATCTGATCATACTTGCCGCTGGCCTTCAGACCACCGAAATGGTCCAGTTCGGCCTCGACAGACTTGGCGACACCCACCCAACCACGCAATACTGGGCCGTCAAGACCGTTACCAATCCCGGCGTCGCCGCCCAATTGACCTCGCAGGTCCTCGGCGATGAAGATCTCGCCCGCCGCATCATCAGCCGTCTCGATCAGGTCGTCAGCGACACGATGGCCCCCGAGACCATGCGAATGATCGTCGAGTTCGCCGATCGCCTCAACACCGCCGAAGCCCGTGCACTCGTCAACAAGATCGCGGACCTGCGAACCTTGCAGTACGCAAACTGGACGGTCAGGTATGAAATGCTCGAAATGCCGCTTCTTACCGCACTCGGCAAACAGATCATCGCTGAGACGGCCGATGCACGCAGGGCCGATCTCCTGCGGCGGTTCTCCCAGCTCTACTCCTATGTCATCGAGCGCTATGTCCTCGGCGAAAATCTCCTCGACGAACTGCAGAAGCAGCAACTGGTCTCCGTCATCGCCGAAATAGAAAACGGCCCAATTACTGAAATCCTTGCTCGCCCCCAGAATCGCCTCCGCAAGGCTCTCGAAGGCGGCAAAGGCTCTGTGATCGATGCCGAGCGGCAAATCCTCCTCGGAAGCGCCACCCAGCCCGGCCAACTGGCTGGCAAGTTCGCTTATGACTACGGCAAAGGGCCCGGCAACGCCGCCCTCACGGAGCCCCTGCGGTTGAAGGCTCCGCCCGCGCTCACTGCCTCGCCCGATGCTGCGCAGCCCTGACAGATAGTCCGCGCATCGTCGCAACCGGGACTGCTTCAAAGTTATCGGACGCAAATGGCGCGCATCGTTCGTCCTCGCCCGCCTCAGACGCCGTTTTTTGGCCTCGCCATGCTTTTTTCATTGACTCCAACCCCCAAAACTGCTTGATTGAAACGTCGTCGACCTGCGTAAACACGATAAGCAATGGATTCTGCGAACCAGTTGAAACTCGTGTGTGTAACCATGTGTTTGGGGGGGATCAAGAACGGAGATTTGATAACATGAACAAACCGTCTCTTCCGCGCATCGCGGCGGTCCTGTTTGTCGCTTCGCTCGCGCTGGCGGGATGTCGCAAACCGCCCGCAGGCCCCGAAGCGGCCGACGTAACCTATGACCCCACCACAGACCCCCTGGTCAATCCGCCCGTGCTCTTCGAGCCGCCGCCGGACGATCCCGCCTTGATCAACACCGATGAAACGCTCTTCGTCCAGCTCGATGGCAACCCCAACACCCTCAATCCGCTCTTCGCCAGTTCCCAATATGAAGGCATCGTACAGGGCGTCCTCTACACCGGCCCGTTTTCCTTTGACAAAGACATGAATTGGATGGTCAACACGGAGGTGGTCGAATCCTTCGAAGAATCCGAGGACCACACCACTTTCATCCTCAGGATCAAGCCAGGCCTCACCTGGCACGACGGCCACCCGTTCACCGCCGACGACATCGTGTTCTCCTGGCGGCAGATACTTGACCCCGCCGTCCCCTGCGGTACCCAGAAACCCAGCGTCGAGCCCATCACCGAATGCGTCGCCCTTGATCCTCTCACCGTCAAGTACGTCCAGCCCGAACCCCTTGCGACGCGCCTCTGGAATCTGCATTTCCCCATCATCCCCAAACACATCTACGAAAAGGACAAGCAGAACAATCCCGACCTCAGGAGCGGCGACTATTACGTCTTGCAATCCCGCAACCCCGTCGGAAGCGGACCATACCGCCTTGTCGAATGGAAAGAAAACGACAAGATCGTTGTCGAACGATGGGACGGCTACAAGGGCAGGAAGCCCTATTTCAAACGTATCATCTTCCGCATCATCCCCGATTCCAATATGTCGCTCCTGGCATTCCAGAAAGGCCAGGTGCACGTCATTGAGAACCTCAGTGCCCAGCAGTTCGCACGCGAAACAAACACCCGGACCTTCGCTGACGTTGGTTACAAGGCGTGGGGCACGCAATGGCTCTTCGGCTACATCGGCTGGAACATGGACGGCAGTAACCCGTTCTTCACCGATGTCCGTGTCCGCAGGGCCATGACACATGCGCTCAACATCCCCCGCATCCTCGACAAGATCTACTACAATCTGGCCAGTCCGTGTTACGGTGTCTACCACCCGGATTCATGGATGGCCAACCCCGACATCAAGCTCCTGCCCTACGATCTCGAAAAGGCCGCCGCCCTGCTCGATGAGGCCGGCTGGACCGTCAACCCCAATGACGGCTGGCGATACAAGAACATCGACGGTGCCAAAGTCCGCTTAGAATTTACCCTCCTGACCCCTCAGGGCTCGCCGACCGCCCCGCAGATTGCCGCTATCCTCCAGGAGGACCTCAAGAAACTTGGCGTCGACATGAAGACCAGGACACTCGAATGGTCCTCCTTCCTCAAGTGCGTCCGCCAGCACGAATTTCAGGCCCAGACCGCCGCGTGGGGCACCGGCACCGACCCCGACACCGGCTGGGACCTCTGGCGAACCGAGCAGTACGACATCGGCCGCAACTACATCGGCTATTCCAATCCGCGCGTCGATGAACTCTTCGCCGCCGGGCGCCGCGAATTTGACCCCGAAAAACGCCGGCTCATCTACCAGGAAATTCACAAGATACTCTATGACGAGCAGCCCTACACGTGGATCTACAACCGTCCGATCCTCGCCGCGATCAACAAGCGCATCCGCGGCGTGCAGTTCTCCCCCAGGGGCATCATGAGTTTCGATCCGGGCATCAGTAATTGGTGGATGCCCAGCGCCGCGCTGCTCGGTCAATAGCACAGGTGAACGTGATATGCTGGCTTATGTCCTTCGCAGAGTCTTGCTTGCTGTTCCGACGCTGTTCGGAATCACGCTGGTGACCTTTTTTATCATCAACCTGGCCCCCGGCGACCCGGCCCAGCTCCAGACACAGGGCATTATGGACAGCAAAGTCTCTAACCGCGTCTACGAAGAGCTGCGCCAGTACTACGGCCTCGACCAGCCCATCATCAAACGCTACGGCCAGTGGCTCTGGCGCCTTGTGCGTCTCGACTTCGGCGCCTCCATGTCCACCGACCGCCGGCCCGTCTGGCACAAAATCCGCGAGCGCCTCTGGCCCACCATGTCGCTGGCCATACTCTCACTCGGCATCAGCCTTGCTGTCGCAATCCCCATCGGCATCTATTCCGCCGCACGCCAAGACAGCCTCTTTGACACCGCCGGCAGCACCATCCTCTATGCGCTCTATTCCGTCCCAAGCTACGTCATGGCCGTGCCCCTCATCCTCATCGTCGCCATCCAGTGGAATCTCTTGCCGTTCCAGGGCATCAGGTCCGACGATTTCGAACAGCTCTCCGCCCTCGGCAAGATTGTCGATCTCGTCCGCCACTACACCCTCATTACCTTCTGCTTCAGTTACGGCGCACTGGCCTACTATGCCCGTTTCGTCCGCCAGAACATGCTCGAAGTTCTCCGACAGGATTACATCCGCACCGCACGCGCAAAGGGCCTCCGTGAAAGAGACGTCATCATGCGCCACGGCTTCCGCAACGCCCTGATCCCCGTCATGACGCTCTTCGGTCTCCTGTTGCCGTCCATCATCGGCGGCTCCGTCATCCTCGAGGTCATGTTCAACTGGCCCGGCATGGGCCGGCTCTTCTTCGAGAGCATGATGTCCCGCGACTACCCGACCATCATGGCCCTGACATTCATCACCGCATGCCTCGTCCTGCTCGGTACGCTCCTTGCCGACCTCAGTTATCCATTCGTCGACCCGAGGATAGCCTATGACTGAGCCGACGATCACACTTCCCCAGCCGCAGGCCTCCTCCGAAAACTACTGGCGTTACGTCTGGCGCAACGTCCGCCGCAACCGCCGCGGCCTCGCCGGCCTCATCGTCATTGCAGCGATGCTCGCCGTCTGGATCTTCAGCCCGCTGCTGGCTACAAATCAGCCCATCGTCTGCAAGTACAACGGCCGCTGGTACTTTCCCGCCGTTATCGAGATCTTCCAGTCCCGAGGCGCCGGGCCGCACTGGATCGAGAAACCCAGGCCCTTCAATCTGCCCCAGTTCGATGCCAAAAAGGAGCTCGACCCCGAGGCCTTCGCCATCTGGCCGCTCATCCCGTACCACGAGTACGAACAAAGCACCGAATTCCTCCAGCCCCCCTCCAGCCGCCACTGGCTCGGCACCGACGAACTCGGTCGCGATCTCGCCGCACGCATGATCCACGGCGCCGCCGTCTCCGTCAAGGTCGGCTTCGTCTCCATGGGCATCGCCGCCGTCATCGGTATCCTCATGGGCGGCCTGGCCGGCTACTGGGGCGGCCTCGTCGATATGCTCATCAGCCGCGTCATCGAAATCGTCGTCTGCTTCCCGGTCTTCTTTCTCATCCTCGCAATCATGGTCTGGCTCGAACCGAACATCGTCAACGTAATGATCGTTATCGGCCTGACCCGCTGGACAAGCATCGCCCGCTACACACGCGGCGAATTCATGCGCATCAAGGGCCAGGACTATGTCACTGCCGCCCGCGCCCTCGGCATCGGCCACGCACGTATCATGTTCCGACACATCCTCCCCAACGCCTTGGCTCCTATCCTCGTCAGTGTCACCTTCGGCATCGCCGACGCCGTCCTCGTCGAAGCGGGCTTGAGCTGGCTCGGCTTCGGTGTCCAGCCGCCCGACCCGTCCTGGGGCAACATCCTCCGCACCGCTTACGATTCGCTCAACGTCGCCCCGCACATGGTCTATCCCCCGTGCATCGCAATCTTCCTTGCCGTGCTGGCTTACAACCTCGTCGGCGATGCCCTCCGCGACGCCATCGATCCACGACTGAGAGGCACGACATGAGCCGCATAAAGAAAGACAGCCTTCTGTCGATTCGCAATCTCACGGTCAGTTTCAAGACCGACTCCGGGGAAATCCGCGCCGTCAATGACGTCTGCTTCGACATCGGCAAGGCCAAAACCGTCGCCCTCGTCGGCGAAAGCGGCTGCGGCAAGAGCGTCACAGCCCTGTCCATACTGCGTCTCATACCCGACCCGCCCGGCAAAATCATCCGCGGCCGCGTCTGGTTCAACCGCCAGGATCTGCTCAACGCAAAGGAAAATCGAATGCGCCAGGTCCGGGGCAACGACATCGCCATGATCTTCCAGGAGCCGATGACAAGCCTCAACCCCGTCTACACCGTCGGCCGGCAGATCGTCGAGGCCATCCAGCTCCACCAGCCGATGAAGGACGCCGACGCCTGGCGCCGTGCCGCCGACATGCTCCAGCTCGTCGGCATCGCCGATCCCGTGCGCCGCGCCAGGGAATACCCACACCAGATGTCCGGCGGCATGCGTCAGCGCGTCATGATCGCAATGGCCTTGAGCTGCAACCCTTCGCTGCTCATCGCCGACGAACCGACCACGGCTCTCGACGTCACCATCCAGGCCCAGATCCTCGAACTCATCCGCCGCCTGCAGTACGAAACGCAGATGTCCGTCCTCCTCATCACCCACGACCTCGGCGTCGTCGCTGAAAATGCCGACGAAGTCGTCGTCATGTATGCCTCGCGCGTCGCCGAAAGCGCCCCCGTCGAGGCAATCTTTGAAGAGCCCCTCCACCCCTACACGCAGGGCCTGCTCCGCTCGCTGCCGCGCCTCGGCGTCCGCCGCCAGCGCCTCGACGTCATCGGCGGCACGGTCCCCGATCCCCTGCACTTCCCGACCGGCTGCAAATTCCACCCTCGCTGCCCCCTCGGCGCAAACGACCGCCGTTGCCAGACTATGGAACCCGAACTTCGCCCCGTCCGCCCCGACCGAAACGTCGCCTGTTGGCACGCCCCCGGCTACGAAACCGAAGATGACAAGTTGGAAGAAGATGATAGCTCCGCAGAAAAATCTGATCGAGGTCGTCGACCTCAAGACGCACTTTCCCATACGCAAGGGGCTGCTGCGCCGCGTCGTCGGCTCCGTGAAAGCAGTTGACGGCGTCAGCTTCCGCATACCGCGCGGCAAGACCCTCGGCCTCGTCGGCGAAAGCGGCTGTGGAAAGACCACCGTCGGCCGCACCCTCCTGCGCCTCATCCCCGCCACCGATGGCAGTGTCATCTACGCCGGCCGCGACATCTTCATGCTTCGCGACGAGCAGCTCCGCCTCCTTCGCCGCCGCATGCAGATCATCTTCCAGGACCCCTACGGCTCCCTCAACCCTCGAATGACCGTCGAAAGCATCATCGGCGAGGCCCTCACCGTCCACGATGGCCTCACCGGCCGCAAACGGCGAGACAAGGTCGTCGCGCTCCTCGAAAAGGTCGGCCTCTCGGCCCATCACGCCGACCGCTATCCCCACGAATTCTCCGGCGGCCAGCGCCAGCGCATCGGTATCGCCCGCGCACTGGCCCTTGATCCCCAGTTCATCGTCTGCGACGAGCCCGTCAGCGCCCTTGACGTCTCCATCCAGTCCCAGATCATAAACCTCCTCAAGGACCTTCAGGCCGAGATGGGCCTCACCTACCTCTTTATCGCCCACGACCTCGCCGTCGTCGAGCACATCTCCGATGACGTCGCCGTCATGTACCTCGGCCGCATCGTCGAGTACGCCTCCCGCGACGCACTATACGCAAACCCTCTGCATCCCTACACCCGTGCCCTCCTGAGCGCCATCCCCCGCCCCGAACCACGCCGCACCCGCGAACGCATCACCCTCAAAGGCGAGGTCCCCAGCCCGTCCAACCCGCCCGCCGGCTGCCCGTTCCACCCGCGCTGCCCGGTTGCCACACCCCGCTGCACCCGCGAAGTCCAGCAGCTCCGTCCCATAGGTTCACCGGGCCACCTCGTCGCCTGCTGGAAAGCAAACCTCTGATCCGGAGTGTACGGGCCCAAGGCAATGCCTTTCCGCCCCGGAAGCACCGGGGGCACGTGCCTGAAGACCGCCAATACCTGTTGCCCCGGCACCTGCAAAACGATATAATAAATACCGTGGCCGACCGACGCCCGCAAGTACGGAGACCGAAACCAATGGACAGCACAGCCGAACTGCAAATCACCACCAGAGGCGATGTCGCAGTCGTTTCCTTCGGGGCCGCCGCCATCGACGCGCTCAGCGGCATCGAAGAAATGACCCATCGCCTCCGCACGTATATCGGGACCGAACAGCCCCGAAAAATGGTGGTTGATTTCTCCAACGTGCGGTTTTTCACGTCGCAGATGCTCGGCCTCCTCGTCGACGTCTGGCGACGCCTCCGCGACTGCGGCGGCCGACTCCTGATCTGCGGCATCAACCCACAGCTCAACCGCGTCTTTAAGATCACCAACCTCGACCGCATCTTCGAGTTCTACCCGGACTGCGACGCCGCCGTAACAGCCATGGGCGAAATGTAAGAGCAAGGGATGTCTGCGCCGCGGGCGTAAACTGCGGATAAGAACAAGGACGGATTCGCATTAATAGGGGTAAAGCAATGCACATCGAAACCCAGTTCTCAATCTTCATGGTCAACAAACCCGGCGTCCTCGCAAAGGTCCTCACCGAGTTCGCAAACGCAAAGATAAACATCATCGCCATCACAATGATGGACTCCGTCGAGCACGGCGTCATGCGCGTAGTCACCTCCTCGCGCGAAAAAACCCGCGCCATCCTCGCCCGTCTCAACATGCCCGTTAACGAGACCGATGTCCTCTGCGTCCAGCTCTCAAACAAGAGCGGCGCCCTCGCCACCGTCACCCAGAAACTCGCCGAAGCCCACATCAACATCTCCTATGCCTACTGCACAGCCGGCGCACGCGGCGGCCGTACCACCGGTATCCTCAAGGTCGCCGATGTAAAAAAGGCCATGAAAATCCTCAAGGAATCCCACTCCAAACCCCCTAAAAGCAAAGAGAATGTCCGTCGCCGACCTGTATCCCGAAGGTGAGCGACGAAACGGCCCTCATTACGCCCGACACTTACCTTGAGACGAAAGCAGGCTGCACGGCCATGTGATTCTGTCGCCGGCAAGCCGCCGTTTTGTGATGGACTGGCTCGCCGAGCCCAACATCACGCCGAAAGACATCACTCCACGGTAACGCTCTTCGCCAGATTCCGCGGCTTGTCCACGTCGTGCCCCCGCAGCACCGCCGCATGATAGGCCAACAACTGCAGCGGCACCACCGTAAGCATCGGCTGCAGTTGCTCCGTCGCATCCGGCACCGTAATCAGATGATCCGCGTATCGTGCGATATGGTCGTCCCCCTCCGTCGCCACCATGATCGTTCTGCCCCCGCGCGCCCGCACCTCCTCGATGTTGCCGATGATCTTCTCGTACTGCGAACACCGCGTCGCAATAAACACCGCCGGCATCTGGTCCGTAATCAGCGCAATCGGCCCATGCTTCATCTCCGCCGCAGGCAGCCCCTCCGCATGAATATAGCTGATCTCCTTAAGCTTCAGCGCCCCCTCCAGCGCCACCGGATAATTCACGCCCCGCCCGAGAAACAGCCAGTTTTCCTTGCCAACGTTCTCCTGGGCAATCGCCTTGATATGCTCCGACTGCTCCAGGATCCGGTCGATCTTCGCCGGCATCTCGTGAAGTTCCTTCAGCAGCGACGCCGCATAATCGCTGCTCAAATGCCGCCGCCGCCCCAGCTCGATCGCCAACATCGTAAGGACCGCCACCTGCGCCGTAAACGCCTTCGTGCTCGCCACCCCGATCTCCGGCCCCACCCGCAGGTACACCCCCGCATCCGTGGACCGCGCAATCGTGCTGCCTACTACGTTGACCAGCCCTAACACCCGTGCACCTCGCTCCTTCGCCTGCTCCACGGCCGCCAACGTATCTGCCGTCTCCCCCGACTGGCTGATCGCGATCACAATCGTCCCGTCCTCGATGATCGGGTTGCGATACCGAAACTCGCTTGCGTACTCCACCTCCGCCGGAATCCGCGCCAGCTGCTCGAACAGAAACTCGCCCACCAGCCCCGCATGCCATGCCGTCCCGCACGCCGTCAGAATAATGCGCCGTGTCCGCGTCAGGTCCCGAAGGTGATTCTGAATCCCGCCCAACACCACCCGCGCATTCTTCAAATCGATTCGCCCGCCCAGGCACGTCGCCAGCGCCCGCGGCTGCTCCGCGATCTCCTTGGCCATGTAATGTTCATGGCCCGCTAATTCGATCTGCTCCAACGAGAACTCAATATCCTTGAGGCTCTTCGTCACGAGCACGTTGTCTATGGTCTTTGTGCGAAAAGCTGTCGGCGTGCAGATCACCATCTCGTTGTCCGAAAGGTAAATCGCCTGCGTCGTATGCTCCACAATCGCCGCCGCATCGGACGCGATAATGTACTCCCCATCGCCCACGCCCAGGATAAGCGGGCTTCCTTTCTTGGCGCCGATCAGCACATCCGGAAAATCCGAACACATGATCGCCAGTCCGTACGTCCCGCACAGCTCATGAAGCGCCTGCTGCACTGCCCACTCGAACTTGTTCTCGTCGGCAGGGCGGTTCTGCCCGTCCCGCGCATTGTCGGTCGTGTAGAAATATCCGATCAGGTTCGCGATCACCTCGCTGTCCGTCGCGCTGCGAAACGTGCAGCCCTTCTCCATCAGCCACTTCTTCAGTGTCGCGTAATTCTCGATGATCCCGTTATGAACGATGGTGATCTTGCCCGTCGCATCGGCGTGTGGATGTGCATTGATCGTGCTCGGCTCCCCGTGTGTTGCCCACCGCGTATGCCCGATCCCGATAACCTCCTGTGCATCCGCCTTCGGCAGAATGGCCTCCAGCGCCGAAATCCGCCCCACCGTCTTGTAAATCTCGAAGCCGTTTTCGACCAGAAGCGCAATCCCCGCCGAATCGTACCCGCGATACTCCAGCCGCTTCAGCCCCTCGATTAATATCGGACGTGCCGCCTTATGTCCTAAGTATGCAACTATACCGCACATGTACCGCCATGCTCCTAACGGATTGCCAGCCCATCACTTACGATTTAGCCCGCCGCGTTACGCCGCCGGGTGTCTGATGCACATGAATCACCGACCCCACGGCGGATTTTAGCATATCGGCGCACCGCAAAGCAAGGTCAAACGAAAAAACCCCCAAAAGCAGGTTATCGCACGCTGCCGACGCCCGTCTCACCCGCGTTGCTGCTTTGCCAGTCGTACGTCACGGACCACGTGTTATCGGTAGTAATCGTAATCAGCCCCCGTGCAGAGTAATCCGCCCCAAGCCACCCCGTCACCCAGATCGTCCCCTCCTCCGTGGTGGTTTGCCCATTATTCACGTTCGTCATCCGCTGGGTGTATGGCCCTCGCGCAATGAAATACAGCAGCGACTTGTCCTTCGTGCCTTCTGCCGACACGAATACCTTCTTCGCGTCGATATTCCCCGCAAAGCTCGAATCGTATGTATAATCCTGATTGCCGTGTCGGTATGCACACCCCCACGTCCCGCGCACCCGCCCGTCGGCCCCGAACGTCAGTTCCATTGTCCCCCGCTCCGCCCCCTCGCGACTCACAGCCGCCGTTATCTCTCGCTGTTCGTCCAACTGCGGCTTCGGCGCCTTCGGCATCCGGATCTCCTCGCCCGGCCCCTTGATTAGGTCCTCCTCTAACCATGGCCGTGACTCCGGCACACTGGACCTCCCGCTCAATCCCGGCCCGAATATCCGGTGTACATCAAGGAAATACAGCACCATCAGAATAGCGACCGCAACTAACAGAGCCAGTATCGCCGAGCCGCGCCTCCCGGACCCCGCCTGCGAGTGTGAATGCCGCATAGCCGATCCCCGTCCCATTACAGCGTGTCTGTTACGTCCCCACACCCATGACCTGGCAAACCACCGTCCGCGTCCGCTCCCGCGTATCGAAATCGACCAGGACAATCTGCTGCCACGTCCCCAACGTCATCTTCCCATCTACGATCGGCACATTCAGCGACGGCCCCAATAGCGCCGCCCGGCAATGCGAATGCCCGTTGTCGTCGTGCCACGTCTCCTCGTGCTCATACCTGGCATTTGCCGGCGCCAGCCGCTCGAATAGCGCCGCAATATCATGCTTCACCAGACCCGGCTCATACTCCAATGTCGTAATCCCCGCCGTCGACCCCACGTTGAACAGCACCACGGCCCCGTCCTGGCACCCCGAATCCTCTACTGCCGAAATCACGTCGTCGGTTATATTCACGACGTGACAGTTCCCCCGCGTCTGCACCTTGATTTGATAAGTCTTAACCATGCCGCCATCATAAACCCCCGCCCCATGATGTCAATCCTCTGCCCAATTAGGCCCATTTTTGCAGGGAGCAGCTCCCCGGAAATAATATGTTGGCAGGGGGGCGGTAGGGGGGCCGGCAGGGGGAGCCGGCCCCTGAAGCGAAGCCTGATTTGCAGGTCTTGCCGATAGCCGCCCGCCGCAGCATGACGACTCTCACGTGCCTCGGCATTGGAGCCATTTTTGCTTTGAACCGGCCTCACTGTCCGGATACAATGACGCCGGCGTCGGTAAAATCCCCACGCAGACAGAAGGAGAAAAGATAACGATGAAGCATCGTCATCTGCCGCTGCGGCCGCGACAGGATCGAAGCCGCCCCCATCGGCGCCCGGTACAGACAATGACTGCAAGTGACAAATCGGGACAACTGGAGAATAACGGATAAGTCAAAGTAAGGAGGCGACCTATGACTCAACTCTTGGGATGGCTGTTTGTGCTGTCTGGCGGTTTTGCAATCTGCGGCGCCGTCTGCGACTGGGAATGGTTTATGAACCGCATCTTCGTGACCCTCCTCTCTCGCACGGGGGCCCGCATCTTCTACATCCTCCTCGGCGCAGGCCTCATCATCCTTGGCGTCCTCGCCGCCTTTGGAATAATAGATATGAGTCAGTCACAGTAGAGCGGAAAGGAGACTCACATGGCAAACGTTTACATCGGCGTCAACAACGAATTCGTCCGCTACAAAGACAAGAACTTCGAGTTCGCCTGCCAAAAGGCCGCCGAACTCGGCTACGAGTACGTCGAGCCCATGGTCCACTGGGGCCGTGAACTCCTCAGTGAAGCCGGATACTTCCACAGCGTCTCCATGCTCGACGATCCCCTCCGTCTCAAGGATGCCTGCGACGCCGCCGGCGTCAAGATGTCAGCCCTGTCCGCTCACTGTCCCCTCACCAAACCCGAAATCGGCGTCGAATACCTCAAGCAGGCCGTCCGCTACGCCGCCGAATGCGCCGCACCCGTCGTCAACACCGACGAAGGCCCCAAGCAGCCCTGGACCACCGAAGAAGAAGACTTCGTCCTCATCAGGTATACCCTCACCGAAGCCGCCAAACTCGCCGAACGCCGCGGCATCCTCATCGGCCTCGAACCCCACCAGCAGTACAGCAAGACCCCCGAAAACCTCGACCGTATCTGCAGCCTCGTCGATTCGCCCGCCATCGGCATCAACTTCGACACGGGCAACGCCTACCTCAGCGGCGCCGATCCCATCAAATGGCTTGAACACGTCGCCGACCGACTCGTCCACCTCCATGCAAAAGACATCTCCGTGCAGCAGTCCGCCGACGAACGAGGCAAGGTCACCGGAACCCCCGTAGGCTGTGCCTGCGGCGAAGGCGTCATCGACTGGAAAGCCGTCATCGCCATCTGCAAAAAAGCCCCTCGGGACATCGTCATGTCCGTGGAGTGCGGAACAATAGAACAGGCCGAAAAAAGCATCAGATACCTCAAATCCCTGCTGTAGACCTTGGTGGATAACCCGTGATCGGAACAACAAAATGCTTGCATTTTCTGCTCGTACGGGTCAGAATACCGCAAACGTGGTTTGGCCGAGTTCAACGCCAGGGAAAAGATTGAAAATGAACGGGTTGCACAGGCTCGATCGTTGGTTGCCTCAAATCGTTCCGTCGCCATCTCGGCGGCAAGTCAAGGGTGGGTGCGCTTTTGCAGATATCGTCAGGGTAGAATCCCGATCAATGTATTCATGCTCATAACATCTACGAAAGGAATTCTATGGACTTCTCGGTAATTGACTGGATCGCTATAGCCGGCTACTTCGTCATCCTCTTCGGTCTGGCAATATGGGTGATCCTGCGGACCAAGGACACGGCCGATGACTACTTCCTCGCGGGCCGCAACCTTGGCTGGTTCATCATCGGTGCCTCTATCTTCGCCAGCAACATCGGAAGCGAGCACGTCGTTGGCCTGGCCGGCTCCGGCGCCACCGACGGCGTGGCAATGGCCCATTATGAACTTCACGCATGGTGCCTCCTCATTTTGGCCTGGGTCTTCGTGCCCTTTTACATGCGCTCAGAGGTCTTCACCATGCCCGAGTTCCTCGAAAAACGGTTTTCCGCCTCGAGCCGCTGGATATTGTCATTGATCTCGCTCGTTGCCTATGTTTTGACCAAGATCGCCGTAGGCATCTTCGCTGGCGGCATCGTCTTCGCCGCTCTGTTTCCCGAGATGCATCTCAACCTCGGCTTCGTGGATCTTGACGCCTTCTGGGTCGGCTCCATCCTCGTCATCGTCCTCACCGGCCTCTACACCATCGTCGGCGGCCTCCGGGCAGTCGCCTATACCGAGGCGCTTCAAACGATCATCCTGGTAGTGGGCTCTGCCCTGGTCACGATCTTCGGTCTCAAAGCCCTCGGCGGTTGGGGCGTTCTCAGAGAGACCGTCGACTCCGAGATGTTCAACCTTTGGAAACCCCTCGTGCCGGATGGTGTCGTAGGCACATGGGCGCCGGTCCGCGAACCCGGCCGGATGGCCTGGTACTTCAACGACAATTATCCCTGGATCGGCATGTTGTTCTGTGCCCCCATCGTCGGCCTCTGGTACTGGTGCACCGATCAGTACATCGTCCAGCGCGTTCTCGGCGCCCCCGATGAACGCCAGGCCCGGCGCGGCTCGATCTGTGCCGCCTTCTTCAAGCTGCTGCCGGTTTTCATCTTCATTATCCCCGGCATTATTGCCTTTGCTCTGGCCAAGAGCGGTGCCGTGCCCGCTGTGACCGAGGCCCTCTTCGACGAACAAGGCAATCTCATCCGTGCAGAAGGTCAGCAAGCCTTTCCGCTGCTCGTCACCCATGTCCTGCCGGCCGGCGTCCGCGGCATCGTCGTCGCAGGTCTGCTCGCCGCCCTTATGAGTTCTTTGGCCGGCGTCTTCAACGCCTGCGCAACCCTCTTTACCATGGATTTTTACGATAAACTCCGCCCCGGCGCCTCGCAGCATCAGTTGGTCTGGATGGGCCGGGTTGCCACCGCGGTCATGGTGCTCATCGGCCTGCTCTGGATCCCCGTAATCCGCGGCGGCAGAGGCCTTTACGACTACCTCCAAGGCGTCCAGGCCTACCTTGCCCCGCCGATCTTCGTGGTCTTCTTCCTCGGCGTCTTCGTGAAGCGCGTCAATGCAAAGGGTTGCCTTGCGGCCCTGTTGGTCGGTTTTGCAATGGGTCTGTTCAGACTGGCGGTCGATACCCCCGTAAAGCTCAAGCACGGTTTCACCTATGCCGAGGGATCGTTCCTGTGGATCGTCAACAACGTGTTCTTCCAATACTACAGTCTGTTGATTTTCCTGGTCTGTATCGCGGTAATGATGGTCGTCAGCTATATGACGTCGGCGCCCACCTATGAGAAGATTCAGGGCCTGACCTACGCAACCCTTACGGCCGAAGATCGTCGTCAATCACGTGCAAGTTGGACCACCATGGATTTGTTCTTTACCGTTGTCGTTCTGGTGATCATTGCGGCGGCCTATATCTACTTCAACGGATGACCTGCAAAGCCTGGGGCTGACGTAATCGCATTCATGCCCCTCATAGGAGATCTGTCATGCAAACTGCGAAACACGTTTCCAGACGCCGATTCATGTCCGCCGCCGCCGCCGCAACAGCCGCCTTCACCCTCGTCCCTCGCCACGTCCTCGGCGGTCCCGGCCAGGTGCCCCCCAGCGAAAAGCTCAACATCGCCCACATTGGCATCGGTGGCCGCGGCGCCGCGCAACTGGACGGCTGCAGCAGCGAAAACTGCGTCGCCCTCTGCGACGTCGACGAACGCCGCGCCGCCGGCGCCTTCGCCAGATTTCCCAACGCGAAACGCTTCACCGATTTCCGCAAGATGCTCGATGCCGTCGAAAACGAAATCGACGCCGTCTGCATCTCCACGCCCGACCACACCCACGCCGTCGCCGTCATGAACGCCCTCAAGCGCGGCAAGCACGTCTACTGCGAAAAGCCCCTCGCCCACTCCATCGGCGAAATCCGCGCCATCATGGCCGAGGCCCGCAGGCAGAAAGTCGTCACACAACTCGGCAACCAGGGCCACTCCACCGACACCATCCGCATGTTCTGCGAGTGGATCTGGGACGGCGCCATCGGCGAAGTCACCGAAGTCCACGCCCGCTGTGGCGCAAACCACTGCCGGGTCAACCAGCTCGCCAAGCGCACTGAAAAGCACGATATCCCCGCCGGCCTCGACTGGAACCTCTGGCTCGGCCCGGCAAAGCCTCGTCCCTACAACCCGATGTACCTCCCCGGCAGTTGGCGTGCATGGATGCCCTTCGGCTCCGGCACCATCGGCGATTGGATCTGCCATGTCGTCGACC
Source organism: Anaerohalosphaeraceae bacterium (assembly GCA_035450485.1). Taxonomy (GTDB): domain Bacteria; phylum Planctomycetota; class Phycisphaerae; order Sedimentisphaerales; family Anaerohalosphaeraceae; genus JACZKQ01. The sequence continues at coordinate 39,602 of DAOTMV010000012.1, read as the reverse complement.
CTGTCTTCTGGGCGCTCGACCTCGGCGCCCCGACCTCCGTCCAGGCCGAAGTCAAGGACTACGACCCCAAACTCCATAACGACACCTTCGCCCCCTGGAAGATCATAACCTTCGAGTTTCCCGCCAAAGGCAAACGTGGCCCGGTCAAGCTGCTCTGGCACAGTGCCAACGCCGGGATGCCTCGCCCTAAAATGCTCGAAGAAAGCCGAAACGTCGTCGACACCGGCGCCGTCGTCTACGGCACAAAAGGCGCCATCATGTACGGCTCGCACGGGGCAGGGGGGCTTCGCATCATCCCCGAAACCAAGATGAAGGAGTACAGGCAGCCCGACAGGACCATCCCCCGCACCCGCGGCCACCATGCCGACTGGCTCGAGGCCATCAAGAACGGCAGACAGGCCGGTTCCAACTTCGACTACGGCGGCCCGCTCACCGAACTCGCCCGACTCGGCATCATCGCCATGCAGTTCCCCGGCCAGAAACTCGCCTGGGACGGCCCGGCCATGAAGTTCACCAACAACCCGCAGGCAAATGCACTCATCGACCCCCCCTCAAGACCCGGCTGGTCCCTCTGAAGCCATGCCCAAAGACAACCAACAACCAAAGAATCCCGGCGCCCATGAATAAATCGGCGCCGGGATTCCCTTATAGCCCCGCGCAGCAAGCGTGTGCTTGATACTTCGACATCACCGCTGTTCGGTACAGAAGACCCATGCGCCCCGGCGAATGAACTCATAAAAACTGTTTGCAACAAGGTAACGGGGGCCTTCAATTCTTGTGGGACAACTCGAGCAAAAAGCAACCTGCCGCCGACAAATTCAAAAAACCAGGGACAGTCATGGCTGTCCCTGGTGTTGAGATCGCTGCAGATATCGGTTCAGGCGGGCATGAATTGGCGGAGGTAGCGGGCGCTTTGGCGGAGGGCTTCTTTTCTCAGGGCTAAGGAGCCTTCATAGGCCCGGTCTTCGACTTCGATGCAGACGGGGCCGTCGTAGCCGCAGTCGGACAAGGTTGACAGGAACTCCGACCAGTCAACATCGCCCAGGCCGGGGAGTTTGGGGGTGTGGTATTTGAGCGGGTTGGCTAAGGTCCCGACTTCGTCGAGGTTGGCGCGGTCTATGCGGGCGTCCTTGGCGTGGACGTGGATGAAGCGCGAGGCGAAGTTGAGGACGGCCCTTGTAATGTCGATGTGCTGCCAGACGAGGTGCGAGGGGTCGAAGTTGAGGCCGAAGTTCTTGCTGGGGATCTCTTCGAACATGCGGCGCCAGATGGCGGGTGCCGAGGCGAGATTCTTGCCGCCGGGCCATTCGTCATTGGAGAAGAACATGGGACAATTTTCGATGCCGACGGAGACGCCGTTGTCTTCGGCATACTGGATGAGGGGCTTCCATGTCTTGACGAAGCGGGGCCAGTTGTCGTCGACGGATTTGGTCCAGTCGCGGCCGATGAAGGTGGTGGCCTTGTTTATACCGAGGGTTGCGGATGCCTTGATCACCTTCTTGATGTGAGCGACGGCGGTCTTGGCTTCTTCGGTGTCGGGGGAGAGGGGGTTGGGATAGTAGCCGAGGCTGCTGATTTCGACCTCGGCGGCCGCGAGCATGTCGTTAATACGGTCGGCGTCGGATTTCTTGAAGTCGGTGACGTCAATGTGGGTAACGCCGGCGTAGCGGCGGGTGGCCTTGCCGACGGGCCAGCACATGACCTCGATACACTTGAAACCTTCTTCGGAGGCGAAGTTGACGACTTCTTCGAGTGAGAGATCGGGGAGGATGGCGGTTACAAATCCCAATTTCATCTGACTGCTCCTTTCACATCAATCTATTTTGTTCTTGATGACTTTCGGGGATGGCTTCTCATTGAGGCCGAGGAGGCCAGCCGGCGGACGTTGGCGCAACGGAGGCCTTCGGGGTGTACGGGGCCGATGTAGCCGGCGCCTGCGCTTGCTGCCGTGATTTCAGCCATGTTTAGCTCCGTTGGCGGTGCCTGTCCTTGATGGCTTAGATTATGGCGGGGGAGCGGTTTTGTAAATGGTTTTTTCGGGTGAAGTTTCCGGGGACAGGCAAGCCCTGGGGAGAACGGCGAGCGGGCCCGGTCACTTCTCGCTTGGTTCCCGTTGCCGTGGCGCTGCGATTCCGCAGGAATGGTCGCAAAACTGTCAGGCCAGTTCAGCCAGTACTGATGCTGCTCCCGGTTCTGGTTTGTTATTGACAGGGGCGGGGGCGCGGGTATAGTGGTGATGTGTGGGGTTGGAATGGGGTCGGTGAAAGTTTTTTGCGGGGGAATGCCGATACTGATTACATCACGCCCTTGGGGGGCGAATTCCTTGGAGATTCGGTGTGGGGATTTGTGCGCGGCTCAAGTCACGGATGGACGACATCCTTTTTCTGCGGGCGAATTCGCAGGCGGTGGATATCGGTTTGCGCAACAAGTTGCGGATGTGGTCGCGGGGGTTCCTTAGTGAGGCGTATCTGCTTCATTCATTTCGGGTTAATCGTCCCGAGGAGTACGTGACGGACCTGGTGCGTTTGCGGAAGGCGTGCCGGTTCAACGGGTACTTTGCAATCATGCTGATGGACAAGCTGTACCTGGCGAAGATGCTGGCGGGTTTCGGAGAGCATCTGCCGGCGGTGTACGGACTGATCAGGAACCGGCGCTGGCATCGGTTGGACGGCGGGGCGGATGAGCCGGTCGATGCAGTGGCGGATTTGTGCCGTGCGCGGGGGGCGGTGGTGATCAAGCCGATCGTGGGGATGCGGGGAGAGAACGTGTGGATCGCGCGGGCAAACGGGGAGGGTCTGCTGTTGAATCGTGCTATGTATTCGCGGGGAGAATTTGTAGGCCGTGTTGCCGAGATGGATGGGTATCTTGCCACGGAGTTTGTCAGGCAGCATGCTTATGCAGCGTCGATCTATCCCGATGCGACGAATACCGTGCGTGTGCTGACCCTGTGGGATGATGAGACGGACGGGCCGTTTGTGGCGGCGGCGGTACACCGGTTCGGGACGAGGCGGTCGGCGCCGGTGGATAACTGGACGGCAGGGGGCCTCAGCGCGCTGGTGGACGTGGAGACGGGACGGATCGGCAGGGCGGCCAGTTACCCGCATGCGGGCAGGATTGAGCGTTTCGGGCGACATCCTGAGACTGGCGAGGCGATCGAGGGGGTTTATGTGCCGGGGTGGGAGGCGATCAAGGCGCGTGTGCTGGCGATGGCGCGGACGCTTCCGTTTGTGCCGTACATCGGGTGGGATATCGTGGTGACGGCGGAGGGCTTCAAGGTCATCGAGGGCAATAACTGTCCCGGGATTAATCTGATCCAGGTACATTTCCCGCTCTTGCGCGATCCGCGGATCAGGCGGTTTTATGAGAGGCGTATTGCTGCGGTCGACGGCAGCGGCAATGGAAACGGTAACGGTAACGGGAAGCGGCGTTATACGCTGCCGATACGGATATGACGGCGGCCGAGGTACAGCCGAATCAGAAGCGGCAAATTCGAAATCTTCGTAAGGCGGCATAAACCTTTAGGGCAGGGTATGCATTGTCCCACAACATACGGGGGCAAGGCATTGCCCGCACAAACGAAAGAAAGGGGGCGAGATGCGCAAGGCATTGAGGGACGTGGTGAGGTTGATCGAGACGGCGCGGTACTGCCGACAGGCGCGGCGGCGAAACGGGGGCGACATCGGTGTTCTGAACGCGTATCGGATATGCCGGCGCGGAAAGTTCGAGCCGTCCGAGGCGTTTTACCTGGGGTTTTTTGATCCGGGCTTTGACGAAAGAACACTTGACTGTTACGTGAGCCGGCGAGAGTTGACGAAGCTGCAGGAACGGGTCAATCCACCGTCATGGGTGGACCTGCTCAAGAATAAGGGAATGTTCTATCGGTTTTGCATGGCCAACGAGGTGCCCGTACCGGCGCTGTATGCGCTGTACTTTCAGGGGAATGGGGCGGTTGTCAGCGACGGGCGGTGGCTGGCGGCCGAGGACGAGGCTTGGGGGGAGTACCTGGATGAGGAATTGCCGGAGACATTCGTGGTTAAGCCGGCGCGGGGGTCTAATGGGGACGGGGTAGTGGTCTTCGAGCGGTGCGGGGAGGGTTTTATGGATGCGGCGCGGCGGCCGTACAACGTTGGCGAGGTGCGGCGTGCAATGGACGCGGAGGTGTACCGGCCGGGCGCGATTGTCCAGGAACGGCTGCGGAACCACGCGGCGCTGGACCGATTGGCGGGGTCGGGATACTTGCAGACGGTGCGGGTGTGCACGTTTGTCGACCGGGCGGGCGAGGCGCACGTTCTGCATGCACATTTGAAACTGACACCGCCGGGGGCGGCGATCGACAACTTTGGCGTGGGGCTCAGCGGCAGTCTGCAATGCTGCATCGATCTGGATAGCGGTGTGCCGCAGGCGGCTGTGCGGCTTCGCGGGTGCGGCCACGGGCTGGAGTTGGTAGATCGGCATCCGGAGACGGGCATCGCTTTCGGCGAGTCGCCGCTGCCGTACTGGGAGGAGTTTTGTGAGGTGGTCAAGGAGGCGGCGAAGCGGTTCTTGCCGGTGCGGGCGATCGGCTGGGACGTTGCCATAACCCCGAAAGGGCCGGTGGTGGTCGAGGGCAATATCTGGTGGGGGCCGAACAATCCGCATCGGAACATGGATAAGGTTCGGGAGGCGCTCCGGTCGGACGGGGTGGTGACGGAGGTGGTTCAGTGTTTATGAGTGGCCGGAAAACCGCCAAACGCGTGGTCACTGCCGCTGGTATCCCGCAATTGTCAGGGGGTACGGCATATACAAAGGGCAGGGTACGCCTTGCCCCGACATCTTGAGATGGCCGGCAATACAGCCCTTTCAATGAGCTGTTGTGGCGGAGACGAGTTCCGCGGCCGCGGGGATCGCAACCGCAACCTCGGGCTCCGTACGGTAATACGGCTCGTGCTTTCCGAGGAGCCTGTTGTAGAGCATCTGGGTCTTGACGGCCATGCTGACGTGGGAGAAGTTATCTTCGGCCCACTTGCGTGCCTGGCGGCCGAGCCGCTGACGGAGCTCGGCATTATCCATCAGCCGCTGAATGGCCATGACAAGGTCTTCGGTGCTGCGGGAGGTGACCAAAAGGCCGGTCTTGCCGTCCTGCACGTGGACGGAATCTGCTTTTGTGGTAAAGCCGGCGGATAAAACGGGCGTACCGCAGGACATGGCCTCGAACATCACGGATCCCCCGGAGAGGCTGACCAGGATATCCAGCGAACCGAGTACCTGGGGCATGTCGTCCCGTTGGCCGGTGAGGATTACACGGTCGCCGAGGCTGTGGTCCAGTATGAAATCGACCACCTTTCGATGATATTCTTGGCAGTGGACCTTGCCAACGAGAAAGAAGGTGGCTGGCCGGGCGCTGTCGCGCAGGATGTGCGCGGCGGCTTTGAGAAAGTCGAGCTGACGCTTGAACGGTTCGATGCGGCCGATGAGGCCGATTAGCAGGCCCCTGGTTTGCGGGTATTGGCCGCGCAGGATGTTCGGCTCGGTGTCCCGCGGACGGAAGCGGTCGATATCGACTGAGTCGTTGATGACCGCGATTTTTTCGTCAGGGACGCCGCCGCTCAGCAGGTCATTCCTGACACGGCGCGAGATGGCGATCAAGGCATCGACGGCATGGCAGCCGTGCTTGATGACACAGGCGGGAGAAATGGGCGCCCGCACATGCAGCACCGAGGGCACGCTGATACGCCGCGCCGCGGAGGTAAGATACTGGCTTAGCCAGAGGTCGCTGCTGTGGATGAGCGAGACCTCCTGTTCGAGGGCGAACCGGGCGAGCCGGCGCGCGTCGGCATATCGCCACAGACCCTTGGGAAAGGATCGCCAGGGTCTCAGCGGCATGATTTCGGTCTGGATGTCCGCTTCGCGGAGCTGCTCCGCCGATGCGCCGTCATTGCGGCAGACGACAATGGGTTCATACCGCGACCGATCGAGATTGCTCAGGACGTGAAAAAGCTGCCGCTGGCTGCCGCCGATTTCGCCGCCACGGGATAAATAGAGTACCCGGTGCATAATCATTCCCCCAGAGGAAAAGTCCATCAAACGCCTGACTGCCGTGCAAAACCACAGCCCCCAAATCGCTGTTCCGTCCCGACTCAGTGCAAGGAGGATTGTCGCGGTTCATTGCGAACCACGCAGCGTCATAGTCAATTATCGACATTCCCTGTGGTCAAGATACATCGCGGATGGCCATTAAAAAGCTGTAAATTGCTGGCCGGGTAGAGCAAACGGCCGGGCGACAATGCGTGTTTTCTGTGTTTTTTGAGGCTGCTGTGGCGCTTGTTAAGAAGTGGGGGTTAATTTAGGACAAGTGGGCGAGTTTGAACGTATAACCATTGGCGGGGAGACCACGTATTAACACATGAATGCAAAGGCGGCCGTGATGTAAGGGCGGCTTGAGTGCAGGATAAGACGGTGGTAAGGGAGGCGAATTATGCGAATAGTGGAGTTTTTGAAGAAGTTCGATGCGGACTACACCATAGAAGAGGGAAGGCCGCTCCTGGGCGCAAGGGAGATCGGCGCCCACAGGTACTTTGGCGGCGTGGACATTGCCCGTACCACGGTCGTACGGGCGGACGAGAAACGGTACATGTGCGTGGCCCCGCTGGACTACACGATCGACATGAACATGCTTCGGCAGGCGCTGGGGGCCGTGCGGATCGAGCGCGTCGATGAAAACGAAATGCGGCGGATCTTTCCCTCGTGCCAGAGCGGTGCGGAGCCTCCTTTCGGGGCGCTTTACGGCCTGCCGACGCTGATGGACGCTTCGATGGAAGCGGATCAGTATATCGCCTTCCAGGGCGAGACATACGACCGGGCGATCATCATGACGATGGCCGAATACAAACGTCTGGCCAGCCCGCGTATTTTCTCATTCGCTTACCCTGCGATGGCGGGGGTATACGGCGATTTGCGGTAACGCGGTCGGAAACGGCATTTTCCGGCGGCATCACGTCTGATTTCTTGCCAGGACATCTCATTGCGCGCACGGCGTGCAGCCGTCTACAAGGGCTGAAAAGCGGCTTTTTCGCGCTTTTACGGGCCGGTGCGGTGGGTAATTACGTTATCCGGCCCGCTGTTTGTGCCGATAGACGGGCAGGCCGGTCAGGTCTTCGCATTATCGGATGTGGAAAAGAGCACAAGACGTCAACCTCTGATGGAGAGATTCTATGGCCAAGTCACTGATGATTGTTGATGATTCTGCGACCATGCGCAAGATTGTCATGCGCACAGTGCGGATGTCCGGTCTGGACTTCGACCGGACGGAAGAGGCGTCCAACGGGGCCGAGGCGATCGAGAAACTCAAGCAATCGCCGGTGGATATCGTGCTGTGCGACGTGAATATGCCCGAGATGAACGGTATCGACATGGTGAAGAAGGTCCGGGCCGAAGTGGCGGGCTGCGCCAATACGAAGATCATCATGGTATCGACGGAAAGCTCGCAGGATCTGATCGACAGCATCCTGCGTGAAGGGGCCAACGGGTACATCACCAAGCCGTTTACGCCGGAACGTTTTCAGGAGAAGCTGGCGCCGTTCATGAACTGAAGCGGTTCGGCCGTCGGCACATTTTCGCATGCCTTGAGGGTGTCCAATAGGAAGGACAGGGATCATGATTCAACAGGTTTGTTTTGCGGATACGCTGCTCCACGCGGCCCAGGAAGTCTTCGAGACGATGATTTTCATGGACTTGCAGCCGTGCAGCGAGCCGGATCGGCGGCTGGACGGCGAAGTGCTGATGGCGACGATCACGTTTACCAGCAGTCTCGAAGGTTGTCTGGCGATCTGCGCGGAGAAGGCGTGTGCCGAGGCCATCGCGGTGAATATGTTGGGTCTCGAGACGGGCGACAATCTTTCGCATGGGGAGGTGTGTGACGCGATAGGCGAGGTGGCCAACATGGTCATGGGCAGCGTCAAGTCGCGTTTGACGGACACCTACCAGGATATCCAGGTGTCCATTCCGTCGGTTGTGAAGGGCCGTGAGCTGTCCAACAGCTTGAAAGACCAGGCGCAGCGTGTTTCTGTGAAGGTCAACGTGGAAGATGCGCACCTGATGGAACTGTCACTGCTTTATCGAGAAGGCAGATAACCCATCCATGAGCGGCTATGACGAAGGTTGACACAGACATTCAGTCGCAGGTGCTGGAACTGGCCGCGGAGGCGATTCCGGCCTTCTGTGAAGACATCTCAGGCATGTTCGGCGTGGAGATCGCCTGCGATGTACAGGCGCCATGCAGCGAAACGATTGACGGCCTGCAGAAACGTTTCAAGAAACTGGCGGCGGTCAACAGCGTCAGCGCCGAAGGGGTGCTAAACGGCACGTTTTACGTGGTGTTCGACCAGCGAGGGCTGTTTACACTGGCCGGAGTTGTGGTGATGCTTCCTGAGAACCGGATCAAGGAGGTGATCCTGCAGGGTTCCAAGGAAGAGGCACTGCGGATGAGCGATGCGATGGCCGAACTGGGCAATATGATGGTGGGGACGTGGGACCGGGTTTTTCGTGAGGCGCTGCGCAAACGGCACCGTCACTTCAAACAGGCGGGCACGTTCATCGGCAAGCCGTGGGAGAATGGGGGGGAAGCCTTAGGTCTGGGCGGCAAAGGTGAACTGCTCTTTATTCCGGTGAAGATGACGGTGGGGTCTTATCCGGAGTTTACGTGCGGTGTTCTGTTTCCCTCGCGCGTTCTGGAAGGCGAAGGCCAGGAACCTCCGACGCAGGAGGCGGCTGTCTCTGAACCGGTACCTGAAGCCGAGACGGATGACGGCGATGCGGAAACGCCGGACGATGAAGCGGCTGCTGCCATGGCCGCGCAAGCGGAAGACGTCCCGGCGGAGAATAGTGTTGCCGCAGACGCGGACGCCGCAGCGGCACAAGTCAGCGGGGCTGCCGAGGTGCAGGAACAGGAGCAGGTTACGAACGCGGAAACGGCGGCGGCAGGGGCTGATAACTCCCAGGCGCCAGCGGCAGATGGCGAGAAACACGCGCCGGCCGCACAGGACGCCGAAGCAGCCTCGGAGGAGACGGACCGCCCGGCGGGCGAAGAACAGGCGAATCAGTCACCGGCGGGCGCCGGCGGGCGGACGCCCGAGACGGATACTGCAGCGGCAAGGCCTCGTGCTGATATGAGTGTGATGAGGGCCGAGCAGATCATGCAGAAAGAGGTTGCGTGGCTGTTGCCGGAGGACACCGTTCAAGACGCCATTGATACGATGCAGCGGCGCGAGACGGGTTACGTGATGATCGGCAGCGAGGGCGTTCTGGAGGGTATAGTGTCGCGTTCCGACGTTGCGGGAGCGGTGAGCCCATATCTGCGGCCGGTCTTTGCGAAGTGGAAGCGGCCGCTTGATGACGCGACGCTGCAGATCAAGCTGTCATGGATTATGACACGACCAGTTCGGACTATCACGCCGCAAACGCCGTTGGACGTGATTGCGGACACGATGCTGCATTTCGGCGGCCGGTGTCTGCCGGTCGTGGATGCAGCGGGAAAGGTACAGGGCCTGGTGACGGCGTTCGATATTCTCAAAGTGATAACCACCAGCGGGGATGTGTCGCAGACCGGCCGAATGCCGCAGGCGGTCCTGCCCGTGTAGGTCCCTGATGCATAAGGCACTCGGTGAGCCGAAGGTTCTGGCCCGGGAGAGAATCGCACCATGGAGAACACAGGTAAACTGGCTGAACTGCTCGAGAAGGCAGCGTGCAGTGTGAATATGTTGGGGCCGGCGGACCTGGGGGAAATCGACGGCCTCGACCGCCTTGTAAACGAGATCAGGCAGTCACTGGAGGCCATCAGCAGCGGGCCGGCGGAATTGGTCGAACAGGCCAAACACGCATCCGAAAACGCCCATGAATGCCTGCAGGAGATACTTCAGCAGGCGGCGGCCGATACGGCGGCCTCGCTTGAGACGGTCTCACAGACCATCTGTTCGCTTCAGCAGTTGTGCAACCGGATTTTGGCGTTGGAAGAGACCGATGCGCCGCCGGCGGACGGCGTTACCGACACGTCGCAGGCGCCTGTCGAAACATCAGGGGAGGCATCGACAGACGGTACATTGACGGCCGAGGCATCGCAGGGCGGCACAGTCATTCCCGAGGACGATGTACCGCTGGTGATGGATTTCATCGCCGAATCACAGGAGCACCTGGAGACGGCTGAGGCGGGACTTCTGGAGCTGGAGAACAATCCGGGCGACCAGGAAACGCTCAACCGGATCTTTCGGGCGTTTCACACGATTAAGGGGACGGCGGGATTTCTGAATCTCAGTGACATTTCGTCGCTGGCGCATTCGGCGGAGAACCTGCTGGACATGGCCCGAAAGGGCGAACTGGTAATGGCCGGGCAGAATACAGATGCAATTCTGGAATCGATGGACCTGCTCAAGAAGATGATCGGCGTGCTTAGGGAGTGCGCCGAAGCATCGCGGCCGGTTCCGACGCAGGAGAAACTGCCGCGGCTCTTGACGAAGCTGGAGGCGCTGGCCAAGGACCAGGAACTTGCCAGGATGCTGGCGACACCGTCGGGTGCCGCAGACGACCGCAAGCTTGACGACATGCTGCAAGAGCCCTCCCAGACGTCCGGCGAGGGCGCCGCATCACTCAAGAGCCAGGCTGCCGACGACAAGATCAAGGTCAGCACGGCGCGCCTGGACGAACTGATCAACATGACCGGCGAGCTTGTGATCGCACACTCGATGGTGGCCGAGGATATCAGGAAGGGGGCGTCGCCGGATGCGTGTTGGCGCAACGTGACACACCAGGGCAAGATCGTGCGCGAGCTTCAGGAACTGTCAATGTCGATGCGGATGGTTCCGATCAGCGGAGTTTTTCAAAAGATGGCGCGTCTGGTTCGGGATCTGTCGCGCAAGGCCGGCAAGAAGGTGGACTTCCGGATGAGTGGGGAGGAGACGGAACTGGACCGGACGATCGTGGACAAGATTGCCGATCCCTTGGTGCACATGGTGCGCAATAGCGTGGATCACGGTCTGGAGACGGCCGATGAGCGGCGTCAGGCAGGCAAGGACGTGACAGGTCGCGTGGAACTGCGTGCGTTTCATCAGGCCGGCAGTATTGTCATCGAAATCGAAGATGACGGGCGGGGACTCGACAAAGATCGAATATTGAAGAAGGCCGTGGAAAAGGGAATCGTGCCTGCGGGCCAGACGCTGTCGGACGATGAGATCTACAGGCTGATCTTCCACGCCGGGCTTTCCACTGCACGGACGATCACCAGCGTTTCGGGGCGGGGTGTCGGGATGGACGTGGTGAAGCGCAATATCGAAGCGCTTCGAGGCCGGATCGACATCGTGACTGCGGTGGGCAAAGGTACGACATTCAGCATCCGCCTGCCGCTGACGTTGGCGATTATCGACGGGCAGATCGTATCGGTGGGGGACCAGCGATACATCCTGCCGATCAATGCGATCGAGCAGAGCCTGCGGCCGACAAAGGAGCAGGTGTCGACGGTGATGAACCGGGGCGAGATGGCGATGGTCCGCGGAGAGCTTCTGCCGGTGGTGCGTTTGCATGACGTGTTCAAGACCGGCGGCGCCCGACGCGACTGGACCGAGTCGCTTCTGGTGGTGGTGGAGGAAAACGGCCGGAAGTGCTGCCTCATGGTGGACGAACTGCTTGGCCAGCAGCAGGTGGTAATCAAGAGTCTGGGGCAGGCGATGGGCAGCATCGAGGGGGTTTCTGGCGGGGCAATCATGGGCGACGGGCGTGTTAGCCTGATTCTGGATGTGCCCGGGCTGATGGAACTGGCGATGAATTGATCCCGACGGAGGCGGCCACCATGCAAACACCGGTTCTTGACGAGGTGGTGCTCAGCGACAGCGAGTTCCGTCTGATCAGCGACCTTGTGTACAGGCACTGCGGCATCAATCTGCATGACGGCAAGAAGGAACTGGTTCGGGCACGCCTGGCTAAGCGGCTGCGGCTGTGCAACATCGCGTCATTTTCGGAATACATCGATTATGTGCTGAAAGACTCCAGCGGGCGAGAATTCGGGCATCTGGTAGACTGCGTGAGCACGAACCTGACGAGTTTCTTCCGCGAGATGCAGCACTTTGATTACCTTCGGATGACCTTCTTACCGCAGCTTCTTGATCGCAAGCGGCGAAAAGAGAGCAATCGCATTCGGGCCTGGAGCGCGGGCTGTTCTTCGGGTGAAGAGCCGTACTCGATTGCGATCGTTCTGCTGGAGATGACAGAAGGGCAGGGTCGGTGGGACATCAAGGTGCTGGCCACAGACATCTCTACCGCGATTCTGGAAAAGGCCCAACGGGGGATTTACGATGAAGAGCGGATCGCGCCGCTTTCGCCGGCACAGCGCACATCATTTTTGAACAGTCGGCGAGAAAATGGCCGCCGCGTCTTCGAAGTGAACGCGCGTCTGCGCGACGTCGTGCTGTTTCGTTATCTCAACCTGATGGCTGACTGGCCCGTGCGGGGGCCGGTGGATTTTATCTTCTGCCGCAACGTGATGATCTATTTCGACAAGCCTACGCAGCAGAAGCTGATCACGCGGTTTTACCATCTGCTCGATTCGGGCGGTGTTCTGTTCACCGGCCACTCTGAATCGCTCACGGGCATCGACCACGCCTTCAAATACATCAAGCCGACGATCTATATGAAACCATAGGACGGGCATGTGAAAACGAAAACCGTTGTCAACGTAAGCGATGCCAAGGTCAGCAACGACCCCGAAGAGGTCATCGTGACCTATTCGTTGGGGTCATGCATCGCGGTTTGTGTTTACGACCCGGCGATCCGGGCGGGGGGCATGCTGCATTATCAGCTCCCGTCGTCGAGCATGGAGCCGGAGCGTGCCCGCCAAAAGCCTTTCATGTTCGCCGACACCGGCATGAAGCTGCTGATCGGCAGACTGGCGGCGATGGGGGCCAACACCAAGCGTATGCAGGTGAAGATCGCCGGCGGCGCGGCGATGGAAGCGGGGCCCAAGGGCTTCGACATTGGCAAGCGCAACCATCTGGCTATTCGCAAGGTACTGTGGCAGCACGGCATGTTCATCCACGCCGAGGACGTGGGCGGAAGCTGGCCGCGGCACATGTACCTGGACGTGGAGACAGGGACCGTGACGGTGAAGGGCAATGGCCAAGAAAAAACTTTGTGACGCGGCAGCCGGATGGGAGATGATGGCATGGGTCTGAACATATGGATTTCTGACGATCCGCTGCTTACCCGCAAGGTGATCCGCGGCCGTTGTGTTCCTGATGGAATAAGCTGAAGGAGCAGAAATTGGCCATTGGCGTGCAGACACGGACAAGGGTGCTGATCGTCGACGATTCAGCGGTGGTGCGCAAGATTCTCAGCCAGCAGCTCGGCCGGCATCGCGGCATCGAGGTGGTGGGCACCGCGCCCGATCCGTACGTGGCGCGGGACAAAATCCTTGCGCTCGAGCCCGACGTGCTGACATTGGACATCGAGATGCCGCGGATGGACGGCATTACTTTTCTCAAGAAGCTTATGACTCATCATCCCATGCCGGTGATCGTCCTGAGTTCGCTGACGCCGGCGGGGGGGCGGATGGCAATGGAGGCGCTGGCGGCCGGGGCGGTCGACGTGATGTGCAAGCCCGGGCCGGCCTACAGCGTGGGCGAGACGTGTGACGCACTGGTGGCGAAGATCAAGGCCGCCGCGCGGGCGCGCGTGGGCCGAAGCGTTGCGGCGCCGGCGGCCGGCGAGAACTGCCAGGCGGAAGTCTCGAGCGTAATAGAGACGACCAACAAGATCATCGCAATCGGCGCCTCGACCGGGGGTGTGCAGGCGCTTTCAACTATCCTGCCGCAGCTGCCTGCGGACGCGCCTGGTACGCTGGTCGTGCAGCATATGCCGGCCCGCTTCACCACATCGTTCGCACAGCGGCTCAACGAGATGTGTCATATGAATGTGAAAGAAGCGGAAGACGGCGATCATGTCTATCCGGGCCGCGTGCTGTTGGCGCCGGGCGGCTTCCATATGCTGCTGAATCGTTCGGGAGCCAATTATTTCGTGACCGTCAAGGATGGTCCGCATGTCTGCCGCCAGAAGCCCAGCGTGGAGGTGCTTTTCAAATCCGTCGCACGGTGCGCAGGGTCGAATGCGGTGGGGGCGATTTTGACCGGCATGGGGGATGATGGAGCGTCAGGTCTGTTGGAGATGCGGCAGAACGGCGCGCATACAGTGGCGCAGGACGAAGCGTCGTGCATCGTGTTCGGCATGCCAAGGGAGGCGATCAGGCGGGGCGGCGCGGAACGGGTCGTTCCGTTGGAGGCCATCGCAAGGACGCTGCTGCATTTCCTGACAAACTGAGGGCCGCGCACGTAGCCTGGCGGTGCCTGACGGTTCAGGAGGCTGTCAGCAGTACGGCATGAGGTACATCTGCCGGGCCCGCTCGAGTTCCTCGTTGATAAGTATGTGGTCGAGTTCTTCGAGCAGGGCCGACGCCGTGGCATTGTGGGGGTCGTGTACCAGGATATCGAAGAGTACCTCCCTTGCCGCGGCGAACTGCTCCTGATGGAGGTAGACGGCGGCCAGTGCGAGGATCACTGCGACGTCGTCCGGATGCCGCACGATATATTTCTGAAGATACTTCTTAATCTGTTCGAAGCTGCGCTGTTCGGCGGCGATGTCGAGCAGACCCAGCAGGGCGGTCATATTGTCGCCGTCGATATCGAGACAGCGGCAGTACATGTCACAGGCGTCCTGGGCGCGGCTGCGGCAGTGGTTCACAATGGCCAGGCCGCAGTATGCCTTGGCGCAGGCGCCATCGAGGCGGCAGGCGTTTTCGAAAGCTGTTTGGGCGTCCTCGAGATTGCCGGAATGCAGGGCGACGGCGCCAAGTCCGATGTGCGGCTGAGGCCGCTGAGGCGCCAGGAGTGAGGCCTTCATAAAATCCTGCTGCGCCTCCATATAACGGCCCGCCGCGACGTGATATTCAGCCTGACGCATAAGGAAGGCGTAATCATCGACCAGTCGCCGCATCCATGCGTAGTCCTTTCCCGTGTGTGCCTCCATGCCTTTCTCCTGCTTGTGCCGCGAAGATCTCAGTCTTCAGAGGATTCCTCGGGTTCTTCGGTCTCCTCAGTTTCCTGTGGGTGTTCCTGCTGCTCCTGGGCCTGTTCTTCTTCCTGCTTTTTGCCGGCGACCTGTCTGTAAGCGCGCGTCGTTGAGAGCGACTGGTGGCCCAGCAGTTCGCGGACCGTGTGGATATCCGAGCCGCTGCGGAGCATGTTGACGGCAAAGCTGTGGCGCAGTGTGCGCGGGCTGATGGACGGGTCGAGGCCCGCCTTGATGAGATATTTGTCCATTTTTCGGCGGACACTGCGGGAACTGAGGCGCTCGCCATTCTTGTTGACAAAGAGAATGCGGTTGGCGAATGCCGGATCGGTCTGCGCCCGCTTGTTCCGCAGAGAGACATACTTCTGAAGCGCCTGGATGCCCGAGGACCAGATGGGGACCACACGCTCCTTTCGGCCCGGCGCCTTGACGTGGACGGCGTCGCTGAGGAAATCGATGTCGTCCATGTTGAGCGCGACGAGTTCGCTGATGCGCAGTCCCGTGCAGTACAGCATTTCGAGGATGGCGCGATCGCGTGCGCCCAGCAGTGTGTTGGTGTTGGGCACGTCGAGCAGGCGCTGGATCTGCTCCTGGTCGAGGACCCGCGGCAGTTCACGGTATTTCTTGGGCAGTTTGGTCGTGGCCGCCGGGTTGGTCTCCAGTCGCTTGCGATTGACCAGGAACTTGTAAAACGTGCGTATGGTCGACAGTCGGCGAATCTTGGTGGACTGGCTGTAGTCCTGCTCGTTGAGGTGATTCATGAAATCATTGATCGCCTCAGTGTCGGCCTCAAGCAGCAGTCGCGTTGTGGTTGTCTGGGCTTCGGTGGTCACCGTTCCGGCGGCCGCCCGAAAATACGTCGCCTGGCCCGTGTCCATCGCCTCTCCGGAAGACCTCGCCGCCAGGAAATCCGCGAAATGCTCCAGATCCAGCGCATAGCTTCGGATCGTGTTCTCGCTGAACCGCTTGACATCGCGCAGGTATTCCAGGAATTCCTGAATCAGTTCACTTCTCATCTGTGTGTACCATGTCTGAACCCGAAAACATCTCAAGAACGCACCTGGACGCCCACGCGGCGGCCTATGCGCCTCCGTGCGGACATGCAACCCCCGCCAACGCCCCCAAAAGCCTGGCCGACCATGGCTCCCGAACGGGTTTGTCTCCATTCTCACCCGTTCGGGACGGCTTATAATGCTTCAAACCCGCATCTACCCGACGGTTCAAGCAATCGAAGCTGCGCTGCCCGGAAATCCGTTTCCGGGATGAAACCCCATAGTGATTTGCAATAAACCACGTCTGAAATAGGTATCGGACGTTTATTTTTAAAAGTTAACGGGTATTTGACTACCTTAAAGGCGTAAACTGCCATGGCATGCGTAGGTATTTTTCGAGACACCGGCGGCCTGCCCGGAGGGCATAGTTGCCCTTGTTCCTGCAACACCGGCGTCGCGGGATTTCCGCTCGTACATGTCGCACGCGTAGTTCTGTAGTCCGGAATAACCTTGACACAGACAGCAAAATGCGATAATATATGGCACAAGGGCGTTTTATAGAGAACTGCGGATTCGGACCGGACTCCATAATAGCACCCGGGATGGCGCAAATGTCGAAGCCAGCCGGGGGGCAGGGTGTATGCATTTCGCCTTACTGCAATCAGGCAGACTACAGCAAGGAAGGAGGGCATTATAGTGACCCTTTGGCAGAGAGTAGCGGGGGTTCTTGTGCTGACAGCGGCGTGTGCGTGCCCGGCGTTTGGGCAGTGTCCACGGGCCGACATGAATGGCGACTGCCGCGTGGGGTTTGAAGATCTGATTGCATTTGCAGACCAATGGCTGGACTCCCGCATTTACACCGAGGCGGGGCTGGTGGGCTGGTGGCGGATGGAAGATGAGGCCGGTGCGGTTCTGGCGGACAGTTCGGGATACAATCGTCCCGGCGTTCTTGTGAACATGGGTGATCCGGCGTGGGTGAGCGGAAAATTCGGGGGCGGACTGGAGTTCGATGGCGTTGACGACTACGTTCAGATCACGGGTTATAAAGGCGTGACGGGCACAGGCCCGCGGACGGTCACCGCCTGGGTCAGAACGAGCGGAAACGGTGTCGTAGTGGGATGGGGGGCCCCTTTGGGGGTGGGCAAGCGTTTTCTGATGTCCATAAGCCAGGGCCGGCTGCGCGCGGAAGTGGGGGGCGGTTATGTCGGCGGCAGCACCATTGTCAACGATGGCGCGTGGCATCATGTGGCGGCAGCGTCGGACGGAACAGGAACGGGCGCGATACGGCTTTACGTCGACGGCGTACCCGATACCATCAGCGGCCAATTGTCTCAGATCATCGATACAGGCGACACGGATGATGTGACAATAGGCAAGTACGGCGTGACGTACCTGACGGGCGTTGTCGACGACGTCCGCATCTATGACCGCGTGCTCAACGATGAAGAAATCGCCGCACTCGGCACGCCTGGCGCGGACCTCGATGCCAGCGGGCGGGTCGACATGGCGGACCTTGCCATCGTCTCGGCCGAGTGGCGGGAGCAGCGTTGGCCCCGGGTTATCATCAACGAGATTCACCATAATCCCGACGTCAAGACCGAGCGGGTGGAGTTTGTCGAACTGTACAATGCCGGCCAGGCAGCGGCGGATCTTTCGGGCTGGTATTTTTCTGCGGGAATAGACCTGCGGTTCGACGATGGCGTTGTCCTTGCTCCGGGGGCGTATCTGGTGGTTACGGAAGACGCCGCATCTTTCCGGCAAAAATTCGGATTCGACGCGCATGCCGTCTTCAAGGGAAAGCTGGCCAACGAGGGCGAAATGATTCGCCTGAAGAACCGGCAGGGGGAGACGGTGGACGAAGTGGAATATCAACTCGGATTTCCGTGGCCGATCGTGGGCGACCCTGTTTCGCCCGCACAACCCGGTACGGGACGCTCGATCCAGTTGATCAATCCGGAAATGGACAATGATCTGGCGGGCAACTGGCGCAGCGGTGCGCCGACGCCGGCGGCGCGAAACAGCGTCTTTGCCGTCAACGCCGCGCCGCAGATGCGGCAGTTGAGTCACTCCCCGAAGTCGCCGCGGAGCGGCGAGCCGGTGACGATTACGGTGAAGGTGACCGACCCTCAGGGCGTCAGCGCCGTGAATCTGTCCTACCAGATCGTTTTGCCGGGGCAGTACATCAGGCTGACGGACGCGGCGTATACGACCAACTGGACTACTATCGCCATGCGCGACGACGGCAGCAACGGCGACGAGACGGCCGGGGACAACGTTTACACGGTTGTGATACCTGGCTCGATTCAGGTTCACCGGCGGCTCATCCGGTATCGCATCACCGCGCGGGATACGACAGGGCTTTCCATCACGGCTCCCTACAGTGACGATCCGTGTCCGAATTTTGCGTACTTCGTGTATGACGGCGTGCCGGCCTGGACGGCGGCGATTAATCCCTGGGTCAGCCGACCGCAGAACGTCACGTATGGCCCGGAGATGATGCGTTCACTGCCCGTCTACCACCTCATCAGCAGCAAGACCGACGTGGAGACCGCCACGTGGCTGGAGAAGTACCAGGGCAATGACTACAAGTGGCGAGGGACGCTGGTCTATGACGGCGAGGTCTACGATCATATTTCCTATCGCATGCGCGGCGGTGTGTGGCGCTATGCGATGGGCAAGAACATGTGGAAATTCGATTTCAATAGGGGCCACTATTTCGAGGCGCGGGACGACTACGGCGAAAAGTACGCCACGACTTGGGACAAACTGAATCTCTCGGCGTGCATTCAGCAGGGCAGTTTCGGCCAGCGCGGTGAGCACGGCATGTTCGAAGCCCTGACGTTCAGGCTGTTCGATCTGGCGGGGTGTCCTGCGCCCAAGACACACTGGCTGCATTTCCGAGTGATCGACGAGGCGCACGAAGTCGGCATGTACAACGCCGCTCACCCGCCGATCACGTCCAGCGGCACACAGTACGACGGCGACTTCTGGGGCCTGTACATGGCCATTGAACAGGTGGACGGAAGATTCCTTGACGAGCACGGCCTGCCCGACGGTAATCTTTACAAGATGGAGGTGGGCTACGGCGAAAAGAACAACCAGGGACCGACCCAGCCGGCCGATTTCACGGATATTCAGTATTTTAAGAATACCTTTGAATCGAGTCCCTCCCAAGACTGGTGGGTGACGCACGCCAACCTCGATCATTATTATCCGATGTTCGCGGTGTATCACGCCTGCCATCATGGCGACATCACGCACAAAAACCATTTCTTTTACCATAACCCTGAACCAATTAAGAACGAATGGGGAACGAACTATCTCTGGTCGCAGTTGCCTTGGGACGTGGACCTGACCTGGACGACGTATTACGGCAGCATGAGCGATCCGTGGAGCCGCAGCGGAATCCTGAACCATTCCGGTATCAGTATTCGCAACAAGAATTTCACGCGGCACTTCATTGATCTGATGTGGGGCAATGACCAGATTCACCAACTGATCGACGAATTCGCCGCAATCATCGATCCGCCGGGTGCGGCGCTGTCGATGGTCGACGCCGACCGGGCAATGTGGGACTATCACTGGGTAATGGGGTCCGGGGCATACCCGACGTACCTGAGCGAGGATGCCTCATTCAAGGCGGGACAGAACCGCTTCTACCTGGCCGCATATAATGCGGGCCTGGAACGGAGCTTCCGCGGCATGGTGCAGTTGATGAAGAATTATGCCACGTCACGGCGCGTTTATATGGAGAACCTCTGCGCTGACACGGCGATCCCTCATAAGCCCACGATTACATATACGGGTACGGAGGGCTATCCGGTTAATGACCTGCGGTTTTCGACCGGCCCGTACAGTGATCCGCAGGGCTCGCAGACGTTTGCTGCGATGCAGTGGCGGATCGGGGAGGTCGCGCCCTTCAGCCAAAGCACCGAGCCCGGTACACCGGTGACACTGATTCCGCCCGGATCGACGTGGCGGTATTTCAAGGGCACACAGGAGGCCTCGCAGCCGGACGTAACCGCGTGGCGTCAGTACGACTTCAACGATTCCGCCTGGCCGCAGGGCGCTGCGCCTATCGGCTGGGGCGAGTCGAGTTCGTTTCTGGGCACCATGCTGGACGGGATGCAGTGGACCTACACGTCCTTTTACGTTAGAAAGAAGTTTGTCATCTCCGACCTGAGCGGGGTAGGCAAGGCCACGCTGAGCGTTATGTACGATGACGGATTCAACGTCTGGATCAACAACACGTATCTGCCGTCGGCAAGCGCCAACATGCCCGGGGAGAACGTCCCCTTCGACGGGGTCGCCAACGGCAACCACGACAACGAGTCGAGCTGGTTTACATTCGACGTGCCGCTGAGCTGCCTGGTGGAAGGGGACAACATCATTGCCATCCAGGTACACAATTTCTCGCGGACCACCAGTTCGGATTGCTTCGTGGATGCGAGCCTAACCGTCGAGCCGGCCAGTCAGGAGCCGCCGCCGGTACCGCCGAACTACTACCGCCAGCGGGGCAAGTACGAGATCGAAGCGGTCTGGGAAAGCGGCGAATTGACGCAGTACCAGAACAGTGTGCGCATTCCCGCCGGTGTCGTGCGGCCGGGCCGGACTTACCGGGCGCGGGTCCGCATGAAGGACAACACGAACCGCTGGAGCCACTGGTCCGACCCGCTGCAGTTTGTGGCAGGCGAGCCGTTGGGGGCCGACATCCTCCAGAACCTGCGGATTACCGAGGTGATGTACAATCCCGGAGATGGCGGGGCCTACGACAACGACGAGTACGAGTTCATCGAGTTGAAGAATATCGGCGACA
Organism: Anaerohalosphaeraceae bacterium; assembly: GCA_035450485.1. Classification (GTDB taxonomy): domain Bacteria; phylum Planctomycetota; class Phycisphaerae; order Sedimentisphaerales; family Anaerohalosphaeraceae; genus JACZKQ01. The sequence goes on along the minus strand of DAOTMV010000012.1, from coordinate 18,716 downwards.
GCGGCGTGCTGGATCTCTCCAGCGTGTCGTTTACGGACGGTATCCTTTTCGACTTTGCCGCCGGCGACATTCAGAGTCTGGCCGCAGGGGAGTTTGTACTGGTGGTGCGGAACAAGGCGGCCTTCGAGAGCCGCTACGGCACGGAGCTTTCGAGTCGCATTGCCGGCCAGTATGCCACCGCGCAGAACGACCAGAAACTCGCCAATGAGGGTGAGGTGCTGCGTCTGGAGGACACATGGAACGGCGTGATTACCGAATTCGAATACCGTGACGGTCGGGGCTGGCCGTTGGCGGCCGACGGCGGAGGGCACTCACTTGTGCCTCTGGCATCTGCGCTGGAAGGGCAGCCGCACGGTTCGACACATTACGGTGGTAACTGGCGGGCCAGCGCGTTCATTCACGGATCACCGGGTGCCGACGATCCTGAGCTGCCGACAACCGTGGTCATCAACGAAATCGTGGCCCACACGGACTATTTCGATCCCGCCAGGCCCGAGTATGACAGTAATGACTGGATCGAGCTTTACAATACTGCGGGCTCAACGGTGGCGCTCAACGGCGACTGGTATCTCAGCGACACTGCCGACGACCTGAAGAAGTGGCGGCTTCCGAATGTCGATCTTGCCGCACATGCTTTTGTTACGTTCGACGAGGTCAGCGGCTTCCATAACCCGATCTCCACCGGCTTCGGTCTCAACAAGGGCGGCGAAGAGGTCTTCCTCTCATATCTGCCGGGCGACGGCACGGACCGTATTGTCGATTGCGTGACGTTCAAGGGACAGGAGAATTTTGTTTCACTGGGGCGGTATCCTGACGGCGCGCCGTGGTGGTTTGCTCTTCCGCCCACGCGAGACGCCGCCAACGGCATACCGTATCGCGGCCTGGTGTTCAGCGAAATCATGTACCATCCCGTCGACAACATGTACGAGTACATCGAACTGCACAACCCCACAGGGCAAACGGCGCCGCTGTACGGTGAGCACGGCGCGTGTCGGATTGACGGCGGGGTGCGCTATGCCTTCCCGGCCGGGCTGTCCTTAGGTGCAGGCCAGCGGCTGGTCCTCGTGCCGTTCGACCCAGTAATCGACGTCGCCGCCTGGGCACAGTTCAAAGCCGATTACAACGTGTCAACATTGACTCCCGGCGTGAACGTTTTCGGCCCGTACGAAGGCAATTTGTCAAACGCCGGCGAGCGCATCGCACTGGAGAAGCCCGAACCGCCGGACCTGCCGGATCTGGATATTCCGTGGGTGATCGTCGATGAGGTGATCTATGGGGACCACGCTCCCTGGCCTGAAGCACCGGATGGCGACGGCGACGCGCTCCGCCGAGTTTCAAGCCAGGCGACGGTTTCCGGAAACGACCCGACCAATTGGCAGGCTGGTGCGCCCTCGCCGGGACGGTAGCGCCGCGGATTTTTCAACACAAAGCCGATTTGCGAATCGCTACGGTACTTCTTTGTTCATTGCCCAGAAGATGGCGTTTGTGAGGAGGCGTTCGAAGCTGTCGATCTTGAAGTCGTCCCAGTGGCCCAGTGAGGTGTAGACGATTCGGCCGCCTTTGTAAGTGTTGGTCCAGAGGACCGGTTCCGGTTCCTTGCCTTTGATCTCGCCCATCATGAGCACCCGGGTCGTGGGCGCAAGCGGCCGGACGCGGTAGAGCCAGCTTGGGCTTTCGAAGTCGCAAACACCCTTTAGAATGGGGTGGTCTTTGGCGGCGGGTACGATGGTGACCTTCGTGGCGTCTTTGCTCTTGCCGTAGTGGCCGTTGTAGTTGCCGCCTAACACTTCCGGATCGAAGCCCGGCCATTCGATGCAGTCCGCCGCCTTGTTGCCCTTGGCGTCGAAGGCGTGACTGGCCGTGCGGATACCGATGAGGCCCTTGCCGTTGTCGAGGTAGTCGCGCAGATATTTCATCTGCACCTCCGGCAGGGCGCGTCGGCGGACGTAAACCACCGCCAGGTCAGCGGTAGCGAGCACATCCATATTGCTCAGTGTGTTGCGCTCCTCGGGCGTGCCATCGCGGACGCCGATCAGGAATTCGCACAAGACGTTGTGCTTGCGCTGCAGTTGTGCGGCGAACTGGGGTATAGTCCAGTTGGAGCCGTACTCCCTTTCGGCGATGAGGAAGGCGACGGTGGGGCGGTTGTCCTCCTTGAAACGGAAGCGCGGCCTGCCGGTCAGCGCGGTGGAGACCATCGTGGGGCAGACGTACTTCTCGATGTGCTCGATAATAAGGTCCGTACCGGTGAAGTGACTCACGAACGGGCGCATGCGCGAGTTGTACATCGTGTCGGTGAGGTCGCGGACGAGCACGACGTTCTTGCCGTTGCGGGCCATGTTGCGCAGGCCGAACGGCCGGCCCAGGACACACATGTTCGTATGCACGCCCATGATCATGACGTTCTTGATCCCGCGTGCTTCCATGAGGTTCCAGATCTCGACACCGGAATCGCTGATGGCGTCTTCAGGGTGGATGTTCAGGCCGTCGATCTGCTTTCGCCACGGACTGCCGCCGGGGCATTTCGTCAGGCAGTCGCAGCCGCCGTCGGACTGATCGATGGGGTAGACCTCTTTTTCGTGTTCGTCGAGCCATGAGCACCATGAGGCGATGTCTTTCGGCAGATTCGCTGCGCGCGGCGCTTGTTCTGCCGTGCGGCGTGCAGGATGATCGGCGTAATAGCCCATCGTGTCGCTTGGCGCATGGATGATCAACGCGCCTGCGTCGCGGGCTCTAATCACGAAGTCGTTCATGGCCGGCACGAGTTCCCCGGTGCGGAGCATGGCCCCTTTGCACCAGTGCCGGTCCCACATGTCGCAGATGATGACCGCCGTCTGCGAGGCATCCCATGCTTGCCGGCTGCTGACGATTTCGAACGCCTCGGGCCTGTTGCTCAGGGGCCTTCTGCTTCGGGCGTCGAACTCCAGTGTCTGTGCAGCAATAGCGGTCGCAGCCAGCACCGACGGCAAGAGGGCGCAGAGAACACGAGAACCGATTGCCTGCTTCCTGTTCACACTCATGGTCACCTCCAAAAAGGGCTCAGACGCAGCGCCCGCGCAGGCGCTCTGTCGCGTATGATAGAACAGCGTCAGAGCCACTGCAAGTCGTATACGGACGACGGTTAATGCCATTAAGCGGACAGACAACGTCTTCTATAGGACCGGCGCAAAAAACCGCCCACGCTTCCGCTTGGTTAGTTGTGCTTGTTTATCACCGCGTCGAGCGCTGATTCGATCCGCTATTGCGAAAGCCGTGGGCAGTATTCCGTAAGAGGTCAGCCACTATAATCGGCACAAGCCGCATAGTTTCTTTAGCCGCTGCGGGCGGTGCAAAACCAAAAAAACGCGGCCCTGTGGAGCGGTGAGGGGCTCTGCCAAGTGGTTTTTCAATAGTATTATCGGCGTTTTCAGATGAGGCGTTGGGAGGCCGGCGTCGGGCCTTGTGACGGGTGCCGGCCACCATAATTTTGTGTGCTTCGGTAATTACCCTGCCGATTGTTTTGTATAGTATATGTGATGGATCCCTCTGCATGGAGTTCCAGGGAGTAATTGGGATGCCGGGATTAAGTGTACATACAGACAAGATTATCACGATACTGTATGAGAAAGCGATAAACTATCTCACACAGGCCATCCGCGAACTGGATGCAGATAATCTCCCGGCGGCCAGCAACTATGTCAAGAACGCCCAGGACATCATCATCGAACTCAACTCCGCGCTGGACCTTGCCAGCGGCTCCAACGTCGCCAAGAACCTCAATCGCATCTACAATTTCCTCAGTCGGCACCTGACCAAAGCCAATACCGAACACAACCCGCAGATGCTGCGTGAAGCGGTCGCCCTTCTTGAGGAAATTAATCACAGTTGGAAAACCATCGCCGGCGAGTAACGGCGATTTCACTCCCTTCAAGTCTGACTTTTTCAAGCCTCACTTTTGCGGAACACGTGCGCCCCGAAAGAGGTCTTGTGTTTTGTGGACGGGGCGGTAGACTGTCGCCTTTTGAAATCGCAACGCGAAGGGGCTGCATGTTTGATTTTGGCGCGCTGGAATTGAGTATCTGGCAGTGGGGGCTGCTTGGGCTTTGTGCGTTCATGGCTGGTCTGTCCAAGACGGGGTTGCCGGGCGTGGGCATCCTGGTTGTGGTGCTTGCAGCGCTGGTGGTGCCGCCGAAGGCGTCGGTGGGTCTGGTGCTGCCGCTGCTGATCTTTGCCGACGTGTTTGCGGCGGGGTATTACCGTCGCAAGGCACACTGGAACCATATTGTCCGGCTAATCGGTTTTGCCTTTATGGGGATTGTCGCGGCCGCGGCCACATTGGAGAAGATCAACGACCGCCAATTGAAGCCCATCATCGGCATGATCATCCTTGGCCTGCTGGCGGTAAGTGCCTGGAACCGTCAGCGGCAATCCGCCGCCCTCCAATACAACCACGCTAACGCCGCCAACCGATGGATGTTCGCCGTCATATTCGGGTTTCTGGCTGGCTATACGACGATGATGGCCAACGCGGCCGGCCCCATCATGATTGTCTACCTGTTGGCGGTGGGGCTGCCGAAGCTGGAGTTCGTGGGCACCACGGCGTGGTTTTTCTTCATTGTCAACTGGCTCAAGGTGCCGTTTCAGTCAAGGCTGGATATGATTACGGCCGAGTCCTTGAAGCTCGATCTGTGCCTGTTTCCGTTTGTGATCGCCGGGGCGGTTGGCGGCATTCTGCTGGTCCGGCACATTCCGCAGAAGCTCTTCAACGCCATTGTGACGCTGCTTGCCGCCGCGGCCGCCGCATGGATGGTCGTCTCTTATATGATTGCCCACACGGCTTGATCGCCCGATGCCGTTTGCGCCTGCACTGTGCGCACAAAAAAAGGGAGACGGGCGATTTTTCATAAGCTGATTGTGAGCCGGTCTCCCTGTTGCGATGTGCCATCAGGCGCCTTACCGCGGATGGCGCGACAGCGAATTCGCCGACACTGCACTCGCAACAAGATACAGTATAATCAATGATACCCTGCGTGTCAAATGAATTCCGGTCTGGCGCGAGGATGCGCGTCAGGAGAGAGCCGGCGCCCCCGGTATTGTCACCGAGTGCCTCTTGCGCTACCCGAAGCGTTGCCGCAACGAAAACAGCGGCATACCGAACAGAAAATCGTGCTACCGTTTTCCCTTGCGCCGATCCCTGGCGACGAGAAAAACCACGATCGCCGTGACAATGACGATCAGCAATACTTCCTGCGAGCCGAACATGACCGCGGGCGTTGATGCGATCCGGCACATCTGACTCATCGCGTCCTCATCAGGTTGACGATATGCATGGTTTCACCGCAGTTATGCGATCTCCACAACGATCGACTGGCCTGCCTGCACAACGGTATCCTTCGGCAGCGAAACAACGATACGGTCGCCGTCTTTTTTGAACGTTGCGCGAAGCTGCTTTCTGTTGACCCTTACCTTTACGGTTTTCGGTTCGGTCCGTTCGGGCAGGGCGAGTGCAATCTCTTTGAGACACAGCCGGCCCCACTTGACCTCGATGGTGTTGGTCTGCATGCCATCGGTGCGCTTCTGGCTGATGGAGCCCCATCCTTCCGCCGCCGTGAACACCGCCTTGAAATCCTCTGGCGTAATGCGCGGCGCAAATCCGAGCCGCCCCTTGGGCCCGTGATATTCATATCCGCACAGGCCCAGCAGCACACCCCAACTGGCCATGCCGCGGGCGTAGTGATCGCCGCATTCGATCTCGTTCCATGGATTATGTTTGGATGGGTGATAGCGTTCGTGTATCGCGCGGCAGATAGCCAGCGCCTCGGTCACCATCCCTTCCCATGCCATGTGGCCGGCGACCTGGTACTCGATGCCCGTCCAGACCTCGTCGCGATAGCGGACTGATTTGGGCCCCATGTGCCTGCTCTTGGGCCACGTGCAGGTGAACAGGCCCGCTTCGCCCGGGCGTGCGAACCATCGCTCCGGCTTGTGCGCCTCGTTCTGCGGACCTACGTCCGGCGCCCAGTTGTATTTCCATATTGCCTGCAGCGCCGATTTGGTCTGCTCCTTCGGATACACGTATCCCAGGCCGGTCTGAAAGGCCCACCCCTGTCCAAAGACCTGGTCCGACAGGCAGCCGTCGCCGTATTGTGCATCGGGGTAGCGCGCGTGGTCGACGGTCTGGATAAAGTACTCGCCGTTGAATAGTTTTTCTTCGGTGTACTTGATGCCCTTGTCGAATAACGCCCGGCACTGCTCGGCGAATGCCTTGTCGCCGAGTTCGGCTGCCATTTCCTCGCCCGCCCGCAGAGATGCAAGATAAAGCGAGCCGATCATAGGATTGGCCCCGTAGAATTCGATGTCGTAAGTGTTGTGCTGCTTGCCTTCGAGGATGCCGTCGTTGTTTGCGTCTTCTTGGATGAGAAACTCCAGCGCCTTCTTGATTCGCGGCCAGTTGCGCTTAAGAAACGCCTCATCGGCAGAGACCTGGTGTTCACGGTATGCCTTCAGCACGGTGCCGGCCTGGCCGTCTGCGGCCCACATGCCCCATCCTTCGCCGCGGAACGCGATGGCCCCGGTGGCCTCGTTAAAGCCGGCGGTCGGCTCGAAGTCCTGCATCTCGCGGACCGAGCGTTCCAGTTCGGGGAAGAGGCGAGCCATCGTATGCTCGTAGTTCCACACATGGGCACACGTGCCGTGGCAGCACCCTACGCCTTCCCACGCCCAGAAGCGGCCGTTGGCCCACCACTGGCACGTTTCCGTCGCCAGGGTCGAGGCCGTCGAATGCAGTCGGTCCAGCAGCCAGTGCGGCAGGGTGGAATCATAGTAGGTATCATGCCATAAGCGCGTCTGGCCGGCTAAGCGTTTGATGTTCTGTGCGATATACTTCGTGACATCGGCGGCACTCTTGAAACGCTTTGCGTAGGCGTTGCCCACAAGCTTGTTGCGGGTGCGACGGTTCGGGAAGCACCAGCTCAGCACGAAGGTGACCTGCTGCTTCTTGCCGGGCTTGAGCGTTATCTTCTTGCCTAAGGCCCCGCGCAGCAGTTCGCCAAGGCCTCTGGTCGCTTTGCCGTCATCTGCGAGGCCGCCATCGACGAACATTTGCGCGGGCAGGTCACCGGCCGGCAGAGACAGGCTGCTGACGACGGATTGCTTGCCTTCGGCCAGCACCGCCAGACCCATGGTGCCGAAGTCCTGCTGTTCTTCGAGCTTCCCCCCGGGACCCGAGCGAGGCTTGTCTGCAAATTCGATCTGGTCGATGTTGATGTGCCCCCAGCCGCCGCTCTCGGCGTCGACGATCTCGATGCATGCCTCTTTGCCCTCGAATTCCTTGACGTTGAAGCTCTGCCACTCCAACTTTTCGTTGTTCTTGCCCTTGGCGGTGCGGACGACCTTGCCGTCGATGAGCAGATTCATGCAGGTCTTGTCATGGCCGCCGCCGCCGATCAGGAAGTTGATGAACCGCCGCTCGATGGTGAAGGCCGGGCTGGTTAGCTTACCCTGGAGTCTGTCGTTGCCGCCGAGGTACGTGTTGACGAGCCCCTGACCGATGAAACCGCTGACTTCCTGCTGATTGTCCAGTGTGCCGCCGGCCGGTTTCTTGCCGAAGGCCTCGCCCTCAATCTTCCACGCACCGTAGTCGCCGCCCTCGAAATCCGCAAACACGATCACGGGCCGGTCACTTTCGGCCGGTTCGACCGCTTTGGCGCTGCTCTGGACCATGGTCATGCCGCGGCCTTTGGCAAGGGCGTTGGTGATTTGGCCGCTGAAGCTGCCGCCGGTGTGCATGCAGACGGCGTTCTGAAGCCACCCGGCTAAGGTGACCTCCGCGCTTGCTGCCGAGGTGTTCTTGATGGTGAATTGCAGGATTGTCGCGGGAAGCCCCGAATCAGGCGCGTTGAGCGGGATAAACGGCGAGAAGCATTCCAGTGTCACGTGCACCGGAACATCGACGTCCTCATAATCGACCCATGCCACCGGGTATTCACCGCAGAAGCGGACATTCGAGAAGCCCTTGCGATCCAGCGAGCGCACCACCTCTTTGCCGTCGCAGCGGACGCTGACTGCAAAGCCGTGGTCCACCGGTTGGGCGGGCACAAGGCCCAAGGCATAATTCGTGGCCCCGTAGCCGGTAAACTTGCCCTGATTAAAGAGGTCCCAGTACCCGAAGCGGCCGTCACCTGTCACGTAAAACTGTCCTGCACAGATGCCGCCGCAGGGCATGCCGATCGTGTCCAGATTACTGCCGCTGTAGACCGTCTTGCCGCCTTTGGCAAACAGCCCGTTGATCATCCACTCCTGCGAAAGCTGCTTTTCGACGGGTACAAAATGGTCCGGCGCCTCCACAATCGCCGCCTGAACACAGCCGTACCGACTCACGCCCCGCAGACCTCCGGCCACCACGCCCGCTGAGCCCAAGGCTGTCATCTTGAGAAAATCACGCCGCTTCATAACTGGAACCTCCTAATCCATTGTGTCGTCAGTCGTTTACAACAGCCTAAATTACCGCACATTGCCGCGATTAGCAAGCGATTACCGGATAAAGCACCGCCGGCAAGCCACCGCCCCCTTCAGCCGCTTCCTCGCGGCGCTCACAACGTCTGTCACTCCATCGTCTCAGCTTCATTTTTCTTGCAACGCCCATACACTTGACATGCATATTCCTGTCAGCATAGAATAGGACATGTGACATGGATCGCGCGGCAAAGGGCGTTCTGTAAAGACGGAGTGAGGATGGGCGGAATGAACCCATTAGAATCGCATTTCTTTTGTTATTCGCAGGCGATCCTCGCGCATGCTTCACGCCAACTCTCAATCCATCCACGCTCAGCAGCCAATGAGTCGTTAACTCGAAACAGATAACCATTCTTTTATGGAGGACAACCAAATGAAGAACCTGCTTTTTATGACTGCGGCGGTTCTGTTAGTCGTGGTGCAGACAGGCCTGGCCAAGAGCGGCGAGGTGCGGTACGATCTGTGGTTCGACATCGGAGGTGGGGACATCAGCAACCTGACTGGCCACGTGGATTATCCTGACAATCCGGACGCCACCGAGGTCCTGACGACCTACGAAAAGCCGGATCTGGCCAACACCGACAATTTCGGCGCGCAGTTCACCGGCTGGATTACGCCTCCGCAAACCGGCGAGTACCAGTTCTTCATCGCCTCGGACGACGACGGCGAACTGTGGTTGAGCCCCAATGCCAACCCTGATGATGCGGTGAGGATAGCCGACGTTGACGGATGGTGCGCCTGGCGCGATTTCTCAGGCACATCCGGCAGTGTCAACCCGCGTCAGGATTCCGCCCCTCAGTTGCTGCAGGCGGGCAGGAAGTACTACCTGATGGCGCGTTACACTGACGGAGGACAGGGCGGCTTCTGCTCGGTGGCATGGAGCGGGCCCGGAATCACGGCCTGGACGGCGGGTGGTACGGCCGGCATATTTCCGGCAGGCGTTGTGGGTGACCTGATCCAGTCCGAGTATATTGCCAGCGATCCGTGGGGCCGTCACAAGGCAACTGATCCCTCACCGCCCGACGGTGTCGCGGATATCAACGACGCAACGAACCTGATGTTAACCTGGCAGCCGCCGGTCTTCGATGCCGGCGGGCCGATCGTGCGATACGATCTCTACTTCGGCGACAGCGCCGCGGTGGGCGACCCCAACACAGGTGTAGCGCCGACTGCCACGATCATACCGAACGCGGGTAACACTAATCTCAACCACGTCATCTCGGCGGCACAGTTGAGCAAGAACAAAACGTACTACTGGCGTGTCGATACGATCGTCAACCCGGCAAAACCCGTGACCGATCCTAATAACGAAAATGCCGTGGGCGATCTCTGGAGTTTCTCAACTCTCCGAACCCTGCCAACGATTACACAGCAGCCGGTTGGCGCGACGGTTTGGCCGGGCGAGCAGGTCGTCTTCACGGTTGGCGCCGTCGGCGATCCGGCCGCGGGTACGATCCGGTATCAGTGGCAGAGAAACGGTGTCGACCTCGCCGGTCAGACGGAGCCGACCCTGACCATTCCATCGGTCACTTATCCCGACGATGAAGGCACGTATTCCTGTGTCGTCCGCAACGATGCCGGGCCGGTTTCCTCGGCTGTGGTTCGATTAAAAATCAAACGGCTGATCGCCTGGTATAAGCTGGACGACGATCTGACGGTGAGCAAGACCGTTACCGATTCCTCGCCTAACGGTTATCACGGCCAGGCCAACGGCAATGTGACAAGTGTACCCGGCGTGATCGGCGGCGCCTTCAGTTTCGATGGATCCAGCGGCTGGGTCGATACCCTCAAGATGCCTTCCGCAATCGGTCTCAGCGGCAACGAGTCCCGTACGATTACTGCCTGGGTTTACACCAGGGAGTTCAATGGCGGCGGCATCTACGATATGGGCACTCAAGCCAATACCCAGACGTTCTCGTTGAGAACGCTGACCGACGACAACCTATGGCGCATTCAGTATTACGGCGGCGACACCGATTTCACCACCACCGGTATCGGCAACGGCAAGAATGTCGGCAGCTACAATGCCCCGACCAAGAATGTGTGGGCACACTTTGTGCATGCCCATGGCCCCGGCGGCACGAAGATCCATCTGAACGGCCGCCTGATTGTCGACTGGGTCGGCAAGACAGTCGGCACCACGGATGGATATACGTTCCGAATCGGCGCCTACGGCAACATTTCGAACTACTTCAATGGCATTATTGATGACGTTCAGGTTTACAACTTCGCCATGAACGAGCTCGAAGCCGCCCAGCTGTACACGCAGGTAAGGCCGGAAGATAAGATCTGCCTCGGTAACCCGGTGAACGATCTCAACGGCGACTGCATAGTCAGCCTGGCAGACCTGGCGGTGTTTGCCTCCGACTACCTCGCGTGCAACTGGGTGCCGGACTGCAAACCATGAACTGATGACAGGTAAATGGTCAAAGCGATAAACAGGCAACGACCCCATAAATGGAGGATCAAAAAATGAAAAACATATCTGCTGCAGTTGTGGTTTTGTGTCTGGTGCTTGGTACGGCGGTTCAGGCCGACCAGGGCAAGGCAGTATATGAAGTGTGGAGCAACATTACCGGCACGGCGGTCAGCGACCTGACCAACGTGGCGCAATACCCGATCTTTCCGACGTCAAGACGGCTTGTCGATCTTTTTGAGGCGCCGCTGGATTACGCCGACAATTACGGCGCCAGGCTGTCGGCCTGGATTGTTCCACCGGTTTCGGGCGCCTACAAGTTCTGGATCGCTTCCGATGACGCCAGTGAATTGTATTTAAGCACCAATGACGATCCGGCCAATGCTGTTGCGATTGCCTCGGTCAGCGGCTGGACGCCCTCCCGCGACTTTGAACATCTTGCGTCCGACGGTGTGACGCGCGAATATCCCAACCAGGGCCCCGTGACCAGGACCCTCATCGCTGGCCGGCCCTACTATATCTGCGCACTGCACAAAGAGAGCACCGGTGGCGACAACTGCGCCGTGGCGTGGCAAGGCCCGGGTTTTGCCCGCCGCGTTATAGGCGAGGGTTTCCCTGCCGACCTCTGGAGCGACAATCCGAAGGGAGCCTCGCCTGCCAGCCCGAACCCGTACAGCGGCGAACTGGCCCCGCTGAATGTGCAGCTTTCGTGGGTGGATCCCGACGCGGCTTTCGCCACCGGCGTTACCTACGATGTTTACTTCTCGACCGATCCCAACCTGCCCACGGCGGTGATCTCCGGTCAGAAGGTCAACAGCTATGATCCGGGTCCGTTGGCGTACGACACCACCTATTACTGGCGTGTCGACACGATCGGCACCGACCCCAACATCGGCGGCCCGCTGTTCGTGCGCGGGACACTTTGGAGCTTCACGACCGTCAACCAGAGGCCGGTCTTCACCGTGCAGCCTCAGGGCGCAGCGACCGGGACAAGCTGCCAGGTCGAACTGACCGTCGACACCTACGCCGTCGGCACACAGGTCGTGCCGACCTACGAGTGGTACAAGGTCGCCAGCGGCGGCGACATCTACATTGGCTCCGGAAAGACTATCTATTTGCTGGTTCAGGATGCCTCGGATGCAGGCGACTACTACTGCATCGCGACCAATTTCGCCGGCTCGACGCGTTCGAACAACGCCACGATTACGGTTTCAGCCCCGGGCGTTCTCGCCGGGACCGGTGACATCGGATATGTGCCGGAAAGCTGGGAGACCACCTACACGAACGTAGCCAACGGCGTATATGAAATGGCCTCCGCCTCCGGCGACCCCTCCCAGGGGGAAGCCCAGGAGATCTGGGGCACCAAAGATGGCTTCCGCTACGCCTATGCCCATGCATGGGGTGATTGCGACATTATCGCCCGCGTGGCCGACTGGCGCCTTGGGGAGCATGCTGACCGCAACACTTGGGCATGGGATCCCCGTGTAGGCGTGATGATTCGCGAGACGCTCGATCCCGACAGCAAGAACGTCATGCTGTCCGTGGCTGCCAAACGCGGTTTCATCATGCAGTACCGCTCTGAGACCGGCGGCAGCACGACCGGCCCGAACGGCAACGACGGTGTGGGTCCCTGGCCCGACAAGCGCTACTGGCTGAGCTATTTCAACCCAACCACGGAAACGTACGAAGAGGTTGGTATTCTGCAGGAGCCGAAGTGGGTGAGGCTGGTTCGTGAGGGCGACACCTTTACCGGATACTATTCCTACGATGGCATTACGTGGACACTGCACAATCAGACCACCATTTCCATGGCCGAGGACGTCTATGTCGGCCTGGCGATTACGACGTGGGCTTGGTGGATTGTCGACACGGTCAAATTTGACAACGTGGAGGTTCGCACTGCCGCCGGTGTTGCCAGGGGCGGCGACCTCTATAATACAGTGGAGCCCGTCAATGTGCAGCCGGCCAGAGGAACAACGGGCGTCGACCCGGATGAGCCGCTCGTGCTGAGTTGGGAGGCGTATCCGCTTTCGCCGTGCGACGTGCACTACAACGTGTACTGGTCGGCCGATCCGGCGGGCATCGTCGATTTCAACTCGTTGCTCTCCATACCGATAGCCACCACGGAAGATACGTTCTTTGTAATTGATGCTGCTCAACTTGAAAGCGACGCGACCTACTATTGGCGGGTGGCGACGGTTTACAACGGCGATATCATCCCCGGCGACCTGCGGACGCTCCAGACGCGCAAGCTCAAACCCGTGATCACGCAGCAGCCTTCCAACCGGGCGATCTGGCCGGGTGAGAGCACCGAAATGTCGGTCGGTGCAAGCAGTGGTGAGTTCAACGATGCCGGCCCGCTGTCGTATCAGTGGTACAAAGACGGTGTGTCGATGGCGCCGCAAGGCCAGTCGCCCGCGCTGACACTGAGCGATATCGCCCACGAAGGCGAGTACTACTGCGTCGTTTCCAATGCCTATGGCAGCCTGCAGACCAACACCGTTGCTTTCGCCGTCAAGCGGCTCTTGGCGCACTATCCGCTGGACGATGCGTCCGATCCGGAAAATATCGTCGAAGCGACAGGCCAACAGGCGCCCGGCCGACTCCGTGGCAACGTTACAACCGTCCCCGGCATGGTTGGCAACGCCTTCTCCTTCGGAGGCGCCGAGGGCGACTACATCGATATCGGCAACTGGAACCCCTCGCGCGGCAGCAACGAACTGACCATTTCCCACTGGGTCGCCTGGGATAGTGATGGCGGCACGGGATGGCAGGGCTCAATCGGCAAACGTGATAACTGGGCCGCCGACGATATGATGTGGCAGATCGAACTTGCCAAGACCAACAACGGGTTCCTGGAGCCCAAACACTACGGCAATGATCCCGCGAGCTTCGGCTACAACGTGCCCGGCGATCTGACGTGGGTTCATTATCTCCTGACCTTCGATGGTTCTACGGCCGCCATTTACATTAACGGCGAACTCATTGCCACCGCACCGTGGTCCCTCGGGCCCGACACGACCGCTGCAATGACCATCGGCGCCTGCAACGCCAACGGCTACAATCCGTGGCGTGGATATATTGACGATGTATATATCTACAATTATGCCTTGAACCCGTTTGACGCCGCACGGCATTACACAGATGTCACCGGCCAGCGCGTTTGCCCGCAGAAGCCTGCGTACGACTTCAACGGCGACTGCTATACCGACCTGAAGGACTTTGCGATTCTGCTGGAAACGTGGATGGCCTGCAACATCGTTCCGGATTGTCTGCCCTGACAAACTAACGGTTCGGCCGCCGGGCCAGGCAGTGAATGACATCAGGCCCGCCCACTGGGGCGGGCCTTTTTTGTCTATGCGGTCAGGTGACAATGTCTGTGGTTTAGCCCCGCCTGCGTACAGTTTGGGCTGCCCCAAACTGGACGTGTGATGTCGAGCGATCAAACACTTTCACCGAATATTCGCCACGGGTTACGCGGCTAACGCGGTAATATCCCGCTGCTGTCCGGTCTTTGGCGATGCCGCATGCCGACAGGACCACCCGCAAAATGCCCTGTTTCACCGCTTATTTTCCCAAATATATGGGTCGCAACATGATTTCTGACTTGCTTTCTGTTTGAACAGTGTTTATAATGAATTGCGGTGTGTGGTCGTGCCGTCGGTGCATTGCGGCGGCCGGCTGGTTTTACGCTGAGTACGGCACGGATTCCGGTAATGGGAATCCGTGGCGGGTGCGAGGGTGTTGTTCCTTGGGAACGGGGGACCGGAACGCAATTCCTTGTATCCTGTTGTGTCGGTATGCAGTGCTTTTTGCGCTGTTTTGACACTGTCTGCAGATGGTGCGCGCCCGGTTTACGGGCGGAGGTCGCCGCAGTCTTGGCAGCCGCACCGCCGCTGATGCGAGCTTGTGATGAAAGGTGTTCAATGACACACGAAACAGGAAAGGAGGGTCGCCGTGGGTATCCTGCCGCGTCGCTTCTTCTCTGGATGACTGCCGCCCTTGAGCAGTCCATATCATGCAGGTCTTTCACTATTCAGCAACGGAGGAATCAAAAATGAAAAAAGTATGTTTACTGTGGGTGATCGGGGCGTTGCTTGCCGTTCCGGCAGGTGCGGAAGTGATCGGCTATGAGCCGTTCGACTACGCCGATGGTGGCATCGGTGGCCGGACCGGCGGCATTGGCTGGGATTTTGACAACGTTGCCAAGGTTCACACGTCCACGGTCTCCAACTGGAACGTCAGCGGGACTGCAAACGTGGTGGCAGCCAGACTCGAAACAAACAGCGACGGCTGGGCCCGTCGTGAATATAATGGCCCCACCGAAGGTTCCGGGGACAATCCGGAAACAGACGAGCGCCGCGGCGCCATTCGCGCCTCCGGCGTCGTTTACTATGCCGTGACGTACACCCAGCTCAACACCAATAGCTGGTCGGGGTTCAGCGGCGTTGATTTCGGCACCGAGCGCATCTTCTTCGGACAAGTCGGTGGACAAGGCGACCAGAAGTACTTCGGCATCGACGAGTCCGGTGTTGGCGCAACCTTCACCAACGTTCCCGTTGAGGTTGGTCGGACATACCGCCTCATCGCTGCAATCGATTTCGATTATGATCGGCTGCTGTTGTGGGTCGATCCCAATTCGACCGATTTCCACAACAGGTCCGGCGGGACCAACTCGGCCGATGCCGTCCGCACCTACGGCGGTACCAACTGGAATACTGCCGTTCGACTCGGCTCGGCCGGTCACACGCGGTGGGATGATCTCGTCGTCGCCACTACCTTCGAAGAAGCCATGATGAATCCGGGTACGCTGGCCTCCACCCCCAGCCCCGCACACAAGGCCACAGTCCTGGCGGTTCAGTCGCCGGTGTTCGCGTGGTCGCCAGGCGTTGACCCCAACGACCTGACGCAGACCATTTCTGGTATCGCCAGTTACAAGTTGTACCTTGGTACGGCCCCGGACGCGATGACGCTGATCGATACCATTTCCGCTGGTGATACGATGCTCGACCGCGTAGAGTACACGCTCGGCTCGAACCTCAACTACGGCACCACATACTACTGGCGCGTCGATATGGTCCGCAACAGCGGGGGTGTCTCCCAGGGCTTGGTATGGACCTTCGAGACCGAACCCTCAGAGCCAATGATTGCCTCCATAAGCTATTCGCAGGCGGTTGCCGAAGGCGACAACGCTGTCTTCAAAGTGACGGCGACCTGTCCGCTTCCGGTCACCTACCAGTGGTACAAAGTGACCGCCGGCGGAGACATCGCCCTGTCGGACGGCGGCAAAATCTCCGGTGCACGGACTGCGGAGCTTTCGATTGCCAACGTGACACTGGCCGACGAAGGCTACTTCTACTGCATCGTTACTAATGACCGCCAGGAGTCCGCGCAAAGCGACAGCACGATGGTGGCCGTGCGGCGGATGATCGCCTACTGGGATTTCGAAAACGACAACATCCAGAGCCTTGTCGAGGGCAACCCCGTCTGCAAGGTATACGGCAACCCGCAGTTTGTCCAGGGTAAGATCGGCAATGCTATGCACTTTGACGGCGATGGCGACGTGGTCTCCATGGCCTATGCGGACCGGGACTACTTCAACATCTGCAACTACGGCATGAGCGTGGCGGCCTGGGTAAAGACCGATCAGAACACTGAGTGGAACGGTTACGTCAGCCGGGACGGCGAGAACGACAGGGGCTGGCAGATCCGCCAACACAACAATATGAGGGCCTGCTTCACCACTCGGCCCAACTCCGCCAGCGATGATGCCGACGGCGAGTCCAGCACAATGCTGATCAATGACGGCAAATGGCGTTTGATTGTCGGCGTATTCGACCTTGCCGCAGGAAAGAAGAAGCTCTACATCGACGGCGTCCTCAACACTGAAGACAACGTCTATGCCCCGATCGCCTACACCAGGGGCAACGTCGCGCTCGGCGGCCGGCAGGGTGATGACGGCGGCCATGGCGGCTTCGCAAACGTCACACTCGATGACGTCCGCATTTTCAACTACCCGCTGAGCAGCCGAGAAGTCGCTGCTCTCTACACCCAGGTCGAGACCGACGTCATGATCTGTGTCGACAACGCGCCTCCGACCATGGATCTCAATGGCGACTGCATAGTAGATCTGGCCGACCTGGTGCTGTTTGTTGGCGGATGGCTGGAAGATAACCGCGTCTTCTAAGGAAACCATAACGAATGTTCAACTTCTGTGGTTATCCCGAAAGATGATCAAGTAACGAAACGGAGGACTTAAAAATGAAAAAAGTATTGACCTTGGTTATGGTTTTCTGCTGTGGATTGGCTCTGAGTCCGGCTCGGGCGGAGCTGACCCTGAATAACGGCGTGCTGCATGAATTGTGGTACAACCGCACGTACGACTCTCTGCCGGACTTCGCCACGCTCGGCGTGCCCGATCATGTCGAGGTATTCCCCAATTTCGGCCAGGAGCCGCGCGTGGATGGGGACCAGCCCGAAAATAACAATTTCGTGGTCCGCAATACGGCTGTTGTCCTGCTGCCCAAGGGCGGCACCTACGTTTTGGGCACGAACTCCGACGACGGCAGCGTGCTGTGGGTAGACGGCGTCAAGGTCGTCGACAACGACGGGATACACAGTGCCCAGTGGCGCTACGGTACGATCAACCTGAACATGGGCGCCCACCTGGTTGTGGCCGGCATGTTCGAGAAGGGCGGCGGCAACGTCTTTGAGGTGCGAGTGCGCGAGGAATCGGAGACCGCCGATTATCCCATTCCGCCCGAACTGCTCATTCTGCCCCCGACGCAGGTGGTTGCCCCGGCCAACGGCCAGACTGGGGTCGAATTCGCCGCGCCGCTGACCCTCGAATGGGCCGCCACGGAGTATCTGCCGGCCGACATCGTCTCCTACGACGTGTATCTCGGCACGACCAACGCCGCGGGCGATCCGAACCATGGCGACGCGTACTACATCGGCAGCGTGCCGGTGAACAATCCCCGCATCACCGTCGAAGGCCTGACCCACAACACGACGTATTACTGGCGCGTCGACGCAGTCAATGCCGACGCCAACGCGCTGTGGGGCGTGACATGGACCTTTAAATCGATGAAGATGGAACCCATCATCACCGCTGAGCCCACAAACGTCAAGGTGGGTATAGATTGTCTCGGCGTTCTGACCATTACCGCCATCAGCGGCGAGTACGACAATGCCGGCGCACTTTCCTACCAGTGGTTCGATGCCGCAACCGATCAGCCGGTAGACGGTGTCTCGTCCTCGCCGGATCTTATTGCCGGGGCGGGCAGCTATTACTGCAAGGTGTCCAACAGCTACGGCGCGGCGGTTTCAGCCGAAGCCCGGATCGTCGAACCACCGCACATGGCCGTGGGCAGCCTTGCAAAAGGCCTGATCGGTTATTGGTCGTTTGATGTGGACGCCCGTGACGACAGCGACAACGGCGTCAACGGCACGCTCACGGGCAACGCCAAGATTACCCTCGGCAAGTTCGGCAACGCCCTCGAGTGCGATGGCCAGGACGGCGCCATGCGCAGCGGCAAGCAGCCCTCACAGCTTGGCATCGCAGGCGCCAGTCCGCGGTCGGTGAGTTGCTGGGCCTATGCTCGGTCGTGGGGCAACCGCGGCCTGTACGATATGGGTAATCGCACCGAGGGACAGAACTTCAGCCTGCGATTGACGGATGGTGCTCCCATGGAGAATCACTGGCGCGTTCAGTACTGGGGTACGTACGACTGGGATTTCCGGACAACGAACCGAGCTATTGTCAAATGTTGTGGATGCGATTTTTTTGGCTCGGTGCTCTGCGGGA
>DAOTMV010000011.1:0-106324 GCA_035450485.1 Anaerohalosphaeraceae bacterium | reverse complement strand
TTAGTGGAAAAGGCGGAAGGATTTACGGCCCGAACAAATAGCCAAAAAGAGCAATAATGCCGATGAAAATACCCCATTCGATAATCATTCGAAGAGCGTCCATCGGGAAATCTTTCAATACTTTTTTCCAATCTTCAGCCATAAGCCTTAAGAATACTGTGTTGGTTACGGAAGTCCAATAAGAAAACGGAGCACGGCAGCATGACGGACAAGGAGCGAGATGACAAGATTAACAAGATATATGATGTGGTGATCAGGCTGCAACCTATGGTGGAAGATCACCACACAACGCTGTATGGCAACGGCAAACCGGGACTTAAAGAGGATGTGGCGATACAGAAACTCAATTACAAAAATTGCCCGGCCCGGCTTGCGGCCAGCAATGACAATAAGCGGACTAATATAGCCTATATTATGATGGTCATTGCCATTATCTCGCTCATTGTTACGGTTATAACAACATTCACATAGCTGACTGTGGTTACGTACAACTTTGAAGTAATGTTAATAGCGGATCGTATCAGGCAGATTTTGATTGAGTCGATCCTTTTACTTTTCATAAACCACTATTATATATAACTTTACGGCTTAAATCTTTTGCCGAAAAACACTTATCAAAGTTGTAATACTATTCGCTTTGGACTTATTGGGACTATTAAAACGGTCTTTTCTGTCAAAAGTTGTATTGCCGGTTGTAGGAATTACAATCCTAATATACAAAGCTCAGGGCCGCATCGAATAACTGCTTTTGCATCTCGATAATAAATATCAAAACAACGAAGATCGCCCTGTATCCTTTGAATTTTATCCACAAAAATAGCCGCTCTCACTTTGGCTTTAGGGGTAGTTCTGAAAATTCTGTTTGCCAAACTACACTTCCCAAAATACTCGACACAAAACATTTTGCCCATTGGGAGCGAGTAAGAATTTCCCATGTAATCATCAATAATCCTTTGGTAATCGCCCTGAAGTTGGACAATTCTACTGTGGCCGTAAAGACAGCAATAATCGTAGAGTAAATCCATAACATTGCCGGATGCCTCAGAATCGTACATATCAAATTTACAGAATTCATCTATAAATCGTGGGTTTTGCTGATACTGCTCATTAAGATATTCATAAACATACTTATCTCTTTTGTTAATGGCAGTTGCATCACCTACGAAGGCTCTAAGGCGGCATTCAGCGGCTGTGTTATCTTTGCCCAATGCCGCTTGTGTAACTTTTTCCCAAAGATCGGAATGCAAAAATATGGGGATTTTTTTTATTAAAATATATGGCATTTTGTAATCAAAATATTTTTTGTGAGGTTGTAAATCCTGCCGAAATAAAAACTTAGATTAAAACATAATCTGTAAAACACCGAGTATAAGTAACATCCATACATTGATGCTAAATATTGCTGTTGGTAAAAGGTAGTTTTTCTTTGCAACAGCATATATTAGAATCCCTAATGTAAAATGGCATAAGTATTGAGCTATAAACATACAAGCAAACAACATTAAAGCCCCATAAATCCAAGCCCATTCTGTAAGGATAAGGTGTTAGTTTTTGTTGGAGCATTATGACTTCCCACAAACTGATGCTTAAATAAACCGAAATAAAAAATAACACTCTTAAATACATGATAACTTGGATTCTTATTTTGTTTTTTATAAGTTAAGTAACACCCTTATGTTGCCGAGATATACGTATTATGAATACGCACAACTTTGAAAAACATTTTTACCTTGAAAAAATCAGGCAGATTCTTTTGGTGTACGCTTCTGTCGATTTCGTTTTTTGCCTGCTTCTTCATCTTGAGCAGCATTTTCAACTATAGCCTGAGTATCAAAATAGGCTTTTTCTACTTCTTTATTCCGATAACTTTGTATTACCTTAACTTTTTCGCTATCTTTCATTAGGCAAAATGCCATTATAGCGGACGAAGCAACTACCCCAGGCCCATCATACTTTTGCCCCTCCCGATCCAGCAAATCAGCAACCCAATCCGGCAGATACAAGGTTTTTTTGACTTTTGCGTTCATATAAACCTTTTATTAGACTTCACTTGCCGAAACAACCCCGAATAATTAAATAATTTTTACAGAAATATCTTGACATGTGCCGACAAAGGGCGTAGAACATAATCAGAACATAATTATTCTGCGCAAGGGATCAGCAATGCCAAACATATATGTGACAGCTGAGACAAAGGAAATTTTGGAGCGGGCGTCCAAAGCCGACATGCGGACCCAGGATGGGGAAATACAATTCCTCTGTCGTCAGCGTCTCAAAGAGCTTGACATCCGTGAAATGAAAACCCCCTCCGTTGGGAAAGATGAATCTACCAAACCGGAAAAAGTAAGTCAAGGTTAATTCCTATTTTAATAGGAAATTTAGGATGGGATTTACTGTGCTAAGGGCGGGACACGCCCGTTTAGGCATAACGTGGCCGGTTGCGGCGTGCGTGCCTAAAGAAGCCGCAGGGTTTTAACCCTAGCGGAGTGTCACAGAGCGTCGAAAGACAGTACACTTTTGCCCAGCCGAGCCGGGAAACAAACGAAGCGAGGCGCGGAGACCCCGGATCGGCGAGCAACCTCTGAACGGACAGATCCACCATGGATAGTCTCACGGAAGTACTCAAGGATCACACTCGCGACTTGTGTTTTCGTCTCAATCGCGTTAACCCTTTGGATTTGGCTTATGCGGTCGGCGTGCGGCAATCGCTTCGCCGGCTCGATTGCCGGCCGCGATACGTTCGTCAACGATCCGCTGAACAAGCTCCACAAAAGTAGCACCATCCAAGGATTGGTCAAGCAACTTAACCCGCACATCTGCGGGCAGTTCCACCCAAAGCTTGATCGCTGCGCGGATCGCAGTCTTTTTCTTGCAATCCATCGCATCGCATTGCTCTGCAAACCTCTCGGCCAGCGAGATTGGCAGTTCCGCGCCAAAACTTTTTTCGCCCGGTAATTTTGCCATAACCATAGTATCCATCAATCCTTACGTTTTCTGCAACTGAATTTTACTTAATTTTCCTTAGTAAAATTTAAGTTTTTTCTTGACTCTGCCGATTTATGGCTTAAGATTTCTTCAGCAACATTAAGCAAACTGAAGGATATATCATGGCAAAACAAGTATTCGTAAATTTTACCGATGAGCTTTATCGGCGTTTTTCTGGAAGCAAACTGAGGCGGGAATCTGCCACAGATGCCGAAGCCGTCCGTGGCGCGATTCGCATGATACTCGACATCGAGGGGCAAAAGCAAGCAGTAAATCCCGCACAGGAATGCAGTAATCCACCCCATCCCGCGGCATAAAGGAAAATCAAATGGATTTGCACATCGACAAAGAATTCAAGGGACTGATACCACCTCTGAGTGCCGAAGAGTTTCGGCAGTTGGAAGAGAACATTCTGGCGGAAGGTTGCCGCGACCCGCTTGTGACATGGCAAGGCGTTATCCTCGACGGCCACAACCGTTATGAAATCTGCCGCAAGCATAACCTTGAATTCCAGACCGTGCCGAAGCTGACGATCAATGACCGTGACGAGGCGAAGGACTGGATCGACAAGAATCAGCTTGGTCGCCGCAACCTCACGCCCGACCAGATGAGTTTGATACGGGGGCGGATTCGCGAGAGACGAAAGTACGGGCCGGGCAAAGGGAATCATCCTAATCAAATTGATACGGATAAGCACTTGATGTTCGCGCCCGCGAGGTAGAGCTTCGGCACCCGCGCGCGTGGGGGGGACGAGAAACTTCCTAAAAAACGGGAAGTTACTGGTTGTGGAGCCTCGCGCCCGCGCGCGTGGGGAGACCTCGGCACAAAAAATGTGCCAAGGAGCCAATAGGAAGCTTCAATACCGAAGGTTGGTATCCAAAAAGTCCGTAGGTCGTGCGACGTTTTGGAGTAACGAGCACCTTGTGATATAATGCGGCGAGCCAATGCTGGCAACGAAGAATTTTTCAGATTTCGACTTGACAGCGATAGTCTTATGGAGTAGTCTTTAAGTGTGAAAACGTTAAGAACCATATCCGATGATTTTCCAAACTTTAACCGGGGATGCGGTATCCGCAAGGACCGCGCGCTCTTAACGGCGTTCACAATCCCCGGTTAAGTTTATGCGCTCCGATGAGCGCAAGGAAGGATGTGTGTTATGAGTACCCCCCGCAAGAGCAGCAGCAAGAAGATCACCAGTGAAGTCATCGAAGCTTTGAACAAAAAGCTGTCTGTCCCCTTGCTGAGCAGCGCGGGCGAAAAGGCCCTGGCGGAACAGGCAAAGCAGAAGGCCGCCGAGACAGGTAGAAACTTGGAGTCGGCCACTGCGTGGATGAGGGCGGCCGTACAGGAATGCTTTCGGGGGTGTGATGGTTACGTGCCCCGCTACCTGCAACGTATCCTCACGGTCATGCAGGCCGACATGCCCGCGAGAATCGAGGCTTACGACGAAGAGCAGGCACGCGACGAACTGGTTAACGAGGTGTGCGATAAGGTGTTGGCTGATATGTCAACGGAAGACCTGCGGGAAATGATAGAGACCCGCGTGAGAGCGGAAATCGGAAGCTGAACCAACCCGCCCCGCTTCGGCACAGACGCCGGGGCGGGGCTTTTTTTCTTGAAGGGGTGAACGATGGACGTCGACAAAATAGCTGTCCTCTTGGAAGGCCTGAACAAAAGAGACCGGAAGGCCGCCGAGCAATTCATTATCGAACTACACGCCAAAAAGCAGCGGCCAGTAGTATCGTTATTCAAGCCGAACTACACGGACCGGAACGGGCAGACAAAGAAGGCGGCGAAGTGGTACGGAGCGATTCCAGGGACGCGCAAAAGCGTCGCTCTGTACGCCGACAAACAGCTAAGCGAGGGGGCCGCCGAGATGATCGGCACGCTGATCGGCATTCGTACCAGCGGCCAACAGATGAAGCCGGAGGTCTATGAGTGGATTCATAAGCAGCCGGACCGTATTGTCGCGAGGCTGGTATCGTTGGATTTGATCGACCCGTCGACCGCCGCCGGCGGACGCGGCATTGAGGCTCATCTTGCAGCCTATACCGCCCACCTCAAGCACAAAGGCAATACGGCCGACTACGCCAATATATGCAATGCCCGTATCGCGAGCGTAATCAAGGGTTGCGGCTTCCGGACACTGGCGGACGTTGCCGCCCCAAAAATACAGGAGTTTGTGTCCGATGAACTGACGGCGGGGCGCATATCGCAGAGCACCTACAATCATTACATTAGGGCCTGCAAAGGTTTTTTGCGGTGGCTTCACAAAGAGGACATTCTGATTAAAGATGTTGCCGTCCGTCTGTCCATGATCGATGTAACAGACAAAAAAAAGAACCGTCGAGCGATGACCATAGACGAGGCGGCTTACCTTCTGGACTGGGCGGCCAGGCACGGCAAGAAGAGGCGAAGCTTGAGCGGATGGGAGCGGTCTGTATTGTACCGGCTGGCCATGAGGACGGGCCTGCGGGCGGACGAGATACGCAAGCTGCGCGTGTCTTCGATCAAGTTTCAGGCCAAGATGGTTACGGTGGCACCTGGTTATACGAAAAACAAGAAAGAGGCCGTCTTGCCGCTTACAGGGGACATCCTGAAAGAGCTTCGAGTCTTGACGCAAGGAAAGAAGTCCTCCGACCCATTGTTCCGTCGCGTTACCGACAAGACGGCGGTTATGTTGAGGGCCGACCTGGAAGACGCACGGCAGAAGTGGCTCAGTGAAGCCAAGACCCCACAGGAACGGCAGGCCCGCGAAGAGAGCGACTTCCTGAAGGCACAGACGGACGACGGAGAGCTTGATTTCCATGCACTGAGGCACAGCTTCGCCACGATGCTGACGGCGTCCGGCGTAGCTATGCAGGATGCAAAAGCGTTATGCAGGCACTCGTCGATTACCCTGACGGTGGACAGGTACTCCCATTTGTACAAAGGCGCAGAGACAGCGGCGGTCGCCAAACTGCCCGACTTGGCGGCCATGCCTGAGGCAGATTCAAAGACGGCATGAGCGCGCTTGCGCACTGCTTGCGTAAATTATGCGGGGTTTTGTGAACAGATATGAACATGTATGAACGATGGGAAATTTCGGAATGCTTGCTCTTGGCCCAAAAACCGCGTTTTTTGACTGGGCCCGGTAGGATTCGAACCTACGACCAATGGATTATGAGTCCACTGCTCTAACCGCTGAGCTACGGGCCCCGAACTGCAATTCGGCGAATGGTACCGCGTTCTGGAGCGGATTGTCAACCTTTTTCGCGGCGTGAGCCCTCAAAAAACAGCTTCCGGAAAGGCCCTGCCGGTCAATGTCAACCAAGTCGCTACCATTTGCCAGCAAACCGCCTTGGACTTCATCGCAATATTTCGCAACAGGCAAACTCCGAATGCCGCCGCCCATTCAGGAATGAAACGCCGGGAGGCAGCCCAAGGCTCTGTCTTGTTCTTTGCGCTCATGGCCGCACCGCCGTCCACGATTCGCGGCAATAGAATGGTTGAAATTGCGCTGTTATTTCCTCCGCCGGCCTTTATAATACCCGGCTTTGGCGACAAACGCAGTTAAAGTGAGTTAGAACAGGGCAACCTCAATGGCAAAAGCGGAAAAAGTGGTATTGGCATACAGCGGAGGGTTAGACACAAGCGTCATCCTGCCGTGGCTCAAAGAAACCTATGGTTACGACGTCGTGGCCTTTGCCGCCGAACTGGGGCAGGGCGACGAACTCGCCGGAATCCAGAAAAAGGCAATGGCGACCGGCGCCGTCAAGTGCATTGTCAAAGACCTGCGCAAGGAATTCGTCGAAGAATACCTCTGGCCGATGCTTAGGGCCGGTGCGATCTACGAAAACAACTATCTACTCGGCACCAGCATCGCCCGCCCCCTGATCGCAAAACATCAGGTCATGATCGCCCACCAGGAGGGCGCGACCGCGGTCGCCCACGGCGCAACCGGCAAGGGTAACGACCAAGTCCGCTTCGAACTGACCTTCATGGCCCTGGATCCCTCACTGAAGATTATTGCTCCGTGGAAAAACCCCGCCTTTACGCTCACCTCGCGCGAGGCCGCGGTCGACTATGCAAAAAAACACAACATCCCAATCGAACAGAGCAAGAAGAAGATATACTCCCGCGACCGCAACCTCTGGCATATCAGCCACGAAGGCGCCGACCTGGAGGACCCGTGGAACGAACCAAAGGACGACCTCTTTGTCCTGACCCGGCCTGTCTCCAAAGCCCCGGCAAAGCCAGACTACGTCGAACTCGGTTTCGAAGAAGGTATTCCGGTTAAACTCGACGGCCGCCGTATCGCCGGTGTCAAGTTGATTGAGACACTCAACGAAATCGGCGGAAAGCACGCCATCGGTCAGGATGACCTGGTCGAAAACCGCCTCGTGGGCATGAAATCCCGCGGCGTTTACGAAACCCCCGGCGGCACTATCCTCGTCGCCGCGCACAAGGCGCTCGAAAGCATCACCCTCGACCGTGACACGATGCATTTCAAGCAACACGTCGCCCTCAAGTATGCCGAAATGGTGTACTATGGGCAGTGGTTTTCGCGACTGCGCCAGGCCCTCGACGCATTCGTCGACATGACCCAGCGGCCCGTCACCGGCACAGTGCGGCTTAAACTCTTCAAGGGTAAGGTCACACTCGCCGGCGTCAAGAGCCCCCGCAGCATGTATCGCCACGACCTCGCAAGCTTCAAGATGGGCGCTGAATACAATGCAACCGATGCCACCGGTTTCATTCGTCTGTTCGGCTTGCCCATGAAGGTCGCCGGCATCGTCGACCGCGAAAAATAGGGACCCCCGTCTGTTTTTGCTGCGCGAGAAAGCAAAATGCCGAACCGCTGTCCGCCGCATGGAAAACAGAAAACGAAAATAGAAAAGAGGAAAATGCGCCACAGGAGCCGCCGTGACGCCTGAAGCAATCTGGCTGGTGTTTCTCTTCGCGTTCGGAAGCTGCATCGGCAGCTTCCTCAACGTCGTCATCTATCGTCTGCCCCGGGACAAATCGATCGTGACGCCGCCCTCGTCGTGCCCATCGTGTGGCCGCAGGATTCCGTTCTACGATAACATCCCGCTGGTCTCCTGGCTTGTCCTCCGCGCCAGATGCCGATTCTGCGGCGCTCGGATTTCGCCCCGCTACTTCATCATCGAACTGACGACCGCCATCATGTTCGTCGCCATGTACGTCCTGCTCTTCAAGACTGACATCCGCGCATTCGGCATCGAGCCCGCTGACGCCGCATTCCCCGGCATGGACGTGTTCCTCGCCGGCGGCTGGCTGTTCTACGTCACCTGCATGATCCTGCTTTGCGCCTTTTTGGCGGCCTCGGCCATCGACATGGAACTCTGGGTCATACCGCTGTCGCTCTGCTGGTTCGTCACCGCCGCCGGAATCATTGCCTCCGGCGTCGCACCCTTGGTAATCGATCCGTTAACGGTCCGTTCGTTCAGGATCTTCCCGGTCGCCGGCGCTTTGGCCGGCATCATCGCCGCCGCCGCCATCGTTGGCCTGGCCGTCTCTCTGCTCGCCCTGGCCACGGGTTTCATCAGACGCAGCTATGAATACCCCGAGCATCCCGACGACAGTACGCAGGATCAGGACCAGGAGCCGGATTTTCACCACCGCCTCGAAGCCCTCCGCGAAGTTCTCTTCCTTGCCCCGGTACTCACAGCGGCCGCCTGTGGCTGGCTGCTCTTTGAGCACGTCCCTGCCTTCCACGCACGGTGGATCCACATCATGCAGCAGCCCGTTGTTGCCGGCATACTCGGCAGCGTCTTCGGCTATCTCGTCGGGTGTGCCGTTGTCTGGGCCACACGTATCCTCGGCACCCTTGTCTTCGGCAAGGAAGCCATGGGACTCGGCGACGTTCATCTCATGGGCGCCGCCGGAGCCGTCATCGGACCCGTCCCGGTTTTCCTGGCCTTTTTCATTGCGCCGTTCTTTGGTCTGGCATGGGCGATGTACCAAACCATCTTCAGAAAAACGCGCCAAATTCCCTACGGTCCATTCTTGTCAATGGCTGTACTTCTCGTTATCATCTTCCACGATGGCTTCAGAGCATGGATTGCCGGGCTATATTTCTATCAGTAAGGTCCGTTTAGCGAAAAGGAGATCACAAATGAGAAACGTAGGCGTGAAAACGCATCTGGTGCTTGCGGCTTTGGCGGCGGGCTTTCTCCTCACAGGTTGTACCGATTGGAAAAAGAAATACGACGGTCTGGCGGTCGAACACCAGAATCTCAAGGGCCTCTACGAATTGTGCCAATCCGAACTCGACGGCGCAGCAAACGAAAGAACCCGTCTCAGTCACACGCTCAACGCCACCCAGCAGCAGCTTGCCGAACTGCAGCGGCAAATGCAGGAGGGCGGAAAAGGCCCGTTCGGTGATCTGCAAACCACTATAGATTCGGCTCGGGGCACCATTACCGTCACTCTGGACAATACCATCCTCTTCGCCTCGGGCAAAGCCGACCTCAAGAGCGCCACCAGCGCCGAACTCGACCAGATTGCCTCCGTCCTCCTGCAACAATACCGCGACAAAGATGTCAGCGTCGTCGGCCACACCGACACCGATCCCATCAACAAGACCAGGGACCAGTGGAAGGACAACTGGGAACTTTCGTCTGAAAGAGCGCTGTCGGTGCTGAGGTACCTTGTCAAGAAGGGTATCCGGCCTGAGCGAATCAAGGCCGTCGCGGCCGGTGAATTCCGACCGGTCGCCTCCAATTCGACCGCAAGCGGCAAGGCCAAGAACCGCCGCGTCGAAGTTGTTGTCCATATGTACTGATCACGATTCCGATCACTCAGCGGTCGAATTGTCCGATCTGCCTGTAAAGCCGACCACGCTCAGCGTGCCGGCGGCTTTTATCTTCACTGTTACGGCCCCGTCAACCGGCGTATAAAACGCCCGAACTCCGTCCGGCGGCCGGTACGCGCTGCCGTATCGGCTGGCGCTGCAATTGACGATGATCGTCTGCACACCCAGCCTTTCGACAAAACCGTCTGCAAGATTACTCACCGACCCGTGATGCGGCATCACAACAACATCCGCCCGCAAATCGGGATACCGCGCAAAGACCTGTTCCTGCGCATAGAGCTCGATATCGCTGCACAGCAGTATCCGCCGCCCCGCAAACGCCACCAGCAGCACTAACGACTTGTCATTGTCGCTCACCGTCAGATCCTCGCACACCTGAGCGGTCGGCCACAGTACACGCGCAGTGGCCTTGCCGCCTGTCTCTATGTTCCCAGCCACCAATTCGATCTCCCGATCGCATTTCGCCAGACAACTGCGCAAGTAACCCGCCGCCGACACTGTCTGTGCCGCGGCAATAACTGCCGCACTCGAGCCAATACGTTCCACGTCGATCGTTGAGACAACCTCCGGAATCCCGTTGATATGATCGATATCGTCGTGGCTGATAATCAGGTCATGAACCCGCCCGACACCTTTATACCGCAAGAACGGAACTACAGTCCGCCACCCGCAATTACGAACACTCAGCGACCCGGTATCCAGCAGCACATTGCGCCCTCCCGGAAACGCAATAAACACCGCCTGGCCGTGGCCCACCGCAAGGGATGTCATCTCCAGATCGTCGCGGTGCGTCCGCGTATACTTTGTTATTGCAAGCGGCAGTAGAATCGCCCCGAACGCTGACGCAAAAAGTACTCGCCGCCACAATGGCCTGGCAACCCGGCAGAACCGCAGAAGCAGCACAAGCGCATAGTACCCGGCAACGAACCACCCGCCGACCTCGCCGATCCGCACCTCCGAAAACCCCACGTCCGCCAGAAGCCTCACCGCCGCCGCAAACCCTTCCGACAAGAGCGACAGCACCAGCCCCAAGGCAAGTGCTGCCGTGGGCAGCACCGCCGTCAGCAGTATCTTCGCAAACCCCAATACCAGAATCCCCCACACAAACGGAAACACAAGAACCGTCCACACGCTCGCCAACGGCCCGATGGTGCCAAAATGATACAGCAGCACCCCCGACCCCCCAAGCCATGCCGCTAATCCTACCGCAAACAGATCCACCACCCACGTCAGAGCCCCCATGAGTCGGACAGCCCACGACGCCTTCACGCGCGCATACAAACGATCCGCTGTCTGCTCCAGCATCCAGTTGGCAATCGGACGCTGAAACAAAATAATCCCCAAAACCGTTGCGTACGACAACTGCCACCCCGCCGTAAACACATCCGTTGGCCGTATCAGCAGCCCCGCGATCACCGCAATCGCCAACGTATTCAGCGGCTGTGCACGCCGCCCGAACAGAATCGACAAGAAGAACACCCAGCAGATAATCGCCGCCCGCAGAATCGGTGCTCGCAGCGGCACAATCGAAACGTACAGTGCGATCAACAGAACGCACACCGCCGCCCGCCGCCGGCGCGACAGGCCGGTGAACCGCAGCAGCCGCCACCCGGTCATTGACAATATTCCCAGGTGCATCCCGGACAGGCTGATGAAGTGTGCCAGCCCCGTCCTTTGAAACGCATCCGCCGTCTCGATGTCGATACCGGTTCTCTCACCTAACAGCAGCGCCGCCAACATCGGCGCTGCCTCGTCCTCCGCAAGAATCTCATCCAGAAGCGCCTTCGACGTCTTCTCGCGAAGACGCACCAGGGCCGTCGCAACCGCCCGCCGCGACGTCTGCTCAACCGGCGTGATGGCATCCGTCGACTCGACTGCCGCCGCAACATAAACATTCCGCCTCCGCATGGACTCCTTCAGATCGAACTGCCCCGGATTGAGTGCTTCCCCGAACCCATCCAGCCAGCATTGCACCTCAACGCAGTCGCCCGGCCGAAGATATGCCGCATCTGCCGGCGCTTGCACAAGAATCACACCCGACGCCTCCACCCAGCCATCCCGCCCCTTGACCCCGTTCACTCGAAGATAGAACCGGCACCCCGCCTCCATCCAGTGATACCGCCCGAACTTCCACAACCCCGCATCATCCGCCGCAGGCACGGTATGCACCGTTCCTCGCACAGTCGCCAGCACACGTCCATGCTGCACCAGGCTCCGAACGTCGTCGCCTGGCGGCTGATAGTAAATCTTAAGCCGAACCGCCCCCAAACAGAAAGATGCCAGACAAGCCGCCGCCGCCGCGGAATACAGCCGTTTACGGTCCCGCAGTATCAGGGAACCTGCCGCCGTCGTAACTGTCAAAAAACCAACGGCCGCCGGGAACCAGTGCCCGCCGGTGCGTGTGTTTTCCGCCGCGATCCCCGCGATAAACGCCGCCGCCGGCAGCAGCAGGGGGTAATAAGCAAACAGACCGCCCACGCCGGCTGTGCGTTCCGCAGTCCGAGCGTCCAATAATTTAAGTTGCCGTCTAACCGGGTCCACGGGCGGCCTCCCACAGGATGACGTGAGTTATTGTATGGCTTCAGGAGCATTTTGCGAGAGAAAATCGCCCCAGTTGCACCAAGCTCCAGCCGCACAAAGGCCTGTATTAGAGGACCTCCGCCAGGCCGCTGATCGGCCCCGCGCTGCGGGCTGTCCCGGCGACACAAAGCAGAACATTGGTCAGACACGATGCGAATCGTTATAATGAATGGCGCTCACAGCCGATAAACGCTGATAGCAAAGGGTGCGATTTTGCAGGACTTCCGTCACAAGCTTCTTGAATGGACCGATTCGGCCGCTGAAATCTACACGCTGTTGACTCGCCTTACCCTCAGCGAGGACGCCGCGGCACAACTGCTTCTTCAGTTGCTTGCCGAACTGCGGCGTTCACCGCGTTTCGCGCAGGCCGCCAGTGCCCGCGTTTTCGCGCATCGGGCCGCAATCGTTTTAGCCTTCGACTGGCGCCGTGCCCGCCGGCATCAGCCCATCCGCCTCGACGACGGCGCACAAAGGCCGGGCGTCGATGACTCAGCAACCGCCGACCACGTCCCGCAGGAAGAACTCGAGGACGTGCTCAATGCCATCGGCCTCCTCCGCAAGCGCCCCCGCGAGGTCATCGTCATGCGCTACATCGAGCAGCGTTCCTATGATGACATCGCACGGCGGCTTGGAATCACCTCCAGCCACGTGAGCACCGTCTGCCACCGTGCGCGACAGCGCTTGCAGACCCTTATCAATCGCGACGCCGCACCAGGCTGTGCATGTAACGAACGCAAACTCCTGCGCCGACTGCAAGCCCTGTCGCAGATCGAGCCGACATTGAAGAAAACCGAAGATGCCGTCAGGAACCTCCGCTCGGCCGCCGAGCAGATCGGTGACGCACAGCCGCCACGCGCCTTTCTCACGCCGCGCCGCCTCGCTGTCGCGTCTGCCGTCGTTCTCTGCATCCTCACAATCATCGCCGCCGCCTTGCTATGGAATCCGACCCCGGCTCCAACCGACAAGACCGCAGACATCACGCCCACACCCGCCGCCCCATCCCCGTCCGATTCCACCCCAAAGACTGCCAAACCGGCCGCGCCTGTCACCAGCTCCAAGCCGACAAAGACAACCACTCCTGAGATTAAGGAGGAACTCCGGCAAATCGTCGCACTCGCCGACAGCGGCGACGTCGACGGCCTTCTCAAGACGCTCGACCGGGCCAGTTTCGCCGGAAAATTGGCCGCTGCCGCATATCTGGCCGATATTGGCGACGAACGTGCTATCACCCCGCTCCTGGACATCGGCCTGACATGGTACGGCACAGACAGTGACAATCCCTTCGCCGCTGCCGCCGCCAGGATTCAGGATCGCCTTGCCCGTGACAATGCTCCCGTCGACCAGTCTGCCGCCGACGCCGAAACCGATAAGACAAGCCCCGCCTCCGCCTTCAAGGAACTCGTACATGTCCACTGCGTGCAGGAAACAGAGTTCGCCGGCGGCATAGTGCTTAAGACCGAGACATGGATCAAGCTGCCCGACTGCATTCGCTGCGACGATGACGAGACCGGCCGGACTGTAATCGACAACGGCACACAGCGGCTCACCCTCAACACGCGTGAGCAGCAGGCCCGTTTGTCCGAGTCCCAAAAACAGTCCCAGCCGCCTCGCGACCACCCGCTGATCCGGCAGATCGAAATCTGGCGAGGCCGCACACAGCACCCCGATGTCACCTTGACGAAAATCGACGCCGAGTGCACCGAACAAACGCTGGTTTACTCCCTCGAGCAGGGCGGCGAAGATCCTTCACAAGGTAAACTCTGGCTCGACCTCGCCGGCATGCTGCCCACCCGGCTCGAACTCCGACCGGCAGGGGGGCCCAATCCTGCGTACTGGCGAGCAAAGCGAGTGACGTTCGACTATCAACCCATCGCCGACACGGTCTTTGCCCTGAGAATCCCGGAAGGCTACACCGATCTGGCCAAACAGAAAAGGGCCTTCCAGGGCCACGTAATCGACGCAGAAGGCAGACCCATTCCCAATGCCGCCGTTGGCGTCAAGTCCTTTGCGCAGGAACTCGTCGGCCGCACCAACGAAGACGGCTTCTTCACCATCGACATCCCCGCGGGCAAGCCTGCATTGTTGTCCCCCGTGGCAATCTGGGCAACACTGCCCGACACCCCCGACTTCATCGGCTGGACGTTGCTCCAGAGCGATACCGACAAGAACAGGTACGCCCTCGGACTGAATGGCGAAATCCCCGGCGACCCCGGCACGGTCGCCGTCGCCTCGGATCAAACGGGCTGGTGCAGTGGCGCCTCCAACGTGGTCATAGTGATGG
The DNA here is from genome assembly GCA_035450485.1 of Anaerohalosphaeraceae bacterium. GTDB lineage: Bacteria > Planctomycetota > Phycisphaerae > Sedimentisphaerales > Anaerohalosphaeraceae > JACZKQ01. The sequence continues at coordinate 91,661 of DAOTMV010000011.1, read as the reverse complement.
AACCTGCCGGCCGCATAACCGGCACGGTCTCCGACACCACAGGCGACCCGCTTGCTGGTGCAGCCGTCGAAGTCCGCTTCGAACCGGCGGGTAGAAGGTTCCCCAACTATCCCTATGAATGTGTCTGGGCCACGCGGGCCGTCACAAACGAGCAGGGCGTCTACCAAGTCGGTTACCTTCCGCCCCTCTGGAAAGGCTGCTGCTGGCACGTCAGTGCTGCCGCGGAAGGCTTCGTTGGGCAGGCGGACGTGATCGTAAGCGATGGTCCTCTCGACACCATGACCGTCAATCTGCAGTTACAACCGGCCGTCGTGACAATACGCGGCGTTCTGAAGAACGATCTCGGCGTTCCGCTGCCGGATCGGCCCGTCTGTGCCCTCGTCGGCGGCCTGCGATACGCAGCATGTGCCGCAAGAACCGACGCCGCCGGCCGGTTCGAGCTGAAAAACTGTCCCGATGCGCTCGGCCTTGGCGTCCTGGCGCTCCTCGAAATCGATTCGCGCACAGCCGACCGCACCAGCCCCTTCCGATCCTATCCCGACCAGGCGGCGGACGTACCCTACGAACCCGGCCGCACGGACTACTACGTCGAAATCATCGTCCCCTCGCAGTAAGAACGCCCCAACCATCACCGCAGGTAATTGACTCGTACTGAAGGCCGTTTCATCTCGTATTTCTCACGCGTGATTATGCCTTTGAGCTGAAATGGCAATGAAAAAGAGGATTGCGCCAGGCCATCGTCAGTGTCCTTGTTGAGCGTCACCAAAATTCGTGCTGATTGGTGTGCATTCGTGGCTTTGGTAACGGCGGCCTTTTGCCTGTCCGTTCGTAGCTTTGGCCGTGGCTGTGTGCCTATCGCGTCTTCTCTGCGATCAGCGAACGCGCCCGCTCCTGCCATGCCGCCAACCCGTTCTGCACAAAATAATCGAACGACTCATCGGTCACCAACTCCCCCAAAATCGCCTTGCGGTCTGCCGCATCCTCCACAAGCGCGATAATCTGCTTGCGGGCGGCGTCCAGCGCATCGACAAACTCCCCATGCTGCTCCGTGAACATCTCCTCCAGTTTCCTCCGCAGATGCCCCGCATACGCCGGGCACTTCCCGTCTGTTCCGATGGCGATCTGAAGCGACCCCCGCTCGACCACGGCAGGCACATAAAAATCGCAGAACTCCGGCTCATCGACCACGTTGCACAGCACCTCCAACTGCTGGCAGTCCTTATAGATCTGATGATTCAGAACCGCGTCGTTCGTCGCCGCAATCGCAAGAACAGCCTCCGCCAGGTAATCCTTGGAATACGCGCTTAGAATCAGTTCGATATTCGCCCCGCTGCACGCCTCCTCGAACGTCTTTGTCGCATGCTCCGCAACCACCACCACGCGTGCCCCCGTCGCGCTCAGCGACAGCACCTTCCGCGCGGCCACCGCGCCCGCCCCGATGACGACCACGCGCCGACCGTTCAAATCAAGATAGATGGGATATTTTGACATACTCCCTTTATACCCGCCCCCTCCGCGTATGCAAGTAGCAAAATCCTCGCCCCGATGCCTTTAAGTCGGCAAGCGGCAAGCCGCAAATAAGGCCCATAGTGGTCGCCTATATAGCTCATCGCTTTTTCACGCCGTCTGTCGCCGTTTTTGACTCGCCATCACCGCCGCGGATCGCTAAAATGCCCGTGTGGCTCCAATGCGGACAGGCACTTACATGGATAAAATAATACAACTTCAGACACCGCTGACCGATGCAATGGTTGAATCGCTGGGGGCAGGCGACGAAGTCCTGATCAGCGGAACGGTTTACGCCGCCAGGGACATGGCCCACAAGCGCCTGTGTGCGCTGCTCGACCGGCACGAGGACCTGCCGATCGACCTGCACGGGGCGGTCATATACTTCGTAGGCCCGACGCCTGCCGCGCCTGGCCGCCCGATAGGGTCCGCCGGGCCGACAACGTCGTCGCGAATGGACGCCTTCAGCCCCAGGCTCATCGCTGCCGGCCTGAAGGGCATGATCGGCAAGGGCTATCGAAGCGACGCTGTCCGCCGGGCCTTAGAGGAGTATCGCGCCGTACACTTCGCCGCAATCGGCGGGGCGGGTGCACTCCTCAGCAGGCACATCGTCGCCTCGGAGATCGTCGCATGGGAAGACCTCGGCGCCGAAGCACTCCGCCAGCTCGTGCTGCGCGATTTCCCGGCCATCGTAGCTTACGATGCCCATGGCAGCAGTGTATATGAAGCAGGACTCAAATAAATGAAAGTTGCAATTGCAGGTCTGATGCAGTCGGGCAAGAGTACGCTGGTCTCCGCCATAAGTGGAAAGCCCGTGCCCCCGCCCGGCGCCGTAGCCATAGAAGAAGTCGTCGTTCCGGTGCCTGATGAGCGCCTCGACTGGCTGACCGAACTGTACAAACCGAAAAAGACCGTCCACGCAACCATCGACTGTCTCGACCTGCCCGGCATGTCCTTCGCCGACGAACACACGCGAGCCGCCGCCAGGCGTCTCTTCAACCAGGTCCGCACCGTCGACATGTTCGTCATCGTCGTCCGGGCCTTCGACGGAGCCACTGACCCCGCCGCATCCCTCTCCGATATCCGCACCGAGTTCCTGCTCTCCGACCTCGAACTGGTCGCCACGCGAATCGAACGCCTTGAAAAGCAGATCCACAAGCCCACAAAGACCCAGGCCCATGACAAGGCCGAACTGGCGGTCCAGTTGAAGCTCCAGGAGGCCCTCGAATCCGAAAAGCCTGCCTGCGCCGTCATCAAGGACGAGGCGGAACTGGACCTGGTCAAGTCCCTGGGCCTTCTTACGCTCAAGCCCATCATGATCGTCGTCAACGTCGGCGAAGACCGCCTCGGCGAAGAGGTCGACCTGGGCGACGCTGCCGGAGGAGCCGAGGTGATCACCCTCTGTGCCGCCATCGAAAGCGAACTGGCCCAGCTCGACCCCGCCAGCCGCCGCGAGTTCATGGCCGACATGGGAATCGCCGAGCCCGCCGCCAAGCGCTTCGTCCAGAGCTGCTACCGCACCCTCGGCCTCATCAGCTTCCTTACCGTCGGCAAGGACGAAGTCCGGGCCTGGCCCATTCGGCAGGGCACCTCCGCCCACGACGCCGCCGGCAAAGTCCACAGCGACATCAAGCGAGGTTTCATCCGCGCCGAAACCATCGCCTACGACGACATCCGGGAACTCGGCGACGAAAAAGCCTGCAAGGCCGCCGGCAAAGTCCGCCTCGAAGGAAAGTCCTACATCGTCCAGGACGGCGACATAATAAACTTCCGCTTCAACGTCTAACGGCCGTAACACACCCCCGCACGCGAGATGTGTACGTAGGACTTGGTTACAGCTCCGCCCGCACAGGCACCGGAAACCTTGGCAGGAGGAAAACATTGGCTCTCCCCGCCGTTTGGCGGTAGAATCCCGACTTCGACAGCAGATCATGTTATGTGACATATGAGGGAAACCACATGAAAGCACAGGTTCTGACGGGTATCGGCATGATGGAAATGAGAGAGGTCGCCGATCCGGTGATTAAACACGATAAGGATGTCCTCCTGAAGATCAATAAGGTCGGCGTCTGCGGCAGCGACGTCCACTACTACGAGACCGGCCGCATCGGCTCGCAGATCGTCAATTACCCCTACATTGTCGGCCACGAATGCTGCGCCACCGTAGTTGAAGTCGGCCCCGCCGTCACCCGCGTCAAGCCCGGCGACGCCATCGTTGTCGATCCCGCCGCATGGTGCGACGAATGCGACCAGTGCCGCATGGGCCGCGAAAACACCTGCCGCAACCTCAGCTTCCTCGGCACCCCCGGCCAGGCCTCCGGCTGCCTGACCGAATACATCGTCATGCCCGAAAAGAGCTGCTTCCCGACACACAACGCCATAACGCTCGACCAGGCCGTTCTCTGCGAACCCTTCGCCATCGGTGTCTACGCCGTCAAGGGTTCGCCCGCGGCCCCCGGCGCCAAAATCGCCATCCTCGGCAGCGGCCCCATCGGCCTTAGCTGTCTCGCCGCCGCAAAGGCAAAAGGCATCGACACCATCTACATGACCGACCGTATCGACCAGCGCCTCGCCGTAGCCACCGCGGCCGGCGCAACCTGGACCGGAAACCCCGACCGCGAGAATATCGTCGAAGCCATCGACTCCAGCGAGCCCACCGGCATCGACGTCGTCTACGAATGTGCCGGCCAGCAGGAGACTCTCAACCAGGCCGTCGAACTCCTCCGCCCCGGCGGCACCCTCATGATCATCGGCATCCCCCGTACCGAACAGGTTTCCTTCAGCATCGACCGGCTCCGCAGAAAGGAAATCACCGTCATCAACGTCCGCCGCCAGAACCGCTGCACTCAGGAAGCCATCGACCTCATCGCCTCCGGAAAGGCTTCTGTCGACTTCATGATCACGCACCGTTTCCCCTTCGACCGCTCCGCAGAAGCCTTCGAACTCGTCGCCGGCTACCGCGACGGCGTGGTTAAGGCCCTCATCGAGGTCGCCGACGCATGAAAACCGCCGCCGTCATCAGTATCGGCAACGAACTCCTCACGGGCGAAACCGTCGACACCAACGCCCCCTGGCTCTGCGCCGAACTCCGCGCCTGCGGCATCCCCGCCGTCAGCGTCACCGCCGTCGGCGATGACGAATCGGCCATCATCGCCGCCCTCCAGCACGCCGCCGACCGTGCCGACGTCCTCATCCTCACAGGCGGCCTCGGCCCGACCGGCGACGACCTCACGCGCAGCGCCCTTGCCGCCTTCCTCGGTTCAAAACTCGAATTTCACCAGCCCCTCCTCGACCACATCGCCGCCTTCTTCGCCAGCCGAAACCTCCAAATGCCCGACACAAACAGACTCCAGGCTTACCTCCCCGCCGGTACAACCCCCATCCCCAACGAAACCGGCACCGCCCCCGGCATCCTCGCCGAACATCGCGGTAAACTCATCGCCTGCCTCCCCGGCGTTCCCTCCGAAATGAAGCAAATGTTCGTCGACCACCTCAAACCCCACTGCAAAAGCCTCGCCGCCGACCAGCACCTCGTCACCCGCAAACTCATGTGCTGCGGCCTGGGCGAATCCGCCATCGCCCAGATGCTCGGACCCCGCATGGACCGCAGCCGCAACCCCCTCGTTAACACAACCGCCTCCGCCGGCATCGTCACCATCTACGTCGTTGCCTCTGCCCCCGACCGCTCAACCGCCGAACAACTCGCCGATGCCGAAACCGCCGCAGTCCGCGACACCCTCGGCCCCGCCGTCTACGGCCGCGACGACCAGACCCTCGCCGAAGTCGTCGGCCAGATGCTCGCCGAACGCGGCAAGACCCTCGCCATCGCCGAATCCTGCACTGGCGGCCTCATCGCCAAGCTCATCACCGACGTCCCCGGCTCCAGCCGGTACTTCAAATGTGGCTGGGTCACCTATGCCAACGAAGCCAAGATCCGCGACCTCAACGTCCCCCCGCAAACCATCGAACAACACGGCGCCGTCTCCGAACCAGTCGCCCTCGCCATGGCCCGGGGCGCCAAGGCCAGGGCCGCCGCCGACTACGCAATCGCCACGACCGGCATAGCCGGCCCCACCGGCGGCACATCCGAAAAGCCCGTCGGTCTCGTCTACATCGCACTCGACACCCCAGGCGGCCCATCTTGCCGCCGCCTCCTCTTCCCAACCTCACGCCGGAACATGCGACTGCGAACCGCGCTGGCCGCCCTCGACATGCTCCGCCTCGAATTGTGAATTGACGAAACATGGGTAATCTGTTATAATATTGACGTCTGGGGTTGCCCCTTTTAAACTGGCAGGTACATGGCACAAAAGCGTAAACATCTGGGCGAGATTCTTTATAAGAACAAGCTTGTCGACAAGCCTACTCTTATTAAGGCCATCAAGAAATCCAGAGCCGACAACAAGCGCCTCGGCGAAACACTCGTCGCCATGGGCGTCGTCTCCGAGGACGTCATCACCAAAGCCCTCGCCAAGCAGTTCGGCCTCCCCTATGTCGACCTCGACGAAACCACCATCCCCGCAAACGCCCAGAAACTCATCCCGGAAGAGCTGATCAAGAAACATTTCGTCCTGCCGCTCGGCATGGAAGACGGTCGCCTTAAAATCATTATCAGCGACCCAATGGATCTGGATCTCCTCGATCTCCTCCGTTTCCGCCTCAACAAAGAACTCGATTGTCACCTCGCCAGCCCCACCAAGATCCGAACCCACATACTCCACACTATGGACCAGGTCCGCAGCAGCATCGACGCCACGGCCGCCGAACTCACCGCTGCGGGCCACGCCATCGAGGCGGAAATCCGCCGTGCCCAGGCCTCCGAGCAGGAAGACGACGGCCCCATCATCCGGCTCGTCAACCTCATCATCGACGAGGCCGTCCGCCTGCGAGCCAGCGATATTCACATCGAACCTATGGCCGACCGTGTCCGCGTCCGCTACCGCATAGATGGCGTCTGCGTCGAGCGGGACAACATCCCCAAGAGCATGCAGGCGCCCCTCATCGCCCGTATCAAAATCCTCTCCGGCATGGACATCTCCGAACGCCGCCTTCCGCAGGACGGCCGTATCAAGCGCGTCATCGACGGCTCCGATATCGACTTCCGTGTCTCCTGCCTCCCCGGCTACCACGGCGAAAGCACCGTCCTCCGTATTCTGCGGCCCGAATCCGTCAACATCGGTATCCAGGCGCTGGGCTTCGAACACGACGACTACGAGACCTTTTGCAACATAATCAAGCGGCCCAACGGCATTTTCCTCGTAACAGGGCCTACCGGCAGCGGCAAAACCACCACCCTGTACGCCGCCCTCAAGGAACTCAACCGCCCCGACCGCAAGATCATTACCGCCGAAGACCCCGTAGAATACAACGTCAGCGGCATCAACCAGTGCCAGGTCCGCACTGAGATCGACCTCACGTTCGAGAAGATCCTCCGGGCCATGCTGCGTCAGGCCCCCAACATCATCCTCATCGGTGAAATTCGTGACGGCCTCGTCGCAGACATCGCCATCCAGGCCGCACTCACGGGCCACCTCGTCTTCAGTACGCTCCACACCAATGACGCGCCCAGCGCCATCACACGTCTCATCGACATGGGCGTTAAACCCTTCCTGGTTGCAAGCTCCATCCAGGCCATCATGGCCCAGCGGCTCGTCCGGGTTATCTGCGAAAACTGCAAGACTATCGACCCGAATCCCGATCCACACTATCTGCGACTCCTCAGAATCACGCCCGAAGAGCTCAAAGACCGCCCCATATACAAGGGCGCCGGCTGTCCAAGGTGCCAGAACACCGGATACAGGGGCCGGCTCGCCATTTTCGAACTGCTCGAAATGAACAACCAGATCCGCGAACTGGCCTTCGCCAGAGCACCCGCATCCGAACTCCGTAAGGCCGCCAGAAACAGCGGCATGAAAACCCTTCTTGAGGATGGCAGGCGGAAGGTCTTCAAGGGTGTCACAACCTGCGACGAGGTCGCAAGGGTGTCCCAGGCGGAGGGCCTGGTCATCGACGTGTAATGCCGAGAGAGGGTGGGTATGCTGCAAGTCGTTGAAGGCTTGTCACTTACGATTTTCACGTTTAGGGCTCTGGCCCGAAGTCAGTACAAACGTTGAGGAAAAATATGGGTTCACTTCATATCGATAGATTGCTTGAAGCCTGCATCAAGATGGGCGGATCGGATATCCACCTTGTCGTTGGCAGGCCCCCCGTACTGCGAATTCACGGCCGCCTGCGCTCCCTCGACACGAAGGTCCTTGAGCCGGACGACACCGTCTCCCTCATGAAAAGTATCACACCCGAGAAAAATCAGCAGGAAATCCAGGAAGAGGGCGGCACCGACTTTGGTTTCGCATTCGGCGATGCGGGGCGTTTCCGAACAGCAGTCTTTCGCCAGAAAGGCCACCTCTCACTGGTTCTGCGGCTTATACCGTCCGAACTGCTCAGTTTCGAAAAGATCGGCCTGCCCAAGATCTGTGCCGCCCTGTGCCGCCGCCCCCGAGGCATGTTTCTGGTCACCGGGCCTACAGGCAGCGGCAAGACAACAACCCTTGCAAGCATGATCAACTACATCAATGAGAACCTCGACCGCCACATCATCACCGTTGAGGAACCCATTGAGTACTACCATGTCCACAAGAAATCCATTGTCAACCAGCGAGAAGTGGGCATAGACGTCCCCTCCTTCTCCGAGGCCCTGAGGCGATCCCTGCGGCAGGACCCCGACGTCATTCTCGTGGGTGAATTGCGAGACCTCGAGACGATAGAAGCCGCCATCACTGCCGCTGAAACAGGCCACCTGGTGTTCGGAACCCTCCATACTACGGGCTGCCAGGGCACCATCAACCGTATCATCGACGCCTTCCCCGTCAATCAGCAGGAGCAGATTCGGGTCCAGTTGAGCACCAACCTCATTGCCGTGCTCAGCCAGACGCTTTGCCCCCTCAAGGTCGGTAAAGGACGCGTCGCCGCATACGAGTTCATGGTCGTCACGCCGGCTATTGCGAACCTCATACGGGAAAACAAAACTTACCGCATTGAGTCGAGTATCCAAACCGGCAAAAAGTTTGGTATGCAGTTGCTGGACGATCACCTGTGGGAACTCTACGATGCTGATCGCATCAGTCTCGAAGAAATGCTTGACAAAGCCCGCCAGCCCAGTGCTCTTCTCGAAAAAGCCGAAAAGAAAGCCGGCCGTTCGGTGGAAGGCCCCAAGCTGGACGAGGACTTCGGCCCACTTCTGAAAACGTAAACAGACTTCGCAAAACAATCCCCGGCAGGGGGGTTGCAGCGAAGAAAAGCGCCTCGTATGCAGGGTGTCTAAGGTGTTTTTTTGCCTGTCCGTGCAGTTTTTTGCGGTCGTCAAGTCAGACGCCGCCAACGCGTGCCGTCGCCGCCAAAAAGCTGTAAACCGCGGCTGAAACGCCGTGGCGGCCGCGAAGAACGGGGCGAGTTGGTCTCGTATACCAAGTGTCTATAGCATTGTCTTCTTGTAATGCGGCCGATATCGTGCTATAATAAGGGTGTAACGGCCGAAAGGTCCTCTATGTCGGGGTGAAACTGATGGGAAAGATGCCGCCTGCCAACCAGTTGAAGGGCCGCCAGTTAGGGCGAATCCTGCTCAAAATGGGGTTGTTGACCAGAGATAAAGTCAATGAGTGCCTCGAAATCCAGCAAAGACGTGGTGGCGGCGTCAAGCTCGGCCAGATATGCCTCGAAAAGGGTCTCATCAAGAAGAAGGATCTTCAGGCGGCACTCGCCGGCCAGCGCGGCATGGAATGTGTCGAACTGGACAGCATGGAAATCCCCAAGGCAGTCCTTGACCTCGTGCCCGCCCAGATGGCCAAGACCTACAAGGTCATTCCGCTTACCTTCGATGACCACAAGAACCTGCTGACCATCGCGATGGACAATCCGGACAACTTCCGCGCCACCGATGACCTCGGCACCCTCCTCGGCTACACCATCGAGGCAAAGATCGCCGATCCCGACGCGCTGGACATGGCCATCAACAAGTATTATGCGGAAGAGGACTCCAGCCTCAATGAACTCATCGGCGAAATCGAGGGCGATGCCTCGCTGACGGAGTTTCAGGGCCGCGACCAGAGTATCGACCTTGACGAACTCAAGGAGCTTGCCGAATCCAACCCCGTCAAGAAACTGCTCAATCTCGTTCTCCTTCAGGCCATTCGCGACAAGGCCTCCGACATCCATTTTGAACCCTTTGAAAACGAATTCAAGATGCGCTACCGTATCGACGGCGTCCTCTATGAAATGATACCTCCGCCCAAGCACATCGCCGTCGCCCTGAGTTCCCGCATCAAGGTTATGGCCAACCTCGACATCGCCGAACGCCGGCTCCCGCAGGACGGCCGTATCCCGCTCGTCGTCGGCGGAAATCCCGTCGACCTGCGCGTCAGCGTTCTGCCCACAATGTTCGGTGAAAGCGTCGTGCTTCGTGTGCTCGACCGCAGCATGGTCGAGCTTAGCCTCGATATCCTTGGCCTGCGCGAACGCGAAATGAAGATGGTGGAGCAGTTGATCCGCAAACCCAACGGCATCATCATCGTAACCGGACCCACCGGCAGCGGCAAGACGACTACCCTCTATTCAGCCCTTAAGGAACTCAACGACGTCGAAACCAAAATCATCACCACCGAAAACCCCGTCGAATACGATATCGACGGCTTGATCCAGGTGCAGATTCGACCTGAAATCGGTCTCACCTTTGCAAGGTGCCTCCGATCCATCCTGCGTCAGGACCCCGACGTCGTAATGGTCGGTGAAATCCGTGACCTCGAAACCGCCCAGATTGCCATTCAGGCCTCGCTGACCGGTCACCTCGTGTTTACGACCGTCCACACCAATGACGCACCCAGCACTCTGGCCCGTCTTATAGACCTGGGACTCGAAACGTTCCTTATTACCGCAACACTGGAAGGCGTCATCGCCCAGCGACTCGTACGCCGCATCTGCCTCAACTGCAAGACCGCCTTCGAGCCCACCGAGGAAATGCTCATGGAAGTGGGCCTCACGCCTGACGATGTCGGCGATAAGCAGTTTTATTACGGCCGCGGCTGTGAACTCTGCAACAACACCGGCTACAAGGGGCGAATCGGCATCTACGAAATCATGCTGCTGACGGATGAGATGCGGGAACTGATCATGAACAAAGCCTCGACCAACGTGCTGCGCGAGGCCGCAAGACGAAACGGCATGAGAACACTGCGGGAGAACGGACTTGCCCTCGTCTTCGACGGCATCACGACCATCGAGGAGGTCGTGCGCGAAACCCTTGCCGCGGAGGATTAACAACGCGCCGCTGCAGGCGGCGATTCAAACCGTCGTGCACAACGGTGGATAAGAGTGGTGAAAAATGCTAACAAAAGGGCAACCTGTATGAGGCGGCCGGCAGTGCCGAAGTCTGCTTGCCCGCGGACCAGGCCCAATGCCGCCCGGAGGTGATTGAAATGCCGGTATTCCAATATCGAGCACTGGATGCCAATGGCAAGGAAGTCAAGGCCGAAATCGAGGCCCTCAGCAACAAGGAAGCCATCAGCAAAATACGCAACAAAGGACTCTTCCCCACAAAGGTCCGCGCCAAGACCGCCGGAAAGAAAGTCGAGGTCGACGCAAAGGCCGCCGCACCGCGAAGACGCAAGAAGACCGGCAAGGTCAAAGTCAAGCACGTCTGCCAGTTCGCCCGCCAGCTCTCGACGCTCCAGGACGCGGGCCTGGCCATCCTCAGGTCGCTCCGCATCCTCGAGCAGCAGCAGAAAAAAGGCAATCTCAAGACCATCATCAGTATGGTCGGCGACGACATCGAAGGCGGCGCCACGCTCTCCGAGGCCATGAGCAAGCACCCCAAGTGCTTCGACCGCCTCTTCGTCAACATGATCGCCGCCGGTGAGGTCGGCGGCGTGCTCGACATCACCCTGGCGCGTGTCGCCGACTTCATGGAAAAATCCCAGCGCCTTAAACGCAAGATCAGAGGCGCCATGGTCTATCCCGTCGTCGTCATGAGCGTTGCGCTGCTCATCGTGCTGGGCCTGATGATCTTCATCATTCCCACCTTCGCACAGGTGCTCAACGATATGACCGACGGCGAAGAGGGCCTGCCCTGGCTCACGCAGCAGCTCCTCAACCTCAGCGGCTGGCTGACCGGCAGAAAGGGCCTCAATGCCCTCATACTCGTTGTCACTCCGTTTGTTATCATCTCCTTCTTCAAGCTCGTCCGACAGTTCCGCGCCGGCCGCTACGCACTTGACTGGACCAAACTCCACCTGCCTGTCGTCAGGCAGCTCGTCTACAAAACCTCCGTGGCCCGGTGGACGAGAACGCTGGCCACACTCATCCACGCCGGCGTACCCATCCTCGAAGCGCTCAACATTACACGCGATACGTCGGGCAACGAAATCTACGCCACCATGCTGGGCAAGGTCCATAACGCCATCCGGCAGGGCGATACCTTTGCCAACCCGCTCCGCCAGTCCAAGACCGTCGATGCTATCGTTGTCAACATGGTCGACGTCGGTGAGGAAACCGGCGACATGGACAAAATGCTTGAAAAAATCGCCAACAACTACGACGAGGAGGCCGACGTCCTGGTCTCCTCCATGATGAGCCTGCTGGAGCCGATCATGATTCTGTTCCTGGGCTTGATGGTCGGCACCATCGTCATCGCAATGTTCCTGCCGATGATCAAGATGATTACCGTGATGATGTAGGGGCCCGGCATATCGTGCCCCTGTGATACGTGAAGCGATGCCGGCGACGGGCCGGTGGCTTCGGTACGAGGGTGAAAGGTTTGAAAAACCAGGAGAAACGATGCTTTTTGAAAGGAAAGGTTCGATGGAAAAGAAAACGGTGTTGAAAAGGCCCGCATTTACGATCGTGGAGCTGCTCACGGTCATGGCCGTCATTGCCCTGTTGATCGGGCTGTTGGTGCCTGCCCTGGCCCTTGTTCAGGATCATGCCCGTGAACTCAAGCAGCGGGCACAGTTTCACGCTATAGAGGTGGGCATCGACATGTTTGTCGCCGAGGCCAAGTACGGCACATATCCGCCTTCCTCGGAAAACGCGCTGATGGCAACGCCTGATCCCCGGCTCGGACCCGATCCGTACAACTACGGCGGCGCGCTCAAACTGGCTGAGGCCATGGTCGGTCTCGACCTGCTCGGCTATCACCCGGACTCCAGCTTCCGTTCCGACGGCATAACGACCGATGCGACCGGCGCCCCCGTCACTGTCTATTACCCGCCGTACCAGCAGGTGAATCGTCAAACCTTAGACGCTCGTACCGATACCTTTGTCGAACTGGAGAACGCTAACGCCTTCCGGCTTGGCGAAATCTACCAGAACCTCCAGCCCACAGGCTGGACGGGCGGCAATGTGTTCAAGCCCGACGGCGCCAACGAATACAGTAACTACGTTCTCTGCGACGTCTTTGCCAAGAGACGCCACAGCGGCAAGAAGACCGGTATGCCCATCCTTTACTACCGTGCCCGCACTGAGTGGTACATGCAGGTCTGGGACGACCAGGCGGGCATCGACGACGACATTTACTATTATCCTGACAACGAGGCGCTGCTCCGTCTGGGAACGCCTGACGACATCAACGTGCGTCACCCGCTGGCCGACGATATGGACGATTTCATGGACTTTGAAGCAATGATTCTCAATCCGCAGGTCAGCACGATCAGGCGTCCCTACCGCGCCGGCTCATACATCCTGATCTCCGCCGGCAAGGACGGCCTCTACGGCACGGGCGACGACATCACCAACTTTGACAAGAACGAATAGCGCGACGTCCGCGCAAAAGCAGCGACCCCTCCTCCGCGTCAGGGCCCGCGTGCCCGACCCGCCGCGGCGGCAGGGGGCCTGCCCGGCGCAGACGGTCTCGAGACTCTTCCAAAGGCGGTGTTTCAGGTAGCGTAAATGAAAATGCCTCGACGGAAAAACGGGTTTTCACTCACCGAGATGCTCGTGGCGGTAGCCATCCTCCTCGTGCTCATGGGCGCCCTGCTGGCCTTCGGCAGACGCCTCAGACGCCAGAGCGAGGAGACACTCTGCCGATCCACCATCGACCTCCTCGTCGCCGCCGTCGAACAGTACTACGACTTCCACGAAGCTTTCCCGCCCATGTTCGTATCGGTAACGCCGCCGCAGCCGGTATTGTCACCCATCGAAAGCCTGTATAACCGACTCTGTTCGCTGCCTCAGTCGCGCGTCCTCTGCCAGAAAATTGAAAAATCGTTCATCGGCGACACCAACAACAACGGCGCCCTTGAGTTTCTCGACCCCTGGGGCCAACCGCTTCTGTACAATTACGAGCCCGGCGACACCTTTCCAGATATCTTCTCCGCCGGGCCCGACAAGACGCCCGGCACCGCCGACGATATCACCGCCAATTAACCCGGCCAAAGCCGACGAAAGGAAAATAAACGTGAGGAACAAAAAAATGAAACCAACCGGCCAAACTCACAAACGCGGCTTCACCATCATCGAACTCCTGGTTGTCATCGCCATCATCTCGCTCCTCGTCGGCCTCCTTACCCCCGGCATCAGCATGATGACCAAATCCGCACGAACCCTCAAGCAGAAAAGCATCTTCCACGGCTACGAAACCGGCCTCGAACTCTTCCGAAAAGACTTCGACTACTATCCCCCCTCCGCCCTGGAGACCAACGCCTTCGGCGACACCGGCAAGTACGTCACCGGCGCACAGCACCTCGCCGAAGCCCTCATGGGACGCGACCTCGAAGGCTTCGACCCCAAATCCAGATGGTGCGACGAGACCGAGCCCACCGGCCCCACAGGCGCCTATGGCCCCGGAAGCATCAACCGCCGAAAAGAACCCTACGTCGTCGTTAAAGACGACGGCATCTGCTCTCTCGCCGAACTCTACAACGTCGCCGGCGGCGGCGACATCGGCCGCATCTTCAGCCCCGCCCCCGTCCCCGGCAGTCCGGATGACACACGCCGCCGGGCGCCTGTCATGACCGACATCTTCGGCCGCAGAAAGATCACCCTCGTCACCGGCGAACAGATGAAAATGGGCACCCCCGTCCTCTACTTCCGCGCCGACACCACCACCAAACGCTTCATGGGTTCCGACCCCATCACCAGCTACAACCGCTGGATCTACAACTACGACGACAACGCCGAACTCCTCGCCCTCGGAACCGTCAACGACCCCGCCGTCAAGCACAAATTCGAACCCTCCCAGCAAACCATCGTCAACGGCAGAACCTATAACGGCATCGAATACTTCTACGAAACAATCCGCAACCCGCAGTTCCGAACACTCAACGCCTCCGGCCAGCCGCAAAGCGACAAGCCCTACAACCCCAACACCTTCATACTCATGTCCGCCGGCTGGGACGGCATCTTCGGCACAAAGGACGACGTAACCAACTTCGATTACTAAGCGGCGCAACCGCCGTCCCGAAGCACGAACGCTTCGAGAATAGCGCCCAGGACATACACAAGGAGAAACGACATGACAACCAGCTCACCCCGACGCACGGCCGCACGCGGCTTTACGCTCGTCGAAATGCTCACTACGATGGCCATCGTCGCCATCCTCATCGGGCTCCTCGTCCCGGCCTTTGCACTCATAAAGAACGCCGCCGTCACCGTCAGACAGAAATCCCAGTTCGAAGGCATCAGCGTCGCCCTTGAAACCTACGTCAATGACTTCGGCGACTACCCGCCCTCAAACTACTACAGCCCCGGCACCACAATGACCACCGACTACTGCGGTGCACAGAAGCTCGCCGAAGCCATTGTTGGCTGGGATACCTTCGGCGTTCACCCCAAGACCGAATGGCGCAGCGACGGCCTGGCCGACTGGAACAAAGATGGCATCTGGACCGACCCGGACGAATCCATATACCACCCCTCCGCCGATACCCCCTTCGAAACCGCCGCCGAAAACCGGCAGGTCCGCAAAGGTCCTTACCTCGAACTCGATTCCGCCAACGCCGTCAAGCTCGAAGACATTTATTCCGCAAGCAATGCACCGACCCCGCTCAAGCTCGACACCTACATCCTCGCCGACCAGTTCGGCAAGGTCACCAACCTCCGCACCCACAAGAAAACCGGAATGCCCATCCTCTACTGGAAGGCCAACCCCACCGGTTATGATCACACTGTACCCCCACAAGGCGCGGGTGGCGCCGATTTACAGAAGCTCATCTACAACGTCCGCGACAACCTCCCGCTGTACTTCACCGCGCCGCCGCCCTTCGATCCCTTCACAGTGCACCCCCTGGGCCACACTGGAACAACGGAGCACCCGCGCCCTGAAGATGCCCACTTTTACGTACCCACAACCAACCCCGACCTCACCGGCGGTCCCCCTCGCCCGTACCGCAGCGACTACATCCTCCTCTCCGCCGGAAAGGACGGCCTCTACGGCACCGCCGACGACGTCTGGAACTTCAACACAGGCCAGTAAGCCGAACACATGAAACAGCGCATCCGACATCCTGGTGTTACGCTCAGCGAGGTCCTGGTGGTCGTCGCCGCAATGGTCCTGCTCACCGTCCTTGCCGTGCCCGCGACCAGGAAGATCGTTGCCTCCTTCGAATCCGCCTCCGGCGTCCGCAGGGTCATCGCCGCCGCACTCGCAAACGCCCGCGCCATCGCCGCAAAAGAACAGTGCTACGCCGGCGTCCGATTCCAGCAGGACCTCAACGGCGACCAGTACATGATCTTCATCATACACGACCCCGACGACCCGGCCCACACCGTCGACGGCATCGGCACAGGTCTGGCAAACGGCTTCCGAGCCGTAGAGAACAGAAAGCCAATCAGGCTCCCTCAAACCGTCGGCGTCATGGATTTGCGACTCGTTACGCGGATCGTTCTCGCAAACAACCATGTTCAGTACAGCGAAGCCCAGGTAACCAACGACATGCCCAATCTTATCGCCGAATGCAGCACGTTCTCCATCGTCTTCAGCCCCACCGGGCGACTGGTTTTGCATGAAGTGCGTGTGAGAAATAGGCACGGTGCAACGGGCGCTGCCGCAAACAGTGCTGATGACGTGTTCAATACGGACACCGCCGTCTTCGCCGGCGACGCCATGTTTATGCAGGACGACTACTTCGATCCCCTCTCACCGTTCCGTTACGGCCCGGAAATGAGCCGCAACTGCTTCGTCATATATGATAAGAAACGCCTCGAAGCCGCGCCCCCATCCGCACGCTGGACAACCTATCTCCACGGACTCGACATGATCTACATCAACCCCCACACTGGCGAACTGGTGAACGACTGAATGAAACCAAAACCGCGACATATCGACCCGCCGCGGCATGGGCGTCCCGCCCATGATGGACCGACGTGTGCCTTGCGCACGGAAAACCGCAAAGGTTTCTCCCTCACCGAGGTCCTCATCGCCGCCGGAATCCTCGTCGTCGGTTTCCTTCTCATCTGCTGCACGCTGCCCGTCGGCATCCATCTGACCGCCAAAGGCACGGAACGCGCCATCGGCGCCGTCGTCGCCGAAGAAGCCTTCGCCAAGATCCGCCTCCACGGCATCAGGCCCGTCGAGTACTGGCCCGCCGACGTCGCCCAGGGAAACGTCATTGTCGATCCCAACGTCATGCACGTTGACTACTGGGATGTCGCCGGCATGCCTCTCGTGGAGGACGATTTCGCGTATCCCTCCGCGGACATCTACCCCGAAATTAAAAAGTACCACTGGTCCGCTCTGCTGCGGTACAACAACGCCGACCTCGGCGACGACAGCTTTCAGGTCACCGTCTTCGTCACCCGCATCACCGGCCTCGGCCTGCAATACCCCCGTATCGACCGCGAAGGCCTGCTTCGCGACGCGTTCAATCGGCCCGTCACCGCGCCCTTCCCCCGGCCGGTCCTCCTCTCCATCGAACCGTACAATCCCGCTGCAGGCCTCATCACCGACGAAATCATCATCTCCGGCGGCGCCCTCAACGACCCCGACCGCCGCTTCATGGCCGTCACCGACGAGTCCGTCCTCCTCGACGACCGCACCGGCCAGATCATGCGAGTCATCGAACGCCGCAAGTTATCCCCCGTTATCCTCGAACCGCCCGTCCTGGTGCTTGACGGCAAGGTCTACAACAGCGATCTCGACGGCGACGGCGAAGTCGACCCCAACCGCTACGCCTGGGTTATCCCCCCGGCCGTCGGCGGAGGACGATACCCCGGCATCGCCGTCTATCAGAGAGTAATAAAACTGAACGATACGCCATGAAAAAAGGCTTCACAATAATAGAACTGCTCCTGGCCGTGACGCTCCTGGCCATCCTCCTCGTCGTCTCCGGCGCCGTCTTCCGCATGGCCGCAAAAGCCTACCGAACCGCCGCCGCAACCGGCGAAATCGCCAGAAAACTCCGCGCAATCACGGACCAGATCGACGCCGACTTCCAGGGCCTCCGCAAGGACGGCCCCATCTTCATCGCCTGGGTCCCCGCCAATCCGTCCGACGCCGACGGCGACGGCGATGTGGACACCTACGAACGCTTCGACCGCATCATGTTCTTCGCCGACGGCGACTTCGCCTCCTACGCCCAGGGCCCCGCAGGCCCCCTCGTAACCGGCGACGTCGCCCGCATCACCTACATGCTCGCCAACGACAGCCTCGACCAGCCCGGCGTCCCCGCCAATCGCGCCCACGCGCAGCCCGCCGCCAAACGCATCCTCGCCAGAAGCCAGCACATTTACACCGCGGATATGTCGCTGGTTGATGATCCTGCGGATGCTCCGTTAACCCGAACTAACTGGATCGACCCCGCAAACATCGCCGGCGTCTTCACGCAGGCCAACAACAACGGCTTCGAATTCGACAACCTGACCCTGAACGAATGGCTCAGTCTCCCCTGGGCAGACGCCCGGCACATCCTCACCGTCGCCACGGATATCTCCGTCGATGGTTATCCCGCTCGGGGCGGCCTCAGCGTCAACGCCGAAACGCCTTTGAACGTGCACCAGCTTCTCGCCGAAGGCGTCGGCGCCTTCAGCGTCCAGGGCTGGTACGAGCCGGCGATGCGGTGGTTTCCTGAAGTCGATCCCGACGCCGATCGCGATCTCGCCGACAGCGACTTCCCGCTCAGCGGCGGCACGCCGGCCCAGCTCGACATGTCCGCGCAGCCCCTGCGGCTGATCTACCCGTGGCCCTGGGACCTTAATCCCAAGATGGCAGTTGACGGCGGTGACGGCGAAATCGTCGACCTTGGCGACACTGTCGTCAACACCTATCGCCGTGAACTGATCAACCGTGACAACTTCAACCGCATCCCCGGCCTCGGCAGGGCGTTGAAGTTCACCTTTACCCTCTACGACTCGCGCGGCGTCTTCAAAGACGGAAAGACCTTTACCCACATCGTGTACCTGGATGACTGACCGTGGGACCAAAACATAAAATGAAAACGGCGCCAAGACAACCTGTTGCAGAAAACAGCCGAACGGCCCGCTGCGGCGCGCACCCCGCCTCCGCGCACCGGCCAATAATCAATAATCAATCATCAATAATCAATCGAAAAGGCACCGCCCTCGTAATGGTGGTCGTCCTCACCGTTCTCCTCGCCGTAATCGGCGTCCTCTTCGTCATGGCCGCTCGACTCGACGAGATGACCACCTCCTCCGTCGTCTACGACCGCGACCTTGACAACGCCGTTGATACCGTCGTCGAACTTATCTCCCAGCGCCTCGCCGAGGACGTCCCCGGCGACGGCATTCAGGAGCCCTTCGATTGCGCCGCCCCCGACCTCACCCCCATGCTCACCTACGCCGACCGCTGGCTCGCCCCGGTCGAGCCCGGCCTGCGCGACAACGCCGGCACCCCCGCGGACTATTCCGATGACCGCATCTGGTGGCAGCACGCCAGCGACCTCACCGGTCAGATCAGTGCTGCCATCCAGAACAGCAGCATCATCTACACCCCGGCCGTTGTCGTTGACCCCCATGCCGACGCCAACGATCTCGTCCCCGCCGATGCCGACGGCGACGGCGTCGCCGACAGCTACTGGGTCCGCCTCGGCATCTACGACCCCGCGCAAAACCGCTTCGTCGTCCCCTACATGACCTCCAGCCGCGGAAAGCCCGTCTTCGCCGCCGTGCGCATCGTCGACAACTGCGCCATGCTAAACCTCAACACCGCCTCAAACATCCCCGAACCCAATGCCTTATCCGACCCGAATGATTGGTCCGATCTGTACGCAAAGGGGCGTTTTCTGTCCAATGTGGATTATAGCCGCTTCCTCCGCGGCAGCGACGCAACGTCCTATCTGCCCGCCGACCCCGATTCCATTATGAAGGCGCGCCGATGGGACGCTTTGATCGATACGCCCGACATCTATCACTATGATGTCCTCATGCACATCGACAACCCGCCGCCGGCCTACACCCTCTTCGATATCAGCGACGAACTGGAAATCCGTAACCGCTTCATGCTCACCAGCCCCTTCGAAGCCAGGTTTGAACGCAAAGACGTCGCCAACTTCACATTTGACGCCGGCGGCGGTATTTACAGCGATCTCTGGATCCCGCGCGACCCGACAAACTTCGCCCAGTGGGCATGGCGCGTCGATCCCAACAACTTCGATAACCAAAGCGGCGCATATAATGACGGAAGCATTGCGGGCAACTACGAGTGGCGCTATGACCGCCGTCACGTCTGCACCTTCTACAGCTTTGACCGCAACCTGAACACGGGCATTTATCCCGCCCGTGACGGCCTCAACAACCCCGTCGGGTCGATCTTCGAACCCGGCCTCTTCGACCCGGACCCGCTGGCGGTTCCCACCGCTCTCGGAAAACCCGTCTGGGATCCAGTAAACGCCAGGTACGTCTACGACCTCAACAACGTCGAAACCCGCGTCCAGATCCTCAAGCTCCTCTACGCCTCCCGCGCCTGGTTCCTCATGAAGAACCCCGGCTGGGACGTCCGTCGCGCCGCCAGAAAGGCCTGCCAGTTCGTCGCCAACATGATTGACTACGCGGACGACAACAACCCCACCACCCCCGGCCCGTTCTTTGATCTCGCCTACGGCGCACAGACCAACGACAACCCCACATACATTAATCGCCACATCATCCGTGAATTGATACTGGAAGCCACCGACTATCTCAGCGGAGGCCAGACCCTCATCGATATCGACGTCCAGAGGCAATTCGACTTCGGCATCGGCGTCGATGATCCCAACGAAACAATCTACGGCTACGAACGCCAGCCATTCATCTCCAAAATCGCCAGGTTCTTAAACAACAGCAATGGAACGACATACTATGCCATCGAGCTCTGCAATCCCTATGACCTGGACATCCGGCTCGAAGGCTGGAGGATCAAGGTCGGCGACTACACGTACCAGTTCACCGCCGCAGACGGCGTGACCGTGCCGGCCATGTCCACATCGCCCACTCGTCAATTGGGGCGTCTCGTTCTCACGGATAACGACGCCATCATGGGCGGTAAAACGTCGGGGCTTTTCGAGTTGCCTCCCGTTGCGCCCGTGGGTAGGATGCGCATCACCGTAAACGACGTCATTGAACTCCAAAGGCCTGACCCTGCGGATACAACCGGCGACAAGTTCATCACGGTCGACCGAACCGAAGTTGCCCAGGCGGCTTATGTCGCCGGTCCATTTGCCGACGTTGGCAATCTTTGGCGTGTAAGCAAACGTGACGACACGAAGTGGCGCTTTACCAACATGAAGCTCCACGCAGAACACGAGACCGCCGCCGTGGCCGAGGTCGGCCTGCTTTCGGAAAACAATGTAACCCTCAATGGTCATGGATGGCAGTTGCCGGTTGCTAACAATAACAACCCCATCGACACGCTGCATGATTTTGTGATGGTCCTCCACGTCGGCAATGAGCGCGACCCCAATGGTACCATGATGAAACCCGTCACCGAACACGTTGCCGCCGCCGCCAACGAAGGTGACATCCGTACAGACGTCGTTCCGTTCAAGCGCATGATCGGCCCCGCCAACCAGATCACGCTTGGCCCGCTTGACTACATGTGCTTCCTCAACCGCCCCGAAGGCCCGCTGCCCGGCCGCATCAACATCAACACCGCGCCTATGGAGGTCATCCGCGCCGCCATCCGCGATCGCGCCGACCTTGACACCTTTGTGGACAATGAAACCCTTGCGCGCAACATTGTCGACCGCCGTTACAGTAAGGGCCTCTTCCGCAGGTACCGCCGCATCACCGACCTCATCGATCCCGTTTGGGACACAGGTTTCACCCGTTTTGCAACCGACCCGAACGACAATGTCGGCGATCCGGAAATGGTGGACGACTTCGAAGAACGAGATTGGATACTCTCACAGGTCGCCAATCTGCTCACCGTCCGCAGCGACACCTTCACCGCGTACATCCTCGTCCGCATAGGCCATGACGGCCCGCAGCGACGGATGATCGCGATCTTCGATCGCTCCAATGTCACGCGCGACCCGACGACTCTGCGACCGACGGCAAAGCCCCGTCTTATAGCGCTCCATCCCGTCCCGGACCCGCGCTAAAATCGCGCAGAACAAGCATGTCACCGCACCAATACGGCACATAACCGGCTAATCCCTGCGCTGCCGCCTCAAAACCCTGCGCAAACCCGTGGAATCCCCGCACACCACCCCTGCAATGCCCCACAATCCCGCGCATTTGCCACGTTTACCTGCGCATTCACCGCATATCCCGGCGCAAACCCGCACTTACCCGCGGCAGGGTGGTAGTACCCCCAAAACCGGCCAGAACCGGGCTATTTCCCCTTGCTTGCCGCGCTGCGCCCGCAAGTCACTGCGCAGCATCAGCTTATTCGCGTCGCTTGCCCGTGGTAACGCCCGCAAACCGCCTCAAAACTCAACACCTGGCCCCATCTGCTGCATCTCCATGATTTTCTGCTGCATAGCCCCAACCACCATCACGATTTCCAACAGATGCTGCTTTGGAACCATAAGCTGCAGCGTCGCCCGCCCCTCGGCAATCGACCCCGTAAGCCCGATGCAGCTTTTCGTAGGCACCTCGATGCCGCTGAACATCGACGCCATTGCCTCACCGCCGGGATTCGGCATCGCACTCATCATCCCGCCAATCCCCGAAACCAGCCGCGGCACATTCACCGACGCCACAAAATCCGTCTCCGCCGCCCCGGCCATCGCCAGCACCGTCTGAATATCGCCGCGCGCCGCAGGCATCGAACCCACCGAGGCCTGATCAATCAGCGCCTTGATATCCGCATCCGCATTTGGCCCGGTGGCTACCATCAGATAGCCCGAGGTCACCGCAAAACGATAATTGAAACCGAACATATTCATCTGTTCCAACATCTGCCGCTGCTCCTCGGTGGCATCCGCTGGTGTGGGTAGAACAAACTGAAATGCATGAATCTGGCTGCCGCGATATGTTTCTCCGGCCTCAACTTTCACAGCAGCCCCCACGCCCATCCGCGCGTACATCGGGTTGAGGACGTCTGTTATTTTTCCAAGGAGGCCAATAGCCTTCTTATTATCCTTAACCTTGGTCAGCTGCTTGATTGCAACCGGCGGCATCCCCGGTGCAGGAGAAAGCGAGACCGCCTGCTCTTCACCCATAATGCTTATCCAATCCTGCGTCAGCGATTGCCATTCCTTCATAGTCTCGGCGGGCAGACCCTCGCCCATCGCTTCCGCCATGAGTTCCATCACGGCGGCCTGCAGCCTGGCATTCAAGGCCGGGTTGATCCTGGCCAGGATATTCACCGCGGCCGGTTCATTCAAAAAGCCGGCCATGGAATACCCGGATTTCATCGCCGGATCGCGGACCAGCATCTCCGCCAATTCCGTATTCGGCAAAGCGCGAAGCGTCAGCGAGGCGTTCAGCGTATCTGGGCGAGGATCGACCACGAGGCTGAGCGAATCAAGCTGCACAGCGTACGTTTTGAAGAATTGAATCATTCCGGCCGTCATTTTCGCATCCATTTCGCTGGCGCCGCTTTGCGGAATCTGCGAAAGCGCTTGATCCATTTGCGAAAATACGATCGGGCCATAGGCCTTTATCAGGGCCGCGAGATTCACATATCCCCAGATCGGCGCATCCTTGGATTGGCGCACGACATCGGCGGCCATCCCGTTCAACAGTGCCGACGCCGCCATCTGCTTTTTTACAACGGTCAAAGATTCCGCCATTTTGGGCTCCAGCGCGACCAGTGCGTATTTGCCGCCCGGCAGTTGGCTGTCGGTATAACGCTGGAAGAATTCCTGTCCGGTGACCGGAACCAGCATGCCGATGCCGATCTGCGGTACGGCGGCAGGCGCACCGTCGCCGGCCGGCAGGGGGGTTGCGAAAATCACAAAATCGCCTTGCGTATTCACACCCGAAAGCATTGGATCGGAGAGCAGTTCGCCAAGCTGGCCTTTGGCCAGGAGCGCCAGACTCACCGGAATCGGCGAAACACCGGTGATATACTGGTCAAACGCCCCCAAAGACGTGTCAAGGGTGTTGATCCGCACGCACAGCAGGCAATCGGCGGGGAGAAGTGACAAAACCGCATCGGTTACGGTAATCGCGGGCCTGCGTGTCACCGCCGCCGGCGTCGCCACTGAAGCGGCGGGCGTTTGAGCAGTCGACTTTTCGGGTTCGGCTGTCTCCTGGACCGTTTCGCCGGTGTTTCTCTGACGGGCCATCCGCAGGATATTGCGGCCAACATCGTCACCGGCGACCTGGGCCAGCACAACCAGAGAACCGGTTATAACAAACGCGCCAATCAGCAGACCGATGATGATTGTCTTCTTTCGCAACACGAGTACACTCTCCTTTCTTTTTCTGGCATGGCAGGCCATGCCCCTAAGATGGCGAGGCACAATGCCATGCCTCGCAATTACTGTCTTCCACCACCCGATAATGACGACGGCGCGCTGATTACGTGACAGCGAACATCTTCAGGACTTCGGGATAGACTTTTTTGTTTGCCGCCAGGATGCGATACTCCTGGCCGGTGTAGGCGTTCATATCCATCGGGAAAATGGCCTTGCCGGCCAAATCCCCAAACACACCCCCGGCGCGCTCGATCAGGATTGCGCCGGCGGCGATATCCCAGATCTTGGTCACTGTCGAAACCGTCCCAATCATGGCGCCTTTGGCCACATAGGCCAGATGGAGGGCCGTTGAACCCAGGTTCCGGAATCGCGTACGGCGCATGATCTCATGAATGCCTTTGGCCATGTCGTCAGTGTAGTGACTATCAATGCCAAAACTGTTGAACTCGGAGATGTCGTCGGCGCCGACGGTGATGCGGGAGCCGTTGAGCTGAGCCTCGGTGTCGATCGCGGCGGTATACATAGATTCCGTCGGCGCATCGTAGATGACGCCAACGATGGGTCTGCCGCCGTGAATAGCGGCGACGCTGACGGCAAAGTTCAGCAGGCCGTGGGCATAATTGTTCGTGCCGTCAATCGGATCGATGACCCACCAGACGGGATCGGAGGTTCGCGGGGGCTGAAAGAGCATTTTACCCCCCGGCCCTTCTTCGCCGATGAAACCTTCATCGGGGTAGAATTCCTTGATTCGGCTGATGATTACCTGCTGGCAAATGCCGTCGGCCTGGGTGACGAGTTCGCCACCGTTCTTAACGGACGTCTTGATGTACGTGAGTTCCTCAAGGGCGCGCTGACCCGCCAGCCGGGCCGCCACGGAGGCGACTTCGAGCATCTGACTGATATCACTGTGGGCCAGTGTCATTATGGTCCTTTCAATTTGACAATAGTTCCGAGGCTGTCTATTTTATCGTAATTATGTCCGCGATCCAACACCCAAATCCAGGCAAAATACCGGGCCGTGCCGCACCAGGTCACCGGCTTGCCGCGGCCGTTATTCTGACTTTAATCGTCTCGGTATTTGCATTTTTGTGGGCGGCTGCCCACGGCTGGATTGAGCCGTCCCGGTGGCTCGGCGTGTGCAGTTTCAAACAGGCGACCGGGCTGCCATGTCCGGGGTGCTATGTGACGCGGAGCGCGATGCTGTTCGTATCCGGACGCATAGTCGAGTCATTTTATCTTCAGCCGGCCGGGGCGGTATTGTGCGGCGCGGCCGTTGTGGCGGCGGTTTTTGCTTTACTTATCAGCGTTTTCGGGGTAAACTTCAGTTTTTTGCAGCGGCGAATGACCCGCTCGGCGGTATATTGGGGGATAGCGATTATGCTGATCGTATTTGCCGGAGGCTGGGTCGTGACGCTCTGCCGTTCCTTCGCCGAAGGCGGTCATCCGTGAACAGAGGTGGTCAAATGAAGTGTAACGTGGTTGCCGGCGTGCTTGCCGCATGCACGCTTGCATTTGCAGCCGGCTGCAATGTGATCGGTTTTTTTGGAAGCCCGACATCGCACGAGAAGGCGGTTGCGGCCGAGTATCCTCTGCGAGGTACGCAATCGCGGATTGCCGTGTACGTGGATGAGGCGCGCAGCGGCAGTATTCCGGTGGAGTTGCGCCGGCGTTTGGATACGGCTGTGCGAACGTTCCTGGTCAGGAAGGTGCGCGTCAAAGAGGAGTACCTTGTCGCCCCGATCGAATACACGCCCGGGCGTCTTGCGGAGTACTCGCGTATGTCGCCGGCCGAGGTCGGACGCCGTGCCGGTGCGGACCTCGTCCTGTATGTGCGGATTGAATCGTACGATCTTATGCAGATGCATTCCGAGGGTTACTTCAATGGTGAAATAGTGACGCGCAGCGTGCTTATGGATGCAGCGTCGCACGAGGTGGTTTGGCCTTCCGGCAACGATGTCAAGCTGGCCCGTATCAGGTTTGAACTCGAGACCGGCGGCAGGGAGGCAGCGCTGGATCGCCTGGCAGGGGCGGCGGCGCATTGCGTGACACGGTACTTCTATGACTGTCCTGCCGATCAGTTCCGGGCCGGCGACGAACAAAAAGAATATGACCAGATGCACTGGCAGTGACCCAGCGCCGCCACCGGCTGTCTGGGCATTTGATTGTAATGGTGGATTTTCGTCAATAACGGGAGATTTCTTGTGACGTACCGCATTCTGATTACAGACAAGCTTGCAAAGGAAGGAATTGACCTCCTGAAGAGCATCGATGGCGTGGAGCCGGTTGTCAAGACGCCGGTTACCCCTGAAGAACTGGCGCAGATCATCGGCGACTATGATGGTCTGATTATCCGCAGCGGCACGCGCGTGACGGCTGAGGTCCTGGCGAAGTCGGGCAAGCTCAAGGCCATCGCCCGGGCAGGCGTGGGCGTTGACAATATCGACGTGCCCGCGGCAACGCGAAAAGGCATTCTGGTCATGAACACGCCCGGCGGCAACACGTTGAGTGCCGCCGAGCACACGATGGCGCTGATGTTGGCGTTGAGCCGCAACATTGTCGGGGCGTGCACAAGTCTCAAGGCCGGTGCATGGGATCGCAAGAAATACACAGGCAACCAGCTCAACAACAAGGTCCTGGGCGTGATCGGCCTGGGCCGTATCGGCATGGCCGTGGTGAAGATGGCGCTTGGCTTCAATATGCGGGTGATCGGCTATGATCCGCTGTCAGCGCCGAAGGAAGCCGAAAAGCTCGGTTTCGATGTGACGGACGATCTGGAGCGGATTTACAGGGAGGCCGACTATATCAGCCTGCACGTGCCGAAGAACGAACAGACTCTCAGTATGATCGGCGCCGAGCAATTGGCGATGATGAAGCCCACGGTTCGGATCATCAATTGCGCCCGCGGCGGCATTATCAATGAGGACGCACTGTATGATGCGCTTAAGGCCAAGAAGATCGCCGGCGCCGCACTGGACGTCTTCAGCAAAGAGCCGCCGGAGAACACGCGTTTCAGCACATTGGACAACTGCCTGGTGACTCCGCATCTCGGGGCCAGCACCGAGGAGGCGCAGATCGAGGTCGCCGTGGAAGCGGCGCAAATCCTTGCCGATGCCCTGAAGGGCGGTCCGGTGAAGAACGCCGTGAATGCGCCGTCATTGGACGCCAAGGTGCCGCCGCTGGTTTCTCAATACGGGCAACTGGCCCAGCGGATCGGCCGTGTGATGAGCGCCATCACCACCGGGCCCATCAAGAACGTGGAGGTGCAGTACCGCGGTGCGATCGCCGACATGCCCGTGGATATGGTCACGACGGCATTCGCCATCGGACTGCTGGAGCCGCACTTCGATACAGTGGTGAACATGGTCAACGTGCGGTATCTTGCCAAGGAGCGCGGCATCAGCATCGACGAGACGAAGAACAGCGAGGCGCAGGACGTTGCTTCCAGCTTCACGGCCAAAGTGACCACCGACAGGGTGACGCGGACGATCCGCGGCACGGTGTACGGCGAGAAGCTGCTGCGTATCCTGGAGGTCGATGGGTTTAACGTTGAGGTGACGCCGGCGGGCACCATGTTGGTGATTTTCAACGAGGACAAGCCGGGCGTGATCGGCGCCGTCGGCACGGTCTGCGGCAAACACGGCATCAACATCAGCACGATGGGCGTGGGCCAGAAAGCGGATATCGGCAGGGCGATCCTTGCGGTCAGCCTGGACAAGGCCCCGGACAGCGACACCATTCGTGAGCTGAGCGAGCTGGACTTCGTCAACGAGATCTACGTCTGCAAGCTGGATTAGCGCCGCCAATTGGAAAGGGATTTCCGACGGAATGAAACGGGCACCGCTTTCAAGGATTGATGCAGACCGCGCGCTGCACGACAGGCTTCTGAATTACTGTCGCCTGTCGGCAGGGCAGGTGTGGCCCGATCCTGAGGGCCGGCACCGTGTAGGTTGTCTTGATGCGGCGGATTGCGGACAGGTGGAGGCGTTCATGGCCGGCGAAAAGGCGGTCCTGGCCGTTCATGACCCGCCTTACAACATGGTGGCCTTCGGGACGACCGACCCTCAGGCGTACATCGATTGGTGCGCCCGCTGGATTGACGCCACGGAACTTGCATTAGCCGCAGACAGTTCGCTCTATGTCTGGTTGGGGGCCGATCAGCGCAACCACTTCCAGCCCCTTGCCGATTTCATGCTGATGATGCGGCAGAAGTCCTTTGCCTCGCGAAGTTTTATCACGCTGAGGAACCAGCGAGGCTACGGCACCCAGAAGAACTGGATGGCTGTACGGCAGGAACTGCTTTACTACACTCGCGGCAATCCCGTCTTCAATGTGGCGGCCGAGTATACCGATATCCCAAAGATCCTTCGCGGTTACTACAAGAACGTGGGCGGGGTGCGGACGGAGAATCTGGAGCGGGGCCGCGGCGAGACGATCCGGGCCGGCAATGTGTGGGTCGACATTCAGCAGGTGTTCTATCGCATGGAAGAGAACGTCGAAGGCTGCTACACACAGAAGCCGCTCAAGGCGATTGAACGTATCGTCCTTGCCAGCTCGAGGCCGGGCGACTGTATTGTGGACTTTTTCTGCCACAGCGGGACAACGCTGATTGCAGCGGAACGCTGCGGCCGCAGGTGCTGGTGTATCGATCACGACCCGGTGTTCTGTGAAATCACGATCCGGCGCCTGGAACGGCTGAGACGCGACGGCAAGACGGGTTGGCAGGGGGGTAATCCGTTCGAAAAGGAACTGGAGATGGACGGCCAACCAGCCGCATTGGCCGACGTATGTGAGACGGCGACCAGTCCTGTCGGCAAGGCAGTTTGAGGGGTTTGCGCCAGCCGCCGCCCCGGCGGGCCGCTGTCGGCAGGAGAGATTGTGAAGAAGGAGTGATTGGCATGGAAGCACAGAAGACAGCCATTGCCACACAGATGAGTTTTGAGTTTGGCGAGGAAAACATAGAGGACATGGCTTCGAAAGCGAAGGAAACAAAGACCAAAACAAAGAGAAGGATTGTCGAGACGAGCGTCGGGAAAAAACCGGTGGAAACCGCCGCGGCGCAATCCGTTGTGGCCGTCGAGCCGCAAGCAGCCACCGAGCCGTCGGGTCGGCGGCGGCGGAGACCGCAGGCGGCGACTGCCGAGTCCATGGCCGCCAAGCAGCGGGATATCAGCGTCAGCGAGTTTTTTGCGAAGAACCGGCACCTCTTGGGGTTCGATAACCCCCGAAAGGCGCTTCTTACGGCGGTGAAGGAGGCCGTGGACAACTCGCTGGATGCCTGTGAAGAAGCGCAGATCATGCCGAAGCTTTGGATTACGATTACGGCCATCGAGGGCACGGACAACAAGTTCAGACTGAACGTGACCGACAACGGCCCCGGCATCGTCAAGCACCAGGTTCCCAATATTTTTGCGCGGCTTCTGTACGGCAGCAAGTTCCACACGCTTAAGATGAGCCGCGGCCAGCAGGGCATCGGCATCAGTGCGGCCGGCATGTACGGTCTGCTGACGACGGGCGAACCGGTCCAGATTATCACCCGCACCAACCCGAAGAAACCTGCTCAGCACTACCACGTGCAGATCGACACGACCCGTAACAAGCCGGACGTGGTGCTGGATGAGGAATGCGAATTCGATCTGCCGACCGGCACGAGCGTGACCATCACGCTCGAAGGGCGCTATCAAAAGGGCAAGCAATCCGTCGATGACTACATTGCGCAGACAGCAATGGCCAATCCGCACGCGACCATTGTGTACCGTGCGCCGGACGGCAACACCTACGAATACCCGGCGACGAGCAACCAGATGCCGTTTATCCCTGTCGAGATTAAACCGCATCCGTACGGCGTGGAAATCGGCGTACTGTACAAGATGGCGCGTGAGAGCTCCAGCGCTACTGTATCCGAGTTTCTTCGGTCGGAGTTTTCGCGCATAAGCCCGCGTCTTGCGGCTGATATTGTGAAGACGGCCAAGCTTTCGGCTCGCCTGAAGCCAAGGCAGATGACGCTCAAGGATGCCGAGCGGCTGCACAAGGCGATCAACGAGACGAAGATCATGGCCCCTTCAAGCGATTGTATCGGGCCTATCGGGCAGGAGAACCTTGAAGATGGCCTTTGCCGCGTGGTCGAGGCCGAATTCTATACGAGCTGCACGCGCAAGCCGGCGGTCTACCGCGGCAACCCGTTTCTGGTTGAAGCAGCATTGGCATACGGTTTCAAGGACGAGACGGAGGACAACGGCAAGGGCAACGATGACGACCGCGAGCCATTGATGCGGCTGTCACGGATTGCCAACCGGGTACCGCTGCTGTATCAGCAGTCTGCCTGCGCGATTTACAAAGCGGTGCTGGAGACGAGCTGGCGGAGTTACGGGTTGAGCCAGAGCAAGGGGGCGCTGCCGCGCGGGCCGGTGATGCTGATGGTGCATATTGCTTCGGTGTGGGTGCCGTTTACGTCGGAGAGCAAAGAGGCCATTGCACATTACCCGGAGATAATCAAGGAGATCAAGCTGGCCGTGCAGGAATGCGGGCGCCGGCTGGGTATGCATGTCCGCAGGCAGCGGCGCATTCGCGACGAGATGGTCAAGAGGAACTACATCGAAACATATCTGCCGCATATCGGTGAGGCGCTGCGGGATATTCTCACGCTGAAGGAACAGCAGGTCGAAACGGTAGTGGCGCGTCTCAAGGAGACGTTGGAGAGGTCGAGGAAACTATAAGGGGAAAAATGGCCAGAGAACTGATTATCAGCATCAGCGGCATGCGGGGCATCATCGGAGAGAACCTTTACCCGGAGATCGCCGCGGCCTATGCGGGGGCGTTTGGGACGTTTCTGCGGCAGAGCGGGCGTGCGCAGGGGCAGGAGGGGCCGTTGAGCGTGTGCGTCGGGAGGGATTCCAGGCCGTCGGGGGCGATGCTCTTTTCGGCGGTGGCGGCGGGACTGTCGGCGGTCGGGGTTGACGTGGTCGACCTGGGCATTGTCACGACGCCGGGTGTGGGGATTATGCTGAGGCATCTGGGCTGCGCCGGCGGGGTTGTGATCACGGCATCGCATAATCCCATCGAATATAACGGTCTCAAGCTGCTGTTGGGCAACGGCATCGCGCCGCCGAAGCCGTTAGCCGAGGAGATACGGTCGATCTATTTCGATATGGAGCTGGAACGGGCCGATTCGCTCAGCTGCGGTCGAATCGCGGCAAGCGACCAGACGGATGAGGTGCATATCGAAAAGGTCATGGCGATCGTTGAGCCCGAGCTGATACGTGCGAAGCGCTATAAGATTGTTCTCGACAGCGTCAACGGGGCCGGCGGCCGGGTGGGCATTCGACTGCTGCGGCAGCTGGGCTGCGAGGTTGTGGCCGTTAACGCGGAGCCTACGGGCCTGTTTGCGCACAAGCCGGAGCCGACGGCGGAGAACCTGACGGACCTGTGCAAGCAGGTGAAGAAGTGCGAGGCCGCGGCCGGTTTTGCGCAGGATCCGGATGGTGACCGCCTGGCGATCGTCGACGAAAACGGGCGGTACATAGGGGAGGAGTATACACTTGCGTTTGCGGCCAGGCACGTTTTCAGTCATGGGTCGGGCAAGGCGGCTGCGAACCTTTCCACGTCGCGGATGATCGATGACATTGCACAGGCGGCGGGCGGCAAGGTGATCCGGACGCCGGTGGGTGAGGCCAACGTCGCCGAGGCGATGATCAAGAACGCCTGCGTAATCGGCGGCGAAGGCAACGGCGGAGTGATCGATCTTCG
The DNA here is from genome assembly GCA_035450485.1 of Anaerohalosphaeraceae bacterium. Lineage (GTDB taxonomy): Bacteria > Planctomycetota > Phycisphaerae > Sedimentisphaerales > Anaerohalosphaeraceae > JACZKQ01. The sequence goes on along the minus strand of DAOTMV010000011.1, from coordinate 59,628 downwards.
AGTGGGTCCGATACGTGACAGCCTAGTGGCGATGGCGCTGACGCTGCAGCTTATGGCCGAGACCGGCAAGACCGTCGGCCAGTTGGCCGATGAGATCGGTGGCTACCACATGGTCAAGACGAAATTTGCGGCTGATCCGCAGCAGGCCCAGTGCATCATCGAGCGGTTCGGCCAGCGATACGCCGATGCGGCGGTGGATCGCAGTGACGGATGCCGGTTCGACTTCGCGGACGGTTGGGTGCATCTGCGGACCAGCAACACCGAGCCGATCATGCGGGCCATTGTTGAGACGCGGACGCCGGAGGCGAGCGCCGCGTATATCGATGCGGTCAACGCAATCAGCAAGGAAGTCCTTCAAAGCCCTGGGCGATGAATGGGACCGACGCCAAATTCGGCCAGAGACGCATACGCACAGTCACGTGCGCAGGCATCGCCGTGAATGCCGGCCTGACTGTCGTGAAGTGCGCCGTCGGGCTGCTTACCGGGTCTATGTCGCTGTTCGCCGACGGCATTCACTCCCTCAGTGACATGGCGACGGACGTGGTCGTTCTTTTAGGCGTTCATTTCGGCTCGCGGGAACCCGATTTCGAGCATCCTTACGGGCACGGCCGCATGGAAACGTTTGCTGCGGCGGCCGTGGCGGGTGTGCTGCTCGTGGTGGGGGCATTGATGGTTCTGCGGGCAAGTGCGGCGATTGCGGCCGCCGGAGAGGGGCCCTTCAGGCAGTTGCCGATATCTGTGCTTCTTGTCGCGCTGCTGTCGGTGGTGTCAAAGGAGGCGCTGTACTGGGTGACCCGCCGAGTGGCCGTGGCGACCAGCAGTTCGGCACTTTACGCCAACGCATGGCACCATCGCAGCGATGCCTTCAGTTCGGTCGCCGTAGTGATCGGCTTTATTGCAATGCGGTTCGGGTACCCGCACGGCGACCAGGTGGCGACCATCGCCGTTGGCCTGATGATCGTCCTGGTGGCGGCACGGATTATCGACGGCTGTCTCAATGAATTCGCGGAAAAATCGGTCGACAGGGGAACGGTTGAGCAGATACAGAAGATTCTTTCCTCGCATGACCGGGTGCGGCAATGGCACAAGCTCCGCACACGCAGCGTGGGGAGGGAAATCTTCATGGACGTGCATATCCTGGTCAACCCGGACATCAGCATCACAGCGGCTCACGCGATTGCCGAATCATTGGAGGAGGCGCTGCATGCGGGGCTGCCGCGGCCGGTGAATATTATGGTGCATGTGGAGCCCGACAACCCGCAACAGAGGGTCTGAGGCGGCTAAGAAGTGGGGACATCGGCCGCCTCAAACCGCCAGTTCTCGTTTTCAACGTGTCTGAGGCAGAAGAGGCCGCTCAAGACCCGGCCCTGTAGGTGCAAGTGGAGGCGGCCGGGCGATTCGGTGACGGTGTAAGAACCGCTGTCGGCGATTGCCACCGTACCCTTTCCCTGGTTGACGGGGCCTTCGTAAGTCAAAAAGCGAACGGGGTGATCGGCGATCTGTCTTGCCTGCACAGCCTCGTGAACGAGTTGCTCAGGCGGCAAGGCGACTCGCCATGTTCGAAGCACATTCCCCGATTCCAGCATGAAGTCCCAGTGTACGTCCTGCCCGCGGGCGTGCCGCTGGATCACATACCTGGCGGGATTCTGCGTGTCGCGTGCATTCATAAGGCGGATGAGCACCGCTGGGGGTTATCAGCGGGCTCAACGCGCCTGACATGACTCGAACATGTAACCTTCGGTTCCGTAGACCGATGCTCTATCCAATTGAGCTACAGGCGCAAGTATTTTAAAGACAAGCCTTTACGCTTGTTATCGCCACAGTTGCCTGCGAACGGTTCGCTCTTAACTGCGCTCAAGACATACGCTGCGGCCTCCCGACAGTTCTTTTCGGAAAACTGCCACGAGGTCCGACAGAAAAACCCCTGCGGGGCGAATCTTTGCCTACTGTACATCGGACATGCAGGTATTGCAAGAGGATTCAAGGAAAATCTTACCGTTTAGGCAATGGCGACGGGCTAACTCGCATTGCTGCCCCGGAGGGCCGACGCATTTCGCACAGGCGGCGCACCTTCTGATAGGTGTGGACAGGTGGCTAGGCGGGGCTATAATGACGGGTCCGGCGCCGCGGGCGGGAGGGCCGAAGAGTGAAGTGATACCGACAGAGGTTATGCTGCAAGCTGAATGGAAAGGAAGAATCGATGGCAGGCGAATATCGCTTTTCATTTGGACCGTGGAACATTCATGAAGGTAGCGATCCGTTTGGGCCGGCGGTGCGGAGCACTGTGGAGTTTGGAAACAAGCTTAAGCTGTACAAGGACCTGGGATTTGACGGGGTGCAGTTTCATGATGACGACGCGGTGCCGGATATGAACGATCTGAGCGCCGATCAGATCGTGCGCAAGGCCAAGGCTGTGAAGGCGATGCTCGACGCAGAGGGGCTGGTGGCGGAGTTCGTGGCCCCGCGACTGTGGGAGGACCCGAGGACAATCGATGGCGGGTATACGTCCAATGACAAAGAGTGCCGGCAGTATGCGCGGGAGCGGTCACTGCGATGTATCGACATCGCCAATGCACTGGATACGGATCTGGTCGTGCTCTGGCTGGCGCGGGAGGGGACGTATATTCGTGAGGCCAAGGACAGCAAGGTGGCGGTGGATCGGTTGGTGGAGGCAATCAATGACATGCTGGATTACGACCCCAAGATACGTATCGCCATCGAGCCGAAGCCTAATGAGCCGATGGACCATGCCTATATTCCCACGACGGGGCATGCGCTGGCGGTGAGCTTCCTGACGGATGATCCGGCGCGGGTGGGCGTCAATATCGAAAGTGCGCACGCGATTCTGGCGGGGCTTGATCCGTCTGATGAGATGGGGTTTGCCTTAGCGTACGGCAAGCTGTTTACGGTGCATCTGAACGATCAAAACGGGCTGAAGTTCGATCAGGACAAGACGTTCGGGGCGGTGGACCTGCGTCGGGCCTTCAACCAGGTGCGGGTCCTGGACGCGTACGACTACGGCAAGAAAGGGGAGTTCGTAGGGCTGGATGTAAAGGCCATGCGGTCGCAGAAAGCCGAGGTGGCAACGAAGCATCTGGCCAACAGCCGGCGGGTTTTCCTGAATCTGGTCGAAGTGGTTCGCAGCTTGGACAGCGCGCAAGTAGATAACCTGATCAGCCAGCGGGACTATGAAGAGTTGGAGATGCTGATCATCAACCATCTGATGGGGCGGTCCTGATCGCCTCCTGTCGCATCGCTATACTTTGGCGTCCTGTAAACTACAAGTATCTGTCGCCTTCTGACAACAGATATGGGGTCGGGGTGTGCGAACTCTCCGTCGGGCGTTTGGCTTGGGGGGAATGGCAAAAGGCTTTGAAATGGGGCGGCGGCGCCGGCCGTTATCTTTGTTGTGGGCCCCGGAGAGGGCGAGAATCGAGCGTCTGAAGAATTGGGTTTCGAAAGGGGGTTAACATGAACAGGAGAATGGCGCTCTTTGTGCTGTCGGCCGTGGGGGCGGTTCTGTTCGCCGCGGCGGCGGCTCGAGAAGATGACGGGAAGGGTCAGTGGTACAAGGCCGACCTGAAGGCCCTGAACAACTCGGGGGTGGAGGGTACGGCGTGGTTTCACCTGAAAGGGGACCAGTTGAAGGTGGACGTGAAGGCCACGGGGCTCGTGCCGAATCAGTCGCACCCGATGCATGTGCACGGGTTCCGTGACGGCAAGGCGAGTGCGTGCCCGCCTGAGGGCGCCGATACGAACCGCGACGGGGTTATCAGTCTCGACGAGATCCAGACCTACGTAGGCATGCCGCTGGTGGATATAACCGGGGCAAACGTCGGAGAGGACGGGACACTGAAGTTCAGCAAGACTATCAAGGTGGACCCGAGCCAGGTCGAGCCGCTTGATATGCGGTCGTTCGTGATTCACGGGATGAAGGTACGGGGCTCCTATGATGCGACGACGCCTGTGGCGTGCGGCCAGCTTCAGGTGAGCCAGCGCAAGGGCCTGGAGGAGGATATCAGGGATATCTTTTAAACGGCTGGCGATCTGCAGCGCGAGCGAGTCGGGCAGGTGTGCCGGAGGGCCCCTGCCCGATTTCATCTTCACTTCTCTACTCCGATTCACCTTTTTCTCGTAAGCCGTTTTTTGCCCGCGGCATGGGACCTCCCGCGCGCGACGATGAGGTGGGCGATTTCCCAGCAAAATGGTTCCCTATATTTTCAGAAAGCCGGGTAAATCGGGTTGAACTATGCTGGGGAGTTGGTAATATACCATATTTCGGCAACCCCCATCGGGGATTACCCTGATGGATTCGATGAACAAACAGCCGCGCCCGTTGAAACGGTTGGTACAGGTTACAGGAGTCGGAAGCGCCTATGTATCATTACATCGTGTTACTGAAGCAGGTCCCGGACGTTTCGCAGATTACCGACAACGCGTTTGACCCGGTCACGGGCAACCTGATCCGGACTCGGTTGGCCAGTGTGATCAACGAGCTGGACGCGCAGGCTCTGGCGTTTGCTCAATTGATGCGGACGCTGTCGGGCGACACGGCGGGAAAGCTGATCTGTTTGTCGATGGGTCCGCCCATGGCGGCGGAGGTATTGCGATACGGGTTGAGCCGGCATGCAGACGACGCGATCCTGCTGACGGACCGGGCGCTGGGCGGGGCGGACACGTGGGCGACGGCGAATCCGTTGGCGTATGCGATCCGGAAGATCGCGGCAGAGATGTTAGGGGGGGCGAAGAACTATTACGTGGTGGCGGGGATGCAGTCGGTGGACGGCGACACGGCGCAGGTTCCGGCGCAGATTGCCTCGGAACTGGGGGTTCCGTGCGTTCCGTATGTTACGGATGCGGAGTATAAGGACGGTCGTTTCCAATTCACGAGGATCATCTCGGGCGGCAGTCAGGTGGTACAGCCGCGGAGCACGCCGGCAGTCATCACGGTGGCCAAGTACGAGTACCCGCTGTATGCGTCGTTCGCGGCGAGCCGGTGGGCGAGGCGGTTCGAGTTAAAACAGTGGTGTGCGGCCGATGTCAAGGCCACGGCGATGGGCGTGGCGGGGTCGAAGACGCGGGTGATTCGTGTTTTCCCGCCGGGCAAGACGACTCGGAAGTGTCATGCGGTGCAATCGGTGAAGGAGTTGGCCGACTGCATCGTGCAGAACCTGGGTAAGGCGGGCGGCAACGGCGAGGACAAGGGCAAGAAGCAGGCGTCCTACGTGCTGCCGCCGAAGCGCGGGTCTCTGTTCGACCGTGATTACGAGGGGACGGAGAAGGAACGGGAGGACTTCCGGGCGCTGGCACGTGTGCTGAAGGAGATGCATATCACGGATCCGGCCCAGATCACGGAAGAGGTGCAGGAGAAGATCCTTGCGACGGAAGGGATAACGTTTCACAAGAAGGCGCTGGAGGACATGCTGGAGGGCTACAAGCACACGACGGCCAGCTACAGCGGCGATGTGTGGGTGATGGCGGAGCATGACCAGGGCGTGATTCACCCGGCGACGTTCGAACTGACGGGCAAGGCGAGGGAATTGGCGGATTCGCTGGATGTCGGGGTCGGAGTGGTGCTGGTCGGCGGCCGCGTGAAGGCGATGGCGGCGGACCTCATTGCGGCGGGCGCCGATACGGTGTACGTCGTGGAGAGCCCGCTGCTGGAGCGGTTTGATCCGGCGGCCTATCGCAAGGCGGTGACGGCAGTTTATGAGAAGTACCGGCCGCAGATCTTCCTTTACGGCGCAACGCCGCAGGGGCGGGTGCTGGCGCCGATGATCTCGTACCACGTGGGGTGCGGACTGACGGCCGATTGCACAGGTCTGGATATTCGGGACAGCAGCCGGAAGGGGCAGATTGCGGTGCTGATGCAGACGCGGCCGGCATTGGGCGGCAACGTGATGGCGACGATCTGCACGAAGGACTCTGCATGCCAGATGGCGACGGCGCGGCCGGGCGTGATGAAGCGGCTGGCGGCCGATCCGAATCGCAAGGGGCAGATCGTCGAGGTGCCGGTGGACATCACGCCGGAAGACGTGAGCCTGGATATTCTCCAGACGGAACACGCCCAGGGGCGAGTGAATTTCGACAGCGACGTGATTGTCAGCGGCGGCAAGGGTATGCTGAACCGCGACGGCTATGAACGGCTGTTAGACACGCTGTGTGAGGCGCTGCGGGGGCGGTTCGGGGTGAACGTCGAGAAGGGCGCCAGCCGGACGGCGGTGGAGCAGGGGTTTGCGGAGCGCATCCGCCAGGTCGGGCAGACGGGCACGGCGGTGGGGCCGAAGCTCTACGTCGCAATCGGGATCTCGGGGGCCATTCAGCATATGATCGGGGTGGCGAATACGGAGACCATCGTGGCGATCAATTCGGACCCGCACGCGCCGATCTTCAGGCAGTGCGATTATTACATCGTCGGCAATGCCGAGAAGATAGTGCCGGAGCTGGTGGCGGCGCTGAAGGGATAAAGGCAAGTGACCGTCGAAAGGCGGGTAATATAAGGCTACAGCTTGACTGAGGACATTACATGCTGATGCAGGATTATACGAAGGTGTCGGTCCTGGTAGTGGGGGCGGGGCCGTCGGGGCTGGCGGCGGCGATTACGGCGAAGCGTTTGCAGCCGCAGGCGGACGTATGCGTGATCGACAAGGCTGCGGGGCCGGGCAATCACAACCTTTCGGGTGCGGTGCTGGAGCCCGAGGGGATTACAAAACTGCTGGATGCGGCGTTGCCGGACTGGCGGCAGTCAGACGACGCCAAGGCGGTGTTGGGCAACACCGTGAGCAAGGACGACGTCATGTTCTTTCTCGGCCGCAAGCACGCCTTCTGCATGCTGCCGCTGCTGAAGCTGGCGCGGGCAATGAAGCTTGGGTTCGGGCAGATGCTTCACGGCGGGGACTACGTTTGTTCGATCAGCCGGCTTACGACGTGGCTATGCAAGGTCGCGGCGTCGACGGGGGTGGAGGTGATGCACGGGTTTGCGGCCGCGGATATCCTGTGGGATAATTCGCGACGGTGCGCGACGGGCGTTAAGCTGGTGGACGAGGGGCTGAACAAGGAGGGGCACAAGGAGCGGAACTACCTCGAAGGGGAGACGATTCAGGCGGACGCGGTGATCCTGGCGGAGGGCTGTGACGGGCTGCTGAGCGAGAAGTTCGTCGAGAAGGCGGGGCTGGTTCGCCAGTCCAAGCCGCTGTACTCGTTGGGCGTGAAGGAACTGATCAAGGTCAGCGAGGCGCAGTATCAGAAGTTCACGTCGCAGCGCGTGGTTCACGCGACGGGGTGGCCGATCTGGCGGCCGGTCATCGGGCCGGCGCTGTTCGGCGGCGGGATCATGTATCCAATGGGAGATAATCATATCGCGGTTGGGATGATCGTGGGCCTGGATTTCAAGTACTGTGATTTCAACCCGCAGGATGCGCTGACCCTGTTCAAAGAGCATTCATTTGTCAAGCAGTTCATCGAGGGCGGCGTTGTGACTGAGGCGGGCGCAAAGATGATTCCCGAAGGCGGGTTGTACGCGGTGCCGCGGTGCCCTGAGACGGGCGCGATCGGGCGGGGCAACGTTGTGCTGACGGGCGACGCCGCAGGACTGGTGAACATGCTGAAGATCAAGGGGCTCAATAACGCGATACTGTCGGGCATTGCGGCGGGCGAGGCGGTCGGAGAGAGCCTCGGCAATCCGTCGTACTTGGCCCCGGCATATACGCGGCGCCTGGAGGAGAACGGCGTGTTGAAGGACCTTGCGACGGCAAAGAGCGTCCGGCAGACGGTGGCCAAACTCGGGCCGCTGATCGGGATGCCGCTTTCGGTATTGGGCGGGCTGCTGCCGAAGTTCGATATCGAGCCGGACTACAAGCACACGACGAACGCGCGGTATCCGATCAAGACAAGCGTGTCGTATGACAAGGCGACGTTTACGGCGCTGGCGGCGACGAAGCACCGGGAGGAGGAGCCGTGTCACCTGACGATCAAGGACCCGACGATCTGTGTCGAGCGGTGTTTGCCGACGTTGGAGGCGCCGTGTATTACCTTCTGTCCGGCGGGGGTGTATGAGAGCGTCGGCGGGCAGCCGAAGGCGGCTAACCCGTCGAACTGTCTGCACTGCAAGACGTGCCAGCGGAAGTGCCCGTTTGACAACATTCGCTGGACGGTGCCGGAGGGTTCGGGCGGGCCGCGATATAAGGGTATGTAGCCGTATCAGAACGGCCGCAAAGCCATCAACAAACGACGGCGAGCAAAGAAGCGCGGCAGCTCGGTCGATGCGGTTGATCAGATCCAGGGTGAGGGAGGTTGACCGTGACTAAAGAAGAGGCGCTATCAGTTTTTGAAGATTTCAAGATCAGACGGGTCTATGATGAGGTGTCGGAGGCGTGGCTGTTTTCAGTGGTGGACGTCATCGCGGCGCTGCTGGGACAGCGGGACTATCAGGCGGCCCGCAACTACTGGAAAGTGCTGAAAAATCGGCTGAAGAAAGAGGGAAGCGCGTCAACTGCAGGCACACACACGGCAACCGCGACGCTGTGGGACGCACCAAACCCGCCTGTGACCGCTCCATACGAAGTTGTTGGTTCCGGAGAATGGGTGCTGGTGCCATCGAATGCCACAACCGCAGCCGATGATCCGGGCACGTTTACCGCATGTTCAAACTGCTCGATTGACTGCGACGAGAATGTTGGTGTGGATGACTGGTACAAGACGAAGCTAACGTTGTCTGGCGGGTACGTCTGGGACCTCATCGGCTCCAGCACTGTTTCGGCGCCCGACACCTTCACCACTACAGCGTGCAAGACATGGACAATAGGAGGTTCTGTTACGGGTGAAGTCGGCTTCGGTGTTCCTATGGTCGGTGGGGCAAAGGTGAGCGTGACGGTAAGCGGCTCCTTCGAGACATCTCTTTCGCATGCTCTCCAAAGTGGGCCTGATGCAGTACCGTACCAGTGGCTGTATAAGCACTATCAGAAGTGTCTGGGGTTGAACCACACAATCGAGACGTGGAAGTTGAACGATTACTGCAGTAACCAGCCGGCACAGGATGACCCGCGGTGGCAGGAAACCTCCGTGGAGGGCTTCACAATAACGGCGCCCCAGCCATTAGCCGGCCTGCAAGGCACTACTACTTACTTGCAGAACAAGTGGAAGAAATGTCCGTGAGAGGAGATACTGTTATGTCGATTGTAGAGTGCGGTGAACACAAGCGTGGCAGCATGTGGTTGGGAACATGCTTCGCGTTGGCAATTAGCATTTGCGCGGGCAACACAGTGCATGCGGCGCTGAAGGATGTGATCTCTATTAGGCAACATGTGGAGACCTTCTACCGTGAACCATTGGCTAAGGATTTGCTGAACTATCACCAACAGGGCAGACTTGCTCCAGAACTTGAGGTGCTAATCAAGCTTCTCTTAGACACAGCGTCGGACCCGAATGTTTGTGAACGCAGGACGTTGCAGTACTTGCGTCAGCGATATGCGGCGGTGGAAGGTTCGCGTCCACTCTGGCAGAGCGTACGGCTGCGGTCGGAGCATGATATAGGTATTTCCGGATTGGCGGATGCGCTCTTCTGGTTGAAGGGTCGAACGTCGGGTCTCTACGAATACTACGATCTTACAGGCGATTCAGCGCTCAGGCTGCCGCAGAACCCGGTTGTGGATCTAACAACCGATCCCGACAAATGGCGTGCCCTGCTTGAATATCAACTGTTTGTATTACTTTCCGATCTCGGCAACGCTGTGCCATCAGGATTCTTCCAGCCCGGCAAGGGTCCGTCTGTCGGCAACGCATACATTCAGGCTCAATTGATAGACTACTTTGGCGCCGACGACAACTTGGTCCGTCGCTTCCTCGTAGACTATCCGTTCCTGCCCGGTTCGCATCTCCGCTATTTGGCGGAGCACGACTTTCCCGCTTGGCGCAACATGCCCGTACTCCGTGACGAGTTGCTGGTTTACTATAACACTTTCCTTCGCTACAACGCAGACCGCCTGCTCTTTCTAAAAAAGATGCACCGCGCGTTCGGCGAGGAGCACTTCCGAAAAGTTGTTGGCCGTCTTATGGATTCAGATGCGGATGCGCCGTCAGTTGACCAGACCTTCTTGCTCGATTTGCTGCGCCTTTCAGCTGAGGTTCATATGTGGGACCTGGTCGCCAAAGCCAAGACGCAACTCCAGGCATCGGACTTACCGGAGGATGTCGTTGCGATAATCCAGACTGCCCGATCCGATTTGCAGGCTCAAATCGAATTGCTTGACGCATTGCTGGACAGCAAGTAAAGAGATCAGGCCTCTTTTCACGCTCGTGAAGGTATGCGATGGAAGTTCGATGCGGAGAAGAGGCGAGTGTCAGGTATGCGGCGGGATACCTTGCCGTGGGGGCGGCGTATTTGGCGTTGATCTTTGTGCCGGGCCGGTGGTGGCCGGGATATTATGTGCTGTGCGGGTCGGTTGTCTTTGCGCTGATTACGTTTTTCGCGCTGCGGTCGCATGTTCAGGCGCTGTTTGCGTTGATGACGGGGCGCAGGGCGGAGATGGGGGATGAGGAATTGCCGGGGGTGTCGCTGATTATCCCGTGCTTCAACGAGGCCGGGGTCTTGCCGGAGACGATCCCGGCGGTGCTGGCGCTGGATTATCCGGCGGAGAAACTGGAAACCCTTTATGTTTATGAGTCGGCGTGCACGGACGGGACCGAGCAGATCCTGCGGGTCTTTGCAGAGAAAGACGCGCGCATCAAGGTGTTGTGCCGGCCGACGACCAACGGGGGCAAGGCCCCGATCATCAACTTCGCCATTCTCCGGGCAGCCCACGGGATCATCGGGATTCTGGATGCCGACCACGCACCGGATGCGGCCCTTGTTCGCATCGCGGTGGGCCAGTTACGGGATACAAAGGTCGGCTGCGTTCGCGGCCGCTGCCGCACGCGGAACGAAGGGCGGAATCTGCGGACGCGATTGGTCGCCCTGGAGCGCGACGTTGTCGAGCGATTAGGCACCTGCGGGGCTTACAGAACGGGCGGATTTGCCAATTTCGGCGGCGGCCAGGGCTTCTTCCGGAGAGAGGTATTCGAGCAGATCGGCTTGTTCGACGAGGACGTCCTGACTGAGGACATTGACTTCTCGGTTCGCATGCACATGGCGGGTTATGTGATTAAGGTGTTGCCTCAGATGCAATCGTGGGAGGAAGCGCCGCCGTCCTGGAGGGCATTCTACGACCAGCGAAAGCGCTGGTGCCGCGGCTGGATTCAGATGTGGCGAAGATATGCTGCCGCTACCGTCAAGGCTTCGCATGTGCCCGCTCTGCGGAGAGCGGATATGCTTATCGCGCTGTCCTCTTCGCTGGCCCCCGGCCTGCTCATCGGACTGGTTCCGATTCTGGTGCTTGCGGCCCTGGGCGCGACGACGTCCTGCTTCGGCCGGTCCGCGTCGGTGTGGCTGTGGATGTACGTTACTCTGACTCCACTATCCCTGGGCTGGCTGGTGTGGCTTCTGGATCAGCGTGATAAGAAGCCGCCGGGCTTGGGCCGGTTGTTGTATCTGCCGCTGCTGGTTCCTTACATGGTCGGCCTGATTTTCATCAACTGGGTGAGCTTCGTGGATGAGTTCCTGCTCAGGCGTCCATTCGCATACGTCAAGACCAGCCGGGCCGGTGACGCAGTGTCAGAACGACACGTGCCGGTTGCTGCGATCGATGGAGCGGCGTAAGCAGGGTAGCATGTGCGCACATCGCGACGACCTCACGACTGAAGTTCTTTCTTGATTTGTTCGAGGAGGTTGATGGCCTGGATGGGGGTTAGCTGGTTGGGGTCGGTGTCTTTTAGCTTTTCGAGGATGGACTTGTGTTTCTGGATGAAGAGGAGGTCGGTGTCGTTGGGTTTCGTTCTGTTAGGGGTGAGTTTGTCGGTGCGGGCTTCTCTGGCGAAGGTGTTTTCGAGGTCGGCCAGGATTTCGGCGCTTCGGGCGAGGATGGGTTTGGGGACGCCGGCCAGTTTGGCGACGTGGATGCCGTAGCTCTTGTCGGTGCCGCCGGGCAGGATCTTGTGGAGGAAGATGACCTCGTCGGCCCATTCGCGGACGGCGACGTTTAGGTTCTTGACGTTGGCCAGGAGTTCGGCAAGTTCGGTCAGTTCGTGGTAGTGGGTGGCGAACAGGGTTCGGCAGCGGATGTGGTTTGCAATGTGTTCGGTGATGGCCCAGGCGAGGGAAAGGCCGTCGTAGGTGGAGGTGCCGCGGCCGACTTCGTCGAGGATGACCAGCGAGCGGGGGGTGGCATTGTGGAGGATATCGGCCGTTTCGGTCATTTCGACCATGAAGGTGCTGCGGCCGCGGACGATCTCGTCGGAGGCGCCCACGCGGGTGAAGAGGCGATCGACAATGCCAATGGTTGCCTCGGCGGCGGGGATGAAGGAGCCCGTCTGGGCGAGAATGACGAGCAGGGCCACCTGCCGGATATAGGTGCTCTTGCCGGCCATGTTGGGGCCGGTGATGATGGCGAGGTCGCCGGAACCGTCGGCCAGGGCTATGTCGTTGGGGACGAATTCTGAGCCTAAGGTTTCGGCAAGGACGGGGTGCTTGCCTTCGCGAATGACCAGCGTCATGTCGTCGGTTATCGTGGGGCGGATGTAGCCGCGGCGGCGGGCGACGTGGGCGAATGCGGCGATGCAGTCGGCGTTGGCGATGGCGGCCGCGAGAGACTGGAGGCGCGAGGTGTGCTTTGCGGCCTCGGCCCGGAGCTGTTCGAAAAGTTTCTGTTCCAGCTCGACAGCCTTTTCAGCGGCGCCTAAGGCCTCTTCTTCGTATCGTTTCAGCTCGTCGGTGATATAACGCTCGGCATTCTTGACGGTCTGTTTGCGGACATAGTCGGCCGGCGCCTTGTCGGCCGCCGAACGCGGCAGCTCGATGTAGTAGCCGAAGACCTTGTTAAATCCGACTTTCAGGTTCGGGATGCCGGTGCGCTCGATCTGCTGCTGCTGGAAGCGGGCAAGCCACGAGCGGCCGTCGGTGGAGACGGCATGGAGACGGTCGAGTTCTTCGCTGAAGCCGGGCCGGATCACCCCGCCGTCGCGCACGTGCGGCGGGCAGTCGGGACGAATGGCGGCTTCGAGGAGGTCGGCAAGTTCCTCGATGGGGTCGCAGGCAAGGCCAAGCTGGTGATTGAGGGAGGACTGGCAGTCGGTGAGGAGCTTGCCAAGAGCGGGGATGGTACGGAGGGTGGCGCCAAGCGCGAGGAGGTCGCGCGGGGAGGCCCGGAGGGTGCTGATGCGGGCGAGGATGCGTTCCAGGTCGGCGATGTTGGACAGGCTGTCGCGAATCCGGGCGGTCAGGTCGTCGTTTTCGACGAGTTCCGCGACGGCGTCCTGGCGGAGTTCGATGCGATCGCGCTCGCAGAGGGGCATACAGAGCCAGGAGCGGATCATGCGGGAACCCATGCCGGTGAGCGTGTGGTCAATGGCATCGAGCAGCGAACCGCGGGTTGACTCGCTGCGGAGGGTACGGAGCACTTCGAGGGACCGGAGGCTGGTGGGGTCGATCTGAAGGAAGCGGGACTGGGTCAGTTCCTTGATGGACGTGATGTGGCCGAGAGCGGTTTTCTGGGTTTCGTTGAGGTATTCGAGGACGGCGCCGGCGGCCCCGATGGCGGGAAAATTGTCATCGATGCCGAAGCCTTCCAGCGTGGCGGTGCCAAAGTGCTTCAGGAGCCGGGACTTCGTCGTGTGGGGGTCGAAGTACCAGGCGGGGCGCTCGGTGACGACGGCGCCGGTGATCTTTCGGATGTCGTCGGAGAGTTTCTTTGTTTCTTCCGCGAAGAGTTCGCCCCGGGTCTGAGGAAGGAGGACTTCGCGGGGGCCGATGCGGAGGAGTTCATCGAGGATGGCGTCATCGGCGACGGTGCGGACGAAGAAATGGCCGGTGGAGACATCGACCCATGCGAGCGAGACTTTGGCGGCAAGGTGCACGGCGGCGAGGAAGTTATCCTGGCGGGCGTCGAGGAGCATGTCGTCAGTGAGGGTGCCGGGGGTGACGATGCGGACGACATCGCGTTTGACGACGCCTTTTGCGGTCCTGGGATCTTCGATCTGCTCGCAGACGGCAACTTTGTAGCCGGCTTGGATCATTTTCTTGAGGTAGCCGTCAACGGCGTGGTAAGGGACACCCGCCAACGGGATGGGATTGTCGGCTTTGGAGCGGCTTGTGAGGGTCAAGCCCAGGACACGTGAACAGATCTGCGCGTCTTCGTAGAAGGTCTCGTAGAAGTCGCCCATGCGAAAAAAGAGTATCGCGTCAGGGTACTTCTGTTTGAAGTGGTGGAACTGCCGCATTGCGGGTGTCAGATTGTCGTCACTTTTCGCCATGCGGGGATTATAGCGTGAGGGGGGCGGTTAACAACTGCTTAATGAGGGATTTGCATTCGGACTCATCAGTGGCGGTGGTCAGGCGGTTCAGCAGGGTGGTTTGACGGGTGGTAAACGGGACGGGGAGGCGGCCTTCTGCTTCAGGAGCGACATCGGAGGCGGAACCAACGCCAAAGGCGGCGTGGATGTCGGCCAGACCCAGGGCGGTTTGGATGGCTTGCGCAAGGTCTTCGAGGCCCTTGGCATGGAGAGCGCTTACTGTTGCCGTGGCGGCGGGTTGGAAGGCGAGGTCTTTGGATGTGATGCGATGCGGCAGGTCGGACTTGTTAAAGACAACGATCACCGGGCTTTGTGCAGGGATTGGTTCGATGGGGCCTGGCTGGGTTGCGTCAATGACGTGGAGGACGAGGTCACAGTTGCTGAGGAGCTCTTTGGCGGCGGTTTGGGCGTCGCGGTCGATGGGATCGAGATGCAGGGTAGAATCACGGGATGAAACGCCGGCACGAGGCCGGGGCTGCTCATGGGCATGATACCCCTCCCAAAGGCCGGCGGTGTCTACGAACTCTACGGAAAGGGGGCCAATGCGGCAGCAGGCGGTGACGTAGTCGCGCGTGGTACCGGGGATGTCGGCGGTAATGGCCTGGGGGCGGCCGGCCAGGGCGTTGAGCAGGGTACTTTTTCCGCTGTTTGGGGGGCCGGCCAGGACGATTGTGCAGCCGTGGATAAGGGGCTTTGCAAGGCGGCCAAGGCGGAGGGCTTCGGCGGCCTGACGCCGGATGGAGTCGAGCGGTTCGGTTTCGACACTGGCAAGCCAGTGTTTGGCGGCGGCGGCCAGGCCGGTGCGGGCCTGCGCAGCGATGAGCTGGACGCCAGGCAGAGTGGCAGCGGTGAACTGTGCCATGCGCGCTTCGAGCTCGATGGCGTCTTCACACCGCGGGCGGAGGCGATCGCGGAGCACTTGTTCAGCGGAGGTAAGTTTGGCGCCGTGCTTGTTGAGGAGTCGCATGATGGCGGCAACGATGAGGGGGTTGCCGTGACAGTTGATGTCGAAGGTGCCGGGTTCGGGGCAGGCGATGACGACTTGGTCGAGCGTCTCGGAGCCGTCGGTAATGTCGGTGACGATGAGGTCGCCGGGTTGGAGAGTGCGGGTGGCGCCCGGTGCGGCACGCCGTGCCCCTGCGATGGCGGCAAGGACGGTTGCGGCGTCAGGGCCTTCGAGTCGGATGGCGGCGATGGCGGCAGGCGCCTTGGCGGTGGTGACACAGGCGCGGACGTTCATTCGTACTCCTGTGGCCAGATCCGAAAACCGGTGCTCGAAACGCTCAACAAATCCGAATCCTCAAAAACTCGAAACCCAAAACAACAAGTGGGTATGGCAGCACAACGCAATGGCTTCGCAAGAAAACCATGGGCAAGATACCCCTGCACTTATTTCTCCTGTTCCTCTTGTTCGCCCAGTTCGGCCAGGTAGGCCTGGTCTTCGATGTATTTCTTCCAGGCGATGACGACGCCGCGGACGGTGAGATTGGAGACCCAGGTGTCGACGAACTGACAGTCTTCCTTGATGACGCGTGCGGCGCCGCCGGTGACGATGAGCTGCGGCCACTTGCCGATTTCTTCGGCGTACTTGCGCGTGATGGTTTCGAGGAGCCCAATGGCGCCGTAGTACATGCCGGCGTTGATGGCTTCGACGGTGTTGGAGCCGTAGGAGCCTTTGGGCCTCTTGCAGTGGACGGAGGGCAGTTTGGCGGTGTTTTCGTGGAGGGCCTTGGCGAGGATGTCGAAGCCGGGATAGATCACGCCGCCCATGAAGGTGCCGTTTTCGTCGACAAGGTCGATGGTGACGGCGGTTCCGAAATCGGCGACAACGACGGCGTCTTCGACAACGGCGAAGGCGGCAGCGGCCGCGACGAGTCGGTCGGTGCCGACCTCCATGGCGTTATCGACGGCGGTGTCGATGGGGAGGGGGACGTCTTTTCCGATGACCTTGAGCTTTTCGTTGAGGCAGTTCCGGCAGATATCAGCGACTATATCAGTCCAAGCGGGATTGACGGAGCTTGCGACGATGACGCCGTTGCGTCTGGGTGGCGAAGCCCCTTCGACGAAGGGGACGCGCTGCCAGGAGTCGGTGAGCAGGTCGGTGAGTTTTTGTCTTGCATCCTCGGCGCGGCCGCGAATGGTCTCGATGAGCTTCTCTTCATCGTTAAGGTAAAGCGCGGCAGTAATCGAGGTGTTGCCTATATCGATGGCGATCATGTTCATTGAATCGGCTCCTTAACCAGTTTCCAGAGGGCCTCTTTGAGTTGCGGTATGCCGCTTCCGGTGACGGCCGAGATCTTCATGATGCGGGGTTCTCGGCCGGCGGCTTCGGCGAGGCGCTCGTGAATCTGGTCGACAATTTTTCCTTCCGGATCGAGGTCGATCTTATTAAGCAAGATAAGTTCGGGTTTTTCGGTGAGTATCGGGCTGTGACGATGGAGTTCGGCGCGGATACTGGTGTAATTATGGACGGGGTCACCGCCGTCGGGTGGGAGGATGTCCAGGATGTGGACGAGGATACGGGTGCGTTCGATGTGTCTGAGGAACTCGTGTCCGAGTCCGGCGCCGGCGTGTGCGCCTTCGATGAGGCCGGGGATATCGGCCATGACGAAGCGGCGGAAGCCGCTGAGTTCGACGATGCCGAGGACGGGTTCGAGGGTGGTAAATGGGTAATCCGCGATCTTCGGGCGTGCGGCGGAGCAGCGGGAGATGAGTGTGCTTTTTCCCGCATTGGGCATACCGACAAGGCCCACGTCGGCGATAAGCTTTAGTTCGAGGCGAAGGTTTCGTTCCTGGCCGGGCTTGCCATTCTGGGCAATCCGCGGAGTCTGACGCACCGAGGTGGCGAAGGCCTTATTGCCCTTGCCGCCCTTGCCGCCGCGGCAGACGCAAACCTTCATACCGATTTCGCTGAGGTCTTTGAGGAGGACGCCCAGATCGGTGTCATAGATAAGGGTGCCGGGGGGGACCGGGATAACCAGGTCGGCGCCGTTCGAACCGGTCTTGTTGCCGCCCTGGCCGGGCTGACCGTTTGGGGCCTGCCAGTGGTGCCTGCCGGAGAAGTCAAGGAGGGTGTCGAGGTTGGCGACGGCCTCAAAGTAGACATTGCCGCCGTCGCCGCCGTCTCCGCCGTCCGGGCCGCCTTTGGGTATATACTTCTCGCGGCGGAAGCTCACGCAGCCATGACCACCGTCACCGGCTTTCACCCATATTCTTGCTTCATCTATAAACACGCTTTTGGTCCTCTGTTATTGCAGTCGACAGGGGTGGCGACGCCGCGGCCGCATCCTCTTACATCGGGGGGGTCAGCATACCGCTTTGGATCTGATCCGGCCTTCCCACTGTCGCCGTGCAGGACATCATTATATATCGTTACGCAGCACAGTAAACAGGGTTTAGATTCGGGATGATTTGAAAGTTGAATTCGGCGTGCGGCATTGCCAAACGCCTGAGGGCGGCGGCCCAGGGGTATTCTGGAGCGGTCTAATGGTGAGGAATGCACGGTATGGTGTTTGCGGTGGCAAACCTTGGAGAGAATATCGCTGCGAAAACTGACGCCCGTCCCTGATTTTTAGCATGTGAGGATTCGGCCGGCGTGGAGGTGGATGACTCGGTCGGTGTATTGAGCGGCTTCGACACCGTGGGTAACGAGGACAACGGCGGCGCCGGTCTTATGATAATCGGCGAGATGTGCGAGGACGGCGCGTGCGTTGTCGGGGTCGAGGTTGCCGGTCGGCTCGTCGGCGAGGATGAGGCGGGGGCGGTTGAGCATGGCGCGGGCGACGGCCGCTCGCTGCTTTTCGCCGGCGCTGAGCTGTGTAGGGTTGTGGCGGCGGCGGGAGGCGAGGCCAAGCTTCTCGATGAGTTCGGATGCACGACTTGCCGCGTCTGGGATGTTTGCGGCAGCGGCAGGCAGCAGGACGTTTTCGACGACGTTGAGATATGGAACGAGGTGAAACATCTGGAAGACGAAACCGATGTTTTCTGCGCGGAAGCGGGCCCGTTGGGCGGCGGTCATTCGGTAGAGGTCCCTGTTGTCGAAGAGGACTGCGCCGCATGTGGGACGCTGCATACCGGCGAGAGTCATGAGGAGGGTGGTCTTGCCGCTGCCGCTGGGGCCGCGAATGACGACGAATTCGCCGGGACGGATGTGGAGGCTGACATCGTCGAGGGCATTGAGCGTTTCACCGGGCGTACGGTATGTTTTGGTGACGTTTTCGAGACGCAGCATTTTATTCCTTCCTGAGTACGTCGGCCGGGTCGCGAGCGACGGCGTGCATGGCCGGAATGAAACTGGCGACGGCGGCAAAGACAGGGGCGGCCACAAGGGACCAGGCGAGCAGCGCATAGTCGGCCTTGATGTTCTTGGCGGTGAGCTTGAAGATGTCCGGGCCAAAGGCGGCGGCGAGTGCGGAACCAATAGCGAACCCAAGAATGGCGCCGAGGAGACCCATGAGCACGGCCTTGCCGAGGAAGAGGGCGGCGATGGCGCCCGCGCGGCAGCCGATGGCCCGCATGATGCCGATTTCGGTCTCGCGCTGGCGGACGTTGAGCATGGCCAGGAGCCCGATCCATGCGCCGGCGACGATAATGACGACAACGATGATGAAGGTTAGGTAGCTGTGGACCATTCGCCGCTGCTCGTTGCGTGCTTCGGCGATGCGGGCAATCTGGATAACCTGTGCGTCGGGCAGGACGCTGGCGAGTTCGTTTTTGAGGACGGCCAGGGGGTCATCGGTGGGGACAAAACAGAGACAGTCAACGGCCTGGATTTCGTTGATGCGGCCCGGGAGTTCGAGGATAGCCTGGGCGTCGGCGAGGTGGCACTGTATGCTGATGTCGTCGAGCGTGCCGGAGGGGGAAAGGCACTGGGTGACCTGCAGGGTCGTGCCGCGGATATCGATACTGTCGCCTTTCCTGATGTTCAAGGCGGCGGCAAGAACGCTGCCAACATAGGCGTCGCCGCGCTTGATCACAGGGACCATAGGCGGTTTCTTGCGGTCGGGCGGGCAGACCTCCGGCGCCAGGCCGGTGAGGATGACTTCCATACCTCGCCAGTCGATTTTCTGCTGGAGGGTTGCCAGGAGATGGTTGTAGGAGAAGCCTTTCTGCCGGGCCATGATGTCGAGGTATTCGGCGGGCATGGTGTGGTCGGAGAAGCCGTTGATGAGGAAGCGGTTCATGTCGGCGTCGGCGGGGATGATGCGCAGATTGAAGCCGGCCTTGAGCATGAGCCGCGCGGTTTCGCGATTACCCGCGGCGGCGGTTGAGGCGAAAGCGGCGCACAGGGCGACGGCTGCTGTGACGGCGGCGAGGCCAAGGAGAAAATGGGCTTTCCTATGGAGGATTTCTTTGACGATGAGTCTCAGGATGTGCATGGCTTTTTCCGCGGCAGGGGGTAATCATTCTCTTGTGCGCGCACGCCAGAGGACCAGGATTCCAAACATGACAACGGCTGTGCCGCTGCCGGTCAGGACGGCAACGGCTATGGCAAAAGCGAGCGGCTGGTCGGTATTGGTGCGTCTGGACGCGACTTTGGCCGGCGCCCCGGCGGGCTTGGCAAGCGTCTCTGCCGTGCCTGGCGGTTCGCTTTGTTCGCCGGCAGCATTGGGATCGTCGAAATCGATGGCAAGTTCCTGGTAACCAAAAGGTACAGCACCGAGGTCGGCGACATCGAAGCGGCCAGCGGAGGTCGGGCCTTTTCTCAGGATCATGCCCACTTCCATTTTGACCATGGGGCTGTCGGGGTCGAAGCCGAGGGACTCGGCGAGGCGCGCTCTTGCTTCGGCTGGCCACCTGGCGGGGAGCAGGGGGCCTTCCATCCATCGGCGGTCAAGGCTGCACTCGCAATCGGCGCCGATGATCGCCAGGACATTGGCCAGTATGTTTTCATTGACTTCATCGTCCTTGATGACTGGGCCAATCTGCCGGGCCCGGCCGTAGAAGACGACGGCATGAGGACGCCGGATTGCATCGGGCTGGAGATTGAGCCACCAGAGGAGCAGTTCTTCGCGCTGAAAGTCGCCGCGGCGGAGAGTCACGGTCACGGGACCTTTGGCGATGGGTTTGGGCAGGCGGCCGAGGTGTTCGGTAATCAGTTTTGCGGCCGCATCGGCGGCGTCCTGTGCGGCGGCGTTCTGTGCGGCATCGAGGCCTTCGATGATGAGGATAAGGCCGTAGCTTTGCGCGCAACTTTCGGCGATTTGCTGTCGCAGGGGGGAAGCGGCGAGTGCTTCGAGTGCAGGGCCCAGGGTGGTGTTGAAGGCGGCGGGGTCGGGCGGGACTTCGACCGGGCGGGCGCGCCCGTCCGGGGCGACAAACAGCAGGGCCGGAGGCGAGGTTATGCCGGCGGCCTTGGCCACCTCCACGGCGGGATGCGCAGGGTCATCGGAAATGCTGACCAGTTCGGCACGGAGATCGGTCTCTTCGAACTTCTCCGAGATGATCGCCTTCAGACTGTCAACGACGGCGGGCTGAGTCTCGTTATCAACGAGGACAAAGAGGATGCAGCTATCGATGCCCAGGTCGACAAAGCCGATGTCGCGGACGTTGTAGCGGCAGGCCAGGGACGGACCGGCTAAGAGGCAGATTGCTGCGGTCAGGATGAAGCTTCTTGCGTTCATTACGTTCTTCGTGAAATAAGCGACAGTTTGCGCGACATTGCGCCGGACCGTGTCGGCACGTACCGAATTATAGTCGATTGTGCAGCTGAAGGGAAGGTGTTGGGCGCAGTTGGCCGGCAGTCCCGTTACAAGGCGGTGCTGAGGACGCATTTTGTTTTGCAGGGGGGCCGCCTGGCGGTATAATCGCGGCACGAGAACATTTTCCGGGGGCCGGGTTTGAGGAGATCGCATATGGGCAAGACGAGCCGGACCAGGCGCTTGGTAACGGCGATTGTCGCGATAATTGTGTCGAATTGGGGCGGCCTAAGCGCTGCCAAGGCCGGGCCGGCGGATGGGATCCGTATTGACCGCGGGCTCTGTGTGATTCTTGGGGATGCAGGAGAGTTGCTGACGGCGGATCTTGCGGGGCGGTCGGACCTGCTGGTGTATGTGCAGGTTGACGGCCTGAAGGCTTACCAGTCGGCCTGTGAGGCGGCGGAAGCGGTGGGGCTGTATGGCACGCGCATCTTTGTGGGGCGGGGCGTTTTCCGACATATCGCGCTTGCCGACAACCTTGCGGATCTGGTGATCGTGCGAGAAGATGCAAAAGGCGTCGACAAGGCGGAGATATTGCGCGTCCTTCGCCCGGGCGGCGTGGCGGAAACAGAGGATAAACGGATTGTCAAGCCCGCTCCCGAGGGTCTGGACGACTGGTCACACCCTTATCATGGACCAGATAACAATCCCCTGTCCGAAGACCGGATTATCAAGGCGCCGTACCTCACGCAGTTTCTGGCGGAACCATACTATGGCCCGCTGCCGCAGGTGGCGGTGGCATCGGCAGGGCGGATCTTCAAGGCGTTCGGGCACATCGCGTTCAAGGTGCGGGAAGAGCCGTATCTGAATACCCTGGTAGCGTTCAACGGGTATAACGGCACGCTGCTGTGGAAGCACGCCCTGTCCGAGACGTACATGATCCACCGCAATACGCTGGTCGCCACGCCGGAACGGGTATACGTCGGCGACGACCGATCATGCAAGGTTCTGGATGCGGCGACGGGACGGCTGGCTGTTTGAGATTGTTCCGCCGCAGAACATAGCGGGCGGAACGTTCTGGAAGTGGATGGCACTGGAGAATGGCGTTCTTTATGCCATGGTGGGGGAGGCGGAAAAGAGCGATCCGGTGATCAGGGCCAAAAGCCAGCAGCACGGCTGGCCGTGGGATCCGCTGTCGCCGGGGTTCAACGAAGCGGAGAATCCGTGGGGTTACGGACAGACCGTGCTGGCAATCGATCCGGAATCGCAGAAGGTATTGTGGCACTATCGCGAGGAGACGCCGATCGACAGCAGGGCGGTGTGCATGAAGAACGGACGGATCTTCCTGTTCCGATTCGGGGCGTTTTTGACGTGCCTGAATGCCGCTGATGGAACGGTTGTCTGGCGGAAGAGTCCTGACGGTGACAGGGCGATCTTCGAGTCGTTGGGCGATTATTCGCACCGGCAGGACTGGCGGACGAATTGGCGCACGACTGTGTATCTCAGGTGCAGCGACAAGGCCTTGTATTTTGCGGGGCCGCAGGTGAACAAGCTCTTGGCCGTGTCGGCCGCGGACGGTCGGATTCTGTGGGAGGACCCGTACAACAACTTTCAGTTGATCGTGCGGGACGATGGCGTGTACGGGATCAGCGGACAGATAGACGACGGCCATCCGAGCATGAAGTTCGAGCCGTTGACGGGGGCGGAGATTGCAGTGGGGCGGCGGGCATGCACGCGGCCGACGGCTTCCGTTGACAGCATCTTCTTTCGGGCCAACGGGGGGCGACCCGGCTGGATACGGCCCGGAACGAGGCTTACCTGATCTCGCCGATGCGGCCGCCGTGCCAGGATGGCGTGACGGTTGCCAACGGCCTGCTGTACTGGTGGCCGTCGGTGTGCGACTGCAATCTGACACTGTATGGGCTGACGGCGCTTGGCCGGGCCGGGGAGTTTCAATTCGGCCGGCGAGCAACAGAGGATGAGCGCCTGGAAAGGGGTAACGACGTGCACCGCGTTGCGCCTCTGGAGCAGGGTGTCGAGGACTGGCCGACGTTTCGCGCCAACAACGTGGGCAGCGCGACGACGTCTGCGGCGGTGGCGGAGAAGGCGTCGGCGATCTGGGAAACGGTAGTGGGCAAGGATGTAACGCTTACGGCGCCGGCGGATCGGCGGATACCGGTGTATGGCAAGCTGATGAGCACCTGGCCTGCGGCCAGCGGCGTGCTCGTCCAGGACGGTATGGCCTACGTGGCGGCAGGGATCGCCAACTATGACGGCACGCACGTCTATGCGCTCGATGCCGCGACTGGCGCGATCAGGTGGCAGAACAACACGTCGGGACACCTGAATGCCGAGGCGCACAGCGGAGTAGGCGTACAGGGGCATATGCTCATCCTTGGCGACAAGCTGGTGATGGCGGGGGGCAATGCGGTTTCGCCGGCGGTGTATGATCTGCGGACGGGACGGTGTCTCAACGATCCTGCGAAGGTTCAGAACGTCGTCGACAATAACGTGCCGGCGGCGCTGAGTCCGCGCGGGTGGGAGCTGTATCAGATCGGCGACGGCGTGGTTTGCTGCGGCAAGCCGTTCTATGCGCATCCGGAGTATCCAGTGTACGACGAGAGCGTGTTCAGCAAGACCCTGCTGACGACGGCGGGGGATGTCGACGTGACGTGGGTGAACAACGCCAAGGTGATCTGCTATCCAAGGGTGACGGAGAATCGGGCGCGGACATACCTTGCTGGGTGGGGCAAGTTCAGGGTGCCGGGGCTTGAGCCGCAGTGGCAATACGACTGTCCGGAGAGCGCAGCGGCGGCCGTGTGCAGGAATGCGGTGGTGGTGGCAGATACGTTACACGCGACGGCGGTGGGCATAACCAACGGGCGCGTGCTGTGGCGGCAGCCGCTTACGGCCGGTTGCGTTCCATGGGGTATGGCGGTGGATCGGTCGGGCAGGGTGATTTTGACGCTCAAGGACGGCAGGGTGGTCTGTCTTGGGGACAGATGAGGCGTCAGGCAGGCGGCAGCGCGATGGCGTTGGGGTCGGCGGGGGGTTCAACTGCCGGGATCGGTTGACGCTGTTCGCTGGTCATACCGAGGAGCACGCGAAGGCGGGCAACCATCTCGACAAGGGTGTTGATGCGAATGGCCTGTTCGGCGGCCTCTTCGGTTTTGGCCTGAAGCTGTGTGACGAGTGTGTTGAGACGTGCGTCGGCCGCCTCGGCGTTCTCGGTGAGTTTCGTGACGGCGGCAGCAAGCTGGTCGATATGCCCGGCGCTTTCGGCGGTCTGGCGACGGGCGTCCTCGTGGAGTTGGGTGATCTGGTCCACAAGCTTGAGGTTTTCGGCGGCCAGGTTTTCCATGGTTTTGCGGATGGCGGCGATTTCGCTGGTGAGCTGCTCAGCGGCGCTTGCGTGGGCGCTGTTGGCGGCGGTGAGGCAGTCGACGGTCTGGCTGAGTTCGGTGAGGCGAACCTCCAGCGATTCGCTGGCGCCGCTCAAGCTTTCGTTTGCGGCGGCGAGCCTGCGGTTATCAGTCTTGAGCTTGTTGCAGTGGACGGTCCAGCCCACAGCCAGGGCGGCGGACATGACCAATGCCACTGCCGCGATGGCGCCGCAAATCAGGCGTGAGCCGGCGGCGTTCGGGGCGTTTGTGTCCGTGTTGAAAGAAGCCATCTATCCCTCCGAATGCTTTGTCACATGCTGCGTCGGGCCTTGCCGCGACGACCTCAAAAAACGGCGGCCTTGTTGTACGCCGGCAGCAGGATTGGCGCTCATGTTCGTTTCGCGCAGGTTTCCTTTTGCGCACCGTTGCGGGCAGGGGTGAGGACACGCTCGAACTTTCCGAAGATCATGCGGCCGGCGGACGTCTGGATGGCGCTGGTCACCGAAAACATGACCGTTTCTCCGATATGGCTGCGGCCTTCCTCCACGACGATCATTGTGCCGTCGTCGAGATAACCGATACCCTGCTGGGCCTCTTCGCCGGGGCGGATGATCTTGACCTGCATGGTCTCGCCGGGCAGCGTCACGGTTTTGAGCGCGTTGGCCAGGTCGTTAATGTTGATGACGTCGACGCCGCGGAGCTGCGCTACCTTGTTGAGATTGTAATCGTTGGTGACGAGGCGCCCGTCGCAGTTCTTGGTGAAGGCGACGAGTTTCTGGTCGACGCCGGCGGAGGGTTCGAGGCCGGGCGGCGGCGTATCGTCGATCTTAACGTCGACAACGGTGCTGGTTTGCATCTTGTTGAGGATGTCCAGGCCGCGGCGGCCGCGATTGCGTTTCATCTTGTCGGGCGAATCGGCGATGAGCTGGAGTTCGTTGAGGACGAACCTGGGAATGATCAGGGGGGAATCGAAGAGCTTGGTTTCGGCGATGTCGGCGATACGGCCATCTATAACGACGGACGTGTCCAGCACCAGGGGCCGGAGTCCCTTCGTTTGACGCGAGAATACGATGTACGGCACCATGAAGCGCACGTCGTCCTTGGTCCGGATGACGATGCTGATGGTCAGGTAACAGATGCACGCGCCCATGATCCACTTGGCGTTCTTCAAAGACTCCTCGCCCATTTCGAAAAAGACGCCGTTAACCATCTGCAGGACATAGCTCATTACCCAACTGATGAACATGCCCATCATCAATCCGAAAAAGACACCAGCCAGGGCGTTGAGCGATTTTTTCGGCGTCAGCCAGTCGACGGCGATGACCGTGGCGGCGATGGCCATGCCGGTAATGAAGACGGCCATAACGTCCTGCTCACCGGTGTCAGCGCTCTTGTTGACGCTGGCGAACAGGAAGGCTGCGATGCTGACAATGAAGATGGCGCGAATGAAGTAGATAATCATGACGGACCTCCGAAAGGTTATAAAAGACGCACCCTGTTATAATCCCCAAGCAGTATAAAAGTATGATATCCAAGTATACCTGATTGAGGCTTGCAGAGCAATATGTATTGCACGGATTTCGCGGGTTAAGGGACCTGTGGGTCAGCCGGGGGTGACGTGCGTTGTTATCGGGCCAGCAGCCCGTCTGGCGGTTGGCCGGCAGGAGGAGCCGACTGCTGGATTTTCGGCGGATACGGCCCTTAAGCAAGGCACCAAAACGACCGATATAATCACATCGCCACGCTGCGGGGCTAACGTGGGCCGCGCGGCCGGCACCTCAAAATCCGCTGAGCAACCCTGCAGCGGCGAGGAGACTGATGCGATTTAAGAGTGGACGAGTCATAACGCGTGCTATTGCCATTGCGGCCTGCGGCGGCCTTGTCGCTGTGGGTTTTCTCGTTTGGGCGGGTGCAAATCTGGCGCATCGTAATCCCGCGGCCTTTCAGGCGGCTTTCTCGCACGTCGCCGCCGCCCTTACGGCCGCGGGCTGCACGGCAGGCGCTTTGGCAGCGGCTCTCGTGAGGTACAATCGGGTCCATGCACAAGAGGCCAACCTCGAAGCGTTCAGTTCACTCAGCCAGATCCACGGGGAGATTCAGACCCTTACCGAAGAACGGGCTGCCGCCACGCGAAAATTAGAGGAGCAGGAGCATCTTCTGAACGCCGTGTTGAGCGCGATCGAGCAGGGGGTTTTTTGGAAAGATGCCAAAGGCGTTTATCGGGGCTGCAACGAACGCTTCGCACGCTGGATGGGATACGAACGGACGGGCGATGTAATCGGCAAGACGGATCAGATGCTGGTCAAGGATCGACGAGAGGCGGAGTTTCGTGTTCGCTGTGACGGCGAGGTGATGAAGACCGGCATCGGGCTTCTGGACATGACAGAGACGGTGACCATGGTGTCGGGGGCGAGGGTGGATCTGCTTGTCAGCAAGCTTCCGCTTCGCGACGCGGAAGGCAGAGTGGTCGGGGTCATCGGCGTGGGCAGGGAGGCGACGGAAGGCAAACGGCCGGACAAGAGCAAGGACATGGGCGGCGGGTTGTCGATGGCGATCGACTGCATGCAGGAGGGTGTTGTGATCATCGACGTCGAAGGTGTCATCACCGAGACGAATGACTATTATGCGGCGCTGATGCGCAAGCCGGTTGAGATTCTGCGCGGCCAGCATCTGGCGGAGGTGCTGACGTATCCGGCGGATCAGCGTATTGGGGAGATATTAGGGCGGTTCGAGAGGACGACGACGCGGCCACACGCTGAGGCGTTTTGCGTGTGCCTTGGCGAGAAGGATCATTGCGTACGCGTTCAGCCGCTGTGGCGGGGCAGTCGCTACGAAGGTGCGGTCATTAACATTATCGACGTGTCCGAACTGACGCAGGCGAGGGGGCGGGCCGAGCATACGTCCTGTCGCAGGGATGAGTTTCTGGCAAGCATCAGCCATCAGATTAGAACGCCCTTGAACAACATTGCCGGATTCGCCGAACTGCTGGGGCAGGAGACGCTTACGCCCGAACAGAAGCGTTTCGTAGACCTGATCGCCTCCAGCGCCAACAGCATTCGCCAGGTCGTGGAGGAGGTCATAAGCCGGGATCACCAGGAGGAATTTGTCAACGGCAATGGCATACGGCAGTCGGACGGCAAGCAAGATGCCGAGGCGGCGCAAGACGAGGAGGCGCATGACCACGGTGCAACGTCGGTGGACAACGACGAGTACGTTGTGCTGGTCGTCGACGACGTGCCGGAAAACCGCATGCTGCTGGAAGTGTTGCTGAAACGGCAGGGTTATTCCACCGTCGAATGCCGCAGCGGCAGCGAAGCGGTCAAGCTGTGCGCAGAGAGACGCTTCGATCTGATCCTCATGGATATTCAAATGGCCGACATGGACGGCCTCGAGTCGACGCGAGCTATTCGAGCCGATGGGGCCAACACGCGGACGCCCATCCTGGCGATGACGGCGTCGACATCGCGGGAGGATGAGGAAAAGTGTCTCGAAGCCGGATGCGACGATCTTGTCCGCAAGCCGATCCGCAAAGAGGCCCTCATCCGTAAGGTGTGGCGTTTTATCGAGCAACAGAAGCAGATGCGGACCGCCCGGGAGGGGGGCGAAATCGTGTCATTTCTGTCTGACAATCCCGACTATCAGAAGACGATCGAGACGTTTGTAGAGAATCTGCCGCAGCGCATCCGGGAAATGCAGCAGGCTCTGGATGCCGAAAACCTGCACGACCTTGCGTTCAAGGTACACGTATTGAAAGGTTTGGGAGGCTTTGCCGGCTTTCCAATTTACACTGAACTGGCCAAGTCGCTGGAGCAGGCCATCCAGGGCTCGCAAATGGCAGAGATCCGGCAAAAGCTGGATGAGATGGTAGCTCTGTGCCAGCGCACACGGCTTGCGCGGTGGCCGCCAAGGCGTTGATAATTTACGTTTTTTGCGCCGGAAGCAGGAAAAAGCCCTTGACGGTTCCGGCCGAAAGAGTAATATGACTGCCTCGCTGCGGATGTGGCGGAATTGGCAGACGCGCAGGCTTCAGGTGCCTGTGGGGGCAACCCCGTGGAGGTTCGACTCCTCTCATCCGCACTTCAAAGCCCGGCGGTCGCCATGATTCGCGGCAAGCGCCGTCAAACCGGCCGCCGAAGGCTGTCCTCCTTAAAATCGCGCGCAGAACTCTCAGGGGAGGCCGTTTGGACGGCCTCCCCTGTTCGATTCAGCTCTTAGTAACGGTCGCGTCGCATACCCCCACCGCCTCCGCGACGGCCGCCACGGAATCCGCCTCCACCGCCGCGGTTACTTTCCGCCTTGGCTTCAGCGACGCGGACGGTTCGTCCGCCGAGTTCATGGCCGTCCATAGCGGAAATGGCCGCCTGCGCCTCGGCATCGCTGCCCATCTCGACAAAGCCGAAACCTTTGCTGCGGCCTGTGGCACGGTCCATGATGACCGTAGCGCTATGAACCGCACCGTGCTCGGCGAACCAGGATTCGAGCGTTGCGTCATCGACGTCGTAACCGAGGTTCCCAACATACAACTTCTTACCCATCGACATTCTCCATACAGGAAACCGTGGTCCACCGCCCCGGGCGGACCGTGCTATGAATAGGCAGTAAACTGCCCGTACGATACACGAGTGCAAAGCGTGATCCATTCACGAAGGCGGCGGTGCGGCCGGAGGCACTGCGGCTGAGCAGGGGGCTCAGGGAAGAGCAGAAGAAATGCGCTGAAGGAATCACGTGTCGCCTCTGGTCTTTAGGCCCGCTGGCGGATCCTACCGGCCGACCGCCGGGACATAGTCCTGCAGCAGCGGGCATCTCTCACACATCCGATCATTATCCACATTGTTTAACACCTGTCCCTCAGTGGGCGGATCACTGAACGAAACGTATGACAACGTTTGGCATGCGCGTCGGATGTCGAGAGTTTACGGCGTCTCCGCAATCGAAGCACACCATCACTTACGCCAGAGCGATCGTCACGTATTTCGGACGTGTCCATGTCTAACACAAAACTCAACAGAACGCAAAGACAAATCCCCAAAAATCTGCTCAGTATCGTTTGGCGGCCCGGCAGAGCGGCTCTGGCGCTCTTCCATCGCCGCATAATGTCTCGGCAATCACGGCAAGGCTGTTGTGGAGAAGTTGCGGCAAAGCCGGCCCATTGGAGGCTTCAGGCCGATCAGCAACCGACCCAGAAGGGACCATTTTTAAGGAAATCGGCAGCGGCGGCCGATAATAGAAGGGGTCCGATCTGTACGGTTCGGGTCGCGTTAATGCCTGAAAGATAAGTACTTATGGCGAAGGCACTGCAGAATTTTGAGGTGTATGCACTGCAGTTCGATCCCCGCGTGCTCCTGCTTGGGGGCATCCTTGTTCTGATCGCGGGGCTGTGTGTGTGGTTGGGGGGATTGCGATGGGCGGGTCCGATCGCGGCCGTCATTGGGGGACTCACCGGTCTGATATGTGCGTATGCATTCAGCAACCGAGCCGCGCCGGCAATGATTATCACGCCGGTAATCGGGACGGGATTAGGTGCATTTCTCAAGAAGCCAATTATCATATTGTGCGGTGCTGGTGGGCTGGCCGCGGCGACATGGCTGGTGCTGGCGGCGCCAAATCTGGAAAAGGCAGGCAGCGGCCCATCACATGCGGCGTCGCGCAGCGGCAGCACGCTGAACCCGGTCGAAACGGCTTCAGCGTTGTCGGAAGAACTGGTCTTCTGGGGTGAAACTTTTGCAGGGGCACTTAAGCAGATGTCGCCGGCGGCCTGGGCGACCGGAGCGGCCGCCGCAGCGCTTGCGGTCGGTGCATCACTTGTCATGCCGCGACTGGTGACGGCGGCCGCATGCGCGGGGATGGGCGCCGCGTGTGTCTTCGCCGGAATGATCGTTTTGCTGCTGTACAAAGGGGCAAGGCCGTTAACATCCGTCTACGCCAGGCCGACGTTTTTCGGGCTGGTCGCAATGGTCATGATTGTTTTCGGTACATTGAGTCAACTGCTGCTGTGTCCGGAGCCGCAGGTAAAGGCTGAACACAAGGGAGGCAAGAAGAAATGAATTTGCCATTATTGCTGGGGCAGGCCGAAACGCGAGTCGTCAATGACGTCCAATGGGTTCCGCTCGACGAAATCTGGAATCAGATTACGGCGTTGACATGGCTGCAGGCCGTCATCGCGGTATCGTTCGGTTTGGTGTACATGCTGTACGGCTGGCGAATCTTTCGCATCCTTGTGGTGATCAGTTTTGCTCTGATCGGCATGTTCCTGGGCATCTGGCTGGGGGGCAAATCAGGCAACGAGATCCTGGGCGGCGTGGTGGGGTCGGCGATTCTTGGGGGCGTTTCCCGGCCACTGATGAAGTGGTGCGTGTTCATCCTGGGCGGCGCAGCGGGGGCACTGCTGACAGGGGGCCTGTGGTATGCATTCAGCTTTCCGCAGTATTACCTTTGGGCCGGCGCCGCCGTCGGCGGTGTGGCCGGGGCCATGATCAGCTTCATTGTCATCAAGGTGGCCGTCATGCTCTTTACCAGCGTCGGCGGAAGCGTGATCACGGTCGCCGGTGTGCTTCGCCTGGTGGACCTCTGGGAAGGCACGCGAAGTCCCGCCACAGAACACATCAAGGACTGGATTTACAACTACAACTGGTTTTTGCCGTTAACCCTGATCGTTCCCTCGCTGGTGGGCATCTTCACGCAGAATCGCCTGATCAAGCAGTCCAGCAAGTGGCAATTCTGAGGACGCTACGGATTGCAGGTGCGGCACGGGCGTCTGCCCGCTGCAACGGCCTTATCGCGCGTCGTGAAGGTCTGCCTGTTCTTGTCGGATATCGTGCCCGCAAAGCGGCAGGTCGATTTGTGGAAGATCTTGCTGGTTTTGGACGCGACATAGTACACTTGCGCCTCGCGTGATGCCTGGGCGACCTGTGTCTGTCCGGTACCCGGCTGGGCCGTCGGGAGACTGACGGCGGCTAATTCTTCCGGCGTGAGCTTGTGCGGTCCCATGCCTTTCTTGATCAACATCAGCGCCAGACTCTGCGTCTGAGGATCAACCTCGGCGGCAAGATAGATCGGGGCCAGCAGCTCCGTCCATACCCTGTAGCCGGCGTCGCTGAGGTGCAGCTTGTCGGCAAGGTAGAACTGCTCATCAGGCGTTCCGTCCGCGGCGAGCAGAGGCGTAGCGGCATCGACATAGAAAAGCCGCGTGTCGTCGGCAGAGTATTCCCTGATGAGGCGGTTGGCTTCGGATGCCTTGGGCCAGAGGTGCCAGCGACTCTGGCTCGGTTTGATGGCCATGTAAACGACGCACGTGCGAGGCAGGACGTTATGCAGACGCGTGACGAAAGTCTTGTAATTCTCGAAGACGCGCTGAGAGTCCTTGCCTGCGGCGATATCGTTGTCGCCCGCATAAAAGACGATCAGCCGGGGCGCGTACTTGAGCACAATACGGTCCATAAAATCGACGATGTCGGCCGTCTCAGAGCCGCCGAAACCGCGGTTGATCACCGGCAGATTGGGGAAGCACTCAGCGGAACGCCACATGCGGATACTGGAACTGCCCACAAAGAGCACGGCGTCCCGGGGCCAGGAGTTTTTTGCGTCCCAGGCCTCGAAGGCCGCGATATCCTTTTCCCATCGGGATTCCTGCGGGGCCTGTTGCGACCATGCCGTTGAAACACACACCGCCAGCGAGATGATGCCCAGCCATATCTTCTTGCGATTCATCATGACCCTTTCGAATGCTCCAGGATGAACGTGCAGTATAGCAGGGCGCCGCGGTCAGGGCAAGATTTGGTTTGCTTGCCGCGGCCCGGCTGAAAAGGTAGAATACGGACAGAACGCCTTATCTCTGGAAAGGAGAACCGGCAATGGCGAAGCTGCGAATTCTGCTACTTGTGCATGCGATCTCGGCCGGAGCAGTGGCCCAGCCGCATGTCGTGGATTTCACGACGGCCGTGTTCGAACCGATGACCGGCAGTCAGGCGGCTCAGGTCGCCACCGTGGCGGGCAGACAGGCGGCTCGCTTTCCATGCAATTTCACCGGCACGAAGATCGAACGGGCCTCATGGGACGCGAAGGCGACATTGGACCTGACGATGAGCCGGGGGGTGACATTCGACTTCTATTGTGCGGACGCCCGCCCGGTGGGGCATTTCAGCATGTACTTTCGCAGCGGCGCCGGCTGGTATTCGACCAGTTTCGATGCACCCGACTCGGGGCAATGGCATACGGTAACGGTGGAGAAATCCGCAGCCCACATCGAGGGCACGCCGGAAGGCTGGGGAAAGATCGATGGCGTTCGCATCTCTGCATGGCGAGGGCGTGATGCAGATACGGAGTTCTATATTACAGGTCTGCGGCTTCTTGGTGCAGGGGCTAAGATTGCAGTGATTCGAGCCGACGCTTATGCGGCCGGACGCGCCGGGCAGGTGCGGGAAGTCGACACATACGTGCGGACCGTCTCGCGCTATCTGGAACGGGCCGGGCTGGAGTACCTCGTAGTCAGTGACGACGATATTACCCCGGAGCAGCTCAAGACGTTGAAGCTCATTATCCTGCCGTACAATCCGTCCACCGGGAAAAAGGCAATCGAGACGATCGAAGGTTTCCTCCGCGCCGGCGGCAGGATGATAAGTTTCTTTACGCTGGCTGACGGGCTGCAGGACGCGGCGGGGATGAAAATCGAAGCCTTCATCCGCGAGTCATATTACGGTGAGTTCGCCGCGATGGTTGCCTCGCAAACGCCGCTGAAGGGTGCGCCGCAGACGACGCGGCAGGCATCATGGAACATCCGAAACGTGCTGCCGGTTGAGGGCAGAAGCAGGGTGGCCGCGTGGTGGCACAATGACAAGGGAGAAACGACGGGCAAAGCAGCGGTTTTGATCAGCGATACGACCGCCCACATGACGCACGTGCTGCTGGATGACGACCCGGACACCAAACTGCGGCTGTTCCTGGCGATGTTAGGCAACCTGTGTCCTGATCTGTGGCGGGAGGCGGCGCAGGGGCGCATCAACGCTATCGGGACCTTCGGCGATTACACGACGTTCAACGCCGCACACGAAGGGATCAGCCGCCTGGCCGGCGCAAACGCCGACGCGGCAGGTGCCTTGGGGCGGGCTGTCAGGATGCGCGATGAGGCCGCGGCAAAACTCGATGCGGGTGCGTTTTCCGAGGCGATTGCCGTCGCCGCGGCGGCACGGGAAGCGCTCATCGACGCGTACTGCTTTGCGCAGAGGCCTCAAGGCGGCGAACATCGGGCGTTCTGGTGCCACAGCGCGTTCGGTCTGGACCGCCGAACCTGGGACGAGGCGATCAAGATCCTGGCCGACAACGGCTTCACGGCTATTCTGCCCAACATGCTTTGGGGCGGCGTGGCCTTTTACCCCAGCGATGTGCTGCCAACCTCGGACCGGGTCAAGGAGCGAGGCGACCAGATGGCCCAGTGCCTGGAGGCTTGCAGAAGATACGGCGTACAGTGTCACGTCTGGAAGGTCAATTGGTACATGGGCTCGGCGACGCCAAAGGAGTTCGTGGCGGAGATGAAGAAGCAGGGGCGGACGCAGCGGTTGTTCGACGGTACGGAAGAGGACCGCTGGCTGTGCCCATCGCATCAGGCCAATCGCAAGCTCGAGATCGACGCCATGGTCGAGGTGGCCCGCAAGTACGCTGTGGACGGTATTCATTTCGATTATATCCGCTATCCGGGGCCGCAAGGGTGTTTCTGCGAAGGCTGTTGCGAACGTTTTGAAAAGGCGATCGGCCGGTCCGTTGCGAACTGGCCCGATGACGTCCGGCGGGATGAGATACTCAAGGAGCAATGGCTTTCTTTCCGGCGGCAGCAGATTGACGCCGTGGTCTCGGCCGTCGCCGAGCAGGCACGCAAGGCGCGGCCCGGTGTGAAGATTTCGGCTGCGGTGTTTCGCAACCTGGCGACTGACCGCGACGGCGTGGGGCAGGACTGGAAGCTATGGTGCGAGAAGGGGTGGCTCGATTTTGTGTGTCCCATGGATTATACGGAATCCAACTCGCTCTTCGAACGGCAGGTCGTCAACCAGTTGGAATGGTCAGGCGGCGTGCCCTGCTACCCGGGCATCGGGCTGAGCGTCTGGGCGGACCGGACGGACGCCGTCAAACTGATCGAGCAGATCGCCATTACGCGAAAGCACAACACGGGCGGCTTCACCGTGTTCAACTACAGCCATCTCGAGGCGGACCGAGTCGTGCCGCAGCTCGGCAAAGGCATCACCAGGAAACAATGAAGGAGAATCCCATGCGAACAACAGGCACACGACGTCAGTTCATGAAGGCCGCCGGGGCCGCTTTTGCAGCGCGGCTCATCTTGCCGGGCCTGAACCTGGCGCAATCAGCCAACAGCAAGCTCAACCATGCGGCCATTGGGGTTGGCGGCATGGGATGGTCGGACCTCAACTCGATAGCCAGCCACCCCGGTGTTCAGATCGCCGCCATCTGCGATGTCGACGAAAATAACCTCAGGCGTGCAGCCGAGAAATGGCCCCAGGCCCGCACGTACCGCGATTGGCGCGAACTGTTTGCCAAAGAGGGCGACGCGATCGACAGCGTCAACGTGACGACGCCGGACCACATGCACGCGCCGATTGCGATGACGGCGATTGCACGGGGCAACCACGTATACTGTCAGAAACCGCTTACGCACGAGGTGTACGAGGCACGGCAGTTGACGCTGGCCGCACGGCGCAAGAAGGTCGTGACACAGATGGGGATTCAGATCCATGCCGACGTGACGTACCGCATGGCGGTTATCCTGATCCGGCAGGGGGCCATCGGCAAGGTGAAGGAGTGGCATTCGTGGCAGGGCGGCACACCGTGGCCCCGCGGCGGCCGGCCCGAGGGCGCAGATCCCGTGCCTGCAACGCTGATGTGGGATGAGTGGCTGGGTGTTGCGCCGCAGCGCCCGTTCAAGGCTGACGTGTATCATCCGGCCAAGTGGCGAGGCTGGCAGGATTTCGGCACGGGCGTCCTGGGCGATTTCGCCTGTCATATCTTCGATCCGGTGTTCACGGCGATCATGCCCGGCCCGGTCTTGAAGGTCAGCGCCGAGACTGCGGAGTTGAACACCGAGACGTGGCCGGCCTGGAATATCGTTCGTTTCGAGATGAAGGGTTCTAAGTACACCGAACGCGCGACGATTAACGCGGCGTGGTACGATGGCAGGCAGCCGCCGATTGAGCTGGCCCAGATGCCCGACGGCTACAAGCTGCCAGGCTCAGGCTCGATCATCATAGGCACAGAAGGCGTGATGGTGCTGCCGCACTGGGCGGGGCCGCAGCTGTATCCGCTGGAGAAGTTCAAGGGCTACCAGCGGCCGAAGGACCTCGGCCACGTGGATCACTATCATCAATGGGTCGATGCATGCCTTGGCAAGGGCCGGGCGGACGCCGATTTTGATTACGCCGGACCGCTCACCGAGGCGGTGCTCCTTGCTACGATTGCCGTTCGAACGCCCGGCGAGCTTAGGTGGGATGCGGATGCGCTGAGATTCACCAACAGCACTGCCGCCGACCGGCTGATACGGCGCAGGTACCGCAAGGGCTGGGAGGTTGCGGGCCTGTAACAGCGTGCAGAAACCCGACAGGTGGAAAAAGTCGACACCGATCTGAAACTCCGCCGCCGGCGCCTATGGTCGCCTGCGCGCGAATGTGATGCTCCTGCGGCCGAAACCTTGTGACCTGATGTTTATTTTCTGCCCCGGCCGCCCCGTTCGATATAGTCTTTGAGGGCAACGGCGTTATTGTGCTCGCCGTCCCTGGCACCGTAGAGCAGCGTAATGCGGCGTTCCTTGGCCAGCGAGCGGAGTTTCTGAACCTGGCTTTTCTTGTCGGAAAGCTCTTCGAAGTAGCGGTTGCGGAATTCCTTCCACTTGTCCGGATCGTGTCCGAACCACTTGCGCAGATCGGTGCTCGGGGCGATGTCCTTGAGCCACTCGTCCAACTCGGCTTCTTCTTTGCGGATGCCGCGCGGCCAGACTCGATCGACGAGAACGCGGTAACCGTCGTTTCTTGAGGCCCTGTCGTACACGCGCTTGACCTGAACGGGCATGATCATGTCTCCCAATGTGTTTGTGTTTTCTTCTTATATCGAACTGGTGGCGTTTGTGTTTGAATGAGGCGTCCAGCATTGCCTTGGCAATGCGCAAAACGCGGTTGCGCGACCGATACAATAATACAGCCCGCCTACCCGGGCGCATTGACCGACCCGCATTGCTGATCTTCGGGTCGCCCACATAAAGCACTCCTGGTGCGGCGGCTGCGCACGCCTTGCTGCTTTTATGGGACGTTGACGGCGTCGAATAGCCGCTCAGAATCGGTATTGATCGCATCCTCTAAAAAGGGACGTTGCCGCAAGGCTATTGCTCACAACAATCTGCAAAAAAACTTCGAAACGCAATTTGACTTCGATCAGCCCATATTATATGGGTCCATTCTCGACCGACCGCGGGTGTTTTTGCTTGACTCGGACGCGCGTACTTTCTACGATAACGTGCTCAGGATGAGGATCCTGCCACAGGGCTGTGTGTTCGCACGGACGCCCAATTCACCAGGGGATTATGTTGGACGATGCGTCTATTGGTCATCTTGGCCGACGGAAATATTGACAATCGCTTTTCGGGGGAACCAATGAGCCACAGGGGGGCTATCGCGGGCTATAGCAGCGGAATCGTTTCTGATCGCAATGCCTTGGGAGCGCGTCGAGCATTCCTTGCGATACTCGGCGTGCTCGCAGTCCTGGCGACTGCGCCGGTGCTTGCCAAAGATGCGGCCGCGGCGGAGAACAAACGCGTCGACCTTCAGGGCCGGTGGCGCACGGTCCGCATGCGCGTCACGGCCTATTGCCCCTGTGCCAAATGTTGCGGCCAATACGCCGACGGCATCACCGCCAACGGCCACAGGATCGTTCAGGGCGACCGCTTTGTCGCCGCCGACCGGCAATATGCCTTTGGCACACACCTGATAGTTCCCGGGTACAATGGGAGTCGGCCTGTCCGGGTGCTCGATCGCGGCGGGGCGATCAAGGGCAACAGGCTGGACGTGTTCTTCAATACGCACCAGGAAGCCCTGGAGTGGGGCGTACAATACCTCGACGTTCTGATCCGCGCAGAGTAAAGGCGCCCGCGGACCGTCGCACCGTGATGGACACGGCCTGCCGCGCCTTACAGGTCGCGGTCAATCGCCTGAGCGATGCGGCGCAGACGCGGGATCAGCCTGGCCAATACATCCGGCGTAATCGACTGCGCCCCATCGGATGCGGCGTGTTCCGGATCAAGATGGCATTCGATAAGCAGGGCGTCAGCGCCCGCAGCGACGGCGGCCTGGCTCATGGCCGGCACCAGGTGGGCATGGCCCGTCCCGTGACAAGGATCAATCACCACGGGCAGGTGCGTCTTATCATTCAACTCCGGCACCGCACTGAGACACAGCGTGTTACGCACGTATTCCTCGAATGTCCTTATGCCGCGTTCGCACAGGATCACTTGGGGGTTACCGCCGTTGATGATGTACTCTGCAGCGAGAAGAAATTCATCCAGACGGGCCGCCAGGCCGCGTTTGAGAAGGATCGGCTTGCTTACACTGCCCAGCGCCTCCAGCAGCGGATAATGCTGCATGTTGCGGGCGCCGATCTGCAGCACGTCAGCATACTCTGCGACCACGTCAATCTGCTCGACCCCGATCACCTCGGTGACCACGGCCAGGCCGGTGGCGTCTCTGGCCTCCGCGAGAATCTTTAGGCCCTCTTCACCCAGACCCTGAAAGCTGTACGGGCTTGTTCTGGGTTTGTAAGCGCCGCCGCGGATGCCTATGCAACCGGCCTTCTTGACGGCCTCGGCGGTGCGAAGAAGATTGTCGCGGTTCTCGACCGAGCAGGGCCCCGCGATGACGCCAACCTTGGTGCCTCCGATGGCGAACCCCTGCGGCCCGATAGGAATCTGCGTCTTCTCTTTCTTTACCTCCAACGACGCCATCTTGTATGGCGCCAGGATCGGAACGACCTTTTCGACCATCGGGGCGTTTTCAATGGCGCCCTTGTCAACGCCGCGCTTGTCGCCGATACACGCCACGACCGTACGGTCGGTGCCGTGGATGATGTGCTCCTTGAGGCCGTATTCACGCACCAGCTCGACAACGTGCTGCACCTGCTGCTTCGTGGAGCCGGGCTTCATCACAACAATCATTGCACGTTTTCCTTACTCACAAACACTGTAAACGTGGTGAAACAGAGTCGGATTATATACCAGAAAAAGGTCGCCCGTTCAAAGCAAATCCGATTTGACCGCCCCGCCTTGTGTCTCTATAATGCTCGGCTCGTTCTATGCCGGACCGACTTCGCTGTTAACGGGAGGACGCATGAGACTCATTGTTCTGGCGGACATTCACAACTGTCTGGACTACCTGGGCAGCGTCGCGGGAGAGCTTGCCGCGGCCGACGTCGTCCTTATTGCCGGGGATATCACGACCTTCGGAGGCCAGCCGCAGGCCAACACCGTCATCGGCGCCTTGGAGGCACATAACCCGACCATTCTGGCGGTCCATGGCAACTGCGACCTGCCGACCGTCGAGGAGTATCTGGATGTTTGCGAGATTGCCCTGGATTACCGATGTGTCAAGGTGAAGGGGCTGGCCTTCGCCGGCCTGGGTGGGTCGCTGCCGGCGCCCGGCTCAACGCCGAATGAATCGTCCGAGGACGTGTTCGAATATCGGCTTGAGAAACTCAAGGAAGAGGTCCGTACGGCCGGACCGTTTGTGTTTGTCAGCCACCAGCCGCCCTGGGGCACCCGCCTGGATGCCGTTGAGACTCGGCATACAGGCAGCCGCGCCATCCGCCGTTTCATCGAGGAGACCAGTCCTGTACTTGCCGTCAGCGGGCACATCCATGAGGCCGTCGGGACCGACACATTGGGCAATACGCTTCTCCTGAATCCGGGCCCGTTTCGACACGGTCGATATGCATTAGTTGACATCGACGATGGGCAGGTCAAAGGTGTGCAACTCCGTCCGCAATAACTCGCAAAATCAATTGCGCCGCGGCAAATTGTGTTGTGCTGGCGCACACCAACTGTTATCTTCTCCGCTTTGTGAATCTTTGCAGAAGTCGTACGTCTAAGTTGTACATAACACCTGTATGAGAGCAGTACTCGTCTTTACCCCACCGGCCAATCCCACCTACACTCCCCTTGGGATCGCAACGCTGACTGAGTATATCCGGCATACGGAGCCATG
Source organism: Anaerohalosphaeraceae bacterium (assembly GCA_035450485.1). Classification (GTDB taxonomy): domain Bacteria; phylum Planctomycetota; class Phycisphaerae; order Sedimentisphaerales; family Anaerohalosphaeraceae; genus JACZKQ01. Next base: position 19,989 of record DAOTMV010000011.1, on the reverse strand, counting down.
CGTCCGCATCGAGCCATTAGACCTGAATATCGCCACCTGGCATCTGTTTGCCGATGCGGGCCAGCGCGCCTGCCGCGACTTCATGCAGGGCAGGACAGGCGACTTCTTCGACCGCACGCAGTACCGCATACATTAGGAAACCCTTGCTGCCATGGCCGAGCGGCTCAACGGCTGCGTCGATCAATGCCGCCGGTACCTTGAGGCCGGTTCGTTGGATGGCGATCTGCGGGACCTGCTGGAACAATGGACGGGCATGATTCTGCTGCACGATCCTGACCTGATCGGCCTTTCGATCATGTACCCGCGCCAGGTGCTCGTCTCGCTGGCCCTGGCAAAGTTTTTGGCGGACACCCCCCGTGCTGAAAAACGGCGGATTGTGCTGGGCGGTGCGACTGTTTCGGCGCTCAACGCCGACGAGATGCTGAAGGCCTGTCCATTCGTGGACGCCGTCTGCGGTGGTGAGGGCGAGGCGGCCCTGCGGATGCTCTGCCGGGCAGAGCCGTTTGAACGCATTTGCGGCCTGAGCTATCGCGTCGGCGGCCGAATCGTCACGAATCGCCAACCGAACACCCTGAGCCTGACCGAAGTTCCGATGCCCTCGTTCGCAAGCATAGACCTGGCGGCCTATTTCAATCCCTCGCCGGTACTTCCGGTGGTCTTTTCCCGCGGGTGCATGTGGCGCAAGTGCCGGTTCTGCGCCCACAACTTTTCGTACAGCGGCTGCTGGACGTCTGCGCCAAGGGCACTCGAGTGGAAGTGATCCAACGGGCCGTGCGAAACGCCGGCCAGGCGGGTATCGCAAATCTTCTGATGATGATCTTCGGGCTGCCGACCTCCACCGAGGCCGATCTGGACGCCACGCTGGATCTGCTTGACGCGTTAGCCGACGTGACTGACGATATCACGTCAAGCAGTTTCCAGTTGTGGGATAAGACCGCCTTTGCCGCAAATCCCGCCGCTTTTGGCTTGCAGATCACCGGGCGTGAGCGTTTCTTCGATTCGCCCTATGGGCCGGTGCATTCGCTTCGGCTGTTCCACCGCGAAAAGGGTTGCGACGGAACGCTGCGGCCGCCATCCGGGCCCATGGAGATTGCCCGATGGCAGTGGCGACAGCGGATTGCAGGCCGACAGCATGAACTGGAGGGGCTTCCGTGCGAGCACACGCTGCTTTACACCGCCCGCCGTAAGAGCGGCGGCGCCAATACACCGCCGGTGCGACGTGCCGTCTGATAAAAACGCCGCTCCAAGATGTGCAGGCCGCACAAACCTTGACAAGTCCGTTAGGATGTCCATAATGATGTCGGAGGGAGGGTTGCGGACGCGCCCGACACATAAATGGATTGGCTCGCTTAGGGAGTAGACAATGAAAAAGGAATTTCTCATTTCGGGGTTGCTGCTGCTTGTTGTTTGGTTGGGCGGATGCCGCGCGCCGCAGCAGCCGACAGTGCAGGTCCTGGATTACGATCGGCCTCTGCCGCCCGGCGAACTGGCACTGCGGAAGATCACCGACCCCGCGATGATACCTGATTTTACATCCGCCTGTTACGACGTGACGGACCTGCGGCAGGCCGTCGCGCACAGCCAGAACTACCTGCGCAAGCCCTCGAGTCGGCAGTTCTTCCCCTATGGCGATATCACCCACGAGCGGGCGCTGGCCAGCCTGCAAGCTTTTGCAGAACTGCTGGATTCGGGCCTCCTCGGGCGAGACCTGGCCGCAAAGATACGGGACATGTTCGATGTGTACATCAGCGTCGGCTGTGACAGTAAGGGCACAGTGCTATTCACCGGCTACTACACGCCGATCTTCGAAGGTTCTTTGCAGCGGACCGAGAAGTTTCAATACCCCCTGTACAAGCAGCCGGCCGATCTGGTCAAGACCGAAGACGGCACAATACTGGGACGGCGGCAGGCGGATGGAACACTCACGCCCTATCCCTCTCGCAGCGAACTGATGATGTCCGGCGAACTGGTGGGCAGCGAACTCGTGTGGCTGAGCGATCCGTTCGAGGTCTACGTGGCTCATGTGCAGGGTTCGGCGAAAATCCGTTTGCCCGACGGCCGGCTCATCACCGTCGGCTATGCCGCAAACAACGGCCACGAGTATAAGAGCATCGCCCGCAAAATGGTCAGCGATGGCGTGATGCGATCTGATCAGATCAGCCTCAAGGCGATGATCGACTACTTCAAGGCGCGCCCCGGCGAGGCCGAGCGGTACATCGCCCAGAACCAGCGGTTCGTTTTCTTCCAGATGAGCCAGGGCGACCCGCGCGGCAGTCTCAACGAACCCGTGATCGCCATGCGGACCATTGCGACGGACAAATCGATCTACCCGCGCGGCAGCCTCGCATTTTTGTCGACCGAGTTGCCCGGCATCGCTGACGGGACGCTCAAACGCAAATTCACGGGCTTTGCGCTGGATCAGGATACAGGCGGGGCGATCCGCGCACCGGGCCGATGCGACATCTACATGGGCGTCGGCGACGATGCTGGCCGGCGTGCCGGACATACCTATCAGGAGGGCAGGCTGTACTACCTCTTCCTGAAGCCGACCGTCAATGCCGGCAAGTACCTGGCGCCAGGATCTGCCGCCAACTGAGATGCAGTCAAGCCCGGCCACACTGGATTGGTAGTCTTAGCGGTCCCTGATCAGGCGCGGCCGAACGTCTGCGTTGCGGCCGGGTGGCCCTGCGGCTCCAGTGTGTTTCATCCTGCGTGAACAGCGGCCGCACCCACCGCCAAGGTCTTGGCTCCATCGCGACCCCACCAATTTCCGACCGGATGTCGAAAGCTTGACGCCAGACGGCAAAACGTGTACAATAAACGCTTTATGCGACTCACAAGGTTTTTTTCAAGGTAAGGCATGAAGATCAAGCTCACCTTCCTGGGCGGCGCCGGCAACGTGACCGGTTCCCGCTATCTGGTCGAAATCGACGGGATGCGCCTGCTTGTCGACTGCGGCCTGTACCAGGAACGGCAGTTCCAGGACCGCAACTGGGATCCGTTTCCGATACCGCCGTCGAGCCTCAACGCAGTCCTGTTGACGCACGCCCATCTGGACCACTGCGGCCTGTTGCCCAAGCTCGTCAAGGACGGCTTTAACGGCCCGGTTTACTGTACCGAGGCGACGGCAAAGATCGCCCAGATCGTCATGCTCGACGCCGGCCACATCATGGAAGAAGATGCCGCTTACAAACGCAAACGCCACAAGCGCGAAGGCCGCATCCCGCCCCGACCCGTCGTGCCGCTGTATACGGTGGATGATGCCGCGGCGTGCGAACGCCTCTTCGCCCCGGTCAAATACGAGCAGCCGGTGGCGATCAACAACTGTGCCGTGGCGACGTTTCACGAGGCCGGGCACATCCTGGGCGCCTCGATGATAAAACTGCGTCTGTCCTGCAACGGTACCACACGCACCATCCTGTTCTCGGGAGACGTGGGCAGAAACGGCAGACCCCTCATCAATGACCCCACCGGTTTCGACCACGCCGATTACGTCCTCGTCGAATCGACCTACGGCGAACGCATTCACCAGGACGTCGACGACATCAAGGAGAAGATGGCCGAAGCGGTCAACACGACGCGCGCCGCGGGCGGCAACGTCGTTATTCCGAGCTTTTCCGTCGAGCGCAGTCAGGAGGTGCTCTATTACCTGCATGAACTCCTCATTGAAAAAAAGATTCCGCCGGTGATGGCGTTCCTGGACAGCCCCATGGCCATCAAGGTGACTGAGGTCTTCAAAGATCACCCCGAACTGCTCGATAACAGAATGAAGGCCCTGCTGGCCGGCAATGAATCGCCGTTTGACTTCAAGGGGCTGAAGATGACGCGGACGACGAAGGAGTCCAAGGCGATCAACAGCATCCGCGGCACCGTCGTCATCATCGCCGGCTCCGGGATGTGCACCGGCGGCCGAATCAAGCACCACCTGGTAAACAACATTTCGCGTCCCGAGAGCACGATTCTGTTCGTCGGCTATCAGGCCGTCGGCACCCTGGGCCGGCAGATCGTGGATGGGGCCAGGGAAGTCCGGATATTGGGTCAGATGCGCGAGGTCAGGGCCAACATCGTTCGTATTAACGGCTTCAGCGCACACGCCGACCGCAATGAGTTGGTCGAGTGGCTCGACGCCCTGAAAAGACCGCCGCGACACATCTTTGTGGTGCACGGTGAGGCCGAGGCTTCCAACAGTTTTGCGGAATATATCCGCCGGAGGAACGGCTGGGAGGTGACGGTACCCGGCTATAAGGATCAGATCGTCATCGACTGAATATGCGCAGTCGCACTGAGCTTTTCGCCGCATTGGGCAGGTCGCGTTTTCGCAGCCGCTTTGTGCTTGAGCCTGGTGACAGGGCCTATATTCAGTCGCGCGGCATGCACTGCATCGCCCAGCACGCCCGACAGTTCGTTGCCCAGCGCCTTGCCGCGGCCCGACCTGCAAACGACGGCCGGCAGACGCCGATGAAGGGCCATCCCGTTTTTGTCGCCCAGCACGCCACCGCCACCTGCTGCCGCGGATGCCTGGCCAGGTGGCACGGCATACAGACAGGTCGAGCGCTGACCGAGATGGAGATCGACTACGTTGTCGATGTCATCTGCGACTGGATCAGGCGACAAAGGGGCGCCTCGAATCCTGCCAAAGACGTAGAAAGCAGCAGGGAACGCATGCTCTTCTAAAAAGCGTGTTCGGGGGTCTTATTATATGCAGAACAGGCAAATAATACATGTCGACATGGATGCCTTCTATGCCTCCGTCGAGCAGCACGACAATCCGTCACTCAAGGGCAAGCCGGTAATTGTCGGCGGCGATCCGGCCGGCAGGGGGGTCGTCAGTGCCGCTTCTTACGAGGCCCGCAGGTTCGGGGTTCATTCCGCCATGCCGATGAAGCAGGCGATGCGGCTCTGTCCCCATGCCGTCGTCATACGAGGGCGGATGGACCGCTATGTCGAGGTGTCGCGCATCATCCGGGGTATCTTTGGACAATTCACACCCTTGATCGAGCCGCTGTCGTTGGACGAGGCGTCTCTCGATGTGACCGGCTCCCTCGTAACCTGGAAAAGCGCCGAGCACATCGGCAGGACGATCAAGCAGACCATACGTGACCGGACCGGGTTGACAGCCTCGGTGGGTGTTGCCCCCAACAAGTTTCTTGCCAAGGTCGCCAGCGATCTCGACAAGCCCGATGGCTTTGTTGTAATCACAGAAGAGAACAAACAGGAGGTGCTCGACCCCTTGCCGGTCCGAGCCATCTGGGGCATCGGGCCGGTCACCGGCGCCAAGCTTCAACAGCACGGAATACACACGATCCGCCAGCTCAGGGAGTATCCACCGGATGCGCTGCGGAGACTGCTCGGCAATACGGCGGACTCGATCATCGAACTGGCCCACGGCATCGACGACAGGCCGGTCGAGCCGACATCCCGCGCCAGGAGCCTCTCCGCCGAGCACACCTTTCCGCAGGATGTCGCCGACCCGAACACGCTTGCATCAACGTTGCTCGATCAGGTCGAGGAGGTTGCCGCACGGCTCCGGGCCGAAAGGCTCCGCGCCAAGACGATCACGCTGAAACTGCGCTACGGCGATTTCAAGACCATCACCCGCAGCCGCAGCTTTGCCGAATCGACCGACTGCACCGCCGCCCTGTGGAAGGCCGCGGCCGAGGTATTTGAGACATGGCGATCCAGGGCATTCCGTCCCCTGCGTCTCATCGGCTTTGCCGCCACAGGGCTGAAACCTGATCAGGGCCGCCAGTTAACGCTCTTTGCCGAACCCGAGGACGTCAGGCAAGCCCGGCTCGACAGGACCATCGACGAAATTCGAGAGAAATACGGCTTTGACACGATCCGCCGCAGGTATTAATCTCTCGTAACCCATGGAGAGCACAACATGAGAACTGTGGATTTGCGAAGTGATACGGTTACACTGCCGACACCCCGAATGCGGCAGGCGATGAGCGAGGCCCCCCTGGGCGATGATGTCTTCGGCGAGGATCCGACAGTCAACCGTCTGGAGGCGATGGCCGCCGAGCGCCTGGGCAAGGAAGCGGCACTGCTCGTGCCCAGCGGCACCATGGCCAATCTTGTCGCCATCCTGACACATTGCGGCCGGGGCGACGAAGCCATCCTTGGCGATCAGTGCCACACGTTTCGCTATGAAGCCGGCGGCATAGCGGCCCTGGGCGGCGTGCACCCGTACCCGGTCACGAACCAGCCGGACGGCACGATGAAGCAGGACGAGATTGCCGCCGCAATCCGTCCTGACGATGTGCACTTCCCCCGAACCCGACTGATCTGCCTTGAGAACACGCACAATCGCTGCCGCGGCGCCGTGCTCACGCCTGAATACATCGCATCCGTCGCCGCATTGGCCGCCTGGAATGGCCTTGCGCTGCATATCGACGGCGCCCGCATTTTCAACGCAGCGATTGCGCTGGGCTGCGACGTACGCCGACTTACACAGCACGCAGACTCGGTCGCCTTCTGCCTGAGCAAGGGCCTCGCCGCCCCGGTAGGCTCGCTCATCTGCGGCTCCAAAGACTTCATCGCACAGGCCCGCCGTACCCGCAAGGCCCTCGGCGGCGGCATGCGGCAATGCGGAATCATCGCTGCCGGGGGAATTGTCGCACTCGAAGAAATGGTCGATCGACTCGCAGACGACCACGCCAACGCCCGCCGGCTGGCTGAAGGCATCGCCCAGGTCGAGGGCCTTTCGGTTGACCTCGCAAGCGTCGTGACGAATATGGTCTATTTCAACCTGACAACCGACCGACTCATGCCTGACGAGTTCGTCGAGCGGCTGTACCGCAAGGGTGTCAAGTGCCTCGCCCTGGGGGCGGCCGGTTTTCGCATGGTCACCCACTACGGTATCGAAGCCGCCGACATCGACAGGGCACTGGAGGTCATCCGCGAGGTGATGGCCTGACGCCGGAACAACTCGTGCCGCCGTCCTGTATACGATAAGTGTTACCTCAACATCATTGGCGCCTCGACGTATGAATAAAGGTGACAATCAGACGGGAGGTGTGACATGCGATTGAATATCAAGGCGTTTGCATTGGCCTGTGGCCTCATTTGGGCTTTGGGCGTCTTTTTCCTCACGTGGTGGATCATCGCCTTCGAAGGTGCTACACAGGAGAAATTCGGAATCGGCAGGATATACATCGGCTACAGCATCAGCCCGGTGGGAGGCATTATCGGCATGATCTGGGGGTTCTTCGACGCCCTCATCGGCGGCGCAATATTTGCCTGGCTGTACAACCGGTTAGCCGGTGCCAATGTCCCCAGGCAGACAGGTCAAACATAGCGATTGAAAGTGCGGAATTGCTCGACCGGCTTTCTTTTCTTGGGACGCACACCGGGATCGGCCGGATAGCCCGCTGTAATTATGAGCTCAACGCGCTTCCGACGCGGTATGCCCAACAGCCGCTTGACCGCTGCCTCGTCGAACCATCCTAACATGCAGGACCCCAACTCCGCTTCGGTCGCCGCCAGACAGAAATGCTCCGCCGCGATCGCTATGTCCATCTGGTTGAAGGCCTTGCGTTTCACGATGCCGCCTAAGGTCGCCGACAGGTTCTGCCGCTCCGACACTATGACCACCAGCACAGGCGCTTGCACCGCAAACCGATTCAGCGTTCCTAACGGCCCGAAGGTCTTCTCCGCAACTGCCCGGCGCAGTTGCGGCTCATCCACCACCACGAACGTCCACGGCTGCGCATTGCACGCCGAAGGCGCAAGCCGCGCCGCCTCCAAGCAATACTCCAGTCTGTCGCGTTCGACCGGCCGGTCGAGATAGGCCCGGCAGCTCTGCCGTGCCTTCACAAGTTCCAGAAACTCCATATCGCCTCCCGTACACAACGTCCCAAAAAACAGCCTGCGAGTTTAATCCTTCCGATAATACGTGCAACAGCAATATCGGCCTGCGGCCGCCGTACATTTTCTCGAAGCCCCGCACCGTTACCGCCGAATACCACCATACCGTCGCCGCGGTATCCCTGCGAAGTGCCAATGATCAGGAGAAACCCGATGGATATCTATGTCGGCAACCTGCCGTTCGACGTGACAGAATCGCAACTACAAGCCGCTTTTGAAGCGTACGGCCAGGTGCGGTTCGTCAGGATCATGAAGGACAGGTTCAGCGGCAACCCGCTGGGCTTTGCCTTTGTCAGCATGCCCGACGACAACGAAGCCACGCGCGCGGTCGCCGCCCTGCACCGGACGCGCATTGGCGACCGCACCGTCATCGTCGCGCAGACACAGCGCCGCGTCGAACGCAGAAACACGGCCGAAGTCGACATGGAAGCCGTCGTCTGATGACGCGCAATCAACGACCGCTTTTGCCAGCTTGGAGAAGGACTCAAATATGTTCAAAGCCCGGGACGTGATGACAACCGCGATAATTTGCGCCCGACCCGAAATGCCCATCTACGATGCCGTCAGACTGCTTGCCGGAAGAAGCGTCACCGGCATGCCCGTTGTCGACGAAGAACTGAACCTGATTGGCGTCCTCAGCGAAAAAGACGTATTGCGGATGCTCTACGCCACCGAAGAAAGTATCGGCCACACAGTCAGCGAATACATGACCATCGATCCGGTTCACCTTACCGTTGACGACAGCCTTGTCGACGTCTGCGATTGCCTCATCGACAGCAATTTCCGCAGGGTCTTTATCACCGACGAAGGTAAACTGGCCGGCGTGATCGGCCGCAGCGACGTCATCTGCGCCATCCTGAAACTCAAGCACCAGGCCGCCGACGATTGACACGCGTGCACGTCCCGCAGCGTCGGATCACTCCCCGGGCGTCGGCTCAGCAGCCTGCCAATTTTCCACGTCGTTACCGTACGCCAACACGGCAACGCGTTTAAGCGACCGGCCTCCACCCGCTGCCTCACACGGCCACGGCCATCTGTTCTCGTACACAACGCGGTCCACACGAATGTAATAGCGGCGATCACCCGCCTTATCCCCCGGCCTGGCTAACGTTATCTTCTCGCCGCTGTTGTCCAGCCTGCCGTCATACGGCCCCAATACCCTAATCTCCGGATCGTCGTAACGCTCCAGAAATGCCGCCGGGTTCTTCGCTACGACCAGCCGCTCGCCGGGCTCCAACACGGTGCCCAACGGAAACTCGAAATCAATCCCGTCCGTGAAGCACCACGGCACGAACCGCCGCGTCTCCTTATCCCACTCCTGCAGCACGACCGGCTCTTCAGTGATGTTGAGCAGTTCCAGGTACTCGTACTCGTTGTGGTCCCATGTCCCGCCAGGCGGCGGATTGTACATGAGTTCGCTGATGACGACCGGCCCGACCTTCGGGTAGTCATTCGCAGCCCCCGGCGTGTTGGCGCGCATGGCAACGAAGTTGTACGTGCCGGTGCTCTTGAGATACCTCCCGAATGCAACGTTGGTCTCCGAGGGGTCGAAAGTCTCCTCTTCGTAGTAGCCGGTTGGATTGCCGGACGTATCCAGCCCGGACCGCAGATAAAGCGTCTCGCCGTTCTCGCTCAATGCAAACGGGACATGACAGCCGGGATGATCGCTGTTGCCGAAATCCCTGTCCTCGTAAAAAACCACATACCCGCCCGGAGCCAGTATCGTACCCGCGGGAATCTCGAATTTGCGGTAGTCGTCCTTGCTGTCGCTGAGGAACCACCCGCCGATATCGATGGACTCATCCGTCGTATTATGAAGCTCGATCCAGTCCGCTGCTCCCCCATGCGAATGCGCCAACACCTCGCTGATCTGCACGCTGCCCGGCTCTGGCACTTCGTCCGTATCGTCGACGCCCGGCGAACCGCCGACCTGCACACTCGGCTGCCAGTATTGTTTGTCGCCCGGGTATTTGGCGCGTGTATAGACCGCCTCCACCGCCGCATCCGTCAACGCCGTTTCGTAAATGCGTACGTCGTCGATCAGCCCTTTGAAGAACGGCCCATCCTCGCCATATGTCCCGAGAGTGACCCGCCCCTGCGAGGATGTCGAAATCGATCCGCTGTCAACCTTGCCGGGCAGATCGCGCCGCCCGTCGACATACAGCCGTACGTCGCTGACGTTGGCCGTATCCGACACCGCGGCGACGTGATGCCACTGGCCGTCGTTTATCGCGGTCGACCCGGTGATGCTTGCGCCGCCTGCCTCCACCCGCAACAGCCCGTCTTCCACAAGGACCGCCCATCGGCTGCCATCCCCTCCCCACGTCACAATCGCGCCGCCGGCCCGTGTCCGGATCCAGGCCGCACATGTCCGGTCGCCAGAACCACCGATCCCCGCGTACTCCTCCGCCTGCACGTAATCGTCGACGCCGTCGAAAAGAAGTGCACCATCGCCCATGCCTTTGCCGACACGCCACACCGGCTCACCAAACAGCAGGTCAGTGCAGTTGTTGCCGCTGCTGTCCGGCGCCGTTTCGCTGCTGTGTTCATCCAGACGCCAGTGCGCTGCCGGCAGGGCGTCCAGTTCGGCCACGGTCCGCCGTGCACTGTCCCTAAGCGTCAGTGAAAAGCCCTCGCCGTCGGTTATGTCGTACCAGTTGTCCTGGTACCTGAACGCACAGATGGTACGCCCGAACGCATCGGCTAAGCGGATCTTCTCGCCGGCGTTGTCCAGCCGACCCGAGTACTCGCCCGCGATCAGTCCATCAAAGTCCGGGTACGCTTCCTCAAATGCCTCAGCGTCCGCCACAACGACGATACTCTGGCCGCTCGGCAGGTTGACGTCCGGAAACGTGAAGTCCACGCCCTCGGCGAAACGCACCAGGTTCAGGTTAATCATGTCTTCGCCGACGTTCGTCAGCTCGACGAATTCCACGTCCGGCTCCTCGCCCTCCACGTCCGCCGGATGATACATGATCTCCGTGATTTGAAGGCTCTCACCGACCGGCCCCACGACGTATGCCGCCTCGTTCAGCGCGCTCCACTCGCCCGCGTCACTTAGCGCCCGCGCCTTGACAATCCGGCTCCTGTCCAGTTTAAATCCATCCGTGTAAAGCCTCGCCGTCTCCGACACGATCACACGCTCGTCAACCGTCAACTCCGCCGAAATCAGAAAATCCGGATTCGCCGCACTGTAATTGATCCCCAGAATACCGAACGCATTCCGGCCCGGCCTGAGCAGGTGCCGGTACCGCGTGATATCCAGTTCCGTTACAGTCACGGCCTGCTCGTTGGGCCGGTCAACCAGCGCCGTGCTGTCCCAGGCCGGCGAACCCCAGAAATTGCTGCGCCCCACCTCATAGCCGTTCAGATACGCCACGAACGCATCGTCATACCTTATCCGCAGCGTTACGGCCCTCACGTCGCCCAACGTCGCCTCCACCTCGAACGGAATGCGAATACAGCACGTGCTGTTGGCGTCGTACATGCCTTCCTTCACGTCGATGGCGATGTAATCCGTAAAGTCCGTTGTATCGATTTCGTAACCCACTCCACCATCTTTTCCCGGCTGCCACTGTGAATCGTCGTACTCCGGCTTGGCCCAGAACTCCCCTTCGACCATCACCCTTCTTATCTGTCCTGGAGTCAGCGCATACGAATAAATCCGGACGTCGTCGATGTCGCCCTCGAACGAATCAATGTCCTGAATCATGCCGGTCTCTTCGTCCCACCAGAGCTCATGGTTGGACCCGATCATAACCGACACCCATGATGGCGACACGGCAATATCCTTTTCTGCTTCAACCTCCTGTATGCCGTTCTCTTCGCCGTCCACGTACAGGATCATTTTGTCGCGGTTCCGCACGGCTGCAACGTGGTGCCATTCATCGTCATTCCACGCGTCATCCGAAACCAGGTCGCCCACACCCGCCAGGTAAAACCGCAGTTTCCCTTCCTCCGCCGCCTCGCACAGCATCCACGACGACGTGCCTCGCGTCACGATGCCCGCCTGCGGGTGATGCTTGGAATACTTCACCCAGCACGACAGCGTAATGTCCCGCGTGATTTCGAAGACGCTGTCTTCTTCCTGGGCTACGAAAACGAAGTCGTGCTTACCATCGAATCGCAGGGCCATTTTGTCATCGCCGCTGCGGTTTGGCACGAAAACGACATTGCCGTACGGCGCCCCGTCATGATACACCGGCGGATACTCCCCAGGCCGCTGTGCGCTGTCGCCGTAATCGTTGTTCAAGTTCCAATGCCCCACGTCGGGCACGGGCGCGTTGACAAATCCGTCCTCTGCATGCAATGGAACGTGGACGCGCTTGGGTGCATCTTCGCCGAAGAGTGTGACCGATGCAAGACGCATCGCGCTGTCCGGCACGCGAGGATCCGTCCCGTCAATTGTATAAAAGATACGGCCTGCGGGAACGCTCATGGAGATAAAATCATCACTGCTGATATGCCCGCCGTGCCGATGCCGACCGTTGACGTAGAAGCGAGGCGCCTCCGCCTCCACGCTTGGGTACCAGTTCTTTTCGCGCAACTGCCTCAGAACGATGTCCGTCCGCTCCGGGAAATATTCCTCCAACAGGAACCCGATCTCGCTGAGCCAGTGGTCCCTGGTGAAAGGTTCCGACACCTTCGCGTCACCCCATCGCGCCGATTCTGCGATGATCGCCATATCGATTTCTTCGGTCCTGGACAACAGATTGGCCGCCGCCTGAGCCGGGGTAAGGAGCCCGTTGTTGAAGAAGTACCTGTGTACCCGGTCGCCGAAGCGCATGCGATAATCAGGGTGCATTGCCATCTTCTGGTGCAGCCATTGCGGGTTGAACCTCGCAAAAACAGAACCCGCCGGCCACGGTCCCGTCCGGTCATAGTTGCGCGACATCGAAAACAGCGAGTGCTCCGCATCATGACGGAAGAACTTGAAGCCGTCCGGATTAATCCGGTTGTAGATGGCGTAGAAGTTGTTCGGATACGTGTTGCCCTTGAACCACGAGATCGGCCCGTCGCAATCACCCACGTAGAACGTCGAAATCATGTAGTCGATCAGGTTTTCCACGTCGACCAGGCGCTCGCGCTCGGGGCAGGGCATCCCGTTCGGATCGAGCCCCTGTATCCCGTAATATGCCTCATCCGTGGTAAAGCCCGCCTGTGCCGCTCTCCACAGCCGCTCGAACGCATCCAGCGTGCCATCCGTTGTCTCGATCTCGTAGACGCCGGCATTGACCTTGACAACGTCGTAATCGTCTACCTCGCCCCCGAAATAAGACGCCGCATAACGCGCTTCACTGCGCTCCTGTGTCTGGAACAGACCCCAATACTGCCCGTTCAGATAAAGATGATAGTACCGGCTGCGGGTGTACGGCTGCCCCATGTCCCGCTGCATGTCGCGCGAGAACACGTCGCGACACATCGTGTTGCGACTGTCGCCGTCGTAGCTCCACGAGTAATTCTGCGCCGTCCGCAGGTCCACCTTTTGAAACCGGCTCACGCCCTCCTCTCCGAAGAGCGGAAAATCAAGTTCGGCGCTGCCGTACTCGCCGCGGAAGAACAATCGCCAGGCGTGCTTGGGATTGCTGCCCGAGCGGCTGTAGCCGCCGCGAATCCGCAGCCCCGCATCGATGTGGAAACCGTCGCTGCCATCCGGATTCAAAAGCTCGATGGACGCCGGCCGCTCCCACTCCCGCCCGTCGTGATGAGCATTGACGTAAATTCCCGTCGCGGGATCAAACAGATTCTCCAGGTCCGTCACAATACTGATACTCGGAATCGCCAGGAGCGCATCGTCGATCAGGTCTCTGTAATCCTCGCTGTCGACAACATCCGGGTCCATCCCGTAGTCCATGACCTGACCATTGACACCGCCTTCGGGCCACAGCGGTGACGGCGGCTCGCCCTCCGGCGACTGATGAATCACGTCCTTGATGAACAGATACGTCTGCGTGCCAACATTGCTGGGCCGCCAGCCGGGTTTATGCGCAATCGCCCGCAGCGTCGTTGTCCCTTCGATCAGTATGGGTCCGGTGTACAGCGTGCCATGCCCCGCCTCCGTGGGTGTGCTGCCGTCAGTCGTGTATCGAATAACGGCGCCCGGCGTCTCGCAGCGAATCCGCAACTCGAACGCCCCGTCATAGAAACCGCGATCGTGGCTGAAGCTCGTATCGCTGACATAACCCAGGAAGGCCCCGTTGTTCGCCTGCCCCGGCGTCGGGACCGCGAAGTAGCGAGGCTCATTGTAAAGCAGGCCATACGCAATGTCGTTTTCCTGCGGCGGAAAACCGAAGTCGGAATTGGCAAATTCGAAAATCGTATATTCGTGTGCGATCGTTTCGCCGTCCGGGTAGACCAGCGCAAGATACTCGCCGTCTTTGCTCAGTTTGAAATTGGTGTGCAGGTTTCCTTCGTCATCAACATACGGATAATTGTCGGGATTATCCTTCTCTTCCTTGCCCGATGCGAACACCACGAGATACTCTCCCGGCTTCAGAACAACCCCTTCCGGGAAGACCCATTGCTTCAGATCGTCGCGGTCATCCGTCAGATACCATCCTTTCAGATCGATCGTCAAAGACGATGCGTTGTACAGTTCGATCCAGTCCTCCAGTACCTCTTCGCCCTCGACCGTCGTGGTCAGCGTCGATTCGTTGTCCGCCATGAACTCGTTGATCACGATGGGACTTGTCTCACGCATCCAGTTCTCGGCCAGCCGCGCAAGATCCGCCAGATTCACCCCGTCGCCCGCCCGCACATCCACACATTCCAGATCCGTCGTGTCGGTGCGCGCGAGGGCCCAGATCTCCTCCATGGTAAGCGCCCGTTCGTAGATTCTCACCTCGTCAATCGACCCCCTGAAGTACCGTGGCTCGCTTGCAAACATGCCGATGTGCACATCGCTGCCCGCTGATGTATAGATGTCATGCCTATTTGATGAGCTTACGGCCTCCATAAGGCCGTCCACGAAGAGCCGGACGTCATCCGTGCTTGTTCCATCAAACGTCACGGCCACGTGATGCCACTGCCCGTCATTTATGTAAGTGGAGCCGTCGATGTAGCCGACTCCCGCGTCTAATCGCAGAAAGCCGTCATTCTGCACGCCAAGGACCCAGCGCCGCCCCGGGCCAAGGCCGCCCCACGACAAGATGTCCGTGTTCGTCCGGTAGGTGCGTATCCATGCTGCACACGCCCGCGGCTGGTTGCCTGTTACCCCGCCATAGCCGGTGATCCGTATGAAATCGTCCGTTCCATCAAAGTCCAGGCACCCCGCAAGATACCCCGCGTCAGGCTTCCAGGCCGCCTCGCCCTGGACGTCGCCCGTTCGGCCGTGCGGCGACGCATCACCTGCTGACCGGTCGGCTGATTCGTCCAGCTTCCAGTACCCCGCCAATGCAGTCTCCGAACACAGGGGCGGCGGGAACAGCCATTGCAGCGCCAGGACGCTGAGGTCTTCCATGTTGACCTTACAGTCGTTGTTGAAATCGCCCACCATGAAGGCGGCCTGCACACATGCGCACACGACCAGCCCGACACCCGCTGTCAGAATCAACGCCTTGCGAGAATGGAGCATGTCTCACCCTTCTTTATCATCCCTGTCCACCGCTGCCGGCCGTCACGGGGACTTACCCTCAGCACAATCATGTCGACGCCATCGATCCGCTTTTTGCGCGCAGTTTTCCCATGCCAACCGGCTTCGATATTATAACCAAATAGCCCCAGGAATGCCAGTATAAACCACCGTAAAGCCCGTATTTACGCACTCCGGGAGTTACCTGCCTCCTAACCGTTCGATGGCCAGCGCCACGGGCGATGGGGCCTCTTCACCCGCCGAAATCCGCTTCTGAACCTCTTCCATCGCTTCGTGCAGGGCCATGCAGGCGGTTTCATACGTACAGCCACACGCATGGCGAATCAGGCGGCAGCCCCGGTCGATGAGTTTCTTGTTGCTCGGCGAGACCCAGACCATGGCGTTGCCAACCACCCGGCCCATCCGGACCATGGTGATAGTCGAGACCGTATTCAACACCAGTTTCACTGCCAGGTGATGCCAGAGTCTCAGCGGTGAATCCGGCAGTTCGCACTCGAAACAGAACGCTGGATCGGCCGCAATACCCGCAGGCCTGCTGCCCACACTCAAAAGGGCTATTTTGCCGTATCCCTGGTCCATGCAGCCTGCCGTCGTCTCCCATACCCGCTTGCCTTCCTCGCCCACCCCAAGCACAACCGCAGCTGAATCCGGGGCATCGGTCCGCGACGGATCCGGCTCGTTGCCAATCTGAAATTTGTAAATCTCCTGATTGTCCAGCCTCGGCGGATTTGCCTGAATAGACACCGGTGCGCCAAGCTTGCGATACACATCTGCGTCCCAGGTTAGACCGCGGGGGGGACGACGCAACATTTCGTGCCATGCTTCCTGCGTTTTGAAAAAAGGATTCTTGCAGAATGCCCATGAACGAGGTGAAGTTGTATCATCGATCCGCCGGTAGGGCGGCAGCATGAATGTCGGCGACCGCTCGGTCGTGTCCGTCAGCACATCCAACATAAACGCATCCGCGAAATACGTCACCAAACCATGCCGCCGGTATAAATCCTCTTCGAACCCTGCCAATGCAGCGAGATTGCTTACCGATGAGGCCGCCGACAACTGCTTAAGAAGGTTCTTGAATAACTGGCCGTACTGTACGCGCTGCCGGCGCACGATATTCAACTTCTTCAATTCTGATTCGGAAAGGTGATTGCCCAAGAGCCGGATCAGGGCTTCTTCGAGTGCACTTGCGACAATCAGCAATTCGATTGTTGTGGCCTGCATCCTGGTGGACCCGGAAATTGCCATTGGGCCGGTGAAGAGATCGATTTTTAAAATTCGGGATTCTTCAATTACGTTTCGGGATCGCTCGACGTGTTTTCGAAGGACTTCGGTGGGGTTGTTATAGACGAAAAAGACGCTGGCGCCCTGGTCGAGGCCCTCCCAGGCGGTACCGATGACGAAGGAGGTCTCGCCGCCCTCTGTAATGGCCACGACCATGTCATTTTTTTTGATTTTTCCCTCGCGGAGCTGGTGGCGGCCGAAATCCGTGAAGTCTTCGAAGCCTTCGACGGATTTTATGAGGGCGAAATCGCCTCCGGCCATGACGCTGTACGTTCGGTCCTCCAAATCCGTCGTTTTCGCCGCTATATCGGGGTGCTCGGCCTTGAATTCCTGCCAGAATCTTCGCCAGGCGGCTTCCAGAAGGATGCTGAGGCGGCCGGTTGCCCCGCAACCTGTGAAAAAGACGCGGCCGCCGCCTTCCAGGGTGTGGACAAAGCAATCCACAAGCTGCCCGAACACCTCAGAAGCCAATATTTTGTCGGCTACGGGGGGCATGTCGTCGTCGACGGACTGCAGAAGGCGGATTCCGGCGGCGAGATCGTCGTTTGCCACCTGGCTGAGTCGTTCGGTCTTGGGGTGGAAGGATTCCGTGGGCAGTTCGCCGAGGCGAAACGCCGTTTCTTCTTTCAAAAACCGTGCGGCCTTTTCGGCAGCGCTTTTTGATCCTGTCATGGTGCAGGTCCTCCGTTCGAAATCAGCGAATGGCCGCGGGCGCGGGCCGCGGGGTGATGATGCTACCATGCCGAATCGCGGCCTGCAACGATGTGCGTTCTTTTTTCGCTGGCAGAGCCGGTCGAGCAGGTCCGGGCACTTCTGCAACACTCCACTGGCCGGCACGCCTGCTCGTGCCGATGCCGACCGGAACATTCTCTCGCGCTGCACGTTTGGGAGTCAGAACGTGACAAGCCGCCCAAATTGCGGTAATATGGCGAGAAGGGGAATGCCAACCGACTTTGAGGAAGGAAGAATGGCTTACAATCGCACCGTGCTCGTACTGGTCTCATTTTCCATTCTTTTCCCCATGTCTGCTGCTGTGGGGGAGGAGACATCTATCGGCTTTGACGAATTCGCAAGCCGCTTCCCGGCCCAGGTACAGGATGCGGCCCGTGCTGTGTGGGAGCAGATTGAGCCGGTGGAGTATGCAGAGCCGCCGGCGAAGGGGATGGCGGTTTCTGACGATGATCTGCTGGCATCGTTGGATTCTGAGAAGGCCGAATCGCTGCGGGGGCAGTTGGAGGAACTGTATGCTGAATTGTCGACGGCGGTTGCGGCGCGGAACGAGGCGTTTGCGCTGCACGACCGGTGGCAGGCATTCACCGATCAGATTTCCGAGACGCCAAACTTGGGGGCTGTCCATCTGAGTGCGCTCAAGGTCGTCGACAAATTGCAGAGGCGGCTGGACGAGGCTGTCCGGCGAGTGCAGCGATTGGAGAAACGCATTGCGGATCTGCGGGTTGATGCGGCACTGGGCGAGATTTCGAAAGGCTTCACGCTGTGGGACTGGATGGTCATCGCGGCGTACCTGGTGATGACGACGATCCTCGGGGGGCTGTTGGCGGGCAAGCAGGCGTCGATGAAGGACTTCTTTTTGGGCGGGCGGCGGCTGCCGTGGCCGGCGGTGTGCGGATCGATTATTGCGACGGAACTTTCAGCGGCGACGTTCTTAATTGCGCCGGCGATTGTCTTTTCGCAGGGCGGCGACATGACGTACATTCAGCTTGCCATCGGGACGATCCTCGCCCGCTTTGTCATTGGGTATTTCTTCATACCCGTCTATTACAAGAAGGAGATTTATTCGCCTTACGATTACATGGGCGATCAGTTGGGCTCGCGGGTTCGGCACGTCACGACGGGGCTGTTCATGGTGGGCGGGATCCTTGCGCAGGGGGCGCGGGTATACATTGCGGCGAAGGCGCTGCAGGTGATTACGGGCACGGACACCACGACGTCTATCCTTATTATAGGGGCGGTCTCGGTTTTGTGGACGATCATGGGGGGGATTACGACGGTGATTTGGACGGACGCAATTCAATTTTTGCTTTTCACTGGCGGGGCGATTGCAGCTTTGATTTTTGCGACGACGGCGGTTGAGGGGGGGCTGTGGACGGTGTTTTCGGAGGCGTACCATGCGGGGAAGTTTCGGGTGATTAATCTGAATTTCAATCCGAAGGAGGCGTACACGCTGTGGTGCGGGCTGATCGGATTCAGCTTTTTGACCTTGGCGTCGCACGGGACGGATCAACTCCTGGTGCAGCGGATGTTTACCTGTAAGAACGAGGCGGCAGCGCGAAAGGCAGTTGTGTGGTCGGGTGTCTCGCAGGTGCTGACGTATCTGCTCCTGTTAGTGGGGGCGGGGGTGTTTGTGTATTACAGGCATGTGCCGCTGACGGCGCCGGAGCAGGTGGTGGTCAATGCCGATTCGATGAAGGTGTTTGCGATTTACATCGTGAACGTGATGCCGCCGGTGTTGTCGGGGCTGCTGATGGCGGCGATTTTTGCGACGGCGATTTCGACTTTGGATTCGCTGTTGGCGGCGCTGGCGCAGTCGACGATAGCGGTGGTGTATAAGCCGTTCGTCCGGCGGGAGGCTTTGGACGGGCACTATGTGCGGGCGTCGCGGGTGATTGTGTTGATCTGGGGGTTGGGGCTTACGGCGTTTGCGGTGTTCTGCGATGTGATCGCTTCACGGTATGGGGATCTGATTCAGTTTGCACTGGCGATGGCGGCATATACGTATGGGGCTTTGTTGGGGACGTTTCTGTTGGCGTTTCTGCCGACGAAGCGGGATGACCTGGGGCTGATGTGGGGGGTGCCGCTGTCGATGCTTTTGGTGTTTGCGCTTAACTGGCACCAGACGGTACCGCAACTGATAACGGCCGCAGCCGGGCTGGTCCTGCTGGTGCAGGCGTTCCGGCGGCTGCGGGGGGCGCCGGTGAAGATCCTGTATGTGGGCCTGGGGGTCCTGATCGTGTGGGTCGTCAGCATGGCGGTTGTGGGCGTAAGTGCTTCGGGCGGGCCGGTTTACATTACGTTGGCGTGGCCGTGGCATTTTCCGATTGGGACGGCGATGACGTTTGTGATTGGTTACCTCGTGGGCAACCGTCGTGCGGATTGATCGTTGATCCAAGTGGAGGTCGGTAGTGGCGGGACTGCTCCTCTGGTTGGGAGAGGGAGAGAAAATCCTAGCGGCGCCGTTTACCGTGAGAGCAGCGTTCCTGAAGAAAAGTGGGACAAGTGGGTCAAGGCGG
>DAOTMV010000010.1:0-114605 GCA_035450485.1 Anaerohalosphaeraceae bacterium | reverse complement strand
CAAGAATACCGCAACAGCCCAAGCCGGCCATCAGCCCGACAAAAACCATCGCGGCAGCACTCATCTCCACCTCCATTCCAATTGTCAGCACATACGCACTATCCTACATATTAGACGCACTCCAAACAAAAATATTGCAACCTTTTCCAGAAAAATCGTAAAAATAAAAAGATATTGCCCGACCTGAATCACGCCGCGCAGGGGAGCAATATTCAATCAGTTCGCTCCGATTACCCGCTTGACACCCCCCCTGTTTGTGCGATACTAACATGCTATGTCCAAAAGGATTGCGATCTTAGGCTCCACAGGCTCCATCGGTGTCAACGCCCTGCGTGTGATCGACGCACTCGGTCCGCAATATGAAGTTGCGGCCCTTACCGCCCACAACAATGTCGGCCACCTCGCCGAGCAGGTCCGCCGCTACCGCCCACGACACGTTGCCCTCAGCAACCCCGCTAAGTCGATAGAATTAAAGCACTTGCTTAACGGCTGCGGTGCCGAAATCCTTACCGGCCCCGACAGTCTGCCCCAGGTCGCCGCCCTGCCCGGCATCGACATCGTCATCACCGCCGTCGTCGGCGCCGCCGGCCTGCAGGCCGCCTTGGCCGCCGCAGAGGCCGGCAAACGCCTCGCCATCGCCAACAAGGAGCCCCTCGTCATCGCCGGCCAGCTCCTCACCGAGACCGCCCGCGCCAACAACGCCGACATCATCCCCGTCGACAGCGAACACTCCGCCATCTTCCAGGCCCTCCAGGCAGGCAGGCCCGAGGAAGTCAACAGGATCATCCTCACCGCCTCAGGGGGCCCATTTCGAAACGCCAACCCCGATGAAATCCGCAACGCCAGTGTTGAAAAGGCCTTGCGGCACCCCACCTGGAGCATGGGTCCCAAGATCACCGTCGACTGTGCCACCATGGTCAACAAGGCCTTGGAAGTCATCGAGGCTGTCTGGCTCTTCAATACGACGGTCGATAAAATCGCCGTTCTCGTCCATCCCGAATCCGTGGTTCATTCCATGGTCGAATTTGTCGATGGTTCTGTGTTGGCACAGATGGGCACACCGGACATGTGCCTGCCCATCCAGTATGCGCTGACGTACCCGAAACGCCTCAAAGGAATTTCCAGTCATTTGAAGCTGGACCAGTTAGGGACACTGACGTTCGAAAAACCCAACCTGGAACTTTTCAGGGCTCTGAAACTCGGTTTTGAGGTCGCGGCCGAAGGCGGCTCGGCGCCCGTCGTTTACAACGCCGCAAACGAGGCCGCCGTCGAGGAATTCCTCGCGGGCCGGATAAAATTCGGAAGGATCGTCGAACTGATAGAGCTCTGTCTTGATAAACATAATGTCCGCCCGAGTCTCTCTTTACAGGAACTCCTTGAAGTGGACCAATGGGCCCGGCAGGAAGTGGCCCGGGCATCGCGCCCGTGAAGATCGGGCCCCGAAAGCTGAGAACACACGATGTTAGCGAGGAATCGATGACCGAAAGAACCGAGCCGAAAAATGTCCAAGGCAAGCCGATCCTCAGACCGCTTCTGACGGGAATAATACTCGTCCTGGCCGCGGTTTTCGTCTTCAAGAACCCCGTTTCCGCCTGGTACATCCTCCTCGTCGCCATCGGCTTCGGCGCCGTCATCATGATCCACGAATTCGGCCACTTCATCGTGGCCAAACTCTCCGGAATCAAGGTCGAGGCCTTCTCGATCGGCTTTCCGCCAACGCTCTTGGGATTGCAGAAAACCGAAAAGGGCCTGCGCGTAAGGATTCTGCCCGGCTCGCCCAGGAAAGATCAAGAAGATGATGCCGAACCTGCCGAAGCAGGCACGGTCTTCATGTTGGGCAAGGGAAACGGCAAGGCCTCGGACACCGAATATCGAATCGGCCTCGTTCCGTTCGGCGGATTCGTAAAGATGTTGGGCCAGGAAGACACCGGCGCCGCCGAAGTCACCGATGACCCGCGGTCTTATGCCAACAAACCGGTCATCGTGCGAATCGCCGTAGTTGCGGCCGGCGTAATCTTCAATGCGATAAGCGCATTTCTCATTTTCATGATTGTCTTCCTCGTCGGAATGGATCTTTCGCCGGCCGTCGTGGGTAATGTCCAGTTGAATTCGCCGGCCGAGCGAGCCGGGATCGTCGCCGGTGACCGAATCGTCGAAGTCAATGGCGAAAGATTCGTCGATTTCACTAATGTGGTGCTCGCTCCGGCCTTGTCGGCCCGCGGAGAGGAGATCACTTTCGGTATCGAACGTGCCGACGGCACCCGCAAGACTGTAAATGTCGTCGCCGAAGAATCGCCGATGGCCGCGCTGCCGCTTCGGGAACTGGGAATCGAGCGAGCCAGCACCCTGACCATCGAGCGAGGCATCACCGACCCCGAAATAATCGAGAAAATGAAAGAAACATTCGGCGTTCAGCCCGGCGACGTTGCAAAAAGCGTCAACGGCGAACCCGTGAATGCCCACTGGGAACTGACCGACAAGATCGAAAACTCGCTGACGCCTCAGGCGTCAATCGCATTTGAGCGCACCGACCCGAAAACCGGCCAAACGGAAATCGTCAACGTCGATGTGCCACTGTATTGGCCGGCCCGGCGCAACAATTTCAAAGTCGAATTCGATCTTGCACATATCGCCGGCATCGTTCCCCGGATCAAAGTCCTCACCGCCGAACGCGCAACAGAATTGCAGCCCCGCGATATTATTACAAAGATCGGCGACGTGGAAAATCCCACCTATGAGGAACTGCGCGAAGTAACCATTGCCCACGAAGGGCGAGAAATGCCGATTACCGTTCTGCGAAACAACAAGGAAATCACAATAACTCGCATACCTAAAAAACCGCACGGCTCGGACCGCGTGCAGCTTGGAATTGTTCCGGCGCTGGACGTCGAGCATGCAGTTGCGGCCGGCGTGGTGGATATTGGCGGCAATACGGAAAAGCCGGCGATTCCCAAGGGGGCGACGATTACGGCCGTGGCGGGCGAGCCGGTGGGGAGCTTCTACGACATCGTACAGACTATCCGCGCAAACAAGGGCAGGACGGTCGAGATCGCTTATGAGGCGGATGGAGTCACTGGAAGTGCAGCGATCGCTGTACCTGCAGATTGCAGCATTATCAGTGCCGTCAGCGAACCGACGACAATTCTTCCGTTTGAGTATCTCAAAGAGACGTACAAGGCGTCAAGCCCGCTGCAGGCGATCAGTTGGGGCGTGAAAAAGACACACATGTTCATTGCGCAGACTTATGTAACTCTGCAGCGGCTCATCACTCGCGAGGTAAGCCCCAAGGCACTGTCCGGCCCGGTGGGGATTGTCTCGATGAGCTACAAGATCGCCAGCCAGTCGATTCCCGACTACATCTACTTCCTTGGACTGATCAGTTCGTGCATCGCGGTGATGAATCTTCTGCCGCTTCCGATTGTCGACGGCGGCGTGATTGTGCTGCTGATTATCGAAAAGCTCAAGGGCAGTCCGATCAGCCCTCGTGTGCAGGAGGCGATCAGCTATGCCGGCCTGGTGTTTCTGGGTGCGGTGTTCTTGTGGCTGACGTACAACGACATTACAAATCTGCTGTAACAGACCGCGGCGGCGGCCGACCATGAGCATGCGTATCAGTGTGGTGATCCCGGCATACAATGCCGGCCGGTATATCGGGCGGGCGATCGACAGTGTGCTGGCACAGACGCGGCCGGCCGAAGAGATCATTGTTGTCGATGACGGCTCGACGGATAACACCGCCGAGATTGCCGGCGCGTACGGCGACAGGATACGCTTTATCCGGCAGGAGAACGCGGGCGCAAGCGTGGCCCGGAACACCGGAATAGCGGCGGCGACAGGCAACTGGATAGCCTTTCTGGATGCTGACGACGAATGGCTGCCGGAAAAGCTGCGGCTGCAAACGGAACACCTTGAACGCAATCCCGACCTGACCTGGACGACGGCCAATTACGTCCGCTGCTACTGCGACTCAAACCGGCGCGAAGATGACCTTGCCGGTGAGCGGTTGAATAACGCCGAGGCTGTTCTAAATGGCAGGGAATATTTTCAAAGCTATTTCCAGGCTTATCAGGCATTCGCCAAAGGACATACCATCACCATGCTGGTTTCGCGCGAACTTATTATTAAGGCAGGCCTATTCGCGCGGGGCCAAGCCCGAATCAATGATTATGACATGTGGCTGAGAATGGCGTACCTGCGGCCACGGCTGGGCTTTTTGTGTCAACCAGTGGCAATCTCTCACCGAGACGTGCCAAACAGTCTTGTCAAGACATACAGGCAGCCAGAAATCATTTTTGAATTCCTTAACCGGCACTTGCAACTTGCTGCAGAGCACGGACTACTGGAAGATTTCAGGCCATGCGCATCGCGGATGCTTGGCGGCTGGATACATACACTATTGGCTCAGAGGAACGGTCGAGGAGTGCGAATGTTGTTGAGAAGGTTTGCCGATCTGCATTCCAGATACTGCTATGCCACCACTTATATCAAGTCTTATTTCCCGCGAGCAGCCCTGTGGTATGAACTGCTAAAAGGCAAATTGCGCGGCACATAAAGAAAGAATGCGCGTACTTTCGGTTGAGATGGTTCAGTCCGAGCACATTGAAAAAAAGTCTCCAGGGGTATCGGTCATAGTCCCCGTATACAATGATGCTGGTTCCATTGACAAGCTGATCAGGTCTCTGCTTCAGCAAGATTATGACCAGGATATTGAGATCATCGTCGTAGACAACAGGTCGACAGATGCCACAAGAGATATCGTTCGTAAATATCCAGTCACATTGCTGGAGGAGAACGAAATCCAGAGTTCATACGCGGCACGCAACAAAGGTATCGAGCACGCTCGCCACAAAATCCTGGCCTTCATCGATTCCGACTGTGTGGCAACTACTGAATGGGTGCGTACAGGTGTCAGTGAACTGATCGCATCCAAGGCCGATCTTCTCGGTGGGCGAGTGGAGTTCGTCCTCTCTCCCGCGAGATGCGCATCGGAAATGTACGATGCAATTACTCACTTTGACTTTGAAGTTTCAATTGAGGAACAGAGAGGCACGGGCGCCGGTAATCTTTTTGTATACCGGTATGTATTTGAACAAACCGGCCTCTTTCCTGTAGTCAAGTCCGGCGGAGATTTCCAGTGGTCCAAGCGTGCCATCCAGCATGGTTTCAGGCTTGCGTACTCCCCCATAACGGTTGTCAGGCATCCGGCCCGCAGGTTGCGATGGCTGATCAAGAAACGTTTTCGTACCGGTTCCGGCGTCCTCAGGGTCTGGATCGATACCGGCCTCAGCAAGAAACACATTGGACTGAAAATGCTGCGAATGCTCTTTCCCAGGCGATTGTCGATGATCAGAAAGGCCGTCGTCCGACGCGGCACTCCTGACATGAACAAGAAAATCTTGCAAATTCTATTCGTTTCTTATTTTTGCTCCCTTGTCACTCTTGCTGCGGTTTTAAGAACACTGATCGTGCGCCCTCGCGATTAGCCGGTGTGATGCATTTCTGAGTTGTAGTCTGCAAAGATGTTGAACGGAGTATTGCCGAGCTCGAGGGGGCATTGAAACTTTTGCAGCCGGAGCCGCGTCCAAACCCGCGGGGCAACGGCAATCGCCAGAGCAGGGCCAAAGGACCCAAGATCATCAAGAAGCTGCAACCGAACAGATAGTATTGACGGTATGCAGGCGGCGTGCCGTCTTTGCGGCCGGGGCGGCTATCTTACGGCTTGCGGCAGAGGTAGAGGTGTGAGTCGCCCAGGGCCATGCGTACCAGGTCCTTTTCCTCGGCGACGTCCGGGGCGTGAATCGTTTCAACATCGAAACCCGCGCCGCGGAGTCGATCGAGCACGTCGGGCCCGTATCGTCTGACGTGATCATGCTGGCCAAAGAGGCGGAGGCGCTCGGCGGGATCCGTTACTGAGGGGTCTTCCCATGTCTGGTCGGCAGTGATGGGCACCATGATGAGGGCCGTGCCGCCGGGTTTCAGCACGCGGTGAAACTCGCGCATGGCCTGCCGATCGTCCGGGACGTGTTCGAGGACGTGGCTGCAATAGATGAAGCTGAAGGTATTGTCCGGGTACTGTATCTGCTGTACGTCCATGCGAACCATCGCCCTGGCGGCATCGAGATCAGCGGAAACGTATTCGACACCGGGTATGCGGCGGAACCGGGCGGCAAGCGTGTCTTCGGGGGCGATGTGGAGGATTTTTGAGCCGGGGGCAAGCATTTCCGGACGGGCGTCCAGAACCAGCCAGACAAAACGCATCCGCTCCAGGGCGCCGCAGACGGGGCAGCGGGCATCCTGCCGCGCGCTGACACCATAGGGCTCGAACCGCCGCACACAGGCCCGGCAGACCGGGCAGTAGCGGGCGAGGCCAATGTGCGCGATTCGCCTGGCGAGTCGCTGTACGGCAAAGGCGGCATCCCACAACGGCCGCGGCAGGCAACGTCTGATAATTCCCATGATGACTCCTTGACTGTGGTTCGAACGGCTTACTATATCACACGGAAGGGGGGACGGCAACGGTCTGCAGTTTGTGCCGGAGGTGCAAGCTTTTCTCCGTCAGCGGGGGCACCGGCGTCACTGTCACGCATGCTTCGCTCCAACGGCGACTACCACCCTCCTCTTGCCGGAGGGACCAGGAAGCGTTATCGCAGATGCGCAGCGGTTTTGCTGCTGAATTTTTTGCGGCGGCCGTATAGAATGTCGATGACAAGGCTGAGTTTGAATTAAAGCCGCGGACTCATGAAAAACGCCGACAGCGAAACGATCAATGTTGTGTTCATGGCCAATTTCAACTATCCGCATGGGATGGCGGGGACGAAGAATGTCCAGGGGTATATCGAATATCTTCATGCATCGCCGAACTTCGAACCGGCCGTGCTGGTGCTGCGACAAAACCGTATCCGTCCCGTTGACAATCCGCTGTCGGGCGAATATAAGGGTGTACCCTACACAACCATCGGCAGTGACATCCGCGGCGGTTTCAGCGCGGTCTTCAAGGCCCCCAAGTACTTTTTGCAGGGCATGAAGTTTCTCAGGAATCGCCGTATCGGCGGCAAGAACATTCTCTATGTCTACGGCTATCCGAGCACGGACAACATCTTGCTGATTGGCTATGCCAGGCATCTGGGGTACAAGGTCGTCTTTTACATCGTCGAAGACATCGCCCATCAGTCCAGTGCGCCGGATTTCTTTGCGCGACTCAAGAACCGCTCGGCCCGCCTGCTGTGCGGGATGATGAGCCTCTTTACCGATGCGGCCCTTGTCGTCTCCAGCCGCCTCATGAAGAAGATTGAAGGAGTGGCTAAGGGCAGGTTTCCGGTCGTGCTGGACCCAATTACAGTGGATGTCCGCCGCTACGAAGGGATTGCGCGCGACGAGCATGAGGGCGTGCATGTTTTTTACGGCGGGACGTTCGGTGAAAAGGATGGCGTCGAATTCCTCATTGCCGGTTTCGAAAAGGCCTGTGAAACACACGATAATCTGACTCTCATCCTGACGGGCCAAGGCGATGCAGGCCGCATGGACAAGATTCTCGGCATCGTAGCGGCGTCGCCGTTCAGGGATCGTATCGTGTACAAGGGTTACGTATCCGACGAGGAGTATGACCGCCTGCTGTGCAACTGTGACATTCTGTGTATGACGAGGACCTCGTCGCCGTTCGCCAATGCGGGCTTTCCCTATAAGTTGGGCGAGTACCTGGCGGCCGGACGGCCGGTTATCGCCACCGACGTCAGCGATGTCCGCGTGTACCTCGAGGACAAAGTGAACGCGCTGATTATTGCTCCCGACTCGGGTACGGCGGTCGCTGAGGCGATAGAGTACCTGCTGGCCGACAGGGAGCGGGCGGAGCGGATCGGCCGTGCCGGCAGAGAGGCGGCCCGGCGATATTTCGACGTCAGCGTAACCGGTGAACAGTTCAGGAAGCTGTTGGTTGACCTGTAGAGTGAAGCGTATCGCGGTGAAAGAGTGTCTTCGCAAAGCGAATACAAGATAAGCGTCGTCATCCCCGCGTACAATGCCGGGCGGTACCTCGCGCGGGCAATTGACAGCGTTCTGGCCCAGACCCGCCCCGCCGCCGAGATTGTCGTCGTCGACGATGGTTCCACAGATGATACGGTCCATGTCGCACAGCGCTATGCGGGGCAAATAAAGTTCATCCGGCAGGACAACGCCGGGGCGAGTGTGGCGCGGAATACGGGGATTGAGGCGGCGACCGGAGAATGGGTGGCGTTTCTGGATGCGGACGACGAATGGCTGCCGGAGAAGCTGGGCCTTCAGGCGGAGCACCTCGCCCGAAACCCTGACCTCGTGTGGACAACCGGCAACTACTTGTGCTGCGTGTGCACGAAGGACTACCGGGCGCCGCACTTGAGTCCGGCGGTCGCGCGGGAACGGTTGGGGGGCAAGGAGTATTCGGAGGATTATTTTGCGGCGCTGCCGCGGGGGCTGGACGGATGGACAGGCACGATGCTGATTCGGCGGGACGTGCTGTTGGAGGCGGGGCTGTTTCGGCCGGGGCAATTGCGGTGCAACGACTACGATATGTGGTGGCGGATCGCCTATCGACATCCGAAGATCGGGTACGTGGCGGAGCCGCTGGCGGTGTACCATCTTGATGTTGAAGGCAGCATTATCCGCACGCATCAGGATGCGGCGATCTCGTGCGAGCTGATCGAGCGGCATTTGAAACTGGCCGCGGAGCATGGGCGTCTGGCGGCGTTTGAGCCGTGCGCGGCATATCTGCTGCGGCGGTGGATGCGGGGGATGCTCTTCGAGGCCCGCGGCCGGGAGGTGCGAGGGATGTTGCGGCAGTTCGGCGGGCTGCTGCCGGGCTGGTACAAGGCATGCATGGGGCTGTTTGCAACATTTCCACGGGCAACGGCGGCCGGGTGTCGCGGGATTTCATGGTTCGTACGGACTTTCGGGCTGAGAAAACGGCCGGTGCGAAGCCGCCGTGTGGAAAGATAGGCGCGCCCTGCCATAGCGTGTGGCGAGGCGATGGCGGCGGGGTTGATCTATTCAGCCAGTTTTCTGAAGAGCTCTTTATATTGCTCGACGATTTGCGTGATGTCGTGATTGGCCTGGGCGTATTTGCGGGCATTACGGCCGAGTTCCTGATATCTGTCGTTTTCGAGCAGGAAACGCAGGCCCTCGACGAGCCGCTGCTGGTCGCCGCCGCAGCAAAGGCCGCACGACCAGCGGGTCAGGAAGTTGTCCGGGTTGACGCTGAGCGACAGGATCGGGACGCTCCACTTACAGGCCTCGATGAAGGCGTTGGAGAAGCCTTCCGAGTCGCTGGTGTTGACCAGGACACGGGCTACCCGGAAATATACGTCGATCTCATGGTGGGGCACCTGTTCGATGAACGTCAGGTTGGACACCGCCCTGGCCTGGGCGACCAAACGCGTGTAAGCCGTGTCGCCGGTGGCGCGCTGGCAAATCATTGTGAAACGCTCTGAAGGGACGCAGCGAGCCAATTCGATAAAGCGTTCGGGATGCTTGAATTCAGCACTGCGGCCGACCCAGAGGATCGTTGTGCGCGGGTTCCGGTCGGGCGGGGGCAGGTGGTGGCCGTTTGGGATTACGGAGGCTTCGACGGCCAGCCATTTCTGCAGATTATCGCGGTCCGTCTGATTCTGCGTCAGGACGGCGTGCGCCCGCTTCACAGCACGGGCATAGGCCATTCCGGCAAGTCGATGCCTCCGGGCGTATGTCCCGTCGCAGTCGTCCTGGTGTGCCGAACGGTAGACGAAGACTTTCTTGTGCAGCGTACAGAACGATTCGAGCAACGGCACGGCCGGGGAGGCAGTCTTGATAACGTAGATGTCCGCGTTGGCTTTTTTCAACGCTTTCCAGACCTTCCACGCGCCGGCGAGTGGTCCTTCGCGAAAACTCAGGCTTCGGATCAGTTGAATGTTCTGAAGCCGTACCGCGGCAGGCTGGCCGTAGTCGGCAGTGACGAAACTCACTTCAAAACTTGCATCCTTTGCCAGTTCGACGCCAAGGTTGTACAGGTCGACCTCGGCGCCGCCGAAGACCGCCTTGCACTTCGGATCGAAGAGCGGATAGGCCTTGGGAGAAACAAAACAAACGTGAACAAGTCTTTTCTTCATGTCCTGGGTTTCGTCAAAAACAGCGATCTTTGAATCGCCCGGTGCATTCATGCAGCACAAACGCCCTCTTCATTGCTGATCTTAACCCTTTTTTCTATAACACCATTGGTCGACCTGTTCGAAATCCTCGGCCAGCCTGCGGCGCAGGGCACACAGGTTAGGCGAAACATGGTACATGTTCGGCTGGTGATCATCGAACCGGCCGTACAAGAGGCCGCCCGGCCGCAGAGAACGGAAGATGTTATCGTAGGCCTTCAGCGGCTGGGCCAGGTGCTCCATGACTTCCGAGGCGATACATATATTATGGTCTGGAAGCTCAGGATAGATGTTTTCCTTCGTAACCGGTATTGCATGGACGGTCGCACCTGTCTTTTTGAGCCTGAACAAGGCGAACTCCAGCACGAGGGATTCAACATCCAGCAGGAAGATGGCAGAGTCGCTGCGCAGTCCGGCAATTTCGTAAGAGATGTATGCAAGACCCGAACCATAGTCGACAACTACGGGCGGGCCATCCACAAGACTTGTCAGCACCTCCGCGATACCGCGGGGGCCGAGGTGCACGCCGCTGGTCTTCGCTTTCCGGACAAGCTTGCGGCGCAGGAGATTCCAGGCATTCCGCCATTCCAGCTTTCTGACGTCGCGCACAAGATCGCGGAAATAGCGCGTTTTGGGCTTCGGATAGGTGTACGAAATGTACTTTAACAAATTCGGCAGCGCGTGTACCTGATAACACTCGATCATCCCCTCCTCCGTGTCGGTGTCATAGAGCAGTCGGTACAGATGCGCAAGGTCCCCTGTAAGACGGCTGTAACGCGTGTCGGCAAACCGGAAACGGCGTCGCGTCTGGCAAAATAGCCGCTCCACTGCGGCAATCGGCTTGCCGGTCTTTTGCGACATGAACTCGACGAAATCTCGTTCCACGCAATTCAATTCAGCATCCATCGGCAGTACTCACAGGCTGTTGGGAACGGGGGATTTCCTGCAAACGGCAGAGTTATACCAGCAGTTGAAGACGAAGACCAGCCAGAGGGGGCGGGCGTTGTCGGCTTTTCTTTGGAGGTGGTCGGCGAGGAGACGCTGGACGGTTGTGTAGTCGAGCAGGTCGTGGTCAAAGCTGCGGCGGTCGGTAAGGTGTGTACGGATGAGGTCGCTTTGGCGGATCCAGCGGGCAATCGGGACGGTAAAGCCGCGTTTTTTTCTGCGAACGATTCCGGGCGGCAGATAGCGCGCGGCAATGCGTTTAAGCAGCCATTTGGTGCGGAGCCGCCTGATCTTGTACCGTGTCGGCAGGCTAAGCACCAGCGGCACCAGGCGATAGTCGAGATACGGCACGCGGACTTCGAGACTGTTGAGCATCGAGGCAAGGTCGACCTTCTTGAGGATGTCTTCGGCAAGGTAGTTTCTGATGTCGCTGAGTTGAAGGGACAACAGGTCGCTGCCCGGTTCAGGGCTGATAAGTGCGTCGGACCGCATAAAACGGTCAGTCAGCAGGAGACGCCGCCGGTCATCATCAAACGCGGCCATCCAGTCGAGGTGCCGGCGGCCGACATTCGGGCCGAAACCGTCGACGAATTTACGAATCTTGAAGGACAGGCTGAGCTTGCGGTCATCCGGCGGCAGCAGATTCACCAGCGGGCGGACGAGCCTGATCGCGGCGGCGGGCAGAAAACGCGCCAGGTTCCATGCCTGATAGGCATCATAGCCGCCGAAGACCTCGTCGGCGCCGTCGCCCGAAAGCGATACAGTCACGTGCTTGCGGGTCATTTTCGAGAGCAGATACGTCGGCAGGATCGAGGCGTCGCCGAATGGTTCATCCATGTTGGAGATAACGTGTTCCACGAGGGATTCATCCATGTCGAGGTATTCGACATGGTGGTCGGTGCCGATGTGTCGCGAGACACATTGCGAGTGCGGGACCTCGTCGTAGGACGGCTCGTTGAAACCTATGGAAAAGGTTTTGAAGCTGCGGTGATTGCGAGCGATGATCGCAGACACCAAGGACGAATCGACGCCACCGGAAAGAAATGAGCCCACGGCGACATCCGCCACCAGGCGGCTTTCCACGGCATCGCAAATAAGGCTTTCCACCTTCTCCAGACGCTGTTTGAGGCGTTCTTCCGCTGCTTCGGTGATACGCGCATCCAGATCGAAGTATCGCGTGCACGTGAGGCTTCTTCTTTCCAGATCGAAGAGCAGGTTGTGGGCCGGGGGCAGCTTGCGGCAATTCTTGAAGATGGTATGGTCGGCGCGTATATACTTCTGATAGAAGAACCAATTGACGGCCGCAGGATCCATCGTCAGCGAGGGAACAATACGGCGGATGGCCTTGAGTTCCGAGGCGAATACAAATCGGACACCGTCGAAGAAGTAATACAGCGGCTTGATGCCGAAGCGGTCGCGCGACAGAAAGAGCGTGCGGCGCTGCCGGTCGTAAATGCAGAAGGCCCACATGCCGTTGAACTTCTCGACACAGGACGGTCCCCAAAGATGGTAGCTGTACAGCACGACTTCGGTGTCTGTGCCGGACTGAAACCGGTACCCGTGTGCTTCGAGTTCACAACGAAGAGACCGGAAGTTGTAAACCTCGCCATTGTAGGTGATGACCAGGTTTTGGAAGCTCATCGGCTGGCGGCCGCGGGATGATGTGTCCAGGATCGACAGGCGACGGTGACCAAGGGAAACAAGGCCATCGACATACATTCCCTCGTCATCCGGGCCCCGGTGGGCCAAAGCATCGGTCATCGCCCTGATCCCGTCGGGGTCCCTGAAGTTGAGGCCAGCGATGCCGCACATATCAGTTACCCCCTGCAATGCGCGGGCGACCCTGCAGCACGTTGCTGTAGCAGCGAAGGTACAGGTCCGCTGTACGGCCCCAAGTGAATTCTTCACTGCGTCTGCGTGCGGCTGCGGACATCGCGTTATAGTTCGCCGGGTTTGCGACGATGCTGCACAGGGCGTCGGCGAAGGCCTTCGGTCCGGCCACTTCGACGATCAAGCCATTGTCGGTGATGAGTTCGTCGACACCT
Organism: Anaerohalosphaeraceae bacterium; assembly: GCA_035450485.1. Taxonomy (GTDB): domain Bacteria; phylum Planctomycetota; class Phycisphaerae; order Sedimentisphaerales; family Anaerohalosphaeraceae; genus JACZKQ01. The sequence goes on along the minus strand of DAOTMV010000010.1, from coordinate 101,467 downwards.
TCACAGCGCGTTGTAACGATCGGCAGGCCGGAGGCCATTGCCTCCAGCATGGCGTTGCTCATTCCTTCATGTGTGCTGGCCATGAGGAAGACGTCGCTTTCGCGGTACAGGGCGGGCAGGCGTTCTGCAGGAACGGCGCCATGGAAGTTTACACAGCTTGAAAGACCCAGTTGCGCGGCAAGGGCCGTGAGTTGGGGCTGCATGCTGCCGCCGCCAACGATGTCGAGCTGTGCATCCAGTTTCCTGCGGGCAAGTTCGGCCAGGGTCTCGATGATCAAATGGACGCGCTTGCGCCCGGTGAGCCGGCAGACGGTAAGCAGTCTCAGGGGCGCTGCGAGTTTCCTGTCCGGAGCGGGGTGGAAGGTATCCGTACACACGCCGTTGGGGATCACACCGATTTCCAGGTCCGGCATAAAGCGCAAGGCCAGCGCGGCAAGACCATTGCTGTTTGCGATGACAGCCGAGGCGCGGCCCCAGATGTTTTTGAAAAGCGGTGACAGCAGCCTGTAGTCCACGCCCAGGCACTCATTGTAGCCGGGCACGTCGGAGCCGCGAAGGGACAGGACATACGGCAGGTCGGCACTGGTTCGCCAGCAAAGCCAGCCCGTGGGAAATGCAAAGAATGCATGCGCCAGATCATAGCGATGGGTCTTGAGCAGTCTGCGGTAATGCGCGCCGGCCTTACAAAGCCACTCAACGGCTTCGGTTCGGCGCCAATGGTGCAGGTCGCGCTTGCGGATGCCGACCTTGTAGAGTATTATGTTGTCGGCGAACTGTTCCACTTCAAGGCCTTGCCCGCAGTGAGACGTTACAACGTCAATTATGAGTTCCGGATTGCCTGCAAAGCAGCGAATGAGGTTGGCATGGGCTCGGCCGGCGCCTCCGCCGATCGGCGGGAATTCATAGTTGCTCATCAGCAGGCGCATCAGGCGGTCACCTCACGACCCGGAAGCGGTCTTTCTGACAAACAGCACATGCGTGCCGTACATGCCAACGATGGAATAGTTGTTCATGACGTACTCTCTGAAGGGGGCCATGGCTTGGTAGCGCTGCGCCTCGGCGGGGCCGCCGTATCGTTCAGCCAGCATCCTGGCCCATGCCTGATCGTGCGCGGCAATGGTCTTCTGATCCAAAGGAATAAACCGCTTGCTGTCGGGCGGCATCTGCGGCCATAACTCCAGCGGCCAACGGTCATTTGGAAAATGCCGTTTTCGCGAATCGACGATGAAACGCGGCGGGCGTCTGGAGAAACTGTCGAGCAACTGCTGGACCTTGTATCGCAGCCCCTGCGGAGACACCACGTGCATTTCGCTTTCGAAGGCGTTCGGGCTGGAGGAAAGCCTCTGTGCACGCACATAGATGCCCGGGTACCAGCCCCAGACGTAAATGCGATCGTCCTCGGTGCTGTTCTGGCGAATGTAATCACCGAGCGTCTCCCACGGATATAAATGTCCTTTACGGCGGTCGCCGGCTTCCTTCAGTCGCTGTGCGTAGCCGCGCATCCGCCGGCCGTAATCGAGGCCGGTATCGGGGCTGTGGGTCTGGCCGGCAAAGATGGGCCAGACCATCGCAAGCATAACGCATGCGCCAACCGCTGCGCCAATTACCCATGGGATCTTGTTTTGGGCATTTGCGACTCCGCGTGCAAACAGGCCCACCGCAAAGGCCGCCAGCATTGCGGCCGAGGCGTTGAGCGGGAGATAGTATTGCTCGTATGAACGCGGACTGATCCAGACGAACGCCATGTCGAGAATCCACCAGATCGCCAGAAGGAGCACGATGCGATCTGTATCAGGGGCCGGTGTCTTGCTTAAACGACGCCATATCGCCCGGAAAAATGCCAGGATAATTGCCAATGACGCAAAGACGATCGGGAGGGCCAGGGCACTGTAATAACGCAGGATCTGCGGCGCTACCCGGGAGAAACTGGTCTCGGCCCAGCCCTGGCCGACATATCCCCGCCAAACCTGAATCATGCGGCCCTCGAGCACGTATAGCTGTAACCTGGCCCATACTATGACCTTGAGGAAGGGTATGTCGCGCAGGTACGACAACAGGTCGCCGGTGCAGAGAAAAGCTACTGCAAAGGGCAGAAACACAATCAAAACAGCCGCGGCGCCTGCAATCCAGAACGGTCGACGGACCTGGCGCAGATGCTGCCAGACCCTGTAGCGACGCCAGAGGCCTACGACAGCCACACCGGCAAACCCCACCCCCAGCAAAGCGATGGCGAGCCAGATGCCGCAAATGGGGGCCGTCCTGAGGAAAGCGGCGGATTGGCCCTGTTGAACATGTAATGCGGCCAGAGGTACGAGGCCGATGATCGCGCCGCTGATGAGCAGCATGAGGTCACATGCGGTGTTGCGCCACGGGGAGCGTTTCATCAGCGGCTGGAGAAGCATGTACAGACCGATGGCGATGATAACGGAAGCGCCGGTCTGTTTGAAGTAGCAGACATTTACCGCCGCAGCGCCAGCGCATACGGCCAGCCACCAGCGGCCGCTTTGCTGGTACAGGAGAAAACAGCAGGCCGCGACGATCATGAAGGCGATCATGTGCTGCTCTTTGACGTTGCCGTACTTTGCAATCAGGGGGGCGGACAAATAGACAGCGGCAATGGTTGTGGAGACCACCGCCGCCAGGTTGCCGTAAAGGCGCCGCAATGTGTAAAACATCAGCATCAGGGCGCCGGCCTGCAGCAGGCCCTGGATGATCTTGGGACCCGTTTCGTTGAAGCCGAACAGCGCAACGCCGATGAGATTGACCATGAGGGTGCCGGGCTGGGCGCTTGCCGCCTCGTCCACGCCGAGGCGTGCGCCCTGGAGGATGTGCCAGGCGGAATACACGTAGGCGCCGCTGTCGAACGGATCCGGCGAGTTGAGTTCCATGTACTTGCCCAGCACAAAGGGCACGCCCGCCAGAATCACAGCGGCAAGAACAGGGGCCAGCACCGAAGGTTTGCGCTGCGGCGCGGCCGGGGTATTCGTCTGGACAACTCGCCTTCTTCTGCGACTCATGTATTCATCTGCTCCACTGTGTGGCGACGTCAGGATCGGCAGGAGGCACTGCGCCGAGTTTATCCCTGATCGTCAGCCTGGAGGATTCTGTCGATCAAATAGATCTCTCTGCCCTGCGACTCATGATACGTGCGCACAAGGATTTCCGCCAGCAAACCCATCAGAATAAACTGAATGGCGGTGGTGAACAATATCATCATTAGTATCAAAAGCGGATTTCTGTTCAAAGATAATGGGGGTGAGGCAAAGTATTTGAAGTAGATCAGCCCCAACCCGGACAGAAACGCCCCCAGAAAACTGATGACGCCGAGTCCGCCGAATACGTAGATCGGCTTGGTTGAAAACGAGGCAAGGAACTTGATCGTAATCAAATCGAGAATCACCTTGAAGGTGCGGTCGAGGCCGTACTTGGTCTTTCCGGTGGTGCGAGAACGATGATTGACAACGATCTCGGCGACGCGTTCGCCGCCCCAGCTTGCCAGGGCGGGAATAAAGCGGTGCATTTCGCCGTAGAGACGAATGGAGCGCAGGGATTCTGCGCGATATGCTTTCAGCGTGCACCCAAAATCATGCAGTTTTACGCCGGTAATTCTGGCAATGACCCAGTTGGCGATACGTGACGGAAACGTTCGCGTAACCATATTGTCATGCCGTCGGCGACGCCAGCCGCTGACAATGTCGAAGCCGGTTTCCAGTTTTTCCACGAGACGGGGGATGTCGGCGGGGTCATTCTGGCCGTCGGCATCCATCGGAACGATGATACGGCCGCGGGCGTATTTGAAACCGGCACTGAGGGCGGCGGTCTGGCCGAAGTTGCGACGGAAGCAGATCACACGAACCTTCGGGTCGGCAGATTGTATATCTGAAAGCACAGCGACGCTTTTATCGGTACTGCCATCATCTACAAAGATAATTTCATAGTTGGGCGTGGCGGCAAGCGCAGCGGTAATTTCGTTGTATAACGGCCGAAGGCTGTCCTGTTCATTGAGAACAGGCACCACGATGGAAAGCTCAACGCTGCAGTTGTCAGTCATAAGAAGCTCCTGTGCGGAACCGAGCCGCAGGATCGGCCATTGTAGTCATAACTTACGCTATTGTAAAGATATAAGTCACCAGGGCCGAAAAGACTGTTGCTTGAGAATCGCGCTTGTGTTAAAATCAACTATCGGTAATTGCCACCTCAAAAACCTTATGATTTCTGAAGAGAGAGCGGAAAAATGAACACGAGTCGAGTGGTCTTTTTGCTGGCTGTGGGCGTGGGGCTCCTGTTCCAATCAGGATGTGGCGAAGCCAAGGTGCGTGGGAACGCGACTGACAACACCACCGACAACACCAAGCTGACTGCCGCAGAGCCGCAGGCAGGATCAACAAACGAACAGGGAGGCGACCAGGAAAACGGTCCGAAAATCCACATAGAAAACCCCGTGTGCAATTTTGACGTGGTCGGGCCGAGCAAGAAAGTCAATTGTACCTTCACTTTTAAGAACGTGGGGGAAAGTGAACTGGTTATCAACAAGATTGCTTCCACCTGCCAGTGCACGGTGGGAGAACTCAAGAAGAAGACCTACGCACCCGGTGAATCGGGTACTATTGAGGCCACCTATCTTTCGGGGACGTATCCCGGGCCGGTCGAAAAGTATCTGCATATCCTCAGCAACGACAAGAGCAATCCGAGTGCCGAGCTGACCATCAAGGGTCGCATCGAACTTCAGGTGGTGACGATACCGGAGGACCGGATCAATCTCTTCCTAAACCAGGAGAATGGCGGGGCCGTGCCGATCACCGTCAAAAGCAAGGATGGCAAGGCATTCGCGATCAAGAGCTTCAGTTCGTCCCATAATACGATTTCGGCGAAGTTCGACCCCAACGAAGAGAAGACGGAGTTTGTGATTACGCCCGTGGTGGACCTGGACAAACTCAAGGCCAATCTGACCGGTTCGATACAGATCGGGGTTTCACATTCGGATACCCGCGTCGTAAATCTGTCGTACTCGGCGCTTCCCATGTACGCTGTCAGTCCGCCGCGGATGATCGTCCAGGACGCCGAACCGGGCAAGCACGTGGATCGCGAACTCCTGATCATGAACAATTACAATCAAAAGGTTGAGATCGAGTCCATCACGTCGATGAACGGGTGCATGGAGGTTACCAAGAAGGATGTTCACGGCAGCAGTGCCCGTTTGATGGTTCGAATCACGGTGCCGCCGCAGGAAGGCCAGTACCGGCGGTACTTATCCGACCGGCTCACAATCAAGATGAAGGACGGTGAAGAAGTCTCGGTGACATGCACCGGCTGGTACAAATTGGCCACCTTAAAATAGACCACGGGTAACACATGAAGTCGTATCTGGTGCTTCTGCTGCTGATTCTGGCGGTCTGCGTGGGCTGCACGCCTTCAAGGTCGCCGAACGAAACGACCAGCGCCCCGAAACCTGGGCCGCCGGCGGACACCATCACCGTTTTCATGACCGGCAACATCCTGAGCACGCTTCAGCCATGCGGCTGTTCGTCGGGCCAGTTGGGCGGGTTTGATCGCCGCGGGGCCGTTCTGGCGACTGCACCCGCGGAGCGCAGGCTGATTGTTGACACGGGCAACCTTCTGGCAGGCGACGGGCCTCAGGATATAATCAAGTCAGGCATTATGATGCAAGCCATGGCGATGCTGCATTACGATGTCGCGAATCTTACGCCGAAGGACCTGGCGACCGTAACCAGCGCGGGAATGGCCGAAGGCAACGCGTTTGCGCTCATTACACCGGGCGGCAAGGGTGAAACCGGCCTTGAGGCAGCCTTTTCAAAACAGTTCGAGATTGCCGGCAAGACGCTGGCCGTGAGTGTTGCATCTGTACACGCCGAGGCGATCGATCTCAGCTCAGTCCGGTCGCTTTTCAAGACACACGATTCCGATCTGACTTTGAATATACTCATAGTCGACGACGGTTCGGATGATCTGCGGGCACTTCTGGAGGGTTTCGAGGGACTGGACGTGGTTGTCTGCCCGGCCGCGGCGGACGAGCCGCGGATCGTTGACGCGAAACGGCGAAAGCCGCTTTTTGTCTCGGTTGGTCGTCTTGGCAAGTATGTCGCACGCCTGACCGCCCGGCCGACGGAGGACGGCGAGTTGAAACTGGCGTTCGACAAGATCGCCGTTGACGAAAGCCTTCATCAGGATCAGAACCTGGTACAATTGTACAAAGACTATCAGTTGATGCTCAAGGAGGAGCGCCTTCTCGAAAAGCACCCGCGTGTTCCGCTGCCGGGCGGTTTGAAATACCTGGGCAGCGATACGTGCCGGTCATGTCACGATTATGAATATGAGAAATGGTCCACGAACGCGCATGCACACGCGTATGAAACGCTTGTCAAGGTCGGGTCTCAGCATGATCCGGAGTGCGTCAGGTGCCACGTGGTAGGATTCGGGTATGAATCAGGGTTCATTACCGAAGAAAGTGCCCAGGACCTGCGTGATGTCGGCTGTGAGGTGTGCCATGGGCCGGGTTCGGATCACTTCAAGGCGATGACCTCCGGTCGGGCTGACACAGGTATCGCGCAGCCCCAGGCCGGCTGCGTTGACTGCCACAACCCCGATCACAGCCCCGGTTATCAGGGTCACGAAGCCGAGTTTCTACAAAAAATCGTCCACTGGCGGGAACCCAAGGCCGCCGACGATGTCAAATAATTTGGACATCGCAAACTGATTAAGTGGGCAGGTGGGGATTTCCGATGATGTCGCTTAAGGACAATCCCCGGGCTCATAAAAGTGGAGCAAAGGAGACGATATGATTACAACGTTGAAGATAACTACGATCTTCGCAGCCGTTGTCTGCATATCGTTGGTCGGGTTTGTGGGCGCATTCGGCTTGCGAGGTGACCCGGAGATCGAGGAACTGATTAACGGTCCCCGCGTGATTCAGGAACTCAAGAAGCTGATGCCGGCGGCGCCTTCGACGGAGGGACAGGTCTCGCCGCTGGTAAAGGAGGCCCAGAGATTCGCACTTCGCATTGATCCGCCGCCGCCAGCACCGCCTGCGCCCAAGACGACGAGCGTGACGCCAAAGCCTCCTACGGCCCGCGCGGTGGACAATCCGCCGCCACCGCCACCACCGCCGCCACCGCCTTCACGTTTTGACTTGATCGCTACGTGTCGGTATGAGCACGATCCGGCCAAGTCGATAGCCCTGTTGGACTTGCCCGGCAAGGGTTTAAAATGGTTTCGGGTGGGCGAGAATATCGAGCATCTGGTTCTTGCAGAGGTAATGGACGGCAGCATCAGCGTCACGCAGAGCGGGCGGCCCCCTCAGACGATCGAGATGAAGAAGGAGCAGCCGTTCGCCCGCAACCTGCTGCTGCAAGAGGGACAGAAACTGGAGATACCCGCAAGCGGTGAATTGAAATACGAGCGCGTGGGGCTGCCGACGACGCCGTCGGCGTTGACGCGCGGAAACGCTTATTTCGCGCCGGACCGCGCGGCTCAGACGACGTCGGCCGCGGCGACAACCGCGTCGGCGGGTGCGTCCTCGATTCGCAAACCCGCCACGACGCCGGTCACGCGCCAGCCGCGAACGTATACGCCGCCCACCCGGCCTCGGACGCTGCCGCCCGAGCAGACGGCCGAGCAGCGCAAGGCCACACTCGACGACAACATCGCCAGCCTCAAGAGCATTATGGCTGAGCCAAATCCCAATGCAAGCAAGGATGAGATCGCTGAAGAGCAGGCGGCACTGGCCAAACTGCTGGAACTGCTTGAAGAAGAACGAAAGCAGACCGTTCAGCAGTCCAAGGTCACCACAGCGGACAATCCCAGGAAGGAATAGCCCTGCACCGGGCGAAAGCGCAAGGGATAACCTTTTGCGCGCACTCTTTCCGGGGCCAGGATGGAGCTGCACGCCACTTCACTGAGGGCCGATAAACAACACAGCCCATATATCCGGCACTGTTTCCGCGCATTTCAGTCGGGCGACGGGAACTTTTTGCGCCCTGCGGAGGTCTAAAGTGCAGGTGTATCAGAGGCGACCGATATAGTGCCTAAAATAGCCTCAGTCGGGGGCGTTTCTTTCCGATAAACCTTGAAAATGCCTCAAAAACAAGGAAGGAAAGAGATTTTTGCGACTCGAATACACCTGCTTTTGAGTGGGCGAAGGCTTTCTTATCGATCCTGCTCAGGAAGGGGACTATGCCGGGTCTGCGGCTGTTTGGGCCGCATTCAGGACGGTGGAGACGTGGGGATTCGCACGGAGGAAGTGGTGAATCCCGGATAGCCAAAGGAAAATTCCTGGAGTATCGAGCATGCTTTTAGGACGGTTCGGTTGGATGGGTATCAGGGACAGGCGGTTCGCTTTCCTGATCTGCGGGCTCGTGGCGATTTTCGGGTTGGGTTCTTTTGTGCATGTGCTCGCCAACGATGACGGCGACCCGGCAGCGTTGAGAAGCCGCGCGTTTCGGCTGAAACATTTGTCCAATTCAGAGGGGAAGGCATGTCTTGAGTCTCTGCGGATTGGCACTACGGTCGATCTGCTGCCGCACAACTCACTTATCGTGACGGCTCAGGAGGTTGGTGATCTTACGAAGGCATCCAGCCTGCTGAGGTTGATCGATTCCGCCGAAGCGTACAAGGTCGGCGTGATTGCGGATTGGCCGGGCACACAAGTGCTGCCGTCGAACGAGCAGATCGCCGGCCGCGGCAAGCTGGGCGCGGTGGGGACGCTGTTCGATCCCCCGCCGGCGAGTGCGGCAGGCGGTATTATCATCGACGTTCACAACGGCAAAGTCATCGCCGCGGCGCCGCTGAAGGCTTTCGAAAGCGTCAGGGCTGCATTTGCGGCGACGATCAGTGCACCCGCGGTCGAAGCAGCCACTGCCGCGGCTGAAGTATCCACTCCTGCAACTGAGGCACCCGCTCCCGCAACCGGGTGCATGGCCAGCGTGCCGGCAGGCGCAGAGTATATCCCGGCGCGGATATGGACGGGCCCGCCGGCCGCACTGCTGGCGACGGGTACGAATGCCGCCGGTACGGAGAAACCGCTCGTTGAGAAAGACGCGCCAGTACCGTTGGTCAAAGCGGAAAGCAGCCTTGCCATCGAGCCGGTAAGAGCAGCTTCCGAGCGAAGCAGCAGTTTCTTCACCGGGTGGGGACTTGCGACGGCGTCGGCTCAGACGCTGCCAGTCGCCATAGCTTCACCGCAGGCCGTGGCAACGACCGCGGAGGCGGGCACGGAGCCAGCGAACGAGGAAACCGAGCCGAACACGGCGGAAGCCGGCGGTGAAGAGGTTCAAGAGAAGAGTGCCGGAGAAGGGGCTGCCGAAGATAACGGGGCCGGAGAGGCTTCTGAAGATGAGGCAGCGGCCATGAAAGAAGCATCTGGAGAGGCTGCCGACGGTGCCGCGGAAGAAACCGTGGAGGGAACCGGCGGCGAGGCTTCCGGGGGAAAACCAGCAGAGAATACAGGCGTTGGAGCAGCCGCCGAAGCCGCCATGTCGGATCAGGCGAAGAATGATGCAGCCCTAATGCAGTTGGTGAAGATGCTCCAGGAGTCGGCGGCCGCTGAAGAAGCCGCTGCACAGGAGGTACAGAAGACTCAGGCCGCTGAGGAGGCCGCTGCGAAGGAGACGCAGGAGGTTCAGGCCACCGAAGGCGCCGCAGATACAGCAACACAGAAGGCCCCCCCTGCCGAGACGGCAACCACTCCTGCGACGATTGTCCGGCCTCCACTGCCGAGTCCCAAGACGCCGCCCGTGCGCACGCCGCCGCAGACAACGGCAACAACTTCGAAAATCGAGTCCAAAGGGAGTACTGATGCGGGCCTGGAACCGGCTTCGCCCAATGCTGAAGAGGATATTCAAACGGTAGTTGTTCTGCCGGAGAAGGTGCGAATCATCGACCTCATCGAGCTGGTGGGCAAGCAGTTGGGACTAAACTACATGTTCGACCCGAGCAAGGTTGCCGGCGAAGTGATGATCAAGATTCACGACGGCAAGCTCAAGGTCAAGGACATGTACGCGCTGTTGGAGAGCGTGTTGAAATTCAAGAATCTGGCCATGATTCGCCGCGAAGGCAATCTTGTGATGATCGTCCCGACCGTTGAGGCCACGGAATATGACCCTGTGCTGCGGCGTGATGCAAGTGCCGTGAAGCCGGGGGACGTGATTGTGACGATGATCTACCAGCTCCAGAACATCGACACGGCTACCGCCCAGCAGATGCTGATGCAAATGAAGCTGGGCATCACGTTCAATGCGATCGTGGAGACGCAGACGCTCATCGTGACAGATTATGCGCACCGCATGAGCCGGATCGAGGAGATTCTGAAGCTTGTGGACGTCAAGGGCAAGGCGCGCAAGTTTTATTCGCGCAAGCTGGAGTATCTGCTGCCCAGCGAGATGGCGGCCAAGGTGCTTGCAATCGCTCAGCAGATGGGCACGATCTCGATTACGGTCAGCCAGGAGGTGACGCTGGCAACGCCCCCTGCAACGCCGGCTGCTGCCGGTGCGCGGACGCCGACGCCGGCGGTTCGGCCGACGGTCGTAAGGCCGGCGCCGACGACCGCCAAAACCGGCGGCGATCCGGGTGTTTATATCGACACCGATGAGCGCACCAACCGTATCCTCATGGTCGGGCTGGAGGAGGACATCGAGACGGTTAACATGATCATTGACAGCCTGGACGTGGAGAAGTACGGGCTAAGGATCGTCAGAGAATACCCCATGCAGTACGTCGAGGCGGGGGACGTGCTGGAGACGATGTACGAGTTGGGGATTATCAGCAGCCAGCCTACCGCACGGACGAGCACGCTGTCCTCGCGGACGGGCGTCACGACGCGTACGTCCACAACACGGACGCCCACCACCGCACGAACACCCGTCACCACTCCGGCAGGCACTTATACGCCGATGGCCGACCCGGGCGCCAACGAGCCGCAGATCTCGGTGCGGATGAGCACTAATTCGCTTCTGGTAAATGCGACCGCCGAACAGCACCGGGAAATCGAGATGGTCATCCGGTTCGTCGACGTGGAACAACAGGAAATCCGCACGGTGCAGGAGTACGAGATTCAGTACGTTGATATCCAGGAGGTCGTGGATACATTGACTGAATTGGGCATTATTCAGCCGCCGGGCACTTCGTCGACGGCCCGACGTGCAGGCACGACGCAAACGCCCGTCAGCCGGGTTCCCACGCCCGCCGGAACAGCAGCGCAAGCAGCACCCGCCATACCCGAGGGTCCGCAATTGACCACCTTCGAGACCGCTACGGGAGCGGAGATCACGTCGCAGCAGCCGCAGATCGCGGTGCTGGAGTCGACTAACTCGCTTCTTGTGTACGCAACGCCCAAACAGCACGAGACGATCAGCCTGGTGGTGACACATGTCGATCGCGAATTGACGGCGACGTCAACGCCTTATGTGGTCTATGCCCTTGAAAACCAGGACCCCGAGGAACTGGCGGCGACACTGAACGAGATTATCCAGGCCACGGTCAAGGAGGCCCCAAAGTCGCCCGAGAGCAAGATCACCAATGCTCCCGCGGCCGCGAGCACTGCCGTGCCGCCTAAACGTGAAAAGAACGAGATTCAGATCGTGGCCGACCCGAAGTCCTACTCGCTGATTGTCTACGCAGACAAGAAGAACCAGCAGTGGATCAGCGAACTGATCAAAGAACTGGACGCTTACAGGCCGCAGGTGCATCTGGACGTGACGCTTGTGGAAATCACCAGGGATGACAAATTCCAGTTTGATCTGGACCTTGTATCGAAGCTCGGCGGTTTTGCAGCCGGAGGAGCAATGGAATCCGGCGGACTTGTCACAGCACTGCTTCCAACGTTTCCGGATGGGCAGGTGGGAGAGGGCAGCAGCTTTGGCGGCCGGGGTACTGCATTCTTCAGCGACAGGCATATCCAGACCCTGCTGGAGGTCGTAGACTCCAAGAAATACGGGAGAGTCCTGGCTCGGCCATCTCTGTTGGTCAAGGACAATCAGCCGGGCGAAATCAAGGCTGAAAAGACGATCTACGTGGCGCAGCAGAAGACCAGCATTGTGCCGACAACCGATAATGCGAGCACGACCGTCAGCGACGTGACGTTCCAGGACTACACGTCGGGCATCGTACTGTCGATAACGCCGCACATCGCATCGGACAAAGTCCTACAGCTTGAAATCACATTGGATCGGACCGACTTCGTGGCCGGCGAGACTGAAGTGGAAGTAGCAGGCCTCAAGTATCCCAAGCCGCTTGACACCGTAAGCAGCAACCTGGGCACATGGGCGGTTCTTCCGGATGGGGCGACGATCATCCTGGGCGGCATCGAGACCATAAACCAGGGCAAGCAGACCGACAAGGTTCCCTTACTCGGCGACATTCCGATTATTGGAGGCTTGTTCAGGGGTGTTAACAACACCGACCAGCAGAGCCGCTTGTATGTCTTCGTGAAGGCCACGATCTTAAAACCAGGCGAAAACCTGACGGGCATGTCGGATATTGAGAAGGTATCCAGGAAGAAGCGGGAAGCGTTCGAACGTGACGAGGCCCAGTTCCAGAACCTGCAGGGTGTGATTCCGGGTCGTCCGCCCAAACCGCTCGAACCGGAGCGCATTCTCGAAGATGATGACTACATCAAGGAATTGAACGCCAAGAAGGAAGAAGAGGCGGTCCGTGTTGAGGTGAAGTTGGATTCGGAACAGGTGACCGTGCCCTACGGGCCGCTGCAATCGTCACCTCCGGATCTTGTGGATGATGTGTACTGACGGCATGGGATGCGAAAGGACAGGCCGGCGGACGATTGTGCCGGCCTGACGCGATACGATGAAAGAACTGCTGCTGCAAACCGCTCAACGGACGGGGATTGTCAGCGTCGACGTACTGAAGCGGTACTTTGACGCCAACGGCGATGATTCGCGCCGCGTGGACGAACTGTTATTGAAGTGCCCGGACCTGACCGAGGAGCGTGTGCTGCGGCTTTTCGCCGAGGCGTTGGGTATTCCGTACGTAGCGGAGATCGCCGCCGACGACGTGCCGCAGGAATTCATCGAATCGGTCGCGGCAACCTACGCGCAGCATCATTACCTGATCGGCATCCGCCCGGACGGCGACGAGACGATCACGGTCGTGATCGCCCAGCCGCTGAACACCAGCGCAATCGACAATGTGTCCAAGATGCTGGAGGCGCCGGTGAACGTGGCGCTTTCGTCGCGGGCGGCGATTACGGCGGCGATAGACGTGGCCTACGAGCAGAAGAACACAGTGATCGAAGAGGTGGCCGAGGAGTTAGACGCGCAGAACCTGGACCAACTCGTCGACGAGGTGGCCTCTTCGGACGATCTGCTGGACGTGGTCAACAGGCCGCCGGTTATCCGGCTGGTCAACGACATCCTGTTTCGCGCCCTTCAGATGCGGGCCAGCGATATTCACGTGCACCCGTACGAGACGAAGATTCAGATCAGGTACCGGATTGACGGCATCCTTTACGATACGCTGACCCTGAACCGCAATGTGCTGTCGCTGGTTATCTCGCGTGTTAAGGTCATGGCGGGCATGGATATCGCCGAGCGGCGTATGCCGCAGGACGGCCGGTGCAGCGTGCGCGTGGGCCAGCGGGAAATCGACCTTCGCGTCAGCACCGTGCCGACGAGCTACGGTGAGCGGGCGGTGCTGCGTATCCTCGACAAGAGCACTGGGCTCTTGTCGCTCAATGAGTTGGGGCTGCACAAGGAAGACCTGGACAAGTTCGACCGGCTGATCAACCGCAGCCACGGCGTGATGTTCGTGACGGGCCCGACGGGCAGCGGCAAAAGCACGACGCTCTACGCATGCCTTAACCGCATCGACAGCAAGCAGAAGAACGTGATGACGATTGAGGACCCGATCGAGTACCAGCTCGAAGGCATCAGCCAGATGCAGGTCTCAGCCAAGAAGGGCATGACATTTATCAATGCCCTGCGGCACGTGCTGCGGCAGGATCCGGACGTGATCATGGTCGGCGAAGTCCGCGACGAGGAGACGGCCAACATGGCGATCCAGTCGTCGCTGACGGGGCACCTTGTGTTCAGTACGCTGCACACCAACGACGCGGCGGGCGCCGTCAGCCGTCTGCTGGATTTCAACGTCGAGCCGTACCTGGTGAGCTCATCGCTGATCGGCGTTCTGGCCCAGCGACTCGTGCGGCGGATTTGCCCGGACTGCAAGCAGCCATACCATCCGACGCCTCGTGAGCTGCATGATATCGGCATCGACAGCGGCACCGAAGGGGCGACGTTCTTTGTGGGCGCAGGCTGCAGCCGGTGCTTCGATACCGGCTACCGGGGGCGAATCGGCATCTACGAACTCATGCTGATCAACGACGATATTCGCGACATGATATGCCGACGGGAAAGCGCCGGCGTGATCAAGGCCCGGGCGATCGAGTACGGCATGCAGACGCTGCGCATGGATGGCGCCCGGAAGGTGCTGGAGGGGACGACGACCGTGGCTGAAGTATTGCGCGTAACACAAGCCGACACTCTGTAGTTGGTGTAAGATGCCGCGTTACAGTTATATTGCCATTGATCAGAAGCATAAGTCGACCAAAGGGACCGTTACGGCGGAGAGTCCGTATGCGGCAAGGAAGCACTTGCGCTCCAAGGGACTGCATCCGACCGACATCCGCGAGATACGGGCGACGCGCGAGGGCGGCGGCCTGGCGCGCATCTTCAGCAAGAGCAGCAAGAACCAGGTCGCCGAGTTCACCAAGCAGTTGGCGACGATGCTCAGGGCGGGGATCAAGCTGACCGAGGCGCTGGGCGTCCTGGTGCAGCAGGTCAGCGATCCGCGGCTCCGCAATATCGTCAACGACGTCCGCGACCGTGTGGTAACGGGTGAATCGTTTGCCGACGCTCTGACGGAGTACGACAACTACTTCGATCTGGTCTACATCAGCATGGTCCGCGTAGGGGAGGTGACGGGCACGCTGGAAGAGAGCCTCTTGAACATCGCGAATTTCATGGAGAAACGCCAAAGGCTCGAATCCAAGATGGTGACGGCCATGGTCTATCCTGTTATTTTGCTTTGCTTCTGCATCGGGGCCGTCATATTCCTGACGATCAAGGTCATTCCCGTTATCGCCACTCAAATCGAGAAAACCGGTGCTCAGCTGCCGTGGATCACGCAACTGCTTGTCAATATCAGCCATATACTGACGAGCTGGTGGGTGTTCGTTCTCCTTGGGGCGATTGCCGCCGTCGTAGCGCTGGTGCGGATGTTCCTGAGAACGCAGCGAGGCGCTTACCTGCGGGACAGGTTCCTGTTGTCGCTGCCGGTGTTCGGGCCATTGCTCAAGCAGCGAATCGTCGCGAGGTTTGCATCGACCCTGTCGACACTGCTGAGTTCAGGCCTGTCCATGGCGGAATCGCTCAAGGTCGTCGCGCAGGTTACGGGCAACACGATCATGAACAATGCGGTGCGGCAGGCACGTGACCGCATTCTTTCCGGCGCCGACATCGCAACGCCGCTTCGTGACAGCGGCGTCATCGATCCGGCGATTGCGCACATGGTTACGGTCGGCGAAAGAAGCGGTGAACTGGAGCACATGCTCAAGACCATCAGTGAGACCTTAGAGTCGTCAACCGACGTCGTAATCGAGCGCTTGAGTGCAGCAGTCGAACCGGTTATTATCGTCATCATGGCCTTCCTGGTGGGCATTATCGCCTACGCCATGATGCTGCCGATACTTCGGTTTTCGGCCGGGCAGATGTAGATCAGCAATGATATAAGGGGAATCGTGAAATGAAAGGTTGGACGAATATGGACAAGAAGAGCAGCAGAAAACGCAGGGATGGTTTCACGATGGTCGAACTCATGGCCGTCTTGATAATTCTCGGCCTTCTGGCGGCTGTTGTCGCGAACAATTTTATCGGCAAGACCGACCAGGCCAGGGTAGTCACCACAAAAGCAAGCCTTAAGACACTGCACAACGCAGTTCTGTCGTTCAAGATGGATACGGGCAGATACCCCTCAGAAGAAGAAGGTCTCTACGAACTGCTCGAACAGCCGACCGACGTGACGGGCTGGAACCCCGGCGGCTACCTTGAGAGCACCGACCTTCCCCTGGACGCGTGGGGCCGTGAGTTCGTGTATCTTCTGAACCCGGAAAGCGGCAAGCCGTTCGTAATCATCAGTTACGGAGCGGACGGCGAGGAAGGTGGGGAGGGCTACGATGCGGACCTCTACAGCACAGACGCCAACTGACGGTCGGCGCCGCCGCGGCGGGCTGGTGCTTCTCGAACTGCTCATTGTAGTAGCAATCATCGGCATGATGACGGGTCTGGCGACGGTAAGCCTGACGGGGGTTTTCGCCAAGAAGAAGTTTGAGCAGGAGGCCTATGCGATCGTTGATGTGCTCAAGAGGGCCTATCATGCATCGATGGAGACGAATCGGCGGTATGCGGTGGTGTTCGATTTTGTCAACGGCAGGTATGTGCTGCGGCAATTCGCGACGCTGGATCTGCAAACGCTGCCTGAGGATGAGGCCGTGATTTCAGTGGGGTATTTCTCGAAATACTGTGTGCTCGATTACGTGCTGTTCGATGATTTGATGGACACGCGTGATGAAGGCGACACGATCGGCGAGGCGAAGTTTCGTGCCGGCCACGGCGGCTGGCAGGCCGGCGGAAAGATCGTCCTGTTGGACGTTGAGGGCAACCCTTATTCGATCCTGGTCAACCGGCTTTGCGGGAACGTGAGACTGGTGCCGGGCGACGCGGAGATTCTGGTTCCGGTGGATTCAAGTGACTTGCGGTTTTAGAACAATACGGCCGGCAGGTTCGACTTACGGGCGGCAGTTACCGAGGCCAAGCGCAAGCGGCGGGCGGCAAGCCGGCTTTACGCTCATCGAGGCGGTCACGGCGGTGGGGATTCTCGCTGTGATTGTGACCGGCGTGCTTGTCACGGTTAACCGCAGCGTTGAGGCGATGGTCGACAACCGCTCGCGCGTGATGGCCTTCGAGCTGGCTCGAGAGAATATGGAGAGGCTCCTTGGTTCGGATTCCGTCACGGACATGACCGAATTCGGCGTGCACGAACTTGACGAAGACATTCAATGGCAGAACGTGGTGGAATCGTTCAATGAGCCGGTCAAATCGAAGATGTGGATTCGGGCGATCTGCTCGGCAAGCTATACCGATCGCAACGGGGAGCGGCAGACGATCGAACTGATCCACTGGATTACAGATGTGACGAAGGCCCAGGAGAAGCAGATTCTCGATCAGAAGCGCCGTGAGCAGGAATTCCTCGAAGAACAGGGCGGAAACCCATTTGGCGATGACCCGGATGGTCTCATGCAATACGCAAACGCGCTGATCGAGATCGGTGATTATGCCAAGGCGATTGACGTGCTGTCGGAGATCCCGTTTAACTACCCGGATTCGCCGGCCGTGACGCCTGCCCTGCGCAAGATACCGCGGGTTGTACAGGAGTTGGCGGGTATCGACCCTGATGCGGCGCGCGAAATCATACCCGAGCTTGTGGGGAACTTTCCCGATGTGACGGAAATCCAGAAACTTCCCGACGAGGTGGAGAAATGGGCTCTAATGCCGGGCCGAACTCTGCGAGGCGGATCGGCCGGCAGCGGTTCCGGGAGCGGTAGCGGTGCCGGCGGCTCCGGGGGCGAGACATTGCCCGGCTCCGGCAGCGGCGGCAGTACAGGGTCGGGGAACGAGCCGCGATATCCGAATCCCAACTGGAGCGACGAGCAGAAGAAACTCTACGACATGCTCAGGGAAAAACTGGGGCTATGAAACGGCGGAAAGCTGACATTTCGGCTGGACTGGGGTTCTCGCTGCTCGAGACGATGGCGGCCGTGACGCTCACGTCGATGATCATCATCGCGGCGATCAGCGTTTACGGCCGGGTCCGCGATGCCGCAGAAGCAGTCGAGCGCCGCCTGGATAATACAATGCTGCCCAACGAGATCATACAGCGGATTGCGCAGGACATCGATCGGTTGACGCTGCCGGGTTTGGAGACAACGCTTTCGTTAGCCAATAAATTCGACGGCCGCTACAGTCTCTGCCGTCTGGAGATCGTAACGCGATTCTATGACGGCAGCGAACCGCCAAGAGCGCAGATTTATGAGAAAGTGGTCTGGCAGAGCGATTACGACATGGTCAATGACAAGGTCATTCTCTACCGGTCACACAGCGGGCTAAATCTCGAAGACAAGCTCGTGGACAGGGAACTTGAGGCCCTTCAGCGGGGCGGCCGCGAGATATTCATTCCCATAACGACCGGAATTACATTCTTCGAGATCGTCGCCCCCCAGGGCGAAAACGAGTTCCGCGAGTGGCGGCTCAGCGGCCTGCCGCGGGCGCTGCGGGTACGGATATCGTTTGCCGAACCGCGGGAGGATTTCGAAACGGGCGAGTGGCTGGTCTTTGACGAGGATAAGGTGGTGCGCACAATCGCCGTCGACCGCGCGCGGAAGCTGCGCTACAAGTTCGTCAGAAAGGAATTCGAACTGGACGACCCCAACACGGTCGATGAACAGACGCAAGCAATGGAAGACGAAACCGCCGATGAAGGTGAGGGCGGCGGAATGGGTGAAGGCGGCGGGCCGATTGACGAAGGCGAGGGCGGCCCGATCGATGAAGGTCCCGGTCCGGAGGATATGGGGCCCGCTGTCAGGCGGAAGGAATGACGATGGACGCTAAAATGCATTTACTTGACAGCACTCGCCGCACAGGCGCCGAAAAGCGTTCGGGAGTGGCCCTGATCCTGACAATCGTCATTCTGGTCGTTCTGTCGACCGTGTGCTACACGCTGACTGCGCGCATGTCAATGCTCAAGCGGCGGCAGGAGTACATGATCAATTATCAGAAGTCACGTTATGCCTGCGATTCGGCGATCAAGTACGCGTTGACCACAATCGGCGAAGTACCCCTGAATCTCGTTACGCGCAAGGGTGAGCCGGATTTCTCCGACCTGTTCACGATGAACCACGCCGAGTACGAAGCGTTCCTGGCCGAATGGGCTGAGCGAAAAGCCGCCGAAATCGCCGAAGCGGAGGCTGCCGGCAATCCGGGGGCGGACATGGCCAACGACATTTTGAACACGCTGCTTAAATCGACAGCCGGCGACCCCAACGATCCGAATGATCCGAACATCTATGATGCGTACGAGTCCGAGGGACTTGATCCCAGCGAAATCAAGATTCCCGGGCCGTACGGCCCCGAATGGCCGCTGGTGCATGACCCGATTGAATTCGATATTGGCGACACGCACGTCGAGATCCGTATTGAGGATGAGAACGCGAAAATGCCTCTCATCTGGGCGATGACGACGGAAAGCAACAGGAACCGCGAGGCCGAGGCGGCCTTTGAAACGTTCTGTGAATGGATGCAGATGCCCACATCCGAGATCGAGATGCTGAAAGATCAGGTCAATGAGTTGAGCGGCTACAAGCAGTTCAAGCTCGAACTGAAGCCCATCACCTACACGGAGCAGACAGAGGTCGTCAATCGCGCACTGCCCACGTCGCGGAGTTCGGCGACCAGCCGTTCGACCATTTCACGAACCACCACGCGGACGGTGAAAAAGACGCGCCCGGCGATCGCCCATACGACCGATTTCGCAAAGCTGCTGCACAGTTCAGTCCTGGACACGGACCAGCTTGCATGGCCCATCCCCGACACGGGCGACCGCTACGAGGCCCCTTTGAAGTACCT
This sequence comes from Anaerohalosphaeraceae bacterium, assembly GCA_035450485.1. Taxonomy (GTDB): domain Bacteria; phylum Planctomycetota; class Phycisphaerae; order Sedimentisphaerales; family Anaerohalosphaeraceae; genus JACZKQ01. The sequence continues at coordinate 81,764 of DAOTMV010000010.1, read as the reverse complement.
GGCCCTGTGGGGTTCGCAGCAAGTCAACATCAATACCGCGCCGCGCCATGTTCTGGAGGCGGCATTCACGTTCGGCGGCGATGCACGGAAAATCGCCCAGGAAATCATTTTACTGCGGCAGGAGAAGCCGTTCAAAGACATCGATGAACTCAAGAAGAAGCTTTATGGATACAACGATTCGATTCGAAAGGTCGAGCCGTACATTACGACCCGCAGCACATTCTTCGCTATAAAAGTAACGGCGACTACGGGCAGCGCCATCGCCTCGGCCGTGGCGACCGTGGTCCGTGAGGGCAAAAACGTTGAGAGGATTGCAGTTCTGGCTTTCTGAGGTCGGGTGGCGTTGAGAGGCATGGAGTCATGCTGAAACGGCGAGAAATGAACTGGCACGGAGTATAACAGTGGAACAGAACAATTGCCTGGGAATACACGTCTCCAAGGCCGGCGCCACGGCGGTGCTGCTGTCGGCCAATGCAGCGCATCCGGCGGTGCTCGGGTGCGTAAGCGTCACCCGTGACCCAAAGGAGAGCGGCGATTCAGCGCCGCAGGAGTCGCTTGTCGGCCGGCTTGTCGGACAATTGGCCTCGGCGGGGCTCCGTTACGGCGAGGTTTGCGTGAGTATCGATTGCGCAATGTACACGCAGCATAATCTGCGGTCCGACTTCACCGAATATAAACAGATCGCCAATACGATTATGTTCGATGCGGAGGAGGCGCTGGCCCGCGACGCCACGGAGATGGCTTTGACTTTTAGCGTGATCGGTCCTGACGGGGAGGCAGGGTCGCGGGTTGCGGTCTTTACGGCCGACCGGGCACTCCTCAGCACGATGCTGTCGGAGATGCAGGAACAAAACCTCGACCCCACGGCCATCGAGCCGGATATCCTGTGCCTGGCGCGATACCTCGAGAATTTCGCGGTGCCCAAAGAGGTCCGTCCGCTGTTCGTTGTGTTTTCACATCAATCCTGCTACATGATTCTGCCGCAGGGTTCTCACGCCAGCCCCCTCGTCCGGAGTTTCATCGTAGGCCGCTCACAGAACGTGACATCGGTGCTGCAGCGGGAGATACCCCTGACCCTGGCGGCCATGAATGCCGATGAGCCCGTCACCGCGGTGTTCATCGCGGGCGAAAACGACGCCCTTGACACCCAGAAGCTTGCCCAGTCGACCGGCCTTGATATAGAGACGATTGAACTGTCTACAATGGTCGGCGCGGCGGATGCGGCGAAAATTAACGGCACCGCTCCGGCCGAATTCGCCATGGCCTATGGAGCGGCCCTGACCGAGGTTAAACACGTGCGGCCTTATGACTTCCGCCGGAGTTTTGCGCCTTATCAGGGCAAACGCATGATCATGCAGAAGACGCTGCGGATGATCAGCGTGATGGTAACGATAACGATGGTGGCGCTTGGCATCTATTTGCAGCTGAAGGTGCTCAAGAAGGCAAATTACATTGCGGAGTTGGAGAAGAATCTGATAGAAGACTACCGCGAGATCATGTACGGCGCCAATCCGCCGAAGAGCACGCCCATCATAACCAAGCTAAACAGTGTTCTCGTACAGGTAACGAAAATCCGCGGCGGCGAACTCGGTGATGAAAGCTCAATTCCCGCAAAGCTGACGTACATGCTTGAAGCGATCAACGGAACACCCGAAAGTATCGACCTGAACGTCACAAGCATCGATCTAACCAACAATCGCATGAGTCTCAACGGTGACACGAACCGGCGCGACAACACGGTGGCCCTGTTCAATGCGATGGACGCGCATCCCAAGCTGCAGAAAGTCGCCTGGCGTCACGATCAAAAGAGTAATCGCGACGTGTTTACGATTGATCTGGAATTGACGAAAGGCAGCAACCAATGAAAGATTATCTTAAGAATCCGAATCTTTACTTCGCTGCCGCTCCGGTCGCTGCAACCATATGGATGCTGTTTATCCTGTTCGTCTCACTGCCGGCCATCGAGAAGAAGCTGGACAAAAGCCGCAGCGATTACAACAAGGCCCAGGATCTCATCGCGAAAATAGCCCAGAAAGATCCCGATCGACTCCACTATAAGACGGAAAAAGGCAGCGGCGGCAAGTTTGATTATTCAAACGCTATTGAGGAAGTCGCCAAACTTGTCAAGATCCCGTCGCCAAGCTACCAGGCGCGAAAACCGGTACGCAGCGGGGGCAAGGATAAGCAGAGTGCCGATATAACCATTGACTCCATCGACATCGAGAGCCTGGCCCGCTTCGTTTCACAGATGCTCTTGCGGTGGTCGGATCTTGAGTGCGAGCGGCTTTCAATCGACCGGCTGCCCACAAGCAAGAACGCCTGGAAAGCCACGATAAAGTTCACCTACACCCATAATTAGAGATCAAGTCGACGTCTGTCATCAACCGACGGGCCTTCAACCGCGCATACGGCAAGGTGCACAGCAAACTTTCGCCGTATACATAGCTTACAGGGCCGTTTGATTTTCGACACAGTCCGGCCTCCAAGCACCACGCCCGCGCTGGAAAAAACGACGATAATTGAGCAAAAAGCGGGTATGCACGCTATTGGCACACTGATTGCAACCTCGCTGTTCAGGTTATGTGCTGCGCTTGCGCGGCGGCACAGGAAGTTATCAACTTTGGGAAGATGGACAAGAAGAAGTACAACGACAGCCCGGATCGCCGGTTCGACGAACCTACCTTTTCCGAGGTCTTCGCCAAGGAAAGCGTGGCGGATCCCAGCGTCCGCGATGTGTTTGCTGGTGACAGCAGGCGTTTTCGCGGGATTGGGCGGCCCGCCCTTCTGGCGGATGCGTCCGTGCGGCGGCGCGGGGCCGGTGGCCTGCCGTTTATGCACATCTTCCTTGCGGTCAACCTGGTAGTGATCACGGCCCTTTTGTGCTATCTCGTGTTCAGGCCGCCGGTAATTGGGGTCGCCGGAGCGGGCGTTGGCTCATCACCAACCACAGTTTCCCGTCCTCCGATGCAAACGGAGCGTCCCCAGACCATAAGCAGGCCCTCGCCCTCGCCGCAGCAACCCGTCAACGAGGCGCAAGCTGAACAGCCTGTCTCCCTGCAAACGGCGGAGATGCTCTACCATTCGGGCGATTACGAGCGGGCCTTTCACGTCTTTGCAAGGCTGGCCGATTACCTGCCGGTCAACGCCGAGGAAAACGCAGCGCTTCTCGATTACATACAACTCAAAATGGCTCTCTGTATCGAGAATATGCCGGGCAGCCAGAACTCCGGGCCATTTTTCACGGCGGCCCTGCAAAGCCGTTCGCCGCTGGTTCGGGCGCTGGCAAACTACCGGCTGGCCCTTATCGAAAACCGTAACCGACAATTCATGGACGTCAGAAAGCGGGCGTATCGCACCATCGCCCTGCTTCGGGCGTTCGAGAACCGCTTCCCGCATAGCCTTGATGCGGACTGCTATTTCCTGGCCGCCGAGGCGCTGACGCGGCAGGTCCTCGTGCTGAACAATGCCCCGGATCAGCTCCCGGGTCTGCTGTGGTCGGATAGTCTGAGGGCGGAGATAGTTCCGCTCATGGAGCAAGCGGATCTTCGTGCCCTGCTTCAAACGGGTATCGCCGAACTGACCGCAGGCGCCGCCGGTCCGCAGGTTCACAAGCAGGAACATCTCAGCGTTGGTGTTCGCTGGTCGGCCGTGGCGCTGGAGGCGCGGCTGGAGGAACTGGCTGCTCGAATTGCGTCAACGGCGCAAATGGATCTCGTCTGGGGCGGCGGCTCCGATGGCATCCGGTCGAAGGCGGTGACCATGTACGTGCCCAACTCCTCGGAACAGTTTGTCGCTGAGGTTGCGGCGGGCGCCGCGGGAGCCGTAGCCCGCTTCGACAGCCAGGCGATCACGCTCTATGATCCGCAGTCGTTCGGCAATCTGTCGCAGTACAGGGATCTGCTGACCAGTGAAGCGATTTCGATGTGGCGTCGGTTCACGCTGCGGTATCGGGGCGACCACCGCATGGCCAATGCACATTACGCCCTGGGCCTGCTGCTGGACTATGCCGGCCAAACCGGGTCGGCGCTCGGGGAATATAAGCTTGTCGCCAGCCGTTATTCCAGCAATCCGCTGGCACCCTTTGCCCTCTTGAACGCGAGCATTATCAAAACCAACCTTCGCGACTATACCGGGGCCAGACAGGATCTGACCGAACTGATCATCCAGTATCCCGACTGCAAGGTCATCGACACGGCCTCTCTGTATCTTGCTGAGGCGACCATGCAGGCCGGCATGTACGATGAAGCGATCAAGATTTACAAGCGCGTTTATAACCTCGACCTGAACAACCACTCCCGCCGCGAGGCTGCATACGGGCTGGGCCGATGCTACGTTGAAATGAAAGACTATGGCGAGGCGGCGAAGTGGTTTGCATCCACCATCGAACTGACCCAGGGTAGTCCCGACCAACGGCTGCGCAATGCCAATTTCATGTTGGGACAGTGCTGTATCAAGCTGAATCGCTTCGCGGAGGCCTCCAAAGCCTTGGTCAACGCCATCGACAACAACGCCTCCCGCGAAGAGTTCGTACAGGTCATTCTCGGATTGGTCAAAGCCGAGGTCGGCCGCGGTAATTATGTCGCCGCGCTCAATGTTCTTGAAAACGTTCCTCTTGAGCGATTAAGCCAGGAGGACTCCTGCGCCGTGCTGCGGGCGACCACAAATATTCTCCTCGAAATCGATCTCGCCGAAACGGCGATAACACTGCTGCGGCGCAGAATCGAATTCATTGCTGATTCCACTCTCCGGGCACAACTGAATTTCGAACTGGCGAGATGCTACGACGCGGCCAATGATCTGCAATTGGCCAGAAAGGAAGTCGGCGAGGCGCTGGTGGATCTGCCGGCAGGTCCGGAACGGCAGCGGGCATGCCTGCTCTTCGCAGACCTGTGCCTGCGACTGAAGGATTATGGCCAGGCCGCTGATGCATGTATTCAGTTGCTTGGCGAGCAAATTGATGAGAAAGACGTGATTGCCCGGGCACATGAGATTCTCGGCGCCTGCTACGCGAACATGAACCAATACGAAAAAGCCGCGTTGGCGTATGCCGGCATCCATGACATGAATGGGGTTCTTACAAAGCCATGACTGGTCGCTTTTTGAAGGCTTTCATCGCTGCAGAGATCATCCTGCTGTCGAACGTCGCGGCAGTGGCCAGTGACCGTGCGAGCGCATCATACGATCCCAATGATGCGGTTGTCGCAGCAGCTCAAGCGCCGTCCATTTCCGATGAAACGGCCGACTTGATCTCGCACTCACAGGCCCTGCGGAGGAAATTGAGCCAGGTTGGCATCGCGGCAGTTGCGGCGGCAAACGACCCAAATGACAGCGAAGACCTCATGAAATACATCAGACAGCTTGAATCGCTCCGTTTGCCTGCGCCGCCAGAAGTACCCGGCAGCAGAGGTACAGTTGCCGCCTCTGCTGCAGCGGCGGCGTCAGCGCCTGCACAGACGCGCACCATCGTTGCCGAAACAGACCCGAATCGGCAGCCGGCCGAAGATACACTGAACCAGAGACTGAACGCGCTGCTCGCTGATCCAACAGGCGTCGTGCACGCGTTCAATGCCGCAGAGGCGCTCTACAAAGCGGGCAATTACCAGCTTGCCGCAAGCTTTTACCGTGTCGCTTTGGAGCAGATGAGCAGCCGGGAGAACCCCGATCCGGACCGTTTCGCATGGTCGCTGTTTCAGCTTGCCAACTGCCTTCGGCTCGAGGATCCGGTCCGTGCGGCCGGCTACTATGACCAGCTTGTCGTGCAATATCCGAATTCACCCTGGACGGCCGCGGCGGCCGTGCAGCAGAAACTGATCACCTGGTACGGTGCTAACCGGCCGGACCAATTGCTGGAAACGTATTCACGTGACCCAAACAGCCCTTCACAATAACGATACACACGTGCTCATTGTCGACGATGACCCGCAGGTTGCCCGCGTGCTCCTGGAAGCGCTGGCGCGGCGCGCCGCCTGCGGTACAGTCGCCACCGGCGAGAGCAAGGCGCTGACCTATGCGGATCAGAAGGTGTGGCGGCTCATGATTATCAACCCCGCCTTCCTGGAACGATTCGCCGGGGTAACCGCCCGCCAGGTGATCCAGCGGGCAAGGTCGAGAAATCCTGAAATGCCGATTGTCGCTTTGGTCGACCGGAACGCCAGCAGCCGCGATAATACGTGGAGCGGCTGCTGCGATGTGCTGACAAAGCCGCTCAACCAGGCAGATGTCGAGCGACTGCTGGATACCTTCGTGCCCAACCATGAAACCGCGGCGATCGCCTGCTCCGGACGCGATTACTACCACCATTATCGTATCGTCGGCTACAGCGATGCACTTGCCCGCACGGTGGACCTGGCCCGAAAAGCGGCTCCGACGTCGGCGCCTGTACTGATCACCGGGGAGAGCGGCACCGGAAAGGAACTGATCGCCCAACTGATCCACGCCGAAAGCAGAAGGTCCACGGGGCCGTTTGTAAAAGTAAACTGCGCCGCTTTGAACGATTCGCTGCTGGAAAGTGAACTCTTCGGCCATGAAAAAGGCGCGTTCACCGGCGCCAGCCGCGCACATCAGGGCCGGTTCGAACGGGCCGACGGCGGCACCCTGCTGCTGGACGAGATCACCGAAACGCAGCCGGCGTTCCAGGCCAAGCTGCTGCGGGTGCTCGAGCAGATGCATTTTGAGCGGGTCGGCGGCGGCGAGAACATCGAGGTCAATGTGCGCATCATCGGAACCACCAACACCTCCATCGTAGAGGAGGTACGGCAGAAGCGATTCCGAGCTGATCTGTATTATCGCCTCGCCGCGGTAACGCTGCATGTCCCGCCGCTGCGTCAGCGCCGCGAGGACATCGTGCCGTTGGTGTGGCTGTTTGTCAATCAATTCGCCGGTGAAACCGGCCGCCGCATCACGGCGATCGATACATTGACACTTGATCTGCTCCAGCGGTACGACTGGCCGGGCAATGTCCGTCAATTGCGAAACACTGTCCGCACTGCCTTGATCTTCGGGGAGGGCGACGTCCTGTCGCTGTCGCATGTGCCCTGGCTGATCGAACAGCTTCAGCCGCAGCGCACGGTTGAACTGGAGGAGACTGACGAATACGTAGGCTCGCTTGAGGATATCGAGCGCAGGGCCATTCTGTCCGCGTTGCGCCGCAACAACGGCAATCAGAGTCGAGCGGCCAAGATCCTCGGAATCAGCGATCGTACATTGCGTGAAAAGATCAAACGCTACCGGAGTGAAATGTATTCTACGGCGGCGCTATAACACGTACCGCCTGCCTGAAGGAGTCGCGTGATGGTCGATATGGAAGAAAACGTGCAGCAACAGAAGCCCGATGCTTCGCCTGAAGAGACCAGGAATACGCAGGGCGTTTTTGCCTGGGTGATTGCGGTGGCTATCGTCATCGGCGGCGGCGTGGGGGGGTTCGCCCTGGCACAACTCATCGCCCAGGCGGGGCCGAAGAACGTTCAGGCCAAGCCTTCGGCGCCCGAGCCCGACTTCTTTGCAAGCACCCAGACGACAGCAACGCCCTGGCAATATGATCTCGATCCCGTTATCGGCAATCTGGACGAGCCTGGCGTAACACGGTTCTTGAGAATAGCCGTTACGCTGGTCATGTCCCCTGAGATCGACGCCGTCAAGGGTCGCGCATATCTGGAGGGGACCGAGACAATGGACGGCAAGGAGCCTTTGCTGACGGATTTCCTCAGCAGCTATATATCCGGCCTCACCCTGGAGCGGGTCCGCGGCCAGAACAGCCGCAACCGCATCAAGCGGGAAATCCAGGATGGTTTCAATGACATCCTTTTTCCGGACACGAAACCCTATATTCAGAACGTGCTTTTCAGGGAGTTTGCCGTTCAATGACGCCCGCTGCCGTACCGAACAAATTGACCCGTGAACGCCTGCGACGCCTTATCGACATGGTGCGGGAGCGCACCGCGCCCGAAACGCCATCAGCGGAATCGACCGAGTTCGATTGGACGCGGCCGCATCATTTCAGTCCCGAGCATCTCGCATCGCTGGATCAGTTCCGGCGCAAGACCGTCGACAAGATCACCGATACCTTCGAATCGCTCTGTCGCGGACCCTTTACAGTCACGGCCGAGCCAGTGGAACAGTACTACGCCTCCGTTCTGGCAGCCCATGTCGGGGCCAACCAGCAGAGCGACTACTTCCTGGTTCTCAATACCGCCGATGAAATACATTGCGGGTACGTGAATTTCACCACGGACGCCGCCGCTCGACTGGTCACGATGATGCTGCGTGAAAGCGAGTACGTGGAAATGCCTGATCGCAGGCTCTCCATGCTCGAAGAGTCGATCCTGATGGACATCACCGCGGCGGTAATCGACAGCTTCATGGAAGTGCTGCAGCGCTTTGGGGGTTCGTCGGCCATAAAAGACAGGACCTTTATCAAGGGGGTCTGGCCGCTGAGCTTCGAAGGCTTCAATGATCTGACCTGTCTGCGGTATAGGGTGCAGTATCAGCACGGTTCTCTGGAGATTACGTTTACACTTTTGTCCACCGTGCTTGAACCGGCAGCGGGATTTGAAATGCGCAGCTGCAAACAGCCGACGCAGGAAGAACTCACAGAACGGATGATGCAGAACATACACAAGGTGCCGATCACCGTAACGGCCCGTCTGTGCTCGGCCGCGATCGAGCTGGATGACGTCATGAGCCTTGCGCCGGGCGATGTGCTGCTGCTGCCGAAGAAGACCACCCAGCCGATGGAATTGCTGCTTAATGAGAAAAAGACGTTCAGCGCGTTTCCGGCAACGCTAAGCGGCAGATACGCCGCGGTGATTGCCCCGCTGGAGCTTGAATGAGTAATGCCGTTGATGCCGCGGCAAGTTGGTTTTAAGAGGAACATGTTTAATGGCGACAAGCAAATCCGTTGAAGCAGAACAAGAAGCCGCACCGCAGGAAACCGCTGTGCCGGAGGTGAACAACGCCGACTTCACCGAAGCGCAGGAGATAGACGTTACGCCGGGCGAGGAGAACCTGGACCTCCTGCTGGACGTCCAGATGCCGTTGACGGTCATTATGGGCAAGACGATCATGTCCTTCAAAAGGCTTCTTCAGCTCGGGCCCGGCTCCGTCATCCAACTGGACAAGACGGTGGGACAACCTGCCGATCTCTACATCCAGGACATCCGGTTCGCAACCGCCGACGTCGTTGTGGTGGACGACTGCTTCGCCGTGCGCATCAAAGAGATCCTCGGCGTCGATCATGGAGAACTCAAGACCCATTCGCAGGCATAAGAATCGCGGACGCATATGCCGCAGACAGTCGAAAAAAAACGTTCGGAGTCGCTGACAAACTCGCTGGCGGCGCGCAGCAACTTCATATTCGCCGCCGGCCTTGTGGGCATCCTGGCCACTCTGCTCATCCCACTGCCTACGTTCCTGCTGGACATCGGCCTGGCATGCAGCATATCCCTTGCGATAGCCGTACTGGTCATCGTCCTGGCGGCCAATGAGCCTATTGAACTGTCCACCTTTCCCTCCCTGCTGCTGTTCACTACACTCTTTCGCCTCGCTTTGAACGTAGCCTCGACACGTCTGATCCTTCTGCAGGGTGACGCCGGGACGATCATCAACACGTTCGGGAATTTCGTGGCCGGCGGCAGCCTTGTCGTCGGCATGGTCATGTTCATTATTATTCTCATCATCCAGTTCATCGTCATCACCAAAGGCGCCACGCGCATTAGCGAAGTCAGCGCGCGATTTGTTCTGGACGCCATGCCCGGAAAGCAGATGGCCATCGACGCCGACCTCAACGCCGGCTACATCACCGAAAAAGAGGCCAAGGAGCGGCGGCAGAAGATTGTCAAGGAAAGTGAATTCTACGGGGCGATGGACGGCGCCAGCAAGTTCATCCAGGGCGACGCGAAGGCTGGCCTGATCATCACCGCCGTCAACCTTATCGGCGGCATCGTGCTGGGCTACACGCACGGCATGACCATTGCCGACGCCATCAAACACTATTCCATCCTGTCTATCGGTGACGGGCTGGTCAGCCAGATTCCCTCGATCATCATCGCCATCAGTTCCGGCTTTCTGGTGAGCAAGATTCGATCACGGCACACCGTCAGCTATGACTTGACACGCCAGATGCTCAGGAATACGCAGCCGCTGATCATCGCCTCGGTCGTGATTGCAGCCTTCGCCCTCGTGCCGGGCTTTCCGAAGACACCCTTCCTCGCGTTGGGCGGCATCTGCGGTTATTTCGCCTGGAGCACACGCAAGTCCGACCAGGCGAAAGACGAAGAAGAACCCGCCGGCTCTGCCGCGCCGGGCCCTGCAGCAGAACAGGAAAAACCCGAAGAGTACCTGGACGTGGATGTCTTGTCGATCCTGGTCGGCGTGCGTCTGATCGGACTTGTCGACCCGCGCAAGAAAAGCAGCGTCTTCGACCGGATCGGGGCACTCCGCAAGAAATTCGCCCAGCAACTCGGTCTGATCATCCCGCTGGTGCGGCTGCGCGACAACATCAACCTCGAACCGAACGCCTACGAAATACGCCTGCACGATCACGTGATCGCCTCAGGCCGTATCGAACCAGACCGATTCCTGGCCATGGACAACGGCACGGTCGAAAACCGCCGCGGGGGCATTCCGGGCACACCCACAAAGGAACCCGTTTACGGCCTGCCGGCCCTCTGGATCACCGCCGCAGACAAGGAAGAAGCGGAAATACGCGGATACACCGTCATTGATCCGGAGAGCGTCCTCATCACTCACTTGTCCGAAACGCTCAAGACGCACGCCCACGAGCTGCTCTCTCGCGAGGACGTGCAGCAGCTTGTCGATCGCCTGCGGCGAAGTCAGCCGTCGCTTGTCGGGGAAGTCGTCGGCGAACAGATTTCCATCGGGACGCTGCAGCGAATTCTCCAAAACCTGCTCAAAGAGGGTATCTCAATACGCGACCTGCCGCTGATTCTCGAGGCCGTTGGCGAGAACGCGGCACGGACAAAACACGTTGCCCTGCTCACCGAAGTTTCACGAAAGGCGCTCAAACGGACCATCACCGAACAGTTCAAGGACGCTACAGGCACGATCGTCGCGCTGGCCATGGACCCGGCCGTGGAGCATTATCTGATTTCGCACCTCGAGCAGAGCGCAGAGCGCATTACCTTTGCGATTATGCCGGAAATGGCCATGGAACTGAGCCGCAACATCGCCGCCGCCTGGAAAGCTGCCATGGACAAGGCTTACGACACTGTCGTGCTGCTCTGCGATGCAAGGATCCGGGCGGCCCTCTACAACATGATTGAGAGAACGCTGTCGCGGCTGCCCGTCGTTGCCTATGACGAAATCGTCCCGCAAACCCGTATTGAACCCATTGAGACGATCACACTGTCCGATACCGCTGCCCTGCTGTCGGAGCACGCGCAGGCGGTTGGCGTCTAATGAAATGTAAACAGGATAGAGTTCATGACGAAGACAATCCGATCCATTGCCGGCTGCTGTGCCATCGCGATTTTCTTCGTAATGTCGCTGGTCGGCTGGCTTTTCAAGTGTTCGCCCGCTACCTGCTGCAACCGGGCACTCATGGGTGCGGTTATTACATACGTCGCCGTTTCCTGGGCCGGAACGATTGTTTACAGACTCCTGCTGAATGCGATGATCGAAAGCCGGGTCCGCAAGGCCGCGGGCGGTAACCGGAAATAATGCACAGACGGGTCCTGCAAAAACTCGAATCAGCTCCACGCGATTCAGCCATTCGCTTATGCTCAAGAGCGGCCACAACCACGTCGACCCACCGCCGACTTCGCTGGTTTCGTTTGCGTGGTTGACAAAAATCGACTTCGCGTCCGAAAACAACCCCCTCTGCGAGCAAAATCTTACCGATTCGGCTTACCAGCACTGAAAACTTGAAAAAACGCTAAAGTTGCCCGCCGCGCCCGCGACAATAATGGCGGAGACAGGCGAAGTTTGCAATGACAGGAATCGACGTGAGCACCAACGGCATAGACACAATCTTCTTTGGCGGCCCGGACGGCGAATGGTTGCGGACTCAAAAGGCCGCCCACCGGCCCGAAACGCCCGAAGCCGCTGACCTGGCCCTTCGAGCCGATTACGCCGACGTCATCCGAAAAGCCATCCGGATTGAAGAAGAAGATTTTGCCGCCGTCGAGGCCGCCCGAAAGGCTATCGAACAAGACACCCTCGATACCCCCGAGAACATCCAGGCCGCCGCCAGAAATCTCTTGGCGTTCGGCATATAGGAAAGGCAGTGAAGGACGAGCCACGGAAGGCTCATAAGATAAACAACGGATTGTTTGAAATTTGGCGAGGAACACGTGGCGATCCCGCTAAGCCACCCTCGCCATTTTTCATGCGCCCAACGGGCGACGTTCACGCCAAGAAGTCCACCACCAGTCCAAACGGGATATCACGTCTTGCATCGTACCGCGGCCTGCCCGGCACAGTCGGCCACCAATAATCAAAGAGCGTTCTTCGCACCGGCACCGGCGCCGGTAACGACGGCTCTGCAGGCAGATTATTTAAGGACGCGGCGTGAAACCCCGCACTGCCGGCCTGTACAAGCGCCGCCGGCCGGGAAGCAATTACTTTACATGATATGATCCGGCTCATCATTCGACCCCCCGGGCCGGGCGCATTGCTGTTGCGGCCCATGCCCACAAACTCTTTGCATTACGAACCCCCCTTCAATCCCCAAACGAATCCCTCTGTCCGACAGTATTATACCAGATTCATCGTATGATTTCAAGACGTTTGAGGCTTGTCGGCGGGTCCACGAGGGCGAGAACCCGCTTCATGGTCCGGAAAAGAGCTTGCTTTGGCGGCCGTCGAGCCTTAAAACAGGCATAGTTTGGGAGAGCGGTTATGCAGCTACTGGCGCGATGCCCGCGATGTGGGCAAATTCTGCAATTGGACGTGTCCGCAGCCGATCGGCGGATCGGCTGTCCGGCATGCGGCCGCAAGTTCCGTGTGCCCGATATTGCCGATCTGGACCGCGCCCTGGCGGTCGCGCGCAAGGCCCGAAACAAGGTTTACATTGATGAAGAGGGCAACACGTACGCCTGACGCAATCCCGGCCGACCGCCAAACAGTCACGCCGTCACGAACGGACTCAGTTCGCGCAGCCGATGGACCACCGGCGCCATCTTCTCAATAACAAAGTCGACTTCCTCTTCAATGTTGTAGCGGCTGAGGCTGAAACGAATCGACCCATGGGCCGCCGTAAACGGCACGCCCATCGCCCGCAGCACGTGCGACGGCTCCAGCGACCCGGACGTGCAGGCCGAGCCGCTGCTGGCACAGATGCCGAAACGATTCAGCAGCAGCAGAATGGCCTCACCTTCGATATATTCGAAGCTGATGTTGGTGGTATTCGGCAGACGGTTGTCCGGATCGCCGTTGACCATGGCGCCGGGGCACGTCTGCAAGATGCCTGCTTCAAGCTTGTCCCGCAGTTGCCGCACCCGCGTATTCTCCTCCTCAATGTTCGCGCCTGCCAGCTCGCACGCCTTACCCAGGGCGATAATGCCCGGCACGTTTTCCGTACCTGCGCGCCGCCCGGACTCCTGGTGTCCGCCCAACATAAACGGCGCCAGCCGTGTGCCTTTGCGCACGTACAGGACCCCAACCCCTTTGGGCGCGTGCAGCTTATGGCCCGACATACTCAGCATATCAATGGGAAGCTCACTGAGCTTCATAGGCAGTTTACCCACCGCCTGCACCGCGTCGGTATGGAACACAATCCCCTTGCTGCGGACCATCTCGCCGATCCGCTCGACGGGGAATATCGTCCCGGTCTCGTTGTTGGCCCACATCACCGACACGATCGCCACGTCGTCAGTCAGGCTGTCAGCCAGCATGTCAAGGTCCAGCCGACCCCGCTTGTCCACCGCGATCTCGACAATGTTGTAGCCGTGTCGCTCCAACTGCCGGCACGTACTGAGCACGGCAGGATGCTCCACTCGCGTTGTCACCACCGTCCGCTTCTGCGGCAGCATCTCCAGGGTCCCCCGGATCGCCGTGTTATCGCTCTCCGTGCCGCAGCTCGTAAAGATGATTTCCTCGGGCTGACAACCCAAAAGCCGTGCAACCCGCGCTCGAGCCTCCCCGAGTTTGCTGCCGACCTGCCCGCCGAAGGTATGCATGCTCGACGGGTTGCCGTACAACCGCCCCAGATACGGCGTCATCTCGGCGATGACTTCGTCGGCCACCTTCGTGGTGGCGTTATTGTCCATATAGATCACGTCGCCGTTCATGCGTTCTCCTGTGGGTGTACATACGTTGTCGACTGGCTGCTGCGGTCCTCCTCCACAAACAGCTCATCGGTAACGAACTCGCGGAGTTTCGCCTCCACCACGTCCTTCATTGTCCATTCGGCCATCTTACACTGAGCACACATTCCGCGAAACGCCACGATCACCCTGTTGCCATCAACGTCGATCAGCTCGATGTCGCCGCCGTCGGCTCGGAGCTTGGGGCGAATCTGTTCGTTGATGGTCTGCTGCACCAGTTGAATCTTTTGAATGTTTGTCAGCTTTTTCGGACGCGGCGGTGCAGCCGCATGCGCCCTGGCCTTGTCCCCCTGAACCTGTTCGATGATCTTCTCTATCTCACCATGACAGCCGCCGCAGCCACCGCCGGCCTTACAGTAATTGGTCACCTGCTGCACCGTTGTCAGATCGTTCTCCCGCACGACTTTTCTGATTTCCTCATCGGTGACACCAAAGCACGTACACACGATTTTGCCGGGCTTTTCATGGGCAGGCTTGCCCTTGCTGCGGTAGTGCTTTATGGCTGCCGCCAGCGCCTCCTGCCCCATGACCGAACAATGCATCTTCTGTTCAGGCAGCCCGCCCAACTCACGGGCAATGTCCTGGTTAGTGATCGCCTCGGCCTCCTCCAGCGTCTTACCCTTGATGATCTCGGTCAGCACCGACGATGACGCCACGGCACTGGCGCAGCCGAACGTCTTGAACTTGACATCGGCGATCCGCCCCTTGTCGTCCAGCTTGAACGTCAGCGTCAGCGCGTCGCCGCAGGCCAAAGAGCCCACCTCGCCCACACCGTCGGCATCCTCAATGTATCCGACATTCCGCGGATTGAGGAAATGATCCATGACCTTGTCAGTATAGTCCCACATCAGTGATACGTCCCTCTGCCATCACGTCCGCATAATATACACCCGCGAACGTCTTCTTGTTCGCCTCCCTAACACTGGCTGGCCTTCAGTGCCTGGTCCACGTCCGCTATTATATCATCGATGTGCTCCGTGCCTACCGAGACGCGAATAAAATCTGGCGTGACCCCCGCGCTTAACTGCTCCGCATCGCTCAGTTGCTGATGGGTTGTCGTGGCCGGATGGATGACCAGAGTTTTGCTGTCCAGCACGTTGGCAAGGTGGCTGGCCAGTTTCACACTATTGATGAACTTCGCGCCCGCCTCCCGACCGCCCTTTATCCCGAAACCGAGGATCGCCCCCTGCCCTTTCGGCAGGTACTTAAGCGCCCGCGCGTAGTCTTTGTGCGACGGCAGACCCGGGTAGTTGACCCAGGTAACGGCCTCGTGCTGCTCCAGAAACTTCGCCAGCGTCAGGGCATTCTCACAATGCCGCGGCGCCCTGAGGTGAATCGTCTCCAGCCCCATAAGGAACAGGAAAGCGTTGAAAGGCGACATGCATGCACCGGTGTCCCGCAGTATCTGTGTGCGTGCCTTAATGATGTAAGCAAGCGGCCCCACCGCCTCGACGTACTTTAAGCCGTGGTAACTCGGGTCCGGCTCCGTCAGTTCGGGATACTTGCCGTTCGTCCAGTCGAACTTGCCCGAATCCACGATTACCCCGCCAATGCTGTTGCCATGCCCGCCGATCATCTTGGTGCAACTGTGCACAACGATATCAATGCCGTGCTCGAACGGCCGAAACAGCATCGGTGATGCCACGGTGTTATCGCAAATCACGGGAATGCCATGCTCATGGGCCACAGCCGCGACGGCTTCAAAATCCATGACGTCGTTCTTGGGATTGCCGATTGACTCGACATAAATAAGCCGCGTTTTGTCGCGTATCGCCGCGGCAAAGTTGCCCGGATCGTCGGGCTCAACAAACGTCACCTCGATACCGAGTTTCGGCAGCGTCTGGCTGAACAGCGTGTACGTGCCGCCGTACAGCGAACTTGACGCCACGAAGTGCTGGCCGGCCTTGCAGATGTTCAGCACAGCCGCCGTGATCGCCGCCATGCCCGAACTGAAAGCCAGCGCCCCCACGCCCCCCTCAAGGGCCGCAATACGCTTCTCAAGAACGTCCGTCGTGGGATTCATCAGCCGCGTGTAAATGTTGCCGAACTCACGAAGCGCAAAAAGATTCGCCGCATGGTCCGTGTCCCGAAAAACGTAACTGGTTGTCTGGTAAATGGGCACCGCGCGGCTGCGCGTGTCCGAATCGACTGACTGCCCCGCATGAAGCGCTAACGTTTCCAGATGATATTGATTCTCTTGCGTCATCACCATGTCCTTATCAAAATAATACGTTTCCTGCCCCCGATCACGAGGGTATCACTTCCAGCATGCGGTCCAGCGACCGCCGGGCGCGCACTCGAACATCTTCGGGCACCGTAACCTGGTGCTTCATGTCCTGCAGAGACCACAACACCTTTTCGAGGGTAATCTTCTTCATGTTGCGGCATACCGCAGCCTGCGAAACCGGAACAAACTCCTTGTCGGGACAGGCCTTCCTGAGAGAATGAATGATCCCGATTTCCGTCACCACAATAAAGCTCCGGCGGTCGCTGCGGGCGGCGAACTTCAGCATCTGACCGGTACTGAGCAGTTTGTCAGAACACGCCCGCACCTCGCTATTGCATTCGGGATGCGCAATGACCAGCGCGTCAGGATGCTCGGCCTTTGCCTTCAGCACGTCTTCGGCCATGATCCGCTCGTGCGTGATGCAGTACCCGGGCCACAAAACCATGTCGCGCCCGGTCATATCAATGATGTACTGTCCAAGATTGCGGTCGGGGACAAAAATGATCTCACGGTCCGCCGGAAGCCGCCGCACCAACTCCAATGCATTACTGCTCGTGCAGCAGCAATCACTCAGCGCCTTGACCTCCGCCGTCGTATTCACATAGCAGACCACCAAAGCGCCGGGGTGCTTCTTCTTCAGTTTCGCCAGTTGCTCGGCGTTGATCATGTCCGCCATGGGACAACCCGCAGTCTCGTCCGGCAAAAGCACCGTCTTGTCGGGCGACAGGATCGCCGCCGTCTCGGCCATGAAACGAACGCCGCAGAACACAATGGTTTCGGCATCCGTCCTGGATGCCGCCATGCTCAATCCGAGCGAATCACCCGTCAAATCGGCGATGTCCTGCACCTCACCGATCTGATAGTTATGCGCAAGAATCACGGCCTTGCGCTGCCGCTTCAGATCCGCTATCTTTTCTTTGATATCGCTGGCCAATGCATACTCCAGTCACATGGACCTACTTGTCTGCTTTGTCTCGGCGCGGCCGCATTAATGTCTCCGGCATCGCCATCGTCACCGTGACTCCCGGCGGCACATCCTGCCGCACCCATGCGTTTGCCCCGATGACAGCCCCCCTGCCGACGGTCACGTTGCCCAAAATGGTCGCCTCGGCATAAATCGTAACGTCGTCTTCAATCGTTGGATGACGCTTCACCCCCCGGATTCGCTGGGCGTCTTTGGGGATGCTGATCGCCACGAGCGACACGCCCTGGTAGAACTTCACATTGTTGCCGATCTCCGCCGTCTCACCGACCACCACGCCCGTACCGTGGTCGATGAAAAAATGTCTGCCGATCTTGGCGCCCGGATGAATATCGATGCCCGTTTTGGCATGCGCGCTTTCACTCATGATGCGCGGGATCAACGGCACCTCCATCAGGTAAAGCTCATGTGCAATGCGGTGGATTGCGATGGCCGTGATGTACGGATAACTGATTACGATCTCCTCTAAGGACCTCGCGGCCGGGTCGCCGTTGTAGGCCGCCTGGACGTCGGTCTTGAGAATCTCGCGTATTTGCGGAAGCTTTGCGATAAGCTTCTCGGCTATGTCCGCAGCCATCTTCTCACAGTCGTACGTAGCACAGTTCTTGATACGGCACTCGTGCCGCAGCGCAAGACCCACCTGCTCCGCAAGATCGCTTCGCAGCTTGCAGAGGATATCCCCCACGATGTATCGAACATTCTCCTGCGTGACCACCCGCTTGCCCGTATACCCCGGAAACAGCAGCTCGAGCAGGTCTTCCAGAATCGCCATGATCTTCTCGCGCACGGGAAGATTCGCCACGTCGATGAAATTCGTTCCCGAATCGCCGTACGTCGCAACGATTGCTTCAACGATATCCTCTATGCGGCCTTTATCCATATCCTCAGCCATGGCGCAATCTTCACCTCACGCATACAGTTCCGTCGACAAATACCGCTCGCCGGTATCCGGAAGAACAACCACAATCACCTTGCCCCTGCTCTCCGAACGCCTGGAGACCTCGGCCGCCGCATGCATCGCCGCCCCCGAACTGATGCCGGTCAGGATACCCTCAGCCGACGCTAAACGTCGCGCCATCTCCATCGCCTGTTCGTCGGTCACTTTGATGATTTCGTCGACGACCGCACGGTTCAAAACATCCGGAACGAATCCCGCACCGATGCCCTGGATCTTGTGTTTGCCGGCCCGCTCGCCCGAAAGCACCGCCGAACTCGCCGGCTCAACCGCCACCGACCACAGGTCCGGGTTGCGCGTCTTCAACACTTCGCTGCAGCCGGTGATCGTGCCTCCGGTCCCGACGCCTGCAACCAGGATGTCCACCTTGCCATCGGTGTCGTTCCATATTTCCTCGGCCGTCGTCCGACGATGCACCTCAGGATTAGCCATATTTGTAAACTGCTGCGGCACAAAGACATTGGCATCGCTCTGGTGAATTCTCTGGGCCTCCTCGACCGCCCCGCGCATCCCCAGTTCCGCGGGCGTAAGTACCAGCTCCGCGCCCAACATCCGCAAAAGCTTGCGGCGCTCGACGCTCATCGACTCGGGCATGGTCAGTTTCAAACGATACCCTTTGGCCGCGCAAACCAGTGCCAGGCCGATGCCGGTATTGCCGCTGGTCGGCTCCACAATCACGGTCCCCGGATTCAGCAGGCCCTGCCGTTCCGCCTCGTCAAGCATCGCAAGTGCGATACGGTCCTTGACACTGCCCCCTGGATTGAATGACTCCAGTTTTGCGAGAATTGTCGCATCACGACTACCAAGCTTGTTTATTTTCACTAACGGCGTCGACCCGATCGTCGCCGTGATGTCAGCGTAGATCTTGCCCATATGTCAGTCCTATTCTCGACTCAAATTTGATAATCCTCTGCCGAATCGGCCCGCTTGGCACTGTCCACGAGATCCTGAAGTGTCATCGATTCGAGAACGCCCATTATTGCCGACTGCATCTTCGACCACACCTGCCGAGTGACGCAATCCATACATCGGGGGCAATGTTCCGGGTGCGCCAGGCAATCAATCACCACCGGCGGCCCCTCGAGCGTCACAAAAACCTCGTCGAGCCGAATTTCCGCCGGCGGACGCGTCAACTCATAGCCGCCCCGCGGGCCGCGGACGCTCCTCACAAGACCCGAAGATTTCAGAAGCGAAATCAACTGCTCCAGGTACTTGTTTGAGATGTCTTCTCGCTCGGCGATCGTGCGTATTTGCAGAGGCCCGCGGCCATACTCGGCGGCCAGCTCAAGGATGGCTCGAAGCCCGTATCGACTTCTTGACGACAGCTTCATACGCTTCTCCTAATTTCCTACTACTTTAGTAGTTTACAGTCTTATACAGAATACGTCAAGTCATTGTGCCGAAAAATTGGAATATATTTGACTCCTGGGGTGGTACGCAGACGGAACCAACGGCAGCAGTTTCGGAATAATTTATGTGCCAATATCCCGTTTTTTTTCTTGACATGGGTGGGGTCGGCCCATACGATCAGGTCGTAAATGTGGTTTAAGTGAGGCAGGGAGGCATTAAATGGCCAAAGCGCCAGCAAGAAAAATAGCCTTTATTTCATCGTATCCGCCGCGACAGTGCGGCATCGCCACTTTTGCGTGTGATCTCATCAAGAATGTCCGAAATGCGGCCGGCCGGGCCTTCGAGCCCCTCATTGTCGCAATGCAGGAGGGCAATCATCAGTACAGTGATCCCGTCAAGTTCGAAATCCGCAGCAGTGTCAAGAACGACTACATCAGTGCGGCCGACTACATCAATTTCAGCCATGTCGATGCCGTTTCCGTTCAGCATGAGTTCGGCCTTTTCGGCGGCAGTGCCGGCTCGCACCTGAACCTCCTGCTGCGGCGGCTCAGTGCCCCTATCATCACCACCATGCACACCGTTCTTGAAGAGCCGACGCGGGATTACTATAGCTCTACCGTCGCCTTGTGCGAGCTGTCCCACAAGGTCATCGTCATGAATCGCCGCGGAATCACCATGCTCCGCGACGTCTACGGGGTACCGGAAACAAAAATCCGCCTCGTTCCGCACGGCATACCGGACCTTCCGTTCGTTGACAGCAGTTATTACAAACACAAATTTGGCATGGAAGGCCGCCGAACCATCCTGACCTTCGGCCTGCTCAGCAGGGGCAAAGGCATCGAAACCATGCTCAGAGCCATGCCCGCGATCGTGGCCGCGGAGCCTTCCGTTCTGTACATCATTTTAGGGGCCACCCACCCCAACGTCATCCGATATGAAGGCGAGCAATACCGCTTCAGCCTCAAACACCTGATCAAGGACCTCGGTATTCAGGACAATGTAATCTTCCATAATCGCTTTGTCAACGATGAGGAACTCCATAATTTCCTCTGCGCGGCGGATATTTACGTAACGCCCTACCAGCACCGAGAGCAGCTTACCAGCGGCACCCTCGCATATGCGGTCGGCACTGGAAAAGCCGTAGTCTCCACCCCCTACTGGGCCGCCGAAGAACTGTTGGCCGACAACCGCGGCGTCCTTGTTCCGTTCAATGATCCGGAGAGCCTCGCCGATGCGATTATCGAACTGCTCACCAACGAGACGTTATTCAACACGTACCGCCGGATGGCCTATGACTACGGGCGCAACATGACCTGGCCGATGATCGGCCGGCTCTACTGGAAGATGTTCAACGCAAAAAAACTGCCAGTTCGCGTGCCCGGCCGCATCGTCAGCACCACCCAGGAAGCAATCTCCATCCTCGAAGTGCCCGAACCGCCGCTGGACCACCTCCGGAGAATGACCGACGACACCGGGATCATCCAGCACGCCAAGTTCACCATCCCGGACCGCAATCACGGCTACTGCACAGACGACAATGCGCGCGGCGTCGTCGCCATGACAAGGTACTTCGCACAGTATGCCGAGCCGCAGGCCCTGCGCCTCTTCGACATCTATCTGTCCTTCATCTACCATGCTCAGCAGCCCGACGGCACGGTGTTCAACTTCATGAACTACGACCGGCAGTGGGTGCGCGATGAACCGCCCCATGACGCACTCGGAAGGACGCTCTGGGCGTTCGGCACGGTGATCGCAAGGCC
Organism: Anaerohalosphaeraceae bacterium; assembly: GCA_035450485.1. Taxonomy (GTDB): domain Bacteria; phylum Planctomycetota; class Phycisphaerae; order Sedimentisphaerales; family Anaerohalosphaeraceae; genus JACZKQ01. The sequence goes on along the minus strand of DAOTMV010000010.1, from coordinate 60,208 downwards.
GCCCTTGCCGCGCTACGTGCCAATCATCAAGGACTGTTTCGATCGCTCCGTGCGCGACATACCGTCGTTGTCGCTTCGCGGCAAGGCCTACGCCATCCTCGGCATGGCCGATTATCTCAGCCAGTTTCCAGGCGCCAGCGATATCAAGCGATTCCTTGCCCTCGCCGCAGATGACCTCGTCGCCCACTACAATACCTTCAGCAACCACGAGTGGGACTGGTTCGAGGACAACCTGGCATACGACAATGCCATGCTCCCCCTGGCCCTGTATATTGCCGGCATGGCCATCTCGGAAGACAAGTACATCAACATCGCCAACAAAACCGCCGCCTTCCTCCTGGAAAACACCTACGACGGCTCACATTTCAGCTTTATCGGCTGCAACGGCTGGTTCAAGGGCGGCCAGAAACGCGCCCGCTTCGACCAGCAGCCCATTGAGGTGGCTGCCACGGTCATGATGCTCCGTGCCGCCTGGGACGCAACCGGCAACCGGCATTTCATCAAGCTGCAGAAAAAGGCCTTCGACTGGTTCCTCGGCGACAACGACCTCGGCACACCCGTCTACGATTTTAAAACGAAGGGATGCTCGGACGGGCTGATGCAGACCGGCCTCAACCTCAACCAGGGAGCCGAAAGCACGCTCTGTTTTCTGCTCAGCCTGCTCTGTATCGTCGAAAGCTACGCCGCCGGCGCCGGTGACGGCGAAGAAGTCAAGCCTGCCGACGAAGACGCCGCCGCCAACGTCGCACTGGCCGCGATTAAAGACGTCGCCGCCCGAAGCAAGACACCTGAGCGTGTAATCAAGGTAGAGGGCGTCGGCTGAGCGCAGACCGCTGCCGCCCCGTGCCTCACAAAAAATTCGCTCCAGGCCATGTTTGCGAGATTCAGGGTTGCCGGTTCCTCAGGGCGGCAGAATGCATCCGGAGGCCATCGATAACAGTCGCCACCCGTTTGCTGAAGTCTGTTTTCTTCAGATCTGAAAGCTTCAGTCCCTTGCCGAAAGTCCGGAAATGGCGGTCATGGTTCCTTCGACTTTACCTTCGACAGGCTTTCTTCCAGCACCGCCACGAGGTCTTCCCCTTCTTCGACTTCCGCCATCTCGGCTTCCTCTTCGGCGTGCTCGATCTTCACGGTTTGCCCGCGCCTGGCCTTGTCCTCAAGGAATTCAAGTATCTGCCGGCGGCGTTCGTCGACATAATGCTCAGGCTCATAAGCCCCTTTCATTCTTTCGATTGCCGCTTTCATCGCCTCCACCGCCGACGCCCGCGCTTTGCGCCCATGCGGCGCAATATCATTCCAGTCCCGGACCTGGTCATACCAGTGCAGCGTGATCAGCTCCAACAGACGGTCTCCCGCCTTGACCGTAACCAGGTGCTCTCGTGAATGCAGCACAAGGCGCGCGATGCCGGCCTTACCGGTCTTGTGCATAACGCGGCGAAGCATCTGATAAGACTTCAACCCGCCCTTGCGAGGCAGAATGTAATAAGGTCGATCAAAGTAGATTGGATCGATCTCTTCGTAATCCACAAAGGACGTGATCTCTATGGACTGGCTCCGCTTGGGTTCGAGCGCCTTGTATTCCTCCTCCCGCACAATGACATATTCATTCTCCGCGGTCTCGTAACCGTTGACGATGTGCTCGCCGGGCACGAATGTGTTGTCCTGCGGGCAGAACATCCGCCTCTGCAGAAAAGCATTATCCTTTCGGTGCATCATATGAAACGCGGTCCGGTCCCGGCGAATCGCCGAAATCAGCTCCACTGGAATCGAGACCAGCACAAAGCTCAGCGTCCCCGTCCATATCTTGGCTGGCATGTCATTGTCCTCCCAGTCTGATATCGGTGGGCGATTTGTCAACTCTCAATCCTTTGTAAGCCGCATGCTGAAGCAGCCCATCCTTCGGCCAGCGGCGATACTCCACCTCCGCAACGTAGATCGGCCGTACAAAATTCATGTCTCTTGCCGGCGGCTCAAAGGGTGCCGCATTCGTGATCTGCGGCTCTAACAACTCAATAAGCAATTGATGATCTTCCTCGGCGAAACCCGTGCCCACAGAACCTACAAACCTCAGGTTCATATCCGCATCGTACGCTCCCAACTGCAGCGAGCCGATGTGTTTGCCGGGCGTTTCGGCATACCTGAAGCCGCAAATGACAAACTCCTCCGATTTGGTCAGTTTGACCTTGATCCAGTCCGGACTCCGCCGACCCGCCTGGTAAACGCTGTCGATTTTCTTACAGATGATGCCTTCAAGCCCATAATCTCTGGCGATGCCCAGCATGTTCCGGCCGCTGCCGCGGTAGCTCAGCGGCACCCTGCACAGGCGCTGCCGAATGCCCAGCCCTTCCAGTATCTCGCGCCTCTGCTGGTAAGGTGTATCTCTGAGGTCCCGGCCGTCCGCAAACAGCACATCAAAAATATAGTAGTAGATGCGCATCGGCGGCAGTTGACGCGCGGCGACTTCCTCACTGATGTGCATACGCTTCTGCAAGACGGAAAAACTCGGCCGATTGCTGTCGTCCAATGCGACGATCTCGCCGTCGACAACCGCGCTGTCACCCAGAAAGGCCCCCAGATCGCCTAACTCGGGATAACGAAACGTGATGTCCAGCAGATTGCGGCTTTCGATCCGTATTCGTCGGCCGTTCCAATAAGCAATCGCCCGTATGCCATCCCACTTGAACTCGTACGCCCACTCGCCCCGACGCGGCAATTCTCCCGTCCGGGCCAACATCGGCTCGACATGGGCGGGCATCACCCGCTCCCTGCACTCCGCGCATACGTCCTCCATGCTGCCGCACCGCACACATGTCGCCCCCTCGCACCGCCAGCAGCCCCGTTGTGCATCGAACGTAAAAAGCTGCTTGCACGTCTCGCAGACGCGCTCCTCCACGTGCTCAACGGGTTGTGTCGAATGCGCCGGCATCTACTTCTTTTCCTTTCCGCCCAGCGATTCGAGGCTCTTCTCCAACGCAGCCAACAGCCGGTCATCCTCCGTAGCCTCTGCCTCCTCCAAAGCCGGCAATGCCGTCGGGCGCCCCTGCGCCTTCTGCTCGATCAGCTTCTGCAATTTGATCTGATACTCATCCTTGTATTTCTGCGGCTCGAACGTCTCCGCCAACTCATGAATCAGCCGTTCGGCAATCTGCATTTCCTTTTCGGAGATGTCGACGTCTTCCAGTTCGAACGCATCCTCGGGCACGATCTCGCCTGCATACCGGTGCATCGTCAACGTAAGCACGTCGCCGGCCGCAGCGAGTACGCCGACATAGGCCCTCCTCCGCATGACCCATTTACACATGCCCGCCGCGCCCGTTTCCTTCAAGCTCTGCAGCAGATCCACATAACCCTGCTCGTCGCCGTCAGGCCCAAGGTAATACGTGCGATCCAGGAAGCGGTCGTCGATCTCATGGGCCTCCACGAATTCCATCACCTCGATTTGCCGCGACGCCTGCGGCTCGGCAAAGTCCAGTTCGTCAGACTCGATCACCACGTATTCGCCCGTGGCAATCTCATAGCCCTTGACCGTCTCCTCAGGCGGCACCACCACGTTGTCCTCAGGACACACCATCCGCTGCTGCAGCCGACTGTAATCCTGGTCATGCAGCAGGTGCGAATGTACCGCAATGTCGCCTACCGCCGTGTAGAGCTTGACCGGCACGTCCACCGTCTCGAACTGTATCCTGCCTTTCCAGATCGCGCGGGCCATGAACCCACCGAGTAGCCGTGCGGCGTCCCCTATTTGGGATGCCACTTGCCGTCGCTGCCCTTCTTGTACTTGTCCTTGACCGCCGACCAGGCGACCTTTGCAGACACCTCCTCCCGGGAAGCAGATCCTCTTCTCTTGTCAGGCGACTTGTACTGCTCGTACGCGTTGTTGTAGGCTTCCTGCCAGATCTTCCGGGCCTTGGGCGGCAGGTTGTCTTTCACCTGTTTGGGCAGGTCGGATTTCTTCTCAAACGGCATAAACGTCTCCTCCGCCGACATTTGGACCATGTATTCCCCAGAGCTTACAAACGCTGTCTGGCGGCCTTCAACGCTGCCTCCGCCTTCTCTTCAGGGCTCTGACCGGGATGGAGAGCATCGAAATCGCCGCGCAACGCCTTCAAGGCATAACGTTCCGTATTGATCTCCATCGTCGTCCGTATACCCAGCTTGCGGAACAAAGGCACCGGCGGACACCAGCCCTGCAGCGCATGCTGCATCAGGAAACCGGCAACCGCAAGCGGCAGGATAAGCCACTTGCGGTTTCGGCTGGCCAGCAGTACGCCCAACAGACTCACGCCGGCCGCATGCGCTTCGAGAACGCGTTCAATGTCCCACTCCGAGTCCAGTTCCTCCAGCCGCCCGTCGATCAGTTCCGGGTTCCTGGCGAAGTACAGGACCCGCGCCTCTATTTCTCGACGCAGACACCGGTTGATCTCCTCGCAGGTATTCTCAATCACCCGCGTCTCCGTGTTTGGCAATGCCATGAACCAGTCTCCTTCAGGATCAGCCTTTCACAATACCCCGACCGACGAGGTAAATGATCACCGCAAACAACAGAAGGAATATACCTAAGATAAACGCCGAAGCCGCCGGACCGGTCACCATGCTTAACAGCAGGTGCACCCCCCACAGGATCATGACCAGCCCCGTGATCGCCAGAAAAATCGCCGCAAGCGCGATCACCAGCCACGACAGCAGCTTCGTGAGCATCTCCCGGTACAGCTCGGTTAACTGCTTCAGGTGCAGGCTCGTCAGATCGGAGATTATCTGGCCGATATCCCTGGCAATGTTCACGACATCCCGGATGTTACCCATGATTGTTACTCATGATTGTGTCTCTTCAGAAGCGTCGCCGCCGCCAATGCGCCCGCCCCGAATGAGATCGCCATCGTCGTCAGCGGTCTCCTGGCGGTCGCCTCGCGCGACGCCTTGACTACCTTCTGGCCCCGCTCGCATATCTTGGTGTTCACCTGCCTTATGCCCTTATGTGTCCGGCTGCCGAAGTCTTCCATGGCCGTTTTGAGCCTTTCGCGGGTCTCCTTGACCTTCTCCTGACTGTAACTGCCCACGTCCGACAGCGTCGCGCCCAGATCTTCCCGAAACTTCGCCAGATCACTCTTCAGTGTTTCGATGTCTCTTTCAAGCTCAGTACGCATGCTTCACCTTACCCTTTCCTGAATCTTTGCTTACCTGATAGTCTCACAAAGTGTTTAAGCCCGCCCCCTATGGCGACGAATCGGAATCCGCTCAGACGGCACTCACCGGCCGTCTGCCATCGCTGCTGCGGATGACCTCCCTACTTGCGGCCCGCGGCAAGCGTGCTCTTGATCTCCGACAATCGTTCGGCGGCAAATTCCCAGTTCGCCATTTCCATGAAGTTATCCACCCACTCGCCCCGGTTGTTCTGATATTTCAAGTAGTACGCGTGCTCCCAGACATCACAAACCAAAAGCGGCGTGACGCCCCATATCGTAAGGTTCTGGTGCTTCTCGCATTGCAGTATCACCACGTTGCCCGAGATGGGCTCATAGGCAAGAACGCCCCAGCCGCTTGCCTCCACCGCCTTCGTCGCGGCGGCGAACTGCGACTTTGCATTGGCGACCGACCCGAAGCTCTCCTCCAGTGCCGATTTGAATTCCGGCGGCATATCGCTTGCGCCCCCCGGGCGCATCGAATGCCAGAAGATCGTGTGCAGAACGTGGCCGCTGCCGTTGAAGGCCAGCTCGTTGGAAACCGCCTGGATCGAGGCGTAGTCGTTGCTCTGACGCATCTGCTCCAGTCTCGCCACCGCGGCGTTGAGCTTCTTTACATATCCCGCGTGATGCTTGTCGTGGTGAATTCGCAGTGTCTTCTCGTCAAGCATCGGCTCCAGAGCATCATAATCGTAAGGCAGTTCCGGAAGCACATACTGGCCGTTTTCAAACGCCTTCAGTTCTTCCCACATGGTATGGTCCTTTCCGATAAAGTCCTTCTTTCTGTCAGATCCTGCAGAAATACTGGTGATCGCGCTGGCAGCCCCGGCCGCTGATGCGATCATTCCAAGCACGTCACGCCTCGTCATTATGCTGTTCATAAGCTGTGCTTCGATCGCTCGTTGGGTCGCCGGATCGCGTCACAAGCTGCCCCCCGCACGACTCATCAACGATACCCCGACTTCGATCCCCCAAATTCTGCCCCCTGTTGTTGACGCACCTGATGTCGGTGAATATGGCAGGTCACTTTAAAAGTCTTTGCGCGCAGCGCAGACGTGCAAAAAACCAAACCGGAGTATGTCCGTTGGACATAACAGGAGCGGGGCGCCCGCTATGGGACGCCCCGCTCTCTTAGGTGCATGATGAGATTCGAACGCAATCAGCGAGTGAACTTGATCGCATCGGCACAGGTGCTTGCCGGGGCCGGCTGCGACAACATGGTCACCGTATAGTCCGTCTCGGCTGTGAAGGTGTACTTGCCGATCTCATTCCATTGACCGGCATTCTGCTGCTGGTTGATATATGCCACGGCCCAGCCTTCATCATGCATGATGATAACCGGTACCGAAGCGCTCCGGGAGGGCCAGCCGCTCCACCACATCGACAACGTATAGGTGCCGGAAACGGAGGGCCTGAACGTCCACGTGTATATATCACCGTCGCGGCTCCACACCGAATCAGCCCCGTACGGATTCGACCCGCCCGACACTTCCCACGTGCCGGTGTACGACGTACCGGGATCGCCGTTGTCGATGATCACCTCGACAGGCCCTTGAGGCCCTTGAGGGGCTGAAGTCGGATTGCCTTGGATCTCGGCCGCCGTCAGCGCCTTGTTGTAGACGCACACGTCGTCGATCAGTCCGTTAAAAGCGCGCGTCTGATCAACGCCCCGGATTCCGATATAAAGGGGTCGGCTTGCCGCCGCTGCCGGCGGTGTCGTATAGGTCGACGTTCCGGCTTCTTTGCCGTCCACGTAGAACCTCACTTCGTTCGCAGCCCGGTCGTAGACCACCGCCACCTGCTGCCACTTGTTCATCGTGATCACATTGGCATTGGAATTCACCAGATTCCCGCCGTAGATGACGTACGTCAGACCGTTATGGTACTGATTCACGAAGAACGAAAACCCGGTCCTGGCGTCGCCCTTGTCCACGATTCTGCCGAAACCGCCGGACCCGAACGTGGTCGGACGGATCCAGGCAGTAATCGTCAGACTGTTAGTCAGGTTCAGGCTGGCGCCTGCCCCGCAATCCACGCACGCATCCTGACCGTCGAAGGACAGCGCTCCGCCCGACTGACCAGTCGTCCAGACCGGACCGCCCTTCACCGTCCCGACGTTGCCAGACGATGAAGAATCCGCGGCGGTGCTGCCGCTCATCTCGTCAAAACGCCAGCGCCCGACCAGTCCGTTGACAACCTTGGGCTTTTCTCTGACGGTAATCTTTATCGTCTCGGAGTCATGGATCGTCCCGTGCGTCGCCGAGAACGTCACTTCATACGTACCTGCATCCGACGCACCCGCCGTCCACGTAAACACGTTGCCCTTCAGCGTAGGCGCACTCGGCAGATTGTGCGATTGAATCGCAAGCGTCACATCCGGAAGGGCCGTTTGCAGCTCGAACGTCAGGGTGCTGCCGGCCTCCACTTCCTTGTCGCCGATCGGAGCCAGTGCGAACGGATAATCCTCGTTGTAAAGCTCCTTGATCGCATCGGCGCCGAGCGCAACGCTATACAAGCGCACCGCACTGATGGCGCCCTTGAACGCACGGCCCTTGTCACTGCCGCGAATGCCGATTGTCACCGGGCTGCTGGCCGAGCTTGCCGGCGAGGTCGCATAACTGCTCGAGCCGGCCGGCTTGCCGTCCACGTAGAACGTAACCGTCTGCGCCGTCTTGTCGTAGGTCACAGCCACGTGCTGCCACGTGTTCAGCTTGACCACGTTGCTGGTGGACCGCACAAGGTTGCCGCCGTACGGCACATACACGAGCGCCTGCGAAGCTTCTTCAATGAAGAACGAGAAACCCGTCGTGGCGCTGCCCTTGTCCACAATGCGGCCGTAACCGCTGCCGCCGAAGCTGGCCGGGTTGATGCACGCGCTGATCGTCAGGCTCCCCGTCAGATTCAGGCTCGCATTCGTTCCGCACGTCACATAATCATCGACGCCGTCAAAATTCAGCACGCCGTAGCCGTTCCACTGCGGGCCGTTGATCAGTGTGCCCGTGTTCTTGTTATCGGAGGAATCCGCCGCCGTCGTGCCCGACTTTTCGTTCAGCATCCAGAATGCTTTGAGCACCGAGTCCTGCTCCTCGACGGTCACGATCACGTTGTCACTTGCCGTCAATCCCTTGTCGTCGGTCACCGTCAGGGTTATCGTGTGCTGCCCCACGGTCAGTTCGACGGTAGGATTCACGTCCGAAGCCAGCGTCTTCGTGCCTTCCTTCCAGACGTAACTGGCTATCTTGCCTTCCGGGTCGGTGGAAGCCGAACCGTCCAGTGTCACCGGTTCTTTGCCGTCGCCGTCCGAGTCCACGACCGTCTGATCGTCGCCGGCCTTGGCAACAGGCGCTTTGTTTGCGGGTTCGCTGCCGCCGGAACCAGTAGCGCCGTACTCGAAGCATCCGGCGTCCGGTGTGCCGACGCGGCCGCGCTTAAGCAGGTCGGTCGAAGGCGCCTGGCTGCTGACGGAGTAATTCACCGCTGCCGCGCCCGAGGCAAGCTGGAAAGGATAGCCGTTCGTATACGGATACTCCGCCGCACCCGTACGGAAAAAACCGCTGTTGAAGTTAATGCCGCCGATCTTGTTCGAGCCGCTGGAGTTGATGTTATCATAGAAACACATCCAGCCGCATCCGCTGGCAGCCAGTTGGTTCATGACGTTGCCGCCGTGCTTGACTTTCGCCCACTTGCCCGTGCTCTCCAACTGGAGCTTGCCGGTGATGATGTTGTTGTACACCGACAGGCCGGAACCGTCCGCGTTGCTGGCGAACGTTATCGTCACGTCGCCGATGAACGTGTTGTTGCGAATGACATTGTTCGGCCCCACGTCGATGAACTCCGTCCACCACTGCGTGCCCGGCCAGTCCGGTATCTCGTACACCAGGTTGTTTTCCACCAGCATGTTCTTGTAGCCGTTGGCGCCAGCCCACGACTGATAGAAACGGATCGGCCGCGTGTTGCCGTAGTTGTAAATGATGTTGCCGCGGATCGTCGTATTGTGGCTGTGAATTGAAAAGCCCGAGCCGTGAACCGACGGATCCCAGTCGGCACGCTGATCATGCACTATGTTGTACTCGAACACGTAATTCTGTCCGTCGCTGGTGCGAATACCGCTGCTTACGATATCGTGCACGTGGCAGCCGCGAACAGTAACCGTGTCTGCGGTCTCCATCTGAATGCCGTGTGCGGACTTGCCGCTGTAGTAGACCTCGCAGTTTTCGATCAGCACGTTCCTGCCGCTCTTGATGTAGATGTTCGCCCAGGTCGGCCCGGCGCCTCCCGAACGGCCGTGCGCCTTGCAGTTAATGACGCGCACGTACCGCCCGTTTTCCACCTTGATGGCCGCGTCGTTGGCCCCCGTGTTTTCCACGTCGAGGCCCTCAACCGTGATATAGAAATCCGTGCTGCCGCTGAACAGAATGCGCGAAAAACGCGCCTGGTGCGGGCTGCTGCTGCGGTACGTGATATAGCTGCTGCTCGTGCCGCGCCGGTCGCTGGAGCCGAATGTCACCGAGCCGTAGCTGCCCGGCATCAGAATGACGGTATCGCCGGCGTTGACACTGGACTTGGCCTTGTTAATCGTGCGCCACGGACTCGACGACGAGCCATTGGCCGAATCGTTGCCGCTGGACGGATTCACGTAATACGTCGCGGCCTGTGCGCCCGGAACCCAGGCCGCCACAATTCCCGTAATCAGCAGAAGGACGACCCTTAAACGAAGTGTGTCTCTTTCCATCGATGTCTTCTCCTTGTTGCGTGTTCGTTTCTGGTTTGCATTGCCTTGGTTGCACAGTGCAGGCGTTCCGCGGTTTGCTTTCACTTCCATCAACAACTTCTCCAAACACACCTGAACAAAGAATCCCCCAGCGGCACCGCACCGCCGAGTGGCTGTTCACATACAAACAATCAAGCGGCGAAAAAGTTTCCGAGTGATGCTTTCACATGGTGTTTCAACATCAAGATCTGTCACGCAAAAGAGTTTCACAGGCGTTGCCACGGATGCTGTACCCCCGGCGCTGCCGAGCATGCCGCTGATCACAAGACCTTCAGGATAAGTGTAACAAACTCGCTTCGGCAGAGGGGAAAAAAATTTGAAGTGGGTTACCACTAAAGGGGTAGTCGATTTGATGATGTATACAGAACCGCCTGCATGACGGCTATAAGAGTTCACCCCGATGTCAAGCCATTACGCGTAACGGAATCGGCCCGATGTTGTCCCGCCTGCTTCCGTTAACACCGGGGAATGCGGCCGCCTTACCAGGTCCCCACCCTTGGCTGCGCCGAAAACTGCGACGGCGCAAAAATCGTGCCGCACCCGTTCAACACGGATGAGGCACGCTCCAATGATTCACAATTGTTGCCGCAAGCCTCGGCTGGCCTCAATACTCCCTGTTCTTCGTGATACCCGGCTGAGGCATCGGATACCTGCCGTCCGGTCCCGGCTGCAGCGGCGCCGGCGAGTCCGCCGTCAGCTTGTGCAGGCCCGGCGCCATCTCGTGCTCGCAATTCAGCATCTGCTCGTAGGTGATCTCCTGCCCTGTGTGCGCCGCCATCCGGCCCATGCTCGTCACCAGACTCGCCTTCACGCCCGCCTCTGTCTCGTTGTAGGGCGTATTGCTGCGGATTGCGTCCACAAGGTCGTTCCACTCGTTCTGGTACGGGTTCTGATCACGCCGCGGAGCACTCGATTCCCAGACCATGTTTTCCGGCGTCATGATCTGGTTCCTGTAGATGCTCGAAGGCCTGCCGCAGTCGCCGCTCTTCGAAACGATCGCCGCGCCTTTCGTGCCGTGTGCATAACTGGAGTAGATCTCCGCGCAGCCGGTCATGCACCGACCTTCCAGCAGAAACTTGCTTCCGTCGGCATACGTGTACTCTACTGCGTACACATCGAAGTTCTGGTCCACAAAAGGCTCGCCCTTTGAGTTCACCTTGTAGTGCCGACCGCCCAATCCCTGCGCCTTGACCGGCCAGGCGTTCTTCATCCACGCCTGATGATCGATCAGGTGAATGTAGAAGTCGCTGTAATTGCCGCCGCTGGCCCAGAGGAAGCTGTGGAACCGCTGGATCTGGTACATCAGGTCGCTTATATTGCTCCCCTTGGCAGTCGAGTTGAAGAAACCGGCCGGCCCGTGCATCCGGTAGCCGCGCTGCAAAATGATATCGCCGATCGCCCCATCCTGAATGCGCTTTTGAAGTTGCGCAAGATCACGACTGTGCCGACTCATCAGGCCCACACCAACCTTGAGGCCCTTGGCATCGGCCTGCTTGCCCAACTCGAACATCCGCTTGCTCGTCGGCCCGTCCACCGTCACCGGCTTTTCCATGAACACGTTGAGGCCCTTCTGGATCGCATAGCCGAAATGCACCCACCGGAACGCCGGCGGCGTTGCAAAGATTGCGATATCTCCCGGCTTCAGACAGTCCATCGCGTGTTTGTAGGCATCGAACCCCAGGAACTTGCGGTCCTCCGGAACGTCGACAAGATCCGGATGCGCATTCTTCAGATTGTTGTAGCTGCCCTTGAGCCGATGCTCGAACACATCCGCCATCGCAACCAGCTTCACCGGCCCCTTGTTCACGTTCATTGCATCGTTGGCAGCCCCCGAACCGCGGCCGCCGCAGCCGATCAGCGCCACCCTGATCGTGTTATCCTCCGCCGCAAACACCCGCGGCGCCATGGCCGCCAATGCCGAAGCCGCCGCAATCTGGCCGGTTTGTTTGAGGAACATGCGACGCGACGTGCCCTTTCCGCTAATCTCGCTCATCTCGATTCTCCTACTGATTTGATGGTGCCTCCAAAGGCCGCTTATCGGGGCTGCGCCGCCCCTGCCGTATGGAACAATAAAGCAATTATATCCCGTGCGCCGTCTTTTGCAAGCCCATCTTCTCGACATTTAATAAAACTCTATCCACAACCGTTTGCCGACTCTCCGTCAAACAGGCCCCGCCCCGCCGCGTAAAACAAACTTGAGACGGGGGTCAGTTATTCGCATTTTTAGACTTGAAAACGCACCGACGACTTCCTAAATTTAGGGGTTCTTGACAGGCACGAGCATGCTGGCAGTGCAGAGACCCCTTTCTGGGCGCACGACGCCGCCTGTGCCTTGACGACTGAAAATATGTTTGAAGCACTGACGGATAAATTCAACAGCGTATTCCGCTCGCTTTCCGGCCGCGGCCGCATCACCGAAGCGAACGTCGCCGACGCCATGCGCGACGTCCGCAAGGCCCTGCTCGAAGCCGACGTCAACTACCACGTCGTCAAGCAGTTCTGCAAGGACTGCCAGCAGGCCGCCATGGGCGCCGAGGTCATCAAGAGCCTCCACCCCGGCCAGGTCATGGTCAAGGTCGTCCACGACGAGTTGGTCAAGCTCATGGGTCCTGTGGATACGAAGATCCACTATGTCTCCCCAGGCCCGACCGTCATCATGCTCGCCGGCCTCCAGGGCGGCGGCAAGACTACAACCGCCGCCAAGCTCGCAGGATTCATCGCGGGCCAGGGCAAGAAACCCTTGCTCGTTGCTGACGACCTCCAGCGCCCGGCCGCCATCGACCAGCTCATAACGCTCGGCCAGCAGCTCAACATCCCCGTCTACTCCGAGCGCATCAAGGACGCCGTCAAAGTCGCACGAAACGGCATCAAGTATGCCCGCGAAAATGGCCGCGACGTCGTCGTCCTCGACACCGCCGGCCGGCTCCACATCGACGAAGAGATGATGACGGAAATCTCCAACGTCGCCAAAGCCGTCAACCCGCACCAGATCTACCTCGTCTGCGACGCCATGACGGGCCAGGATGCCGTCAACAGCGCAAAGGAATTCAACGAACGACTCGAACTCGACGGCGTCATCCTCACAAAACTCGACGGCGACGCCCGCGGCGGCGCGGCACTCAGCGTCAAGGCCGTCACAGGAAAACCAATTAAGTTCATCGGCGTTGGTGAAAAACTCGACAATATCGAACCCTTCCACGCCGACCGTATGGCCGGCCGAATCCTCGGAATGGGCGATGTCGTCAGCCTCGTCGAAAAGGCCCAGAAGGAATTCGATGCCGAAGAAGCCGCCAAGCTCCAGCAGAAGATGGCCAAAGGCAGCTTCGGTTTCGACGACTTCCTCAAGCAGATGCAGGCCGTCCGCAAAATGGGCGGTATGGCCGGAATGCTCAAGCTCCTGCCCGGCATGGGCCGACAGCTCGCCGACCTCGACCTGGACGAACGCGAAATCGATCGCATGGAAGGCATCATCCGCTCCATGACGCCCGAAGAGCGCCGAAACCCCGACATCATCGACGCCTCGCGCCGACGGCGTATCGCCAAAGGCGCCGGCCGGGACCTCAACGACGTCGCCAGCCTCATCAAGACGTTCAAACGCACCCGCGAAATGATGAAGGCCGTCAGCGCAGGCGGCTTCGGCGGCATGAAGAACCTCCTCTCGGGCCGCATCGACATGTTCAGCGCAATGAACAGCGGCCGAAAGATGAAACAGCGATCAAAACGCAAACGCGTTATTACCCGAAAAGGAAAGAAGCGAAAACGATGAGCGGCGGCCTCTCCATTGATGAGTATCTCAAGAAGATCGCCCGCTTCGTCGACGACGAGTACGGCCGGCGATTTCGGCGGCAGTTCGAAGACCACCGCGGCGCCGCCGAACTGGCAATGCTCCACTCGCCAACCAGCGAAGAATTGGAGCAGCTCGAAAAAGCGGTGGCGATCATGACCGCCGCGGAGAAGCAAAACGCCGCCAATCTGAGCGACGAAACCGTTCGCAGGATCGCCGATGACGCCGCCGTCGACCCGGCTCTGTTGGCGATCTTCATAAACGGCTACGCCCTCGAACAAAGAGCGGCTGGAAAACAGGGAGTTTGAAGTTATCTGCGACATTGCGTAATCTGCGGATCATTAAATAGAAATAGACAAACCTGTTTCGCGAGGCGCATAGGGCCCCTCGCGAAAATTGACCATAACGTAAGAGAAAGGCAGTACAATGGCAGTAAGAATCAGAATGACACGCATGGGCCGACGGCACAGACCCTTCTTCCGCATCAACGCCGTGGAATCAAAGACACCGCGAGACGGCGTGATCCTCGAAAAGCTCGGCCACTACGACCCGCTTGAGAAGGACCCCGCCAAACAGATCGTCCTCAACACCGACCGTATCAAGTTCTGGCTGGATCAAGGCGCCGTCCCCTCTGACACCGTCGCCCAGATGCTCGCCAAAGTCGGCATCAAGGACAAGCAGTACACGGAAAAGCAGAAGCGCCGCGAACGTGCGCGTGAAATCGCTCGCAAAGAGGGAAAGCCCTTCACAAAGGCTGAAAAACTCGCCACCCAGAAAGCCCCCGAAGAAGAGAAATAACGGGGTCAGGGCCTTTTCTGAAACGCTGTCATTCCCGCGAGCATTGTCATTGCTGCGAAAGCGGGAACTTGGCAGCGCGCAAAGGAAGGCCCAGAGTCGAGCAGGACCATGCGAATCGACGTTCTCACCCTCTTCCCCGAAATGTTCGAATCGCCCCTGAGCCATTCGATCCTCAAACGGGCCCGGGAGGCTGGGATCGTCGATATCGCATTGACCAACATCCGTGACTTTGCCACCGACAGCTACAGGAAGGTCGACGACAAACCTTATGGCGGCGGCCCCGGCATGGTCATGATGTGCGCCCCCGTCTTTGCCGCCTTCGAGCACGTCGCCGCGCTCCACCCCGCACCCCCGCGAACTATCCTCCTCACCCCCCAGGGCCGGCCGTTCACACAATCCCTCGCCCGCGACCTCAGTACCGCCGAACGCCTCCTCCTCATCGCCGGCCGATACGAGGGCTTCGACGAACGCATCCGCATCGGCCTTAACGCTGAGCAGATTTCCATCGGCGACTACGTCTTGAGCGGCGGCGAACTTCCCGCCCTGATCGTCATTGACGCTGTCGTCCGCCTGCTGCCCGGCGCCCTCGGCGACGCTGACTCCACCGCCGAAGAATCCTTCTCCGAAGGCCTCCTCGAATACCCCCACTACACCCGCCCCGAAACCTTCCGCGGCATGAAGGTCCCCGAAATCCTCCTCAGCGGCGACCACGGCAAAGTAGCCCGATGGCGCCGGCAGCAACGCCTCGAACGCACAAGAACCTACCGTCCCGACCTGCTCCCCCCCGACAAACCGTAAACGCACCGCCCCTTCCGACCTTATCCCTTGACAACACCCCCAAAACCCATGATACTCACCCCCGTCGACCCCGGTTGGGCCGTAACCTGCCCCAAAAACCAGTGGGCAGGCGCAAGTCCGACAGTCGGACAGTTCGGGAGCGGGAAAAGCCGGTCTGGAACGGCGTGTCCATCCCCCGGTCGACCGTAATGTCAACCTGTTTTAAGGACGAACGCCATGTATCTGCTCGGTTACGACATCGGAACCTCCTCCATCAAGGCCACCCTCATGGACGCCGCCACCCAGCAGGTCGCCGCCACCGCCACCTGCCCCAAAAAAGAGATGGAAATCCTCGCCCCACAGAGCGGCTGGGCCGAGCAGCACCCCGAATCGTGGTGGCAAAACGTCAAGGCCGCCACCGCCGAAATCCTGGCCGTCGCCAAGGTCGCCCCCGTCGATGTCGCCGCCATCGGCATCACCTACCAGATGCACGGCCTCGTCTGTGTTGACAAAAACAAAAACGTCCTCCGCCCCTCGATCATCTGGTGCGACAGCCGCGCCGTCGGCGTCGGCCGCAGTGCCGCCGAAAAGATCGGCCCTGACAAATGCCTCGCCCACCTCCTCAACTATCCCGGCAACTTCACCGCCGCCAAACTCGGCTGGGTCAAACAGAACGAACCTGACGTCTACAGGCAGATCCACAAGATCATGCTCCCCGGCGACTACATCGCCATGAAGATGACCGACCGCATCGTCACCACCGTCTCCGGCCTCTCCGAAGGTATCCTCTGGGACTTCAAAGACGCCAAAGTCGCCGACCTGGTCCTCGACGCCTTCGGCATCTCCCCCGACCTGCTCGCCCCCACCGTCGACACCTTCGCCAACCAGGGCGAACTCACCTCCGCCGCCGCCGCTGAACTCGGCCTCAAAGCCGGAACCCCCATTGCCTATCGCGCCGGCGACCAGCCCAACAACGCCTTCTCACTAAACGTCCTGAACCCCGGCGAAATCGCCGCCACCGCCGGCACCTCCGGCGTCGTCTACGGCATCGGCGACCAACCCAACTACGACCCCAAATCCCGCGTCAACACCTTCATCCACGTCAACAACACCCCCAAGACCCCGCGAAATGGCGTACTCCTGTGCCTCAATGGCACCGGAATCCTCAACAGTTGGCTCAAACACAACGTAGCCGCCCCCGGCGAAGACTACCCGCAGATGAACGACGCGGCCGCCAAAGTCCCTGTCGGCTCCGCAGGTCTGGCAATCCTGCCCTTCGGAAACGGCGCCGAACGCATCCTCGAAAACGAAAACATAGGCGCATCCATCCACAACCTCAACTTCAACGTACACACCAGGGCCCACGTCTTCCGCGCCGCCCAGGAAGGCATCGTCTTCGCCCTCAACTATGGCCTCGACATAATGCGCAACATGGGCATCGTTGTAGACACCGTCCGCGCCGGCTCCGCCAACATGTTCCTCAGCCCCATCTTCGCCTCGGCCTTTGCAACCACCACCGGCGCCCGCGTCGAACTCTACAACACCGACGGTTCCCAGGGCGCCGCCCGCGGCGCCGGGATAGGTGCAGGCATATACAAAGACTACCCGGCCGCCTTCGCGGGGCTAAAGCGGACCAGGACCATTGACCCCGACCCCGCGCAAGCCGGCGCCTACAAGGCGGCCTATGCAACCTGGCTAAAAACGCTCGAGTCCCAACTGTAGGTAGGTTTTACCCACACGTGCCCGTAGGTGGGTTTACCCCACCATCGTATGTGCCTGTAGGGTGGGGTTTACCCCACCGTAACTCAATAATAAATCGAATATAGAAATCAGAAAACCACAAGGCTTGCCATGTATTACGTGCCCGCCCCAGACCGCTACACCGAAATGAAATACAACCGCTGCGGCAAGAGCGGCCTCCTCCTGCCCGCCGTCTCCTTAGGCCTCTGGCACAACTTCGGCGGCGTCGACACTTACGAAAACGCCCGCGCCATGATCCGCACCGCCTTCGACCTGGGCATTACCCACTTCGACCTGGCCAACAATTACGGCCCGCCGCCCGGCTCCGCGGAAGAAACCTTCGGCCGCATCCTCAAGACCGACCTCGCCGGCCTTCGCGACGAACTCATCATCTCCACAAAGGCCGGCTACCTCATGTGGCCCGGCCCCTATGGCGAATGGGGGTCCCTGAAATACCTCACCGCCTCCCTGGACCAGAGCCTCCGCCGCATGGGCCTGGACTATGTCGACATCTTCTACTCGCACCGCCCCGACCCCGACACGCCCCTGGAAGAAACCATGGCCGCCCTGGACCGCGCCCTCAAACAGGGCAAAGCCCTCTATGTCGGCATCTCCTCCTATAGTGCCGACATGACCCGCGACGCCGTCCGCATCCTCCGCGAGTTCGGCGACCGCTGCCTTATTCACCAGCCCCGCTATTCCATCCTCGACCGCTGGGTCGAAGGCGGCCTCCTCGACGTCCTCGAACAGGAAGGCATCGGCTGCATCCCCTTCAGCCCCCTGGCCCAGGGCCTCCTCACCGACAAATACCTCACCGAAATCCCGCCCGACTCCCGCGCTGCCAAACCCCACGGCTACCTCAAGAAGGAAACCATCACCCCCGGACTCCAAAAGAAACTCCGCGCCCTCAACGATCTCGCCAAACAGCGCAACCAGTCCTTAGCCCAAATGGCCTTGGCCTGGGTCCTCAAGGACCCCCGAATCACCTCCGTCCTCATAGGCGCAAGCTCCCCCCAACAGGTAATAGACAACGTCGCCGCCCTCAAAAACACAACCTTCACCAAAGACGAACTGGCAAAGATCGACCAGGCATGCCAATGATCCGCCAATTGAGTCACAATCCATGACCTCACAGTTCGGACACCGCCGCCGGCAGCTTCCAAAACTTTAGGCGTGCCTTATCCTCGCAGTCATCACCGTCAATCCCTAAGGCAATACATTCGCTGCCATCCCCAGAGAAAGCCACCGATGCCAGTTCGTGTTTGAACAAGCGATTCATCCCCAGTTGCTTCCACTCCTTGAGGTCCCACCAGATGACGGTCCCAAAGCCCAGCCCGAATAGTGCCGTCTCACCATCCGGCGCGAACCCCGTCCCCGTCGAGACTACATACGTCTTGTCCGGCCCAAAGACGTCACCATCAACTGCGAAACGGTTTATCTCCCGGCATGCTTCCAAATCCCAGTAAACAACAAGGTTCTCGCTCCTCCGATGACTCGACAAAGCGTACCTCCCATCAACCGATACGGACAGATTCTGAGGCGCACCGCCCGGATTGAGACAGGCCAGTTCTCTCCCCGTCTCAATGTCCCACAGACGAATCGAATCCATCATACCTGCTGAGAGAAATGCCTTGCCGTTGGTACACCACGCCAGACAGTTCTCCTCAATACCCCCTGGATGGCCTGCAAAAAAACGACGCATGATTTGAAGCTTCTCAAGATCATAGAGAAAGACGCCCTTGGAGTCATCCGCAACCAGCGCCTGATCTCCTCCCGGCGAGAATGCAACCGCACGTATGTAATCCGTATGATCTTTGCCGTGGTGAATCATCTCGCTGCGATCGAGGTCCCAGATACACAATTGCCCCCGGTCTCCGCCCGCAATAACCTTACGCCCGTCCGAAGAGATTGCCGTCGACAGCGCCACAGACAAAGGGTTCTCCAGTTTTGCCATCTCTTCGCCGCTGTCCAGGCCGACAACCCGCAATGCGTACTTGTCCATCATTAAGTAAGCGGCTTTCCCATGATGCGCAGAAATCGCCATTGAGAGATTGCCAAGGGGTCCATCGGTGACTATTTCTCTGGACGGTGCTTCAACCGTCTTTGCATATTCCCGCCAAACCTCGTCATGCTCAGGCCCGGACGGCAAATACAGTGGAATAACCATCGCCGCGGCAATACCGACATATAGCACGCTCAGTGCAAATCCAAGCATACACAGCCTGTTGCACGATATCTTCTTAAACGCAACTCCCACCACGTGCACAAGCCCTGCGAAGCAGTTGATCGCCTGAATCGCCGTCGCGGGTACTGCAAATAACATGAAAAACAACATTCGATCCAGCGGTTCGAAATCGCCCGACCTGTCGTAACTCGGCAACTGGGTCAGAAACGCACAGCCGATCGCGCCCCACTCAATGAGCGCAAGTACGAGGCATTTCGTTCCTCCTGGATGGCCTGGATGCTCCAGCCTGCCTCCCAGCCGTAGCCGTTTCAACAGCAGGAAGATTCTTTGGCCCTAATTCGAACCCGCCATCTTAATCCTCACCACCCGCCCCTGCATCATCCGCTTCAGTGCAATCCGCAGTTCCTCCTGCCCGGCAATCAGCTTCTCGAAATCATCGACCGTCTTGACGTCCTGGTCGTTAATCCGCGTCACAACCTCGTACGTCTTGATCCCCGCCACCGCCGCCTTGCTGCCCGGCTCGACCTTCGACACGATCACCCCCGGCTCGTCCGGCCCCCGCTGCAGGAACCGCCGCACCTCGTACGTCAAATCCCGCACCGTCAGGCCCAGCGCCTCCGCCTTGTAGCGCTTCGCCGAATCATAATGACGCGGCCCCTCCTCGATCACGAAAGGCTTGACCACCTTTTCGCCGCCCGCCACAAACTCGATCGTGCAGGACTTGCCGAACCCCGCATCCGTCAGCGCCCGCGCAAACGCATTCTCCGCCCCCGGCCACGGCGTCGGAATCTGATCCAGGTACTCCGCCGGCACCTCATCCAGATCCTCCCACGGGAAGTCCGCCATGAATAGATCATCTTCGTCAACCTTCACCTCCAACGGCTTGGCCACCCCTTCGACGTGCACCCGCAGCAAAATCGCCCCCGCCTCGATCCCCATCCGTGCCGCGGGCGACCCCGGATACACATAAGACACCATCGCCCCGGTCTCCCCGTCCCGCGTCAGGTCGCTGACATTGTTGATCCGGGCAAGTTCGCGATTGAGCCCCTGCAATTCCACCCCCAGCCACGCCAACCGATTCTCCTGCTCTTCCGAAAGCGGCACATTTCCCGTATCGATATGCGCCTGCAGGTCCCCGAACACCCGCGCCAGGTACGCCGTCGACGTCAGCAGCTTCTCGCGCTCATACCACCGGTCCTCCTCGGTCACCTTTTCCCGCCGGGCCACCGGTATCGCCACCAGCCGCCCCTGGCGATCAAACAGGAATAAATCCTTGCTCTCCATAACCGGCACCTGCGGGTAAATCTGCCGCCGCCATCCGACCTGACACTGGGCAATCCGCTTGTGCTGGTAATACGCCGTCCGATTGCTCCCCTGCACCATCACCTGTGCCGCCGGCAGCAGCACGTTGACGTAGCTCCGCACGTCTGCCGTCGACAGCACCGCACAGGGCTCCATCGGCGTCTCCATCCGCGCCACCAGCGCACCATAATCTGAAAGCGTGCCCGCAAACACCGCCGCGTGCGCCTTGCCCTGCGCATCATAAACGGTGATCTTCTCCAGACGTGCCGTCGTCTTGGCGTCGAGATTCGCAAGAATCAGCACCTGTGTCGGCGCCACTACCACCCCCACAACGTTCTTCTCCGTCGCGCTGCCCTCTTCCTCGTCGTCGTACAGATAGCGCCTGTAAAGATACCGGTCCTGTGCCCCCGCTCGAGGACTGCGCAGGTTCAGCCGCACCCGCACCAGGCACGCCTCCGCGATCCGCCGCGTCTTCTCGATCAGCGCAGCGTAATCCGCGGCCGACACCCACTCCCACTCCAACGGCGATCCCTGCCACGAATCACCCAAGGGCAGCCGTTCACCCGCAAACACCCCTACCGCGCGGCCGTCGGCAGCAACCGCCAGCCCCCGTGCCTTGGTCGCCTGAAACCGCAGGCCACCATCCCTCTCCGCCATCGTCTCAAGCCCCGCCGCCGCCGCCGTCAATTGCCACTCGCCGTTGAGATTGTTGTAATCCACCGCCAGAAAAGGCCCTTTCGCCCCCGAGGCAAACTTCACCGGCCGAACCCCCCCCAGCGTCCCTTCCAACTCCAGCAGCGCCAGGGGCCTGTCCACCGCATACGCCTTCACACGTGCTCCGACCGCCTTATCCCCAAAACGTACCGCGATCTTCTCCACGAACCTCGGATGAATCATAAAATCACTTGTCAGCACCTCACGCTCGCTCAGCACCAGCCCCCCCGACTCCAGCGGCCGCTCCTCGCGCAGCAGTTCTTCCCCACGCGCGATCAGATGAAACTCCCCGCAGTTCGGGCACCGCTCCCCCCACCCCGAGATGTCCGGCCCTTCCCCCTTGTCATACCGAAGCTCAATCTCCACCCGCACCCACGACGCCCGAAATGCCTCGATCGCCGTCCTGGCCCGCTCCGTGTCCAGGCCGGCCCCCCGTACCGACACCGCCAGACAGCCCACCACCACAACCGCAAATGCACGCACGTGACGTCTCATGATCCTCTCCTTCTCTCAAGACAACTCATCCCGGCCAACTCACAGCACACCACATACCGGACCACCAGAGCCATCTTACAGAAAAAACCGACAAGTGCAATGACTTTTCAGCGCCCGCCATCCCCGCGCGCAACACCGCCGGTGTTTTGAACTTGAGAGATTTGAAGCTTTGGATTTGTTTAGGGTTTAGGAATTAGGGCTTCGGATTTGCTCAGGCCGCCGGCAAATGAATCGTAAACGTGCTCCCCTTGCCCGGACTGCTCTCGGCCGTCACTCGCCCCCGATGCGCCTGGCAGATATGCTTGACAATCGCCAGCCCCAGACCCGTGCCCCCCAACTGCCGGCTCCGGGCCCTGTCCACCCGGTAAAACCGCTCGAACAGCCGCGGCAGATACTTTTGCTCGATCCCGCAGCCGTGGTCACGCACGCTGATCCGGACCTCGTCCTCCGCCCGCGCCGCCGAAATCTCGATCCGACTCCCCGACTCGCTGTACTTGAGCGCATTGTCGATCAGATTCACGAGAGCCTGCTCCAACAGCGGATCATTCACCTCCGCCATTAGCCCCGGGTCGCACTCCACGTCGATCGCGATCCCCTTCTCAGTGCGCTTTATCTCGCACAACTGGATCGCCGCGTCGATCGTAGTGCGGATATTCTCCCGCTTCACCGAGATCTCCATCGTCTCCGTCTGCTGCTCCAGTTTCGACAGCGTCAGGAGATCGTTGATGATCGCGTTCAGCCGACCCGCCTGTCGCGCGATAATATCCAAAAACCGCCGCGCATCCTCCGGGTCGTCCATCGCCCCATCCAAAAGCGTCTCCACGAACCCCTTGATCGACGTGATCGGCGTCTTCAGCTCGTGCGACACGTTCGCCACAAAATCCTTCCGCACCCGCTCTAAGCGCCGCAGCCGCGTAATATCGTTCATCACCACCACCGCCCCGATCCGCTTCGTCTGACCGTCCCGCAGCGCCGTCCCGTGCGCATGCAGGTACACCTCCGCGGCCGTCTCGTGCAGCACGATCAGTTCCTCGATCGGCTCGTCGCTCTCCAGCGCCCGCTCCACGAACCGCTGCAGATTCAAATTGTTGATGATCGCGTGCAGGTCCTTGCCCTGAGCCTTGTCCGGCGTCACACCCAGAAGCCGCGCCGCCGCCTGGTTGATGCTGATGCATCGACACGCCGTGTCGACCGCCACCACGCTTTCCACCATGCTCGCCAGAACCGCCTGCTGCTCGTTGCGCCCCCGCACGATCGTGCGGATCCGCTCATCCAGATCCCGCGCCATCTGGTTCATCGCTCCCGCCAGCGCATCGATCTCCAGCCACGTCCCACCCGGCAACTGATGCGAAAAATCCCCCTGCGCAAAACGCTCCGCCCCGCGCCGCATCTCCTCCAACGGCCGGCTGATCCGCCGCGCCACCGCGTAACTCATGAACGCCGCCGCCGCCGCAAC
This sequence comes from Anaerohalosphaeraceae bacterium, assembly GCA_035450485.1. Taxonomy (GTDB): domain Bacteria; phylum Planctomycetota; class Phycisphaerae; order Sedimentisphaerales; family Anaerohalosphaeraceae; genus JACZKQ01. The sequence continues at coordinate 37,006 of DAOTMV010000010.1, read as the reverse complement.
CACCGCGCCCGCAACCGCAATCCGCGCATAAATCGCCGCCAGCACCCGATCAATCGAACTCGCCGCCACCGACGTCCGCAGCACCCCAACCGTCTCGTCGCCCCGCTTCATCGGGATCGCCACATACATCATCCGCTGCCCCAACGTGTTGCTGAACCGCGTCTCCACCCCCACCGGATCGCCCTGCAGAACTTCTCGAATCTCCGGCCGATCCAAATGGTTATCCATGCGCTGAGGATCTTCGTCCGTATCGCCCACGACCCGCCCCGACGGCAGGATCACCGTAATCCGCGCAGCCCCCGACCGCCCCAGTTTCTTGCAAAGCGCATCCACCTCCGTGAAGTCGCCCACCTCATAGGCCTGGTGAATCTGCGTATCGATGACCCGCGCGATCGCCTCGAGGTTGTCGCGCTTGCTCTCCACGTAAAGACCCGGGATCGCCCGCGACGCATACCATGCCACCGCGCCCAAGGAGAGCACCATGATCACCAGGTAAGAAGGAAACAACTGCCATAAGAGCGGTTTGCGCTGCATCACGATCTATCCCCGCCGGCCCAGTCTATCCGTTGTCATCAGAACTCCTTGAAGCGGTACCCGACCCCCCGCACCGTCTCGATATAGTCTCCGGCCGATCCCAACTTTTTCCGCAGGCCCACGATCTGCACGTCCACCGAACGATCCGTCACGGGATAATCGCTGCCGTGCACCGCATCCACGATCTGGTACCGCGTAAACACCCACCCCGCCCGCTGCGCAAGATAATGCAGCAGCTTGAACTCCGTCGACGTCAAGTCCACGCTCTCGCCCTTGACCGCCACCCGGTGCCGCCCCGGATCGATCTCCAGATCACCTAACACCAGCACATCCGTTTCCTTGCGCTCCGCCGGCCGACGCAATACCGCCTTCACACGCGCCATCAGCACCCGCGGACTGAACGGCTTGGTCACGTAATCGTCCGCCCCCATCTCCAGTCCCGTAACGATATCGGCCTCTTCACCTTTGGCCGTCAGCATCACCACCGGAACATGCTGTGTCCGAGGGTCGTTCTTCACCTTCCGACACACCTCCAGCCCGTCCACCGTCGGAAGCATCAGATCAAGCAAGATCAAGTCTGGATTTATCCGCATCGCCTTCTGCAAGGCCTCCTCACCGGACATCGCGGTCTCGACCTTATAGCCATTCTTACCGAGATTGTACCGAACCAGTTCGAGTACATCCTCCTCGTCCTCTACAACAAGTATCTTCTCTCCGGCCACGGCTTTACGTCCTTTCCACTCACGGAATTCTCACACACATATTCTGAGCTCTTAATGTTAGCACACGATTACCGAAGTGTTAATACCTTGTTTTTGAAGGAATCTAGAGTCCGATAACGGCGAACAGTCTATATAGCCGCACACCAAACCTCCCGCGGCTGCAGGGCAAAACGCATTCTCCCGCATGCCAAGCCCACCCCGCAACGGCCCTGGAGAGGAAAACGTTTGGGCAGACGCCAAAACTGGGAGCATTTGTTCGCCGGGAGGGGGGGGAATCTGACGTCTGGGGCCCCGAACGGTTTTCCTCGGCACCCCTTGCGCCGCCCGCGCAGCAGATCGCCAGGAGAATGCGTTTGCCCTGCCCGCGGCTGCGTATTACTTGACATGGATGGCAAAAACGACGATAATACCGGTGTAGCATGAACAAAGGCCGCCGTAAACCGGTAGAAATGCCCGATATGACGATCGCAAACAGACAAGCGGTGCTTTTTCTGGCGATGACCGCCTGTGTCCTGACGGCCGCGTCGGCCCCCATTGAGACCGTTCTCTGTCTCGCCTCGAACGGCCACTTCGCCGTCGAGCGGGAGCACGGCTGCTGCAACAGCCGCACAGACAATGATACGACGTACGTTCGGATTACGGACGTCGCCATGCACCGTTGCTGCGTCGACATCCCCCTTCCCGGCGGCCGACCCTGCACGGTGGAAACCCACAAACACATCGGCGATTGCAGCCAGGCCGAAACGCCCTTGGTGCATTCTGCCGAGCTGTTTGCCGCACCGCAAATCGCCCCGGCAAACGCTAATAGTCCGCCCACTGCGGACCCGCCCACCGCAACTATCATACTTCTGATCTGATCCCTTTTCTCTCCCCCGCGAGTTTACAGGTCCTGTCCCTCAGCCGATGACAGACCAGGTTTACTGTCTGGCTGCGCGTATGCGATGATCGTCAGAAGCATGGTGCCATGACAAAGACAATACATATCCTGATGGCGGCCGCAACGGCAATCACCTTGTGCGGCTGTTCCAAACCGGCCGCAAACATGGTCTCGCGGGACCTGGCATTGTCCGTATCCCATGACCGGGCCGCCGCCGAGCCTCCTGCCGCACAGCCCCCACCTGCCGAATCGGTCTCGATCACCGAGCCGGACGGCGACCTGGCGCTGGGGACTGCACTGGCACTGGCCCTGCTCCACAATCCGGCGTTTCGGTCAGATGCCCTCGAAGTCCGCATCGCAGAAGCCGAACGCCTGCAGGCCTCGCTCCGGCCGAACCCCGAGTTGATATTCGAGGCCGAGGAGATCGGCGCAGGAGCCGAAAGCACCGATCCCGCCGAGTTGACCATCGCCCTGGGCCAGGTCATCGAACTCGGCGACAAGCGCAAGAAACGAACGCACCTCGCCGACATCCAGGCTCAACTTGCCGCAATCGACACCGAAGCCCGTCGCCTCGATATCCTCACCGAAGTGCACTCGCGATTCGTCGATCTCCTGGCCGCGCAGCATCAGGTTGAACTGGCGCATCAACTGGAGGATCTTGCGGAGGCAACCGTCCGCGCCGTGAGCACCCTCGTAGAAGCAGGCAAGACCTCGCCGCTCGAAGAGACCCGCGCCAAGATTCGGCTCTCCAACGTCAGGACACAAAGCAAGCAGACGCTGCAGAACCTTCAGACAGCCCGGTATGCCCTTGCCGCGCTTTGGGCCGCCCCGACGCCCCGGTTTGAAAAGGCGGTCGGTGCATTCGAAACGACGGCGCCGCTCGCCTCCGCCGAAGACCTGATCCGGCGACTCGATAACAATCCCGACCTCGCCCGCTGGGGCGTCGCCATCGAGCAGCGGCGGGCTGCCCTGCAGCTCGAACGGGCCAAGGCCGTGCCGGACCTCAACCTCGCCGGCGGCGTGCAGTTGCTCGAAGGAGAAACCGCCGGCGTCTTCGGCTTGGGCCTTCCGCTGCCCGTCTACGACAAGAACCAGGGAGGGCGACTGGCGGCGGCACACCGCCTCGAGCAGGCCGGCCTGGAAGCCCAAGCCGCCGAAATACGCCTCCGCACGCTTCTCAGGACAGCACATGGAAAGGCGGCAAATGCACTGACGCGCATCGAAGAACTCCGCCGCAATGTCCTGACAAACGCCGAATCACTCTTTGAGGCCATCGATGAGGGCTACCGGGCCGGCAAATTCGGATACCTCGATCTGCTCGACGCACAGAGCACCTACGCTGAGGCACAGCGCGAGTACATCGACGCCCTGACGGATTACCACCTCGCCCGCGCCGAGTTGGAACGGCTCATCGGCGATGTGGCCGAACCGTCCGAACAGACAGACAGTAAGTGAGCAAAACAAAACGTTAACGTATGCGTGTCTGCGGGCAGCAACGACCCGCAGGCCGCTCAAGTGTGATGAGAGAATACAAAATGAAAAGCAGAATAAACCACGCTGCGTCGGCGCTTTTGATATTTCTGCTGCTGAGCATGGTCTCACTCTGGGCCACCGGCAATCTGCATATCCGGCCGATAGCCCCGGCAGCGACCGCGGACGAGCATACAGCACCCGTCCTGGACGCCTGCGGCAATCCGGGCTGCACCGAGGCTCACGCCGCCGTCCACGAAGACGAACATCACGCCGACCATGCACATGAACACGACGACCATGCCGGCCACGACCACCCCGTAATCAAAGACCCGGCCGATCTCGAGGCCATTCTCAAGATCGAATGTGAGCACGACATACTGATCGCCGACTGTGACGAATGCCGCTACGAAGTCGGCCTGGTCAAGATCGGCCCCGAGGTCAGCAGGACTCTGCTCGAAATAGAGCCCGTCTCCGAACGCACTATGGGCGGCGTCCTCAAGCTGACCGGCCGCATCGAATCGGACCGCGCCCGTGTCAACGAAGTCGCTGCCGCAGCCGCCGGCCGGGTCGTCGCCGTCGAAAAGCTCCTGGGCCAGAAGGTCAAAGCCGGTGACGTCCTTGCTGTCATCCAGTCGGCCGAACTCGGCCGCGCAAAGGCCGATTACCTCGAAGCGCAGGCCCAATTGAAGCTGGCCCAATCGACCTTCGCCCGCGAAAAGCAGCTCCACGAAAAGCGAATCTCCAGCCAGGCCGACTTCCTCACCGCACAAAGCGAACTCCACCGCTCCGAGGCCGCGCTTGCCGCTGCGGAAAAAACGCTCAACCTTCTGGGTCTCGACGCACAACAGATCGCAGCCATTGACGACGACAGGAGCAATGGCCGTTTCGGGCAGCTCGTCCTCCGCGCCCCTTCCGACGGCACGATCATCGAACAGAATGCCATCACCGGCAAACTCGTCGACAGCACCGAAACCCTTTTCACCATCGCGGACCTCTCCAGCCTCTGGGTCTGGTGTGACCTGTACGAGCGAGACCTGGCCAGGATTCACGCCCGGCTCGCCGAAAGCGGCCCCGTCAAAGCCGATGTCCGTATCGCTGCCTTCCCCGACTGCGTCTTCGAGGGCACGCTCGACCTCATCGACAGTACCCTGAACACGCGCACGCGCACGGTCCGCGTCCGCCTGAGCCTGTCCAACCCGGACGGCCTCCTGAAGGTCGGAATGTTCGCCGACGCCCGAATCGTCGACAGCGATGCCGCCGTGGTCAGCGTCGTACCCAAGACCGCCGTCATGACCGACGCCGGCAAGTCCTTCGTCTTTCAGCAGATAAAGGACGACCTGTGGTTCCGCCGGGACGTCATCACCGGCAGAACATTTGACCAGTACATCGAAATTGAAAGCGGCCTGCCGCACGATGCACGAATCGTCGCCAAAGGCGCCTTCATGCTCAAGAGCGACATCCTGAGAGAAAAAATGGGCGCCGGCTGTGCCCACTGAAACAGGGACAGTGTCTTCCGTCTATGTGTTGCCGTCATGAGTGAACAATGTCATTGCCAGCCATCATGCCTGTGCAAGATGTCATGTCATTACGAGCGAAGCGAGGCAATCTCAACTTCAACAACAATCCCGCGCGCCACGCGCCAATAGAGTAGAAAATAAAAAGATGTTAGACGCCACACTCCATTTCATCCTGCGACAGCGCCTGCTGCTGATCCTCTCCGCCGCCATCCTCCTCGCCGCCGGCATTGCCGCCTGGGTATACCTGCCCATCGATGCCTTCCCCGACGTCACGAACGTCCAGGTCATGATCTTTGCCGAAGCCCCCGGCTGGACCCCCGAAGAGATCGAACGCCTCGTCACCTTCCCCATCGAAACCCGCATGGGCGGCCTGCCCGGCGTCCGCCAGGTCCGCTCCCTCTCCCAGTCCGGCCTCAGCCAGGTCACCGTCATCTTCCAGGACAATGTCGACACCTACTTCGCCCGCCAGCTCGTCTTCCAGCAGCTCGCCGAAGCCCGCGACCAACTCCCCGAAGGCGTCGAACCGGAACTCGGCCCCATCTCCACCGGCCTCGGCGAAATCTACCAGTACTCCGTCGAAGCCGGTTTTTACTGCCCTGAACACAAAGACCATTGGTCCCGCTCCGAAGGCCTGTGCCCGCAATGCAGCAAGCCGCTGACCAGGAGCGACGCCGACCTCATGGAACTCCGCACCATCCAGGACTGGCTCATCGCCCCCCAGCTCCGCCGTCTGGCCGGCATCAACGAAGTCAACTCTCTGGGCGGCTTCGTCAAGCAGTTCCACGTCATCTGCGACCCGGACAACCTCGTCAAATTCGACGTGTCCCTCCGCGACGTCATGGAAGCCCTCCAGGCCAACAACGCCAACGCCGGCGCCGGCTTCATCCTCAAGGACTGGGAGCAGATCAACGTCATCTCCAAAGGCCTCCTCACCGGCACGCAAAACATAGAAAACATCGTCCTCAAGACCGACGCCGGCACACCGGTCTACCTCAAGGACGTCGCCGAAATCAAGGTCGCCCCGCAGGTCCGCTACGGCGCAGCCGGAATCGACGGCCGCGGCGAAACCGTCCTCGGCATGGCCATCATGCTCAAGGGTGAAAACTCAAAGATCGTCGTCGACCGCGTCAAGGCCGAAATCCCCAGGATCCAGAAGACGCTTCCCCCGGGCGTAAAGATCAACCCCTTCTACGACCGTACCGACCTCATCCAGGCCTGCATTCGCACTGTCTCAAACGCCCTCATTGAGGGTGCCATCCTGATCATCATCATCCTCTTCCTTCTGCTCTGGGACCTCCGCGCCGCCATCGCCGTGGCACTGTCGCTGCCACTAACCGCTGCAGCCTCCTTTCTGCTGATGAGAGGCGCCGGCCTTACCGCCAACCTGATGAGTTTGGGCGGCCTCGTCATCGCCCTCGGTGAGATCGCCGACGCCTCCATAATCGTCGTCGAGAACATAGCCCGCCACATGAACGAAAAATCCGCCGAATCGCGCAGTCGTCACCAGATCGCATACCATGCTGTTCGCGAGGTCGCACGCCCCGTCATCTTCTCCTTTTCAATCATCATCATCGTCTTCGTGCCCCTCTTTACCCTCGAGTCGATGGAGGGGAAAATGTTCCGCCCGTTAGCCCTGACCATCTGCCTGGCGCTGCTAAGTTGCCTGATCGTCTCCCTGACGATTGTGCCCGTCATCGCCTCGATGATCACCCCTCGCGGCAGGCATGACGCACGCGAAAATCCTATCGTCCGCTTCTTTCAGACCGTACACAGACCCGCTCTGATGCTCGCCATAAAGGGCCGCTGGATCACGGTCGCCATCGCCGCAGCACTGCTTGTCGCCGGCGCATCCATGCTGTCGCGAGTCGGCACCGAGTTCCTGCCCGATCTCAACGAAGGCGCTATCGCCGTCAACATTGTTCGCCTGCCCACCGCCAGCCTCGAAGGCTCAGTCGCCCAGAGTCGGCAGATCGAACGCCGCCTGCTCGAAGCATTCCCCGACGAAGTTCGAACCGTCGTCTCCAAGACGGGCCGCGCCGAAATCTCTGAAGATCCCATGGGCCCCGAACAGACCGACCTCGTCATCACCCTCCATCCCCGCAAGCAGTGGACAAGGGCCAGGAACCGCCAGCAACTCGTCGCCCTCATGGAAAAAGAACTGAAAGCCTTTCCCGGCATTCGCCCCGCGTTCTCGCAACCCATCGCACTGCGCGTAAACGAACTCATCAGCGGCATCAAATCCGACGTCGCCATCAAGATCTTCGGCGACGATATCGATACGCTCCTGGCCGCCGCCGACCGGATCGCACCCATCCTCCGCGGCATACCCGGCGCTGCCGACGTCGCCATCGAACAGGTCTCCGGCTTTGCAGAAATCGATGTCCGCCTCGATCGCCCCGCCATGGCCCGTCACCAGATAAACGCCGAAACCATCAACGAACTCGTCCAGGTCGCCGTCGGCGGCAAGAACGCCACCATCCTCTACGAAGGCCAGCGCAAACGCGACGTCGTCGTCCGCCTGCCCGCCGACTACCGCCGGGACATCGCCGATCTCCAGGCCCTCCTCGTCCCCTCCCCCTTGGGCTACAGCGTGCCCTTGGGCGATCTCACCGACATCCGCCAGGTAGATGCCTATGCCCAGATAAACCGCGAGGATTCCCAGCGCCGCCTTCTCGTCGAATGCAACGTCCGCGGTCGCGACATTGGCTCTTTCGTCGCCGAGGCCCAGGCAAAACTCGCCTCCATCGAAAACGACCTGCCGCAGGGCTACCGTCTCGTCTGGGGCGGCCAGTTCGAAAACCAGCAGCGCGCCATGCACCGGCTCGCCATCGTCGTACCCGTCTCCCTGCTGCTCATCTTCATCATGCTCATGACAGCCTTAGGCTCCTTCAAGAGCGCAGCCCTTGTCATGGTGAACCTGCCTTTCGCCGTCGTCGGCGGCATTGCTGCGGTGTACCTGCTCGAGATCACTATCAGCGTCGCCGCCGTAATCGGCTTCATCGCCGTCCTGGGCGTCGCCGTCGAGAACGCCCTCGTCCTGACCAGTTTCTGCGATGAACTTCGCAAAACGGGCAAACCCGTCCGGGATGCCGTCCTCGAGGTCTGCCGCCTCCGCATCCGTCCGCTCGTCATGACGACGCTCACAACCCTGCTCGGCCTCCTGCCCATGCTCTACGCCACGGGCCCCGGTTCCGAAATTCAGAAGCCCCTCGTGGCGGTCATCTTTGGCGGCCTCATCACCTCCCTGGCCCTCGTGCTCCTCGTCCTGCCCGTCCTGTATATCCTCGTCAACGAAAACACAAAACAGGCTGTCCCGACGCCCGATTCTTAAGCTGGTGCGTACCCCCGCCGCCTTGCACGCACAAACACCTCAAAAATCCGCCCTCCGCCGGATTTCTCGCCCTATTTGCGTTGACATCCCCTTGCCACATGCGTATATTCAGCGCTCTTTATTCTGCCGTGACAAAAAACACGCAACAGCCTTAATCGGTGATATCGAAAACATAGTAAGGAGAAGCGACCAATGTCAGACAAACGGGTCTATTTCTTTGGAAACGGCCAGGCGGAAGGCAATGCCGCCATGAAAGAACTCCTCGGCGGTAAAGGCGCCAACCTCGCCGAAATGACCAACCTCGGCATCCCGGTGCCCCCCGGTTTCACCATCGCCACAACCGTCTGCAGTGAATACTATGCCAACGACGGCAAATGGCCCGAAGGCCTCGAAGCCGAAGTCAACGAAAACATCGCCAAACTCGAAGCCGCCATGAACGCAAAACTCGGCGACCACAACCGCCCGCTGCTGGTCAGCGTGCGAAGCGGCGCCGCCGTCTCCATGCCCGGCATGATGGATACCGTCCTCAACCTCGGCCTTAACGACGACGTCGTTGCCGGTATCATCGAACGCACCGGAAACGCACGCTTCGCGTGGGACATCTATCGCCGCTTCATCGACATGTTCGGCGACGTCGTCATGGGCTGTGACCACGAATACTTCGAGCACGAAATCGACGCCGCCAAGAAGGCCGCCGGCGTCAAGCTCGACAACGAACTCACCGCCGAGCAGCTCGCAAAGGTCGTCGACCGCTACAAGGCCGTTTACAAAAAGCACGTCGGCGAACTCTTCCCGCAGTCCGGCCGCGAGCAGCTCACCCACGCCATCAACGCCGTCTTCGGCTCGTGGAACAGCGCCCGCGCCGTCAAGTACCGCCAGCTCAACAACATCACCGGCCTCCTCGGCACAGCCGTCAACGTCCAGGCCATGGTCTTCGGTAACATGGGCGACGACTGCGGCACAGGCGTCTGCTTCACGCGAAACCCCTCCACCGGCAAGAAGGAATTCTATGGCGAGTTCCTTATGAATGCCCAGGGCGAAGACGTCGTCGCCGGCATCCGCACGCCGCTGGAGCTGTCCGGCCTCAAGAAGATCATGCCCGAGGCGTATCAGGAACTCACTAACCTCATGACGCGCCTCGAAACGCACTACAAGGACATGCAGGACATCGAATTCACCATCCAGGAGAAGAAGCTCTACATCCTGCAGACCCGTAACGGCAAGCGAACCGCCGAGGCCGCCGTCAAGATCGCCGTCGACATGGTCAAGGAGAACCTCATCACCCAAGCCGAAGCCGTAGGCCGCGTCACCCCTGAACAGATCGACCGCCTGCTCCACCCCCACTTCGACGCCAAGGCCGCGCGAAAGGTCATCGCCACCGGCCTGCCCGCCTCGCCGGGAGCCGCCGTCGGCCAGGTTGTCTTCGACGCCGAAACCGCCGAAGCATGGCGAGACAAGAAGAAGAAAGTCATCCTCTGCCGCATCGAGACCAGCCCCGAAGACATCGGCGGTATGGACGCTGCACAGGGTATCCTCACCGCACGCGGCGGCATGACCTCCCACGCCGCCGTCGTTGCACGCGGAATGGGCAAGTGTTGTGTTGCCGGTGCCGGTGAAATCCACATCGACTACAAGGCCAAGAAGTTCACCGTCGGTAAGATCACCGTCAAGCAGGGTGACTTCATCAGCCTCGACGGTACCGCCGGTCAGGTCATCCTCGGCCAGGTGCCGACCGTCGAGCCGACCCTCAGCGGCGACTTCGGCACGTTCATGAAGTTCTGCGACAACATCCGAACCCTTGGCATCCGAACCAACGCCGATGCCCCCGCCGACGCCGCACGAGCACGCGAGTTCGGCGCAGAAGGCATCGGCCTCTGCCGTACCGAGCACATGTTCTTCGAAGGCGACCGCATCTGGGCCGTTCGCGAGATGATCCTCGCCGCCGAAGACTATTCGACGATGCTCGACAAGCTTGCCGCCGCAACCGACAAGAAGGAGAAGGCGGCCATCGCAAAGGAATATGCCCCCGCCAAGAAGCAGTTCGAGGGCGCCCTCAAGAAGCTCCTGCCCTACCAGCGCAAGGACTTCGTCGGCATCTTCAAGGCAATGGACGGCCTGCCTGTCACCATTCGCCTGCTCGATCCGCCGCTGCATGAGTTCCTCCCGCAGGATGCGAAGAGTCAGGCGGAAATGGCCAAACGCCTCAAGGTCACGCCGGCCCGCGTCAAGAAGGAAGTGGAAAATCTCCACGAATTCAACCCGATGCTCGGCCACCGCGGCTGTCGTCTGGCGGTCACCTACCCGGCCATCTACCGCATGCAGGCCCGTGCCATCATCGAGGCCGCCATCCAGGTCAAAAACCTCGGCAAGGTCGTTAAACCCGAGATCATGATCCCGCTCATCGGCGAAATCAAGGAACTGCAATTCGTTAAGAAGGAAATCTTGGACGAAATCCAGCAGGTCTTCAATGAAAAGAAGGCCGAGATCGAATTCATGGTCGGAACCATGATCGAGGTCCCAAGGGCCGCCCTCACCGCCGACGAGATCGCCACGGAGGCCGAGTTCTTCAGCTTCGGCACAAACGACCTCACCCAGATGACCATGGGCTTTTCACGCGACGACGCCGGCAAGTTCCTCGGCGATTACATCGCACAGGGCATCTGCGAGAAAGACCCGTTCCAGACACTCGACCAGACCGGCGTCGGAAAACTCGTCAAGATGGGTATCGAACTCGGCCGCAAGACGCGCGAAAACCTCAAGGTCGGAATCTGCGGCGAACACGGCGGCGACCCGGCAAGCATAGCCTTCTGCCACAAGGTCGGCATGAACTACGTCTCATGCTCGCCCTTCAGAGTCCCCATCGCAAGACTCGCCGCAGCACAGGCAACGTTGAAGGACGTAAAAGACGCAACACTCTAATGTCCGTAGCGGGGTTCTGCCCCGCCAACAGACGGCAACACAAAAAGGTGCGCCGGGCTCAGCCCAGCGCACCTTTTCTTTTGCCGGCAGGCCTTGCGCTTCTCCTGCTCACCAGCTCTGCCCCACCCCCCGACGTCGGCCAAAGCCTTTTCTATTGACGCCCACTAATTAAACGGTTATAAGTTGTCGACACTTTCACTTGGTACAAGACAGCATTTCACATGCCGGGCCTGACCCACTGAATACTGATATGGCAGAACGCTGAGAATGAAATGAGCCGAACGAAGATTAGTGTGCCTCACCGACAAATCGAAGAATTCTGCCGCAAGTGGAACATCTCAGAGTTGGCGCTTTTCGGCTCCGTCCTCTCCGATGACTTTCGACCGGACAGCGACATCGACGTCCTGGTGAGCTTTCAAAGTGATGCCGAATGCAGCTTGTTCGATCTTGTCGAGATGACTGATGAACTGGAAGCTATTTTTGGCCGCAAGGTCGATTTGGTTGAAAAGGATGCAATACGAAACCCGTTTCGAAAGCAGGCGATCCTCGCCGCCCATGAGGTGATCTATGAAGCCTGACCAGAGAGACGCCGCATATCTGTGGGACATGCTGGATGCCGCTCGAACCGTGCGGCAGATCTGCGATGGTCTGAACTGGACTCAGTACGCCTCCGACCGAAAGACCCAGTTGGCGACCGAAAGGCTCTTGGAGATTATCGGCGAAGCGGCGGCAGAGTATCTCCTGTATTCCGGGACTCCCACCCTGAAATCCCGTGGCGCAAAGTCATTGGTCAGCGAAACGTCCTGGCCCACGAATATGGCGAAATCAAACAAGAACGCATCTGGAAGGTCGTCGCTGAAGATATCCCAGCGCTGATCAGGCAGCTCGAAACGTTAATCTCAGGCCAGCCGACCCCCTGACCACTTCAGCGACACAGGGCCGGTAGCATAGCCGCTCGGCCGCGACCCTCCGGTTCGGAATCCTGTCGTTTTTCGCCCCAAACAGTGGCACAAGCGCATCTGAATCACCGCTTCTTTGCGGTCTTCTGCTTGGCCTTCTTTCTGGCCTTAGCCTTTGCCTTCACCAGGACCCGTGGCGCGCCCAACTCGTGTTGTCCGCAGAAATCCGTCTCCGCTACCCGTGGCCACTTATCCCTCCCGCGCGAATCGTCATCCCACACTGGCGGCATAAACCGGCACTGTCCAACCCGGTTTTTCTTGCCCAGATCCACAAAAAACCGACAACTCCCGCATACCCGCCCATCTTCAACCCTCATTCTCGCTTCTCCTTTCTTCCGTCTGCCATTTCCTGCAATTTCTCCACGCGTGACCGCGCCGCCTGCACCATCTGAATCCCGCCTCCCGCTTGGCCGGCACAAGGCAATCACGGCAAACAACCGTCCCTCGCCCACATCCTGCACCGCCCGAAAGCTCACCCACCAACCCAATCGAATGCCCCTGCCCCGCGTCCTAATTCTTTTCCAAGATTTCCGCCCAACTTACACCACACAGCAGCATCCGGCAACTCCAAAATATCCACAATCCAACAAGTCCGACTTCTCCGGCCGGCCGGACCCGTCTGAATGCGTTAAAAATTTTTTAATAATTTTGCCAGTTTAATTTGACAACTGCAAAATACAGTGTATTATGTAAATACACAACGCATTGCAAACTACACAAAACAATAGAGGAGGAAACCAATGGCAAACAAATCCAAACAAAGTCATTCGGCCGCTCCCCCAGCCGAACACCAGGGCGTAATAACATAAAAGGAACCTACTTAATAGTCGACCACAAGGAACCAAAACCAATGACTGTCGCGAATCACCCTTCTTTCGAGACCCGCTATGGCATGGACTGAGGCCGTCACCACAATCTTACACCACGCCCTCCTGCTCCTGGCGGTCGTCAACCCCGTCGGCAATATCCCCATCTTCGCCGACCTCACGGCCCGTATGCAGGCCCGTCAGCGCGGCCGCGTCATGAACCTCGCCGTCTTCACCGCGCTGACCATCGTCATCGCCTTCGCGCTCATTGGCAACTGGCTGCTCCTTTACCTCTTTAGCGTCACCGTCACCGAGCTCCGCATCGCCGGCGGCATCCTTCTCTTCATCGTCGCCATCAACGGTGTCATGCCCCGTCAACGCGCCTCAAGCCGCGTCGACGACCCCAAAATGGTCGCTATCTTTCCCATCGCCTTTCCCCTCCTCGTCGGCCCCGGTGCCATCACGATGACCATCATCATGGCCCAGTCCATAGGCCATATCCTCATGACCCTGACCGCCGCCGCAACCTTCGTACTGGTCTTCGTCATCGTGCGAAACTCCAACCGGCTCGCGGCGCTCCTCGGTCCCTATGTCGGCAGGGTCGTCGCACGCCTCCTCTACGTCCTCCTGGCCGCAAAGGCCGTCAGCCTTGTTCTAAGCGGCATCGAAGAGTTTTATAAGCATCTGCAATCACCATAGGACGCGGCCAAGACTGCAACCGACTCAGGCGACCATGTTAATCGCAATAAGTCGGCAGTGACCGGTCCCTGTAGTGATCAAACATGGTCTTGATCTGAAACGGCAATACCCGCCCCTCTGAAAGCGGAGGCAAAGCATCCTCCGCAAAGAACCCGACCTCCAACGTCTCGTGGCTTGTCTTCGCCTCCCCGCCGGTAATTTCGCACAGAAAGAACATCTTGTACAAATGAAACGGAAACGCCGGCCGATGCGGATGCTTGCTCCGGTCATACACCGCACACAACTTCACCACCTCCACCTCGAACCCGCTTTCCTCCACCATTTCCCGCCGAATCGCCTCACTTGGCGAGTCGCCAACATCCGCCCACCCCCCGGGCAGCGTCCACAACCCGTCAATCGCCTCCTTTACCAACAAAATCCTTCCATCTCGAAACGCCGCCCCGCGTACATCCACCTTTGGGGTGGCATAGCCCTTCTCTCGCCCGAACATCTCCACCAATCCCTGCGCATTTCCCCCGCCGCCCGCCTCCATCATGTCCGCCGCTATCTTTAACACCGCCTGGTACCGCTCGATTTCGTACTCATTCTGCGAATACGTCAACCCGCTCTGCGCAATCGCCGCCAAACGCTGCGCCCACGTCAGCCACTGCCCACACATACCGCCTCCCGATCCGTCTGCCCTGTCTAAAGCCTGCTTCCGCAATATTTGCAGTACACCGCATCCACGTCATGGCCCTCCCTGCGGCACTGCGGACACACATGTGACGTCATCACGGCCCTCTCGCCCCGCGCCAGCTCCACCGTCACAATCCCCGTTGGCACCGCAATGATCGAATAACCCAGAATCATCACCATCGACGCCAGAAGCTGTCCCACCGCCGTTCGCGGCGAGATATCCCCATATCCCACCGTCGTCAGCGTCACAATTGCCCAGTATACACTCTTCGGAATGCTCGTAAACCCATTCTCCGGTCCTTCGATCAGGTATATTACCGCCCCGATGATTACCGCCAGAGTCAAAACCGTAAACAGAAAAACAAAAATCCGCCGCCGGCTAACCGACAAAGCCCGCACCAAAGTCTGCGACTCCTGCGTACACTGTGTCAGCTTCAGCACCCGGAAGACTCTCAGCACCCGAAGCAGGCGAATCACCAACAAATACTGCGTCCCCGTCACCAAAAGGCTCAGATAAGTGGGCGCCACCGCCAAAAGATCCACCAAACCATAGAAGCTCACCGCGTACCGCGGCGCATTGCCCACACACCACAACCGCACCACGTACTCAACGGTAAACAGAATCGTAAAGAACCACTCCAGAGCGTACAGCGTGGGCCCATACCGGGCTCGTACCTCCCCCACCGTATCCAGCATCACCACCGCCACACTGGCTACAATCGCCGTGATGAGCACCACGTAGAAAAGCCGCCCCGCCGGTGTTTCCGCCTCGAAAATCACCTCGAATGCCGCCCGCCGGAGGCCCCTCAATTTCGCCTTGTGCTGCGCCCAGTTCATGCCAGTCCCCGCTGGTTACCGAGTCGAAGGCTTTATCGGCATTCCCCGGCGGAGGTTCCGAGCATTCTTCGCTATCGCACAGGCGGCAGCGGCATCAGGCTATCCGACATGTTCTCCCCTGTTCGCCCGTCGGCCGCAACTCCGTAAAAGGCTGCATCGCCCGCTCGAAAATTCCGTGCATATAAGAGATTGCCATCCCGTAATTGGTAACCGGTATCCCCGCGGCCCGGGCCTTCTCAATTCGCGTAATCATCTCCTGCCGATTGAACACGCAGGCGGCACAATGCACAATCAGCTTGTATCCGCTCAAATCCTCGGGCCAATCACGCCCGGCCACAATGGTGAAATCCAGATTGCAGCCCGTGTACTTCTGCAGCCACCGCGGTATCTTCTCTCGGCCGATATCGTCCTTGACCGGATGATGTGTGCATGCCTCGGCGATGAGCACCTTGTCGCCCGACCGCAGATTCTCGATGGCGGCCGCCCCGTCCGCAAGCCGCGTCAGATCACCTTTGAAGCGGGCAAACAGAATGGAAAAACTTGTCAGCGGAATCTCCGGCGGCACGATCCGCGACACCTGCTCGAACGCCTGGCTGTCCGTAACGACCAGAACCGGCGGCTCCTTCAGTCGCGCAAGCGCCTCTGCCAGTTCGCTCTCCTTGACGACCAGCGCGTAGCCATGATGATCGAGGACATCGCGCAGCACCTGCACCTGCGGCAGAATCAGCCGCCCCTTGGGGGCCTCAAGATCGATCGGCGTCACAAGCACCACCAGATCGCCCGGCTTTACGAGCCCGCCGACAATTGTCTGCTTTGCAAGGAACTCGGGCGGCGCTGCGCCAATAATCGCCCGGCGAAGATCATCCAGCCCCTTGCGGGAAAGCGCATCGGTCGTCACCACGTGTTCGCAATCGCCCCGGGCGGCATCCTCCAACTCCGTCCCGCTGCGCACGTCGGCCTTGTTGGCGGCAATGACCACGGGGATATTCCTGGCACGCAACAGCGTCAGGAGTTGCCGTTCATAATCCAGCCAGGCATCGGTAACCAGCAGGGCCAACTCCGTCCGGTCGATCACCTTCATCGTCTGCTGCACGCGCGCCTGCCCCAGGGCCCCGACGTCATCGATCCCGGCCGTATCGATGAACACCACCGGGCCAATGGGCTTAAACTCCATGACCTTCTCGACGGGATCGGTCGTCGTGCCCGCAACATCCGACACGATGGACACCGTCTGGTTCAGCAGCGCATTGAGCACTGACGATTTGCCGACGTTGCGGCGACCAAAAATCCCGATATGCAGTCTAAGCCCCCTGGGCGTCGTAAACATCAGTCCGACCTCGAAATCAACGCGGCGCGCGTCAGATATGATCCGCCACGGTCTTCAAGAGCACCTCCGGCTTGACCGGCTTCTCCAGCACGGCCTTCACCGGCAGCCACGTCTCGTCGGCCTCGAAACCGAACGGCAGGCTCATCTCGCGCCGCACGCCCGTGATCATAACAACGGGAATCGTCTTGAGGTTCTCGTCCGAGTGCAACTCGCGCGCAACGTCGAACCCCTCGCTCTTGGTGGTCATCATCACATCCAGCAGAATCATGTTCGGCTTCTGCTTTTTGGCCTTCTCGATTCCGGCCTTGCCGTTCGGCGCCGAATCCACGTCGTAACCCTGCGCGTCCAGCACATTGCTCATCGCTTCCACGAATTCAGGGTCGTCGTCGATCAAAAGAATTTTCTTTGCCATTGACTGCTCCTTGGTAAGTTAAATCGTTGGGTTATGCAGTACGCCTGCACATGCAGTTTTTAATGAATCGCCTCGGGCGTAATCGATCGTCCTGCCGATTGTTCGCACGGCAGCCGCCACGCCGTCCACCGCCGCAGCCGGGTCTTCCTTCACGCATCGCTTATACGGATAAATCTCGTACAGAGATCGATAGGCGGCAGGCGTAAAGTTCGGCATCAGCACATTGGCGCCGGCCTGCAGGGCCCTGAGCCGTGCATCGCCGCTGACACTGCCGACGGCGGTCGTGGCCGGCAGATGGGCGCTGCGTGTCACAATCCGCGTGACCGCCAGGACCTTGAGTGTAAGCTCCAGATCGCCCATTGGTTCGGCGGCCAAAGGCGTCGCCTCGTGCGGGATGAACAACCCGATGCCGATCATGTCGAAGTTGGCCCGCTTGAAGAACAGGACATCCTCGACCAATGACTGGACCGTCTGGCCCTTCAATCCCACCAGGGACCCGGAGCCCACCTGATAACCCAGGTCTCGCAGCGTCTCAAGGCAGGCCAGCCGATTCTCGAAGCTCATATGCGGATGCAGCCTGCGATACAACGCCGCATCGGTCGTCTCGATCTTCAGCAGATAGCGGTCGGCCCCGGCCTGCCGCCAGAGCTTGTATTCCTGCGCCGGCCGCTCTCCCACCGCAAGCGTCACCGCCATATCGAATCGCTGCTTGATGCGCTGCACAAGGTCCGCCAGCCACGCGGCATCCAGCTCATCGTCCTCGCCGGACTGAAGAACCACGGTCCTGATACCCTTGGCGGCAATCCTGTCGACGGCGTCCATGATCTCTTCGATGCTGAGCCGGTATCGTTCGACGTTTACGTTTTGCCTGTTCAGCCCGCAATAAAAGCAGGTATTCCTGCAGTAGCTGCTGAACTCAACGAGCCCACGCAGGAGGATTCCGTCCCCGCAGTACTCCGCCCGAACCTTGTCGGCGGAACCAAAAAGCCGGCGCAGTTCATCCTCGCCCTGCAACTGGAGCAGGTATGCAATGTCGTCCCGGTCCGGCACGTCGGCCGCGTACACGCGTTCGAGAACGGATTGCAGCGCGTTATCCTTCATCCTGGGCCTTCTTGCGGTACTCTTCGATAACGGCGATTGTCTTCTCCGGCGTCAGCTCTCCGTAAATCTTCTCGTCGATCATCATGACCGGCGCCAGGCCGCACGCCCCCACGCATCGTGCAGGCGCAATGGAAAACAACCCGTCGGCCGTCACCTGGCCTTCGTCGATGCCGAGATGCTGCCGGAGCGTCTCCAAGATCTGCCCGGCCCCTTTCACGTAACATGCCGTGCCTAAACAGACCGAGATGGTATACCGGCCAGGCGGATTCAGATTGAAGTAATGATAAAACGTCGCCACGCCCCAGATGTGCGCGGTCGGAATGTTCATCGCATCGGCCACCATGTCCAGCACGTCCTTGGGCAGATAGCCGTAGAACTCCTGGACCTTGTGCAGAACCGCAATCAGTTGCGACTCGACATAGGGCTGCCCCTTCAACGGCGCGATGAAGTCCTTGAGGTCTTTGAGTTTCTGTTCGTCCGCGGTGATCATTTCTTTTCTCTCAATCAGAAGTAAATATCGCGCTGGCCCGCCTTCACCTTGTCATATTCCTTCAGGAGCGCCGGATACCATGCGGGCAGTTGTTCCCTGATCTCCTGAATTTCGCGCTGGATCAGTTGTTCGCCGATGGCCTTCGTCTCGTCGCTGGCGAAGTCATCCAGCCATTCCCTGAATGTCAGCACGGCGTTGAGCTTGCAGAATTGGCCTTCCTTGCCGCACTTGAGCATCTCCATGATCCTGTCGCCCGTCCGGCCGCACCGGTAACCGGCCGTGCAGAATGACGTGATATAGCCTGCCTCGGCAAGCTCTCGCACTACCGTATCGAGGCTGCGGATGTCGCCGAGCATAAACTGCTGCCGGTCGCCCTCCTGGCCGTCCGCATGGCGGGCGTAAGCGCCCACGCCGATGCGGGTGGATGCATCCGTCTGTGTGCACCCCAGCGGCAGGATCTGCCTGCGGATCTCGGCGTTTTCCCGGGCCGTCAGGATCATGCCTGTATAAGGCACCGCCAGCCGAATGGCCGTGACCAGCTTGCGAAAATCGGCGTCGCTGACCGCGTGGGGAAGGTTCTGCGTGTACGGCGTGTTGTCGGCCGGCTCCAACCTCGGGAAGGAGATCGTATGGGGTCCCACGCCGAACTTATCTTCCAGTTCGATGGCGTGGTGCAGAAGCCCCATCACCTCGAACCTCCAGTCGTAAAGCCCGAACAGCGCGCCAATCCCGACGTCGTCAACCCCGGCCTCCATCGCACGATGCATCGCGTACAGCCGCCACAGGTAATCGCCCTTGATCGTATCCTGCGGATGCACCGCCTCGTACGTCGGCCGATGGTACGTCTCCTGGAATACCTGGAACGTCCCTATACCGACGCCCTTGAGTACCCGCAGATCCTCGACAGACATCGGCGCGGCGTTGACATTGCACCGGCGTATGCGCCCGTGCCCCATCTTCGTCTTCACCTGGACGGAATAGATCGTCTCGATCGTGGAGGCGATGTAATCGGCGCCGGTAGCCGGGTGCTCACCGTAGACCACGATCAAACGCTTGTGCCCGATCCTGCCGGCAAGCACCTCGGTTTCTTCCTTGACCTGGTCCAGCGTAAGCTGCGACCTCCTGGCCTGGCGGTTGCTCCGACGAAAGCCGCAGTACACGCAATCATTGACACACTTATTGCTCGCGTACAGCGGTGCAAACGTCACGATGCGGTTGTCGTAGACCTTCTTCTTGACTGCCGCGGCGGTTGCTTCCATCTCGGCCAGAAGCTCGGGATCGCTGACGTGCAGCAGGCAGGCGGCCTCGTCCGGCGTCAGTGTCTCGATCGCCAGGCTCTTGCTGAGGATATCCCGCACCCGCTGTGCGTCGACAGTCCTGTTGGCCTGGAGTGTCTGCTCGATGCGGGCCTCGTCAATGAAGCACCTGCCGCCATTGGAATAGTCGGTCGGGGGCCTGGCCATGCCGGTTGTATTCTCTTGTTTTGTCTTCATAATATCAGCTGTCAGAGTCCTTGCGTCCTAAGACCGCAGGAGACAATGCCCTTGGGAGTTCGATTCTTATAATGCGTGTGCAGCAGTTCGTGGGATTTCTTGCTTAACGGCCGCT
The DNA here is from genome assembly GCA_035450485.1 of Anaerohalosphaeraceae bacterium. Classification (GTDB taxonomy): domain Bacteria; phylum Planctomycetota; class Phycisphaerae; order Sedimentisphaerales; family Anaerohalosphaeraceae; genus JACZKQ01. Next base: position 16,719 of record DAOTMV010000010.1, on the reverse strand, counting down.
GCAGGAATTCGCGGTACAGCCTTTGAATCTCGGGGTTTTCGTGACTGCGCCGGATCGTGTTCTTCCTGTCACTCTCGTAGAGGGCCTGGGCCCGCCGAGTGAGGCACTCACGGTCCAGCGGAATCGAATTGGCGTTCGGATAAGGCTGACCGCCGCCGCCGATGCAGCCGCCGGGACATGCCATCACCTCAACGAAGTGATAGCGATCCGGCTCGCGGCGAATGAGTTCCATCAGCCGGTGCGCATTGCCCAGGCCGTGAGCAACGGCGACGCGGATCTGGCCGTCTTCCAGCGTGACGGATCCTTCCTTGATGCCCTCGAGACCGCGGATGTCTTCCAATTCGATTGCCGCCAGCGTCTCGCCCGTGTACAGTTCGTAAGCGGTTCTCAAAGCCGCTTCCATAACGCCGCCGGTGACCCCGAAGATCGTCGCGGCTCCGGAGGACATACCGCACGGCTTGTCCCACGCCTCGCCCGCGATATTTACGAAATCTATGCCGGCCGACTTGATCATCCATGCCAATTCGCGCGTCGTAATGGCCATATCGGTGGCGGGCATGCCGTTGACGGTATGCTCCGGCCGCGCCGCCTCGCACTTCTTGGCCGTGCACGGCATGACAGCGACGCTGAAGATCTTCGCCGGGTCGATCTTTTTCTTGTTCGCGAAATAGGTCTTGATGATCGGGCCCATCATGGACATCGGCGACTTGGCGGTTGAGAGATTCTCCAACATGTCGGGGTGGAACTTTTCCGCACAGTTGATCCAGCCCGGGCAGCAGGACGTGATCAGCGGCAGCTTGCCCTTGCCCTGCAGCCGCTCCAGGAACTCGCTGCCCTCTTCCATAATGGTCAGATCCGCGGAAAACTGTGTGTCGAAGACGTAGTCAAAACCCAATTTCCGCAGGGCCGCCGCCGTCTCATGCTCCATGTTGCGTCCGGGCTGCAGGCCGAAGGCCTCGCCGATCGCCGCCCGGACCGCCGGCGCGACCTGCACCACCTTGACGATGGATTTGTCGCCCAGCTTTTCGAACAGTTCCTGCGTCTGATTCTTTTCGGTAAACGCCGCGGTCGGGCAGACGTTGACGCACTGGCCGCAATGGCTGCAGACACTCTCGCCGAACGGCTGGTTGTAGGCCGGCATCACCACGGTGCCGAAGCCGCGATAGGCGTAATCAACCGCGTTGACGCCCTGGATCTCGGTGCACATACGTACACAGCGGCCGCAAAGAATGCACTTGTTGGGGTCCCGGACCACGGACGGAGAAGACATGTCCAGGTCGTAATGCTTCCGCTCGCCCCGGAAGTGCTTCTTGCGAATGCCCATCGTGTAGGCCAATTGCTGCAGTTCACACTGGCCGTCGCGCTCACAGACGTGGCAGTCCTCGGGGTGATTGTCGAGAATCAGCTCCACGATATCCCGCCTGGCCCGCCGCAGTTCGGTCGTGTTCGTGCGTATCCGCAGACCGTCGCTGACGGGAAAGGCGCAGGAGGCCACGAAATTCCTCATGCCCTCGACCTCCACGATACACACGCGGCATGCGCCCTCGATTGAGAGTTTCGGGTGGTAGCACAGCCGGGGAATGTGAAAACCCATGCTGTCGGCCGCCTGCATGATCGTCTGGTTCGGCTTGACCTTGTATTCTTTATCGTTGATGTAAATCGTAACGGTGTTGACCATTTCCATCCTCACGCCCTTGTTATTGCCTCAAATTTGCACTTGGTCATGCACATCCCGCACCGGATACACTTGTCCGGATCGATGCGGTGCATTGTCTTCTTGTCGCCCGTGATCGCGTCCACGGGGCAAACACGTTTGCATGCGCCGCATCCGACGCACTTGTCCAGAATCGTGTAAACCAGCAGGGCCGTACAGACGCCAGCGCGGCATTTCTTTTGGTGAATGTGTTCCTCGTATTCGTGACGGAAGTTCCTGATGGTGCTGAGCACAGGGTTCGGCGCAGACTGGCCGAGTCCGCACAGCGAGGCCTTCTTTGTCATATTTCCCAGGCGTTCGAGCTTTTCGATGTCGCCGGCCTGGCCCTTGCCTTCGGTGATGCGGGTCAGTATCTCGAACATCCGCTTGGTGCCCTCCCGGCACGGCGTGCACTTGCCGCAGGACTCGTCTTGGGTGAACTCCAGGAAGAACTTGGCGATATCGACCATGCAGGAATCTTCGTCGATGACGATCATGCCGCCGGAGCCCATGATGGAGCCGGCCTTGGCCAGGGATTCGTAGTCGATCGGCGTGTCCAGGTACTCCGCCGGCAGACACCCGCCCGACGGGCCGCCGGTCTGAATCGCCTTCAATTCCTTGTTATCCGGCAGACCGCCGCCCACGCCGTAAATGATCTCGCGGAGCGTCGTACCCATCGGCACCTCGATAAGGCCGGTGTTGCGGACCTTGCCTGCCAGCGCGAACACCTTGGTGCCTTTGCTGTTTTCCGTGCCGACGGTGCTGAACCAGTTGCCACCGTCCAGGATGATGACCGGCACATTGGCCCACGTCTCAACATTGTTGATCAGGGTCGGCTTGCCGAACAGCCCGGAGACGGAAGGATACGGCGGGCGGGGCCTCGGGGTACCGCGGTGACCTTCGATGGAGCGTATCAGCGCTGTCTCTTCACCGCAGACAAAGGCCCCGGCGCCCAACCGTATCTCAATATCAAAACAGAAATCGGAACCGAGGATGTTGTCGCCGAGCAGGTTGTGGGCCCGCGCGTCTTCAATCGCCTTGCGGAGCCGCTGCACCGCCAGCGGATACTCCGCACGAATATAGATAATGCCCTTTTTGGCGCCGATTGCGTAGCCGCCAATGGCCATGCCCTCAAGGATGGTGTGCGGATCGCCTTCAATCGCGCTGCGGTCCATGAACGCCCCGGGGTCGCCCTCGTCGGCGTTGCAGATCACGTATTTACAGTCGCCGGGCTGGTTGGCCGTAAACTGCCACTTTGTGCCGGCCGGAAAGCCGCCGCCGCCGCGGCCGCGCAGACCGCTCTTCTTGATTTCGTCGATGACCTCCTGCGAGGACATCTCCGTCAGCACTTTGGCCAAGGCCTCATAGCCTCGCAAGGCAATATAGTCGTCGATATTCTCCGGATCGATGATCCCGCAGTTTCGCAGTGCGATCCGAAGCTGTTTGCCGAAGAACTGCGTATCGCCGAAGATGCGGAAGAATCGGTTGAAGAGGTGGTCTTCCTGGATAGCAAGCCGCGCCACGGGCCGGTTCTTGAGGACATGCTCCTCGATGATCTCGGCGACGTCTTCCTTCTGCACGTTTCCGTAGATCGTGTAGCCGGGATAGACGATCAGGATCGGTCCCTTGTTGCACATACCCAGGCAGCCGGAGATGTTGATCTTGACTCTGTCGGTGAGCCCTGCTTTTTCCAACTGCGCCTCCAGGATATCGTGCAGCAGACGAACGCCGTTGTTGAGGCAGGTGGTGCCGTTACATATTGTAATGATGTAGTCTTTCATTGTCCGCATATCCCGCCTAATCGATGATCCAATCCGTAATCACTTCACCGTTTTGAATGTGCCGGGTGATAATCTCCCGTGCCCGCTGGGCCGTCACCTTGCCGTACTTGATGGGATTCTTGCCGGCGGCAACGACTTCGACGGTCGGCTCCAGGTTGCACCTTCCCGCACAGCCTTTCTGGCTCAGATAAACGTCCTTTATCTCGCCCTTGTCGATGGCCTCACGGAATACTTGCATCACGTCGCCGCTGCCGGCAGCGATCTCGCATGTGGCCATACCAACGTACACCCGCGTCGTCGACAGATACCCTTTTGAAAGGATGCGGTTTACCGACTCAGCCCGTTTCTTCTTAATTTTCTCCAGTGGTGTCACTTTGCAGGTCCTTGTCTATGCTGAATATAAATGCGTTACCCTTTTCTCGCGGCTCGACGCGGATAGCGCCGCCGTGTCCTTCAATAATCTGCTTGGTAATGTACAATCCGAGCCCCGTGCCCTTGACTCTCTTGGTCTGTTCGTTGTCGAGCCTGGAGAAGCGGACAAACAGCTTATCAGTCTGCTCGGGCGGGATCGGGACCGCGTCGTTGTACACCTCGATCTCGACGTGGCCGTTGACCTCATGACTCTTTACCGTCACGCAACCATTTTCGGTTCCGTACTTAATCGCATTTCCGATCAGATTATTGGCCACGATCTGCATCAGGTCCGGATCGGCGTTGACCTTCAATTCCGGCGGCAGATGGTTATTGATGGTGATCCTCTTACGGGTGGCCAGAAGCCTCAGTGCACCGATAGAAGCGCCAAACACGTCGGCGTTCATGTCGATCCGGGATTTGTGAATGTTCAGCTCACCCTTTTCGATGCGGCCGAGATTGAGGAACTTGCCGACGACGGCCGTAAGATAATCCAGATTTCTCGCGACCGAGTCAATAGCCTTCTGCTGTTTGAAATTGATCAGGCCCAGCAGTCCGTCCCGAACCGCGTATACGTTAAGCACCGCGGAAGCCAGGATGCCCCGCAGTTCATGAGCAACAAAGCCGATCAGATCGATGTATCGCTTGTTGAGATCGGCCAGCCTCTCGTTGGACAGCGTCAGTCGGGCGTCTCTTTCCTCCAACTGCTGGCTCATGGCATTAAAGGACACGGCCAGTTCGTTCAATTCGTGCACGTCGAAGGATGTCTCGATGGTGTGTCCCAGTTCGCCGGCGGAGAGCTTTGCCGTCGCGTCGCGAAAATGCATCAGCGGTTGTGAAACGCGACCTGCCAGAATATAGGACAGCGTCACCGCCACGGCGGTTGCCGCTCCAATGATCGCCAGAAAGACCAACATCGTGTTCCGGGCCAAATCGTTGAATGGCAGTTCCAGCGTGCCGATGTACAGCATACCGATGATTTGGCCGTCAATATCCCTGATGGGCTCGTAGCAGGTTTTATACCAGTCGTTGACGACGAATGCCCTGTCGCACCACATCCGCCCTTCTCCCAGCACCCGGTCGCAGACCTCGGCGGAAACCCGTGTCCCGATGGCGCGACCCCCGTTGCCGTTCTTGACGTTGGTGGAGATGCGCACGTCTTTCTGAAAGATCGTCACGGTGCCGATGTCCTTGCCCTTGTAGGTGGCGTCCTGATAGACGATGCGCTTGACCTTGTCGACGATGGCGTAATTGCGATTCAGCAGATTGCCGCCGTAGAGTACGCCGATCAGGCGGCCGTCCTGGTCAAAGATCGGCGCCGCGGCCTTGATCATCATGCCGGAGGTCAGTTCGACCTCGCCGGTGGGTTTTGCCTTGGGCGTGGGCACCACGCGGATATACGCCTGCTGCGCCAGGTCTGTACCTTCCTTGCGGAGTTCGGCGGCGGAGACGATCGCCGTACCAACCGTCGGCTGCTGCTCGGACAAGACGTGCGCCACTACGGGATCGCCCTTCTGGTCATCGCCCGCAACGGCCGGATTCCTGGATCGCGTCAGAACGACCCCTTGAGCGTCGGTCAACGTCAGGACGTCCAGTTTCTCGGCCTTGCGGATCTCATCCAGTCGTCGGGTGAGAGCGTCATTGTCCCCGGTCAGGATCGCTTCGCGAAGTGTCAATTTTGCCGCCGTCAGACGAACAACGTCGCCGACGACTCGCGTCTGCTGGCGGTACACCTCACGGGCAAAGTTCAGATCACTCTGCACCTTGCCCTGTGCCTTATACAGAATATCCTTGTCGATCAGATAAAAGCCGAGCATGGCCGTCAGGAAAGACAGGATGAATATCACGGCCAGGAACGACAGGACAAGCTTGGTTTTAAGAGATCGCCCAACCATCACTGCCGCTCCGTTTGTTCCGCAAAATTCGTGAAGTAAATGATATTTTCGAGTTCGGTTTCCAAATTCAAATTCCGAACAACGCAATCCTTCGGTTCCTTCAGGCAAATGGGAGCAAAGTTGAGCACTCCCTTGATGCCTGCCGCCAGCATTTGCTCCAGCACTTCCTGGGCCGCCGTATCCGGAACAGAGATAATGCCGAAGATGATCCCGAACTCCGCAATGAAACTCGCCATCTCGGCGGCCGGCAATATGGGCACGGGGGCCTCGCGGTCGCACTTGGCGGGGTCGATGTCAAAACCGGCCACGATTTCTATTCCACTCTTGCGAAAGCCCGGGTAGTGCAAAAGGGCCCTGCCGATATTCCCGATACCAACGACGATAAACTTCTGGACCTTGTCTTTGCCAAGAATCGCACTAATCTGCGTGATCAGGTCGTCAATGTGGTAGCCGCCGCGACGGTTGCCGGTGATACCGAACAACGAGAAATCCTTGCGAACCTGCACCGCCGTTACGTGCGCAGCGTCAGCAAGATTCTCAGAAAATACCTTCACAAAGTTCAATGCCTTGAGCCTCACGAGGGCATTCCTATAGCGCGATAACCTGATTATGCAGCTTCTGTTGATCATTCCGCCACCCGCAGATCCTCTGTATTTCCGATCACTTATACTATACGTGTAGTACAATTAGGCGTGGCATTTTTCACTTATACGGTAATTATGAGCGAATAATTGGGCCGGGTCAAGCCTTTTATGTGAAAAATTTCACATAAAAATGAAATCTTCCGCTCCGTAAAGCAGACCGAAAGCCTGTACTTTGTGACACGGGCAGCACAACCCTGGGGTCAAAAATGAGGAAAACAGGGGGGTACGAACGCCGCGGCCGGAGAATTCCCTATTCTTCAGACGTGGCGTTTTTCTCGGCCAGATTCACGAAATAGATAATATTTTCAATCTCGGACTCAAGGTTGATATTGTTGATGACACAGTTTTTCGGGCCGCGAAGGTATATCGGAGCAAAATTGAGGACACCCTTTATCCCGGCCGAAATCATGCGGACAAGGACCTGCTGGGCCGCCAGATCGGGCGTCGATATGATGCCGAATTTGATTCCGTGCTCTTTGACGAATGCATCAAGCTCTTCGATCGGCAGAACCGGGATCTCCGCCTCGCGGTCGAATTTGGCCGGGTCCACGTCAAAACAGGCGATGATCTTGATGCCGCTCTTGGCAAAACCCGGATAGCGAAGCAGGGCCTTGCCCAGATTGCCGGCGCCGACCTCGATGAACTCATGCACAGTGTCCTTGTCCAATATCGTGTCGAGTTTCTGCAAGAGTTCCTTGACGTCGTAGCCGCCCCGACGATTGCCTGCGATGTTGAAGGTAGAAAAGTCTTTTCGTACCTGGGCGGTTGAAACCCCGGTGGCGTCAGCAAGGTTGTCGGAGAAGACCTTGACGAAGTTGAGCCCCCTGAGCCTCAGAAGGGCATTGCGATACCGTGACAGCCGAATCACATCATTTTTGCTTGGCATGATGCTCTCCTGTCGTTGCCGCGAACCTGAGTACGGGTGATACTTTAACATAAAGACGGCCTGAATGCCAGAATATTGTGACATTTTTCACATAATTGTTGGTTCATGTATTCTGAGTCGGTTAAGCGCGTTGACAAAGGGCGGGCCAGTCTGCAGCCGGGATGGATTTGCGGTCATCGCAACTACCGTTGCCCCCAGAAGCCGGCTATGATTGCCCTACCCACCAGAAGAACAAAGGCGCACACATCTGTCCGCTTTGCCGCGTTGCCACGCACGCCTGGTACGGAACGGCTCACGCGGCCTGTTGGTCAAATCGCTTGTGCCGGGGATTTTAAGGGCACCACGTGGGTCCCCAAGAGCAATCGCGGAATACATACGACGCGGTGCAGACGTTCATTAAGCGACGGCCGTCGGAGGGTCGGCCTTCCTTAATTGCCGGCGTTTTCCTCTCTGCTGCCCGTTCGGCCGGGTATTTCCGGTTTCAACGATTCGCCTTTGGGCACTTACGGTCTCCTGTCTCCTGCCAATTTGCACAAGATAAGTTGACACGAGGTCGATGAGACAATAGAATGCCGCTTTCGCCCAGCAGGCAAGAGAGTGGTGGATGTAGCTCAGTTGGCTAGAGCACCAGATTGTGGTTCTGGGGGTCGCGGGTTCAAGTCCCGTCATCCACCCATCATTGAACGATCCCTCACTGTCCGCGACAGCCAGCGCTTGTTTTGTTCAGCCTAAAGCATTGACTCGTCGCACCATCCCGGCCGCCGCGACACACCGATATGGTTCCAGGAGTCTCGGCCGACTGCCATGTCAGTTCGCACACAGAATCGAACCTAAAAGAAAAAAGGCGTTCGTTTGCAACCACTTCGTCATCAAGTACTCACAAATTAAAGTGGCCCCCAGCCGGAATCGAAGTAAGATAGTGCCATTTTGAATGGCTGGCCCGCTCAAATATGGATTCAAATATGACTCTATCAAGACGTCACAGATGGCTCCTTGTCGCCTTACTGGTCTATTGGCCGGCCATGTTCATCGCGACGCACGTGCCCGTGCACGATCTGGGCGCGCGCACCGGCATGTCTGACAAGACGATGCACGTGCTGGCGTACCTCGGGCTGATCTTTCTGGGGTGGCTGGCAGTCAGTCCACAAAATAAGGTCAATTGGCGCAAGCCGAAGGTATGGATCATCCTGGCGGCGGTCGTTTGGTACAGCGTTATGGATGAGCTGCTGCAAGGGTTAGTGGGCCGGTCCGCCGAGATCAGCGATTTTGTCGCCAACATGGTCGGCGTACTGATCGGTCTTGCAATTCTGACGTTTTTGAGTTTGTGGCCCGCGGCCCTGCTGGTGACGGCCATCTTCACATTCGTGCTTTCAAACATGGCCCGGATCGACCAGATCGTGGGGATGCCGTTTATAAACATCATGTTTCATTTCGCGGCATATGCGGGATTTACGTTGGTGTGGATTCAGTTCCTCCAGCCTCGATTGCTTTGGGAATTATCCCCCCTGCGGTGGTTCGTGGCGGCCCTGGGCCCCCCGTTTGTGCTGCTGCTGACGGTAAAGCTGAGCGCCCCGCTGTTCGGCAGGCCCGTATGGCCCATCGATTGTGCAACGGCGGCTTCGGGTATTGTGTCGGCGGCGGCGGTATCGCGTTTTGTCTGCAGGACGATCTGGCTGGTCGACGAGTCCGAATGATCACTCGGGTCCATACAGCCGATACGGCATGGTCGTGGGGTAGTCCCTGATTATTTCGTCATAATCGTCAAGCCAACGTGCCTCGGGATTCGATTTGCAGACAAGGAACCGCCCGCTGTCATCGTCGCATTTGGCGCGGTGGTACTTGAAGTACATGCGGTCCTGGGTCTTGCCGACGATCTCGATTTTGCCGGTGCTGTGCGACATTACAAAACGCACGCGCTTGGCCAGTCCGGAAACACGCGCCTTTGCCATCTCCAGAATGTCGTACCCCTCTTCAACGGGCACTGTGTAGGCGAAGTTGCCGATCGCCGGGCGGCACTGAAAGAGGTAGTAAGGCGCTACGCCGTGGCCGGCGGCCGTTCGAAACAGTTCGGCCAAGACTGCGGGTGAGTCGTTGACGCCGCGGATAAGCGGGCACTGGTTGGCCAGGATTGCCCCCGCGGAGATCAGCAGATTCAGTCCCTGGACCGCCGCATCCGTAAACTCTCTCGGGTGGCAGAAATGCGTCATGATATAAATGCGCTTCTGCGGCGTGCTGTAAGTCGAGATCATCGACAGCAGTTGGGGGTCGTCGATGATACGATACGGGTTGAAGACCGGCATGCGCGTACCTATGCGTATTATCTGCACATGTTCGATTTGCCGAAGCGCAGCGATAATCTCCCGCAGCTCACCGGTCGGCAGTTTCAGCGGATCACCGCCCGTAAGCAGTACGTTGGTGATCTCCCGGTGGGAACTGATGTAATCGACCGCCGCCGACATGTCCTGCACACACGACCTGGCTTCGGCCATGAAAACGCGTTTGCGAAAACAGTAGCGACAAATGCCTTCACAGACATTGCTGACCAGGAGCAGTACCGTTGAATTATATTTATGCTCGAGGCCGGGCATAACGGTGCAGGCATCCTCATCCGACGGGTCGAGTCTGCCCCAGGTCTGGAGTTCCTGGAGGTCGGGGACGATGACGCGCCGAATCGGATCGTGCCGGTGGCGCCAATCGATGAGCGACAGGTAGTAGTCATTGCTCTTGAATGCAAACCGTGACACCACCGGCGCCAGTGCATTCTTTTCATCCTGGGACAGTTGGTCGATCTGATCAATATGTGTCAGCTGGCGAACCTGGATTTTGAGCCTCCATCGTTTGGGTTGTCAACTTGCGATTGTCCGCGTGTATACTCACTGGCTGAGTACTCCTTCTCGTAGATCCTCTTGCATCCGAAGATCAAGCCGATGGTGGCGAATATGATTCGGACATCGAGCCACAGACTGCGGCTGTCAACATATGCCACATCGAGCTTGAGTTTCTCTTCGCGCGTCAGTGCGCCGCGCCCGCTGATTTGAGCAAGGCCGGTGAGGCCCGGCTTGACCTCGAGCCTGCGTTTCTGGTGTTCGTTCCACTCGGCCATCTGGGCCATATAGAGCGGCCGCGGTCCCACCAGCGACATCTGCCCCTTCAGGACGTTGAACAGTTGCGGCAGTTCATCAAGCGATGTTTCCCGCAGGATTCTGCCGACACGCGTCAATCGCGGATCGGCGGCGGACTTGGGACTTGCGCCAAAGGGATCGACATCGACGCGCATCGTGCGAAACTTGTACAGCGTGAACGGCTTGCCATGCAGCCCCGCCCTTTCCTGGCGGAAAATAACAGGCCCTTTGCCGGAAAGCCTCACCGCCAATGCGACAACCAACATAACCGGCGACAACAACAGCAACGCAGCCAGCGAGAAGAAAACATCCAAACATCTTTTGGTAAATTCGTACAGCATTTCAGCTCTGCTCGGAGACGCCCCCGCACCGGGCCGGCCACGACCCGAGCGCAATAGGTTATGGCGCATAATGGAACATGTCAAGCGCCCGTTTCAGCGTGAATTCTCTGGACAATTGTGCCGAATTAATTTAGATTGCTAAACACTGTATTTATAGTGTGTTAGCGGAATGCCGGATGGAAAAGCCAGCGTACAAGATTCATAATCACGCAAGAATTCTGTTTACGTGTATCGGCAGGCGGGTATCGCTTCTGGAGTCTTTCAGGAGCGCGGCACGGGGCCTCGGCATAACGACGCGTATTATCGGAACCGACTCTTCGCCTCTGAGCGCGGCCCTGCAACTGTGTGACGCAAAATACGTGGTCAGCCCCGTGCGGCACACGGATTATCTGAGTCAGATCCTTGAAATCGTGAAACGTGAGCAGGTGAATCTGTTGGTGCCGACGACGGACCTGGACCTGTGGATACTGGCGGAGAACAGGGCGAGCTTTGATAATGTGGGCTGCTGTGTTCTGGTCTCACGACCTGAGGTCATCGAGATATGCCAGGACAAGCGAAAAGCTTTTGCGTTTCTGTCTGAGCATGGCTTCGATACGCCGTACACAGTCGAGGCAGCCGAAGCCCTGTCCAGACAGGAGATTCGATACCCATGCTTCCTCAAGCCGTGGGATGGTCACGCCAGCCGGGGTACTGCAAAGGTGGAGAATGCGCGCGAGTTGGAGGTGATGGCCGCGCGCATTCCGAATTGCATCGTGCAGGAGTTCATCGACGGCACCGAGTACACGTGCGACGCGTTCGTCGACTTCGATATGCAGGTACGTTGCGTGGTGCCGCGCCGACGGATCGAGACGCGAGGCGGTGAGGTGAGCAAAGGGCAGACGGTCCGTGATGAGGCAATCATATCGAGGACCGCCGATGTGGTGAGGGCGCTTGGGGCAGGGCCGGGCGTGATCACGATTCAGTTGATCGTCGATGGCGGCAGGCAGATCAAGTTCATCGAGATCAACCCGCGTTTTGGCGGCGGTGTTCCGCTGTCGATTCGGGCGGGGGCCGACTTTCCCCGGTGGATACTGGAACAGTTGGCCGGGCGAGAGCCGGATATCGTATTCGGCCGTTTCAAAGACAACCTGACCATGCTGCGCTATGACAGCGAGGTGTGGATCGAGCCGGAGTAATCCGCAGGGACAGGATTCATGTTTCTCGACAATGTCATCGGCAACGAGAGACCAGTTTCGTGGGTGCTGCAATTCTGGCCCGTGCTGGCGGCGTCGTTTGTGTGCGCGCGCTGGCGGCCACGGCCCTGTGCAAGAAAATCGCGCTGAAGTTCGGCATCGTCGACAAGCCCGACAACCTGGTCAAGACGCACAAAAAGCCTGTCGCGTACCTGGGCGGCGTGGGCATGCTGGTGGGCTTTGCGGTGGGCGTGCTGACGGGGCTTTATCTTACGAGGGACATGGAGCTTGCAGTTGCGGCAAAGTGGCTCCTGGGGACTCTCGGGGGTGCGGTTATTGCCTGCTCTGTGGGCGTGATCGATGACCTGTTCGACATCAGCCCCGGGCGGAAGATGTTAGGGCAGGTGGTCGCGGCCGCGGTGCTGGTGGCCGCCGGCATTCGTCCGGCGCTGCACTATGCCACAGGCATATTCGGCGTGGAGATGTCTCCGGGCGTGGAGATGTGGCTGGGCGTGCCGGTGGTAATCTTCTTTGTGCTGGGAGCGACCAATTCGCTGAATCTGCTCGACGGACTCGATGGACTGTGCGCAGGTGTGACGGGCATAATCACCGTGGCGATGCTGCTTTTGGCGATTCACCTTGGGACGTGGGGCTTCAGCAACGTGGGAGGCGATGCGGTGCGGATCGTGGTTTGCCTGGCGATCGTCGGGGGGGTGTTCGGGTTTCTGCCGTTCAATCGTCACCCGGCAAAGATCTTCATGGGCGATGCGGGGAGCATGCTGTTAGGGTTTGTGGTGGCGGCGCTGATGATACTCTACGCGGAGCAGACCCCGCGGTGGTGGATTGCGTCGATTGTCGTTTTCGGCCTGCCGATCCTCGACACGGCGACGGCCCTGGCGAGGCGACTCATCAACAAACGACCCCTGTTCGTGTCCGACAGGGGCCATCTCTACGATCAACTGATGGACCGCGGCCTGAGTCTGAAAGCGACGGTCAAGATCTGCTACGCCCTGGCGGGCCTTTACGCCGCCATTGGCCTCATCATGAGCCAGATAAGAACCCGCTACGCGCTGGCCGTGCATCTGATTGTTTTCGGGACATCAGCCGTCGTAGTCTGTAAGAAGGGGTTTTTGAAAATGGCAGGTATCCGCGGCGCGATCCGCAAAGGTCCTACCGTAAACGAAGGCAGCAGGTGATCAGCATACTCAGGTCTTACGGTCTGCCAAGGGCGTGCCTACTTCATTCCGGCGATTAGAGAATTTGAAGGGAATGGTTATCAACCCCCACAAGGACCCAATCCCGTAGGCCAGATGGAGTGTCGCAAAAGCCCACAAGAGTCGCAAAGGTGATGCCTTTGCCGCAGGTGCAAGAGATACGGCAAAGTACCCGGCTACGGCCGCGTACAGTATCAGTTCCGCGGCAAGCAAGCCCCAGAGAGTCTTGTAGACCAAGCCTGCGGTACCTAAAACGATCAGGCTGGCCACGAAAAACATTGGTACAAAGTGCCGCAAAGACAGCCCTCTGCCCACGAGCCAAATCGTATACGGATTCCAAAGACCATTGTTGTAAGCCTGCTGCCACAAGCCGACATACGTGGCGCGATTGAAATAGCTCAATTTGATGTGCGGCGAGATAATGATTCGACCGCCGGCTCGTCTTAGCCGGCTGTTGAGCTCGATATCCTGATTGCGCACAAGTCTCTCATCGTACAAGCCAATCCGGTCGAAGACATCTCGCCGATACATACCAAAAGGAACTGTGTCGACTTGCCGCTCCAGACCACTCAGGCGGAATATGGAATTCCCTATGCCAAAACGACAGCTGGTTGTGGCTGCAATAGCCCGTGCGGTTGGTGTGTCCTGCCCGGGCAGCGTAGTCATATAACCACCGACATTGTCTGCGTTAGTCCGGCGGATCACTTCGACACACTTTGCAATGTAGTCTTTCGCATATAAGGCGTGGCAATCCAGGCGCATTATGTATTCGCCCGCAGCGGCCCGTACGCCTATGTTCATCGCGGTCGGCACAATATGTCTTGGGTTGTCGAGTAAACGGATGTGCGGGAATCGCTCGCTGTATTCCTGCACAGCTTCACGCGTCCCATCCGTACTCATTCCATCCACAACGATAATCTCCAGTTGATCAGAGGGAAAATCGTTGCTTAAGACGGATTCAAGCATGCGTCGAATGTGACGAATTTCATTCCGGCAGGGTATGATGGCCGAGACAAGCATGCCGCTCCCTATACTTGCAGCTTAGTTTTAATGGGACTGTAGCCTTTGGCGCCAGCAATAGTATTGATGAACGATATGATCGCTGCCAGTGAATGCTCGAGGGTAAAATTAGCCTGAACAATCCGGCGGCCTTGCTGGCCCAAACGTTGCCTCAGCGCAGAATCCCGTACAAGCAGCCTCAGCGCCTCAGAAAAACGCACAACATCGCGCGATCGAATAAGGTACCCATTGTAGCCGTCCTGCACAATGTCTCTGACACCGCGAATATCATAAGCAACAATGGGCTTTGCGGCCGCAGCAGCCTCAAGAAGAACGTGAGGAAGTCCCTCGCGAAAAACACTGGGCAGAGCAACAATGTCACTCAGCATCATGAGTTCGGCGGCATTCGACACAAATTCCAGAACGTGCACATGCGGTCCCAGTTGACGGGCACGCCGCTTCATTTGACGCCATAAAGGCCCTTCGCCAGCCAGGATAAAATCGGCCTCTTCCTGCATCCGAGCGGCACATCTGAGTATATCCTGCGGACGTTTGGCACGTATGAATCGGCCTAGAAAGAGAACGACAGGCTTGCCTTCAGAGAGCTGCAGTTCTTCCCTGAGTTGCTTTCGGCGCGACTCCGGCAAGGGTTCGGACCAGCGATTAACGTCAATGCCTACCCCAGGGATATATCCGAACAGACCATCGCGGCGCGTCAGCCTGAAGGCCTTGCATGCCTGCTCATCATCCCTGTTCATCACCAGCAAACCATCCGTATGCCGAGCAAGGTATTTTTCAACTGTTAAATAGATCCCGTACCGGAATCTGTTCTGCTGCGGCGAAAATGGCAGCCCATGGGCGAAATAGACCGTAATGCCTGCATGTTTTGCTGATATCGGCCGCACAAGCCAACTGATAGCCGGCGTATGTGCAATAACCATATCGTACGAACCGGCAGCAAGCAATACCTTCACAGCCCGCCGAACCTTGTACCATGTCAGCGGTGAGGCCCAACTGCCCTCTGGCAGCGTGTGAACGGGATATCCATCTTCAAGCAGCGGCCGCCATGACGCCTGCCCCGGCATACACGCCAGTTCTACCTCCACCCCTGCCTCAACCAGCGCCCTGCATAACGGCAACATAAAAATATGCAGTGGCCCTGCACGGTTGGCGATCTGCAGTACGCGCTTAATCCTTCGCATCATCTAAGAAGCTGTCACAAAGCGAGGCTGAAAAGGCCAACACCTTTCGGGCGGCATTGATCCATGAGTACTCTTCCTGAACAATTCGGTGCACCTCAGCACGGCGGGCCAGGTGCGCCTGCGACGATCTCAACGCCGTCAATACCGTATGCGTAAAATCCTCGCGGTTACCGGGTACAAAAGTACCGGGAAGTGAAACACGATCGAGGAAACCATCTAATTCGCTGTGACGGGGAACGATGACCGGCACACCGGCGGACAGCGCGTCCCAAAACTTCAAGGGGCTTATCCCATAGCGCAGTTTCCGTTCGTCGTATATTGGGATGACAATCACGTCACACGCACTATATAATACCGCAGCTATCTCATGATCGGCCGGCGGCAGGAAGATGAATCTTTCATTCAACCCCATAGCGGCAACACGCTGCCGTAAATCATCTTCATGTTGCCCTTCGCCCATCAGGACGAAATAAACACATTCAGGACAACCACGCACTATATCAGGCGCCACATCGACAAGCATGTCAAGTCCTTGCCAGGGGGCAAAGGTTCCGGCAAAGCCAACTATGCGACCATGGAGAGGTAATCCCAAGCATTGCCGGGCTGCATATTGATCTGGCAGGGGCGCGTGAGCCACGCGCGCGGCATTGTGAACCACCTGAGTCTTTTGCGGTTCAGCGCCTCGCCGGATGACTTCATTCCGAATACCCTCTGTTACGCATATTAGCCCATCCGCAAACCGGAAGCTCAACCGCTCAGCAAAACGCACAGCTGCCCCCAGAAGGTTACACTGGCCGCGCATCTTTGTTTCCTCTTCGACAATCGCGTCGATCTCCATCACAAGTCTGATTCGAGCGAGTCGCAGCAGCGGCCTCATAAGAAAGCTCAGAAACCAGGTTCTTTGATAAATCACATGCGGGCGATGCCGGAGCATGTGATAAGGTACAATCACAAGCAGCCAGACCTGGAACAGGAGGAAACTAAGCAACGACCGTTGCGGCAGGCGCACATAGGAAACAGAAATCGCATCCGGCACGGTCACACAGCCATAGCGCGGGCAGATGGCGCGAACGTTGCATCCAACAGACTCAAGCCCCTCAAGCAGACCCCAGAAATGGCCGCTGCCTCCCATGTTTCTGTTAACGCTCTCTGCCCAGACAATTAACAGTCGTATGTTCGTAATCTTGGATGTATGCATCACACAGATTTTGGTCATGGGTGGGGTTTGCCCGCACGAATCAGCTTGGGGCAAACCAACCGAGGATGTCCCAGTTATAGTTGGAGGTTGATGGGCCACTCCTGTCCATAGAGGGTGTGAAAAGAACTGTGTAAACGGTCATGGAATTGTTAAGCTTTCTG
>DAOTMV010000009.1:0-115290 GCA_035450485.1 Anaerohalosphaeraceae bacterium | reverse complement strand
TATCCGATCATCTTCCTGGACTGCATCGTCGTCAAGAGCCGCCAGGACGGGCGTGCGGCAACCGAAGCAGTCCCGAATTCGGCTGAGTTCTTCTGCCGGCGACGACACAACCGTCAGGTCGTAACCGTCGGACTGAAGCTTCTCAATCAAGACACGGTAAAAGACCCACAACGTCATAGGGACGGAGGAAATAAGCATTATTCTGGGCTTCATTCTGCCTCTGTCAAGGTCGACGGAAGTCTGATCACGAAGTCTTCATCCACTGCCATTCGCCATGAGTTGCCTCTGTCCTCGCTAACAAGCAGATATGGCCCGTGGCGTTTCACGCCTTCGTAGTTGAAGCGTCTGAAACCTTGCGCCGCTGCGCGCGTCAGCTTCTCGCCTGGATATTTCCTCTGATATGCTCCTTTTTGCGCCTCCGTAAAGTGATTGAAATACGCATACCAAGTAAGGAACAGTCTGTCGTGCGAGTCCTTCATGAGTCGGTGGTAAGCATTGAAATAGCCGCGGTGCTGCGGAACGACCAACTCCTTCGGCGGCGTCCAATCTTTACCAGGTTCCTTTCTCAGGTAAACCAGGAACTGGCCCTTTTCACTGGTCCATTGGCGAGCCACCAGATGCAGGGTGTCTTTGCTGTCACACACGAGTTCGGGATACGTTAGATTCCAAGCCCCGGGGGCGTCTGTGGAGTTGCCAACAACTACAGGCATAGTCCACTTGATTTCGCCCGGGTCTGTTTCCATCGTATGAGTATACTGGAAGGGCCTGTTGTGCGCCCCCAGCACGGCATGAAGGACTCCCTTGGAATCCGAGACCACCACCGGCACGTCGTGCGGATCGGGAGATCGCGATTGATAAACAGGCGACATCCCGAGCAGCCGCGGTGCGTATTTCGTGTTATGCCCGGGCAACCACGCAGCAAACATCTCAGGGGTGCCCGCCATTCCACCAGGCGCGATTCGAAGTGCGAACACGGCATTAATCATGGTTCCAGATCTGACAACCACACTGCCTCCGGAACCTAATCTCGCTATGGCCAGCACACTGTCCGCAACCTTCTCGGGTGTCGCTACTGAAATGTGATCACCACTGCGAGTCACATCAATCAGGAAGATGCTCTCATCCTGGAATATCAGGATTGCAGGCGGCCCCGCAAGCGGCCTTGCTCCACTGAACCACTCCATTCGGATATCCCCCGCCGGCAAACTGTAAGCCGACCACTCCTCAGAATGCGGCGATTTCGTCATTAAGAAATTTAGCTTCCTTTTCTCCACATCGGCGATAACGGGTGTATAAGCATAGCCGTCACGATCAAAGACAATCCGCAGGTCGTTACGCACGAACATATCGATGCCGGTACAAATCCCTCCGGCAACCTTCGAAATAGCAGATGTAAAAGAGCAGTACGACCATTCACCTTGCTCATTCACATAGGCAACACCATGTCTTTGCCGGGCATACGCCCTGCCACTGGGACTGAAGGCCACAGGGTGAGGAACAAAAGAAAGCTGGTAACCGCTACGTTCAAACTCGGCTTGAAAGTTCTCATCATATAGTATGGGAGCAGAAAAAACAGATGTGTTTGCGCATAGCGTTTTAGGCACGGAAACATGCTGCGAAAAAGTACAACCCGACAGGAGCAGTATTAATAACAGCGAATTTGACATGGCCCGTCTTGTCACCTTAGAAGCCCTATACCGAGCATTCATTGCTGTTCTTCTCCCCCAATATTTCACAATACAACTTTACATATTGCCGGGCGCACATATCCCATGTAAAGTTTTCGTGGATCAGTTCCTTACCGGCTCGTCCCATTTGCATGCGAGTCATGTCTTCCATCATGAGTCGTCTCAAAGCACTCACGAGCGAATCGATGCTTTTAGGTTCGGTGAGCAGGCCCGTCGCATTTTCACGAATGATCGGATCTATCCCCTGGCCTGTGACGCCAATAACTGGTTTGCCGCAGGCCATTGCTTCAAGATAGACGATACCCAAACCCTCCGACCAACTGGGCAAACAGAATATATCACACAACTCCATCCATTCCATTGCCTCCGCGTGCGGCAGAGGACCTGTGAAATGAACTCTGCCGGCCAAATCTAATTGGCGCACGGCCTGTACGAGATTGCGCCACTGCACTCCGCCTCCGACAATCACCAGGTCCCATGCGGGAAAGTCCCCGGCCACGGCGGCGAATGCTCTGATAAGCAAGTCAAATCCCTTGGTTTTCACCAAATTGCCCATTCCTAATATGATTCTGCGGCGGGCAAATCGCTGACGAAGTTGAACATTGGCTGGTCGCAGCGTGTCAATATTCACACCGTTGTAAATTCGTCGGATTCGGTCCGGATACTTGGCAAGCGGGCGCAGTGCGTCCACTACCGGCTGCCCCACTCCGACTACGTAGTGCCCCTGAGATAACATCCGTTTGATTGCGGACCTCGTCTTGCAGCGTTTCATGTGGACTCGCGTATCGGCTCCGTGGCTCGTTGACACATGGGCAACGCACAACTTGCCGCACATTTCCCTCGCAACAAGTCCGCCGGGTATCAGCGTATGGCTGTGAACAATGTTGGGGCGCCAGCCCGGCCACATTGTTTCGATCTTTTTCAGCAACACAGCGGCCCACGCTCTATAGCGGAAACAGACGCCGATATTGCGTGGAAATTGAATCACCTCATGACGAATGATGCAGTCAAAGGCAGGAACTTCACCGTTTGCCACCTGATGCTGATAAACGTTGAGCTTGTTAAAAGGCCAGGCAAGTACGGGTTCTATGCTGACGACGCGAATATCATGGCCCAAGGATTTCACCGCATTTGCCAGTTCCCAAACAAAAATACCCTGCTGTATGTTTCTCTCGTTTGGGAACATATTCGTCACAAACAGAACGCGCACTAGCCGGTCTCGCATTTCAGAGGGCGGTTGCACAATGCTGGCTGCCTTCACTTCGTGCTGCGAGACGCTGAAATCAGAGCGAGGCCATCCAAGCCAACACCCGCCGCGCAAAGTCTTCTACCAAATCGATTCGCGGCTCTCCGTTCAGACACTCGTCATACCTTCTGTTGAGGAGCAGGTCACTGATTAAGTTCGGTGAGTCAGCCAGCACTCCGTTGCCGTACAGTCTGTTGAACGCCCTTAGTTTTTCATCCCAGGCAAAAGCAACATAGGGAATTGACATACCATATGCAATAATGGCACCATGCAGGCGAGTTGTAACAACTATGCTACTCTTGCAATAGTATCGTCTGATGATGTCGTTAAGGCCGCTTCTGACCTTTTGAATATTGTCCGTAAATAAGAACCTTCCGGCCGCAGCCCTTATGGCTTCCTTGATGGCCACAGTCTCAGTGCGCGGCACCAACTCTTCATGTGAACTGAAAAGGACTTTTCCCGTGCGTTCGACCTCATGTCGGAACTGTGCAACATAGGCTATTGTTGGGCATGGTGTGATACTCACATTTCGCATGTCGTAGTAATCGGCCGTGATATCATCTCTAACGTTAACCAGATCGCATCTTTGCAGGACTCGCTGGACGATTGATCGTTCCACAACGGTCACGTCATTGTTGAAATGAAAACACCCGCCGATGCCCCAGATTATCGCAGGAATGCGGAGATGCTCGGCCATACCTTCCCAGAATGGTTGGAAACACTTGTGAAGTAAGCCTGCACCTCCTATTAGGGCGCCCTTGTAATTGGCATTGATGAAATCGAAATCCACCTTCCGATCATGCATACACCAGGTATCTGGCGTGTGCCCAAGGAGTTTTTGAATACCTAATATTGGCAAGTAATTACCAATGTTGTCTACTGAAGAATAAAACTGGATAAGAGGACTGCGGGCCATACGTTTAGAACAGCGCACCTTCACCAAATCATGAAAGCGACATCGTCGATCCAGCCATCGCGGAACCACGCGGTTCGAAGCTATGGACAGGGCCAACCTAATGACTTCTTTAGCAGTCATTTATGCTATCCTCCCTAAACGAACCCACAGGCTTACCTCACACGCGAGATAGTTCTTTCCGTAGAAGAACAGACCAGACAAGTCGGCGTTCTTCGCACGTCATGAAAACAGAATAACATGTGATAGCGTATATGGGCAGCAACATTACCGTGACTCCCAACAGGCGTGGAATAGTAGCCAGGTGATAGACGCGGCTTAGAACCAAGCCGGCTAAAGTCAGTAACAAGGCCATTACTGTGCCCGGAAGCAGACTCCTGATGAACACCATTTTGGAGACCCCCATGATTAAAGAGGTATAAACAGGCGTAAATAACAGATTCTTACCGGCCAGGCAGACCAGAAGTGCCCAAGCCACGCCGTATATGCCCAGGCCGGTAAAACGAATGAGGACGATTGAAAGGCAGACATTGACGATGCCGCCGGCACACGTAACAAGCCCCGGCACTTTGACCTTGTCTAGTCCGCGAAATACAGCGAACGCAGGCCGGACCGCAATACTCGCCAGCCATGGGCCGATCAGTAGCCACACCAATGGAGTCAGGTCCACAAATTCCGGGCCAAGCCACCGCTTCAATATCGGCGTTGCCATACCACACAACACTCCCACCGCGAAGCCCATGGCAAGCCCCAGTAACTTGATAGCACGCTGCAATTGCAATACCAGATCTTGCAGTTGGTTGCGAGCGATATACTCGAAAGCAATGGGCGCGAATACATTACTCAATGCTCCACCCAATGTACTCAAGAGCACGCTCAGTTGGGCAACGGGTCCATAACGTCCGACCGCCTCAGGCCCCAAGAAGAGGTTGATGACAATGAAGCCAAAGCTGATATATAAGACAGCCCCAAGTTGATTTACCGCGATCCAGCCGCTCATGCGACCCATATCTTTAACGGCGCCGAAGTCGAATTTTCGCACATCAATTCGGAACTCAGGCGTCAGAATGTGTGTCAGGACCATGGAAGCAGCCAACAAGGCCATTGCCATCAAACTATACGCCACACCAAAGTATGCCAGGGAGGGGCTTACCCATGTAAAAAATACTACGATGGCAGCCACAAGAACGCCCTTGGTCCCTATCGTTACAGCATTGCTAAGATCGAAACGATGACGAACAAATGTGCTAACTTGATATGGGCTGGCCAACGCCAATGCCCCCCCTGCCAGCATTACAAACAAAAATAACCAACCTGAACTTCTTTCTTGTCCGCTCGGCACATGAAACACTCTGGCGAAATTGACGGCCATGACAAGAACCGGAACTAACAGCAGCGCACAAATGATCAACAGTACGGTAGCGGCACTGCTCAAATAGCGGTTGCCTGTTTCAGTTTCTCCTCTGCCCGCATAAATGGCGACATAGCGGCTTACAGCACTCGATAGCGCCGTTGTAAAGAGATTCATGTAGGCAATGAAAGAAGTGACCAACGGTATCATGCCATAAACTTCGACTCCCAAATGCCTGATCAGATAGGGAGTTTGCCAAATTGCTACTACAGAATTTACAATTACAGCCAGTGCACTGCTAACAACATTAGATACAAGCCTTTTCTTAGCTTCGATCATGTTGAAACTACTTGACAACCTCTTTTATTTTACCCTGCGATTACTGCGCATAGCGTCGGCCTGTTCTGAGATGAATACAACTGAGAGTGAATACAATTAAGCATCATTCTGCTCAAGACCATACGATTCGGGGTCCGCGTCGTAAGCAAGGTATTCCAAGCTTGCCTTGTCTCCATACTTCAATTGGTACGCCGTACCCAAGGTGAGGACATAGACCATTCCTATATATAGAGAAATCCGTGTATCATTATATGTATTATTGACGATATTTGTGATAATGACGATAAATGATACCGCAGGACCCGCGAGCAAAAAACCCAACAGTCCAGGATTGTTGAACCGATAGGGCAACGTCTTTATACATTCTGTGGCAATCCGCAATAACCACCACAGGTATATGATGACGATCGGAATTCCGCCAGACACTATGAGAAACAGCCACCCAGAATCCCATATTTCCGATGCCAACTGGCCAGCCATACCTTTGCCGCAATAAATCCATGCTCCGTAGGTCTCAAAGAACTCCGGCCACAACATCAGTCGTGTCTGAATGCTGCCAACGTCAGTTATACCGGCTGCACCGCGCAAAATTGCAAAACGTTCGAAGAGGTAAGCATTTTGGAACAGATAAAACATCAGAACAGGACTCAGTAAAATGACAAGTACTATCACGAATGACACGCGACCGATCTTTCCTAACAACAACGCTATGAACGACAAAAGAGCGCATCCCATGATAATGCTCAGCGCGCCTTGACGGGTACTTGCAAAAAAAACGCATAAAACGAACGATACAATAGTGGCAAAAAGGCCCATCCAACGCTTCAATCCCTTCCCCAAAGCGTAGGTCGAAAAACCCAGCATCGCTGCAACGCTCAAGAATGTTCCCATGGAATTAGGGTTTCCAATCGTACCGATTGTGCGTAACCCCATCGAGTACATGTAAGATAGCTCTGCATCCAGGGGCCTAAATCTTGGGGTATACCACTCGTTGATCGAAACAATACCACATTTCTGACAAATAACAACAATTGCTTGAAAGATAAATATGCTCATTATAAGCCTGTTGAGTTTGTACAGCTTACTCTCGTCGCTGGCATAAGGTATGAGCAAAAGCAGGAACAATAGGGGCCTGAATCGACCAATCAAAGAGCACAAGGACATTGGGACAGATACGAACTGCGTGGCGTTTAATGTCAGAATTGTAATTATCACAAGCCACGCCATGAAAACGTACATAGGAAGCATCAGCATTCGAGTCATGTAGGACTTATACTCAAGCGAAATTTGTGGCGGCACGAACAGCCGCCAAGCGAGCACGAGCAGTAACGGGATGTCTGCCGCCCACAGTTGAGCCAACCCCGGAATCATGAACCCCGGGCTGAAGAAAGCCAGAAACATTATCAAATAGAGCATAAACATATCATCACCATTGAACTAATAGAGAATTGAATCTTGCTATGGCACGACTGCGCAATCTATGAGCCATCTTTCCAGCTCAGGTTCAGTGTTGTTAAGCACTGCCAAAACACGCTGGGCTACCCTCGCCCAATGAAACTCCTTTTCGGCCGTTTCGCGTATACGCCCCCGATCATAACGTATGGTACCGTCAATGAATTCCTTTATTGCACATGCAAGATGCTGAGGGGTAACTGAATCGAGGACCATTCCTAACCCATAGTACGGAATCAGCTTAGAGTGGTAGCTGTCCGAGGAAACAATGACTGGTAAACCCGCCCCAAAGTACTCGAATAGCTTCAATGGCGAACCTGGAAATCTGATTTTTTCTTGATCAGTACACAAAAAAAGACCCGCATCGGCGGCGACCAACGTCCTGTAAATCTGAGTACGATCAAGTCTCCCTGGCATCAGAACACAATTCTGCAATTGAGAAGAGAACAAAACGCCTTCAATGCTCTTCCGCATTTCCCCATCCCCCGGCAACACAAAGAGGCTTTTTTCTCTGATCTCTTCCGGCAACATTTTTATTGCTTCAAGTAATTCCCTGAGTCCATGCCAGGGGGCAAAACTGCTTGGCATAATAAAAACGGTTCTTGAGGCATCCCAATGCAGCTCTTGCCGTATTTCTCTCTTGTCGGCAAGCGGAAACTTCTCTGTGGAGACTCCGTTAGAAATCGGAAAACCATCATTTGCAGGCCGCTGTGCCAATTTGCAATAAGCATCACAAATCGCAGGGGTTACACCTACTATCGCGGACGCAGTCTTCGCTTGGCTCCATGCCGACCACTTGGCATATGCGCAAAAGAGAGCTGAGTAGCCGCGACTCCGGAATTCCGCCCATGTTACTCCATTGCATTCCAGCACGACTCTCATACCAAGAAAACGCCCTAAGAGAAACACCAGCCACATGAAAACAGAAGGCCCCCCACCTCTGACCAATATCGCATCCCAACGGTATTTCAGTTTGAACCACGGCAATCCGGAAAACATAATTAGCTCAAAACAGGCCAGCCCGAAGGCATTCTTGCCGGCAACTCGTATCTTAAGTTTCTCTATATCATTCGAGTCAAATTCTACCCAGTGCTTTGGCCCGTACTTGGGAGCAATGACGCATACGCGGTTGCCCATTCTTGACAATTCGCTTGCTATGGCCCTGAAATGGACACGGCCCCCATCTGATTTGCTCAAGTCCTCTGTGGTTATGTAGCCTATCCTCATGAGATTTCCGAGCAAGTGCGTGCAAGAACTTATGCCGAAAGTTGCTGTGCTGCCTTGCTACTCCAGAACTTTGGCACCTTTGTTGCGAAACAGTAAACGCTGACTGTGATTTGGCGAATCGTTGAGTATGCCGTCACTTGTGATCGCCGCTAACCAATTCCCTCGTTCTTCAAGTTGTTCAGATCGGGCTGCTCTGTGACATAGAGCTGGTGCTGACGCTGTCGGTCAGCACATGGTTGGTCTTCTCCGGCATAGTCATGTCAGACTTCACAGTCCCCACGCTCACTTTCTGTACTCATCATAAGACTTGGTCCCCACTGCCTTGTCCGCCGGCAGCGGTTCATTTTCGTCGAGGTCCAGGCACCGCACCACACCCGGCCTGACTTCCCTGTAGCGATAGCCGCTCTCCGGACAAAGCATAATCCCCTCCGCGTCCGGGTTCCGCAGCCGATGGCCGTGCCGGCTCATCCACCCAACCTGCCGACCCGGAACCCCCTGGATCAGCGCATAATCGGCCACGTCCCCCGTGACCACCGCCCCGGCCGCGATGAAGCAGTAGCGGCCAAGCTCGATGCCGCACAGAATTGTGGCATTCGCCCCGATGGTCGCCCCCCGCCGAAAGACAGTCCTCTCATACAGGCTGTGCCGGTTCACCTGAGACCGCGGATTCGTAACGTTGGTCGTCACGCAGCTTGGCCCGAAAAACACGTCGTCCTCAACCACCGTGCCCGTGTAGATCGACACGTTATTCTGAATTTTCACACGGTCCCCGATGATCACGTCGTTTCCCACGAACACGTTCTGCCCGATCGTGCAGTTGTGCCCGATCTTCGCTCCGCGGCAGACGTGGCTGAAATGCCATATCTTCGTCCCATCACCGATCTCGCACGGCTCATCCACGTAAGCCGACTCGTGCACGAAGTACTTCTTCATTTCCCTGCCGCGGCCCTCCGACGGATCGCTGCCAGCAGCGGATGACATCCGTCTGTGCATTCCACCGGTGCCGCATTGCGGATATCCGCCACGATTTCAATCGACGGCCGTACGACCTCCGGCCCGAATCCCCGCCCGGCCAGGATCTCCCGATAGCTCTCCGTGTGCAGATCATCGAATCCCCGGCTGAATTCCACTTCCTCCCCATCGACCGTGATGGAGCGATACGTCCGGGGAGAGCCATCCGCCGACCTGGTCGGCAGATCGTTTGCGTCAATCGACAAGAACCACCGCACCTTCGCACGCTCAAGCTCCAGACACCCGGCCGCCTTCCTGGCTTCGTAATGGTGCACACTGTTTCGCCTTGCGCGACCGAACACATCACACAGCATATCAAAAAAATGAATGCCGATATTGTTGGCGATGCCGCCGGATTTTTTCACATCCCCTTTCCATGAGAACATATACCACCGGCCTCGCGACGTGACATATGTCAATTCCACGTCGAACATCTTGCTCGGCGGCGATTGTGCCACCCGCGTTTTCAGGGCCTTCACCGCCGGATGAAGCCGCAGTTGCAGGATCGTGTTGATCCGGCCTCCGGTCTCCCGCGATATCTCCTCAAGCCCATCCACGTTCCACGGATTCAGCACCAGCGGCTTTTCACAGATCACGTCCGCTCCGATCCGCAGCCCGAAACGCACGTGAGCATCATGCAGATAATTGGGCGAGCAGATCGAGACATAATCCACGCCTTCGCCCTTTCGCCGCAACTTCTCCAGGTGCCGGTCGAACCGTTCGAACTCCGTGAAAAAGTCCGAGTCCGGAAAATACGAATCCAGTATCCCCACCGAATCGCACGGGTCCAGCGCCGCCACCAGCACATTGCCCGTCTCCTTGATCGCCCGCAGGTGCCGCGGCGCGATATACCCCCCCACACCGATTAACGCAAAACGTTTCATGCACCCTTCCTTGCCGTGCAATACAGGTTCATGGATGAAAACCGGCGCCCCGGCACAACGCGCCACAACTTACCGGCTTCTACAAAATCGTAGCCCGCCAGGAGCCAAGACGGACAGTACCCTTCAACTGGCGAAACCACATACAAAAGCCCCTGGGCGGCCAATTCAGCAGCACGTGATTCGTCAATGCCGGCAGCGCCATAGCTTGCCGCAATCGTCGTAACAATCTCAACATCGCTGCGCTTCTGCTGGATCTCTTGTGCGGCGAGCAGGGGAAAGGCAACCGTTGTATCCGCCCAGATAACCGCGCCGTGAGGAACGGATTCCAACACTTCGTCAGCAAATTGACCTGGCCCGCGGTAACCCGTTTGCCACGGTCGAAGAAAGTAGGTGTAACTGTCGCGATAGGGAGTCTCTCGCTTTACGCCCAATTGCGGATAAAACTTACGTGCAACCCAAGGCGCCGCCACATAAGTGGGGATCGGCAGCAATGCAAAAAGCAACACCAAAGTGCCAAGCCTGCTGCATTTCTTCTTTTCCATTACATACTGGGCGCCGCAACCCAGGACGAGGGCAAATACTGCATAGAACGGTATAAAGAATGAGTATCGATCCACAACGGTGTAACGGAACGCAAACGCAAGAAAACCGACCAGCACACACATAATAACGGCGCCAAAACTCGCACGGGGCGCCAAACGCCGCAGCGCAAAAACTCCTACAGCGCCAAGGACCACGTTGGGCGTCGGAAAATTCAGCATTATGTATAACACGTTTTCCTTGACGATGCCCCAGGATAAAGCCATGTTCAGAACGTCGGTCTTGTACCCATAGCCAAAGGCTGCCGAAGCAAGCGTCCCCGTGATATCTGCCGTTTCGATTGCATGTTTGATAATGAGGTACTCGTACGCCGCCGCACCGATTACCCACAACACCCCACACACGACCAACTGTCGCAGCCGGATGTCTTTCCTGACAGCAAGCACGACCGCAAACGCGAGATAGCACATAAGCGGGATTGCTGCAAACATGTGCACCGAGACAGCAAGCCCGTTCAGAATCGCCAATCCGTAGAGCCATCCGATACGCGTTGTCTGTACGAATCGCAGCAGCAGAACCAGTTCGCCAAGCAGCATGGCTGTGTACATCGTGTAGGTTTCCGCGATGCTGGCATGCTGCCAGAACGTGTGCGACAACGCCAGACTGATCGCCGCCACCGCAGCCGGCCACACCTTATGCAACCATAGTCGCATGAGCAGATACAGATTGGCAACGGCGATGGCGCCGGCCGCAGCACTGATCAGGTTGACGCGATGCAGAAACGATCCCACCGGAAAGTGCTTCACACCGATTGCCACAATGTAATACAGCGGATGCGCCAGCGCCAGCCCAAGTTTGCCCTCAATGTCGTTGTGCCACACACGGTACTGAATCATCCCGCTGTCCTGCCAAAGCGCCCCGGGCGCACAACTGACCGCATACAGCGCCAGCGCCGCCGCAAGAACGCCCGCGTACTCCCATGCAATCCGCCGCCGACTACCCTGGCTTTGTTCCGCAATCCCACATTCAGCCATCAGTACAGCCTGTCCATCCAGCCGGCCACCCGTGGGCCCCACACGATAATCCCCACCGCCGAGGCCATCCACAACGCCGCCGTGATCTGAAATGGCCGGTCGCGAAGAATCAGATCCGTCGGGTCCGCATAACAGCCTTTCATCGACAGCATCGCAAACCGAAACACAGCGTAGACCACCAATGGCAGCGTATACACGAAATAATGCGTGCCGAACTGCCGCACCGTGCTCTCCGTCAGTCCGTAAAACAGAAACGCCACCACCGCAATGCCCGCCGACAACGTAATCAGGTGCGTCAGCAGGTCCGGCGTATACGTCATCAGCGTCTGCCGGTGGTTGCCTGCATCCGCGCGGTCGCCGATAGTGACCAACTCGTTATAGCGCTTGCAGAAACCCATGAACAGGCATATCGTGAACATGCAGATGAACAGCCACGGGCTGATAGCCACGCGGATAGCCACCGCCCCGGCCGACGCACGCAGCACAAAACCGATCGCGATGCAGATCACATCGAGCAGCACTTTATCCTTAAGCAGCCACGTATAACACATCTGCAGGACGATGTACGCCGCCAGGATAGCCGTAACCAACGGCGACACCACGCACGCGACGCCGATTGAAAGCGTAAGAAAGACCCCAGCCTCCACCGCGGCGACCCGGGGGGGCACCCGCCCCGACACCAGCGGCCGATTCTTCTTGTAAGGATGGCTGCGGTCGCTTTCGCAGTCCCGGAGGTCGTTGACAATATAGCTGAAACTCGCCGCCAGGCAAAACGCCACGGCCGCCGTACCCGCCCATGCCCACGCCGACGCATCGGCCATACGCATGCCAAACACGACCGGCAGCAGCACCACCACATTCTTCACCCAGTGCCGCGGCCGAGCAAGTTGTACCAGATCGCCGATCGCCATCACTCCCGGCGTTATGCATAGAACGACAGAATGGTCTCGACGACGTAGTCCTTCATTTCGTCGGTAAGTTCAGGATAAATCGGAAGCGCCACCACCTCCCGTGCCGCCGTCTCGGCCTCCGGCAGGTCCCCCTGCCTGTAACCGAGATACGCGAAGCACTCCTGGAGGTGCAGCGGCACCGGATAATAGATCTCGCAGCCGATATCGTTCTTGCGAAGATGTGCCACAAGCTCGTCTCGCCGCGGCACACGAATCACGTACTGGTTGTAAATCGATTCGCAATCGGGACTGATGTACGGAGTCTTTACCACGCTGCCTTTGAATCGCTTGTTGTAGTACTTGGCGTTTCTTCGCCGCTTGCTCGACCATTTATCAAGGTGCGGCAGCTTCACCAGCAGCGCCGCAGCCTGAATCGGATCAAGCCGGAAATTGCCGCCGATGTACTTGTGATAGTATTTGGGCTCCATACCATGGTTTCGCATCATCCGCAGCCGCTTGAACAGCTTCTCGTCATTGGTCACCACCATTCCCCCGTCACCGATACCGCCCAGGTTCTTGCTGGGGAAGAAACTGAAACATCCAGCCGTGCCGATGCTGCCGGCCTTGCGCCCCTTGTACGTGCTGGTAATCGACTGCGCCGCGTCTTCGATCACCGCCAGGCTCGCCCGCCCCGCCACCGCCATGATCGAATCCATATCCGCCATCTGCCCGAACAGATGCACCGGCATGATCGCACGCGTCTTGCCCGTGATGGCCGCCTCGATCTTCCTCGGGTCGATATTGTACGTCTTCGGATCGATATCCACGAACACCGGCCTGGCGCCAGTGCGGGCAATGCATCCCGCCGTAGCAAAAAATGTAAACGGTGTCGTTATCACCTCATCACCGGGGCCAATGTCCAGGCTCATCAGCGTGTTCAGGATCGCATCAGTGCCGCTGGCCACGCCCACTGCATACTTGCAGTCGCTCACCTCGGCTACCGCCTTCTCCAGTGCCTCGACCTTCGGCCCGCCGATACACTGCTGCGAATCCAGAACCTCGTTGATCTGAGCAAGAATTTCTTCCTTGATCCCGGCGTACTGAGCCTTCAGGTCCAGCAAAGGTACATGCATTGGAGTTCCTCTCGTCGTCAGTCCATGTCATAAGCAGGCGGCTTCCATCACGCCCGCCATATTATCCTTAACACGCGATCGAGCCGCGATGCGCTCGGTACCAGTCAATTGTGGCCTTGAGCCCCTCATCGAAACCAGTCCGCGCCTCAAAGCCGAATTCCTTCCTCGCCCGCGACGTGTCCAGACAACGCCGCGGCTGCCCGTCCGGTTTGGATGCGTCCCAGCGGATCTCGCCCTCAAAGCCAGTCAGTTTCGCGATCTTCTCCGCCAGGTCCCGAATCGCAATCTCGAAACCCGAGCCGATGTTCACCGCCGCGGCGCCATTGTAGTGCTCGGTCGCCCGCAGTATCCCCTCCGCCGCATCCTCGACATAAATAAACTCGCGGCTTGCCGACCCCGTACCCCAACACGTGATATGGTCGCTGCCCGCCTCAACCGCGTCGACACACTTCTTGATCAGGGCTGGAATCACGTGACTGCTGGCCGGATCGAAGTTGTCCCGCGGCCCGTACAGATTCACCGGCAGCAGAAAGATCGAATTGAACCCGTATTCCTGGCGATACGCCTGCGACTGCACCAACAGCATCTTCTTGGCCAGGCCGTACGGTGCGTTCGTCTCTTCCGGATAGCCGATCCACAGATCGTCCTCCTTGAACGGCACCGGCGTGAACTTCGGATACGCACACACCGTGCCGATCGCCACAAATTTTTCCAAGCCCACGCGACGCCCCTGCTCAATGAGCTGCACGCCCATCATCAGGTTTTCATAGAAGAACTTGCCCGGATGCTCGCGATTGGCCCCAATGCCCCCCACCACCGCCGCCAGATGGATCACCACGTCCGGCCGCATATCCGCGTACATCCGTTCGATATCTCCCATCTTGACCAGATCGTATTCCTCGATCCGCGGCACGAGAATCTCCCGGCAGCCCCGCTGCCGCAGTTTCTCGACAATAAACCCGCCAAGGAACCCCGCGCCCCCCGTAACGACAATCCGCCGCTTGCTGAAAAACTCACCCGCCATCTGAAATCCTTTTGCCGTGATGTTCCGCAGGATACCCCTTATGTGTTGTGGTTGTCTCGAAGCAGTTTCTCATCCTGGGCAATCTTCAGGTCCGCATCGGTCATCATCCGCGCCAGTTCCCGGAACGTAACCTTCGGCTGCCAGTTCAGTACCTTCCGAGCCTTTGTCGCGTCACCCTGCAGCAGATCAACCTCCGTAGGCCGGAAATATTTCGGATCTTTGGCAACGTACGGCCGCCAGTCCATGTCAAGGTAACCGAACACCTCGTCGAGGAATTCCCGCACCGAATGCGTCTCGCCCGTCGCAATCACGTAATCGTCAGGCCGATCCTGCTGCAGCATCAGCCACATCGCCTCGACATAATCCCCCGCGAAGCCCCAGTCGCGCTTCGCATCCAGATTGCCCAAGTACAGCTTATCCTGCAATCCCATCTTGATTCGTGTCGCTGCCCGCGTGATCTTTCGCGTCACAAACGTTTCGCCCCGCCGCGGCGACTCATGATTGAACAGGATGCCGTTACACGCAAACAGGCCGTACGCCTCCCGGTAATTGACCGTCTGCCAGAATCCGTAAACCTTGGCACACCCGTACGGACTTCGCGGATAGAAAGGTGTGTTCTCATTCTGCGGCACCTCCCTTACCTTGCCGTACATCTCGCTGCTGGACGCCTGGTAGAACCGTGCCGGCCGCTTCATCTTTCGCACCGCCTCCAGCAGCCGAAGCGTGCCCAGCGCGTCCACGTCCACCGTATAGATGGGCATGTCGAAGCTGACGCGCACGTGGCTCTGCGCCCCGAGATTGTAAACCTCATCCGGCTCGATCTCGTTGATCATCGCCGACAGGTTGTTGCCATCCGTCAAATCCCCGTACACCAGCTTCAGAGCCGGCTGATTGTGCGGATCGACATACAGATGATCGATCCGCCCGGTATGAAACGAAGAACTGCGCCGAATGATCCCATAGACCTCGTATCCCTTCTTCAGCAGCAACTCCGTCAGATAGGATCCGTCCTGCCCCGTGATACCCGTAATCAGTGCCTTCTTCATCAATCGTCTCTGCGACACGCGCCGCTTCTGAACCACTCAACAAAACGCTTCAAGCCCGTCTCCAGGTCCGTCCTGGGGCGGTATCCCAAGGCAAGCATGGCTTTCTGCACATCTGCGTACGTCCGATCCACGTCGCCGGGCTGCATGGGCATCCGCTGAATAATCGCCTTCTTGCCCAACGCCGCCTCAATCGCCGCAATCAGCGCATCCAGTCGAACCGGCCGGCTCTCGCCGAGGTTGTATATCTCGTAGCCCCGGCACGCGTCCATCGCCGCAACCACCCCGTCGATTATATCGTCGATGTACGAGAAGTCACGCATCATCGACCCATCTCCGAAGACAGGAATCGGCCTGCCCGCCTCGATCAGCCGCGCAAACTTGTGAATCGCCAGGTCCGGCCTTTGGCGCGGCCCATACACCGTGAAAAGACGCAGGCATGTCATCCCGATCCCGTACAGGTGACTGTAGGTATGGCAAAGCAGCTCCCCCGCCTTCTTCGTCGCCGCATACGGCGAGATCGGATAATCCACGTTGTCCGTCTCGGAAAACGGCACCTTCTCGTTATTGCCATACACGCTCGAACTCGACGCAAACACAAACTTCCTTACGTCGAAATTCTTCGCGGCTTCCAACAGCACGACCGTCCCGTTGACATTCACATCCTGGTACAGCACCGGCTCCTCAATCGACGGCCGTACCCCCGCTCTGGCCGCAAGGTGCACCACAATCTCCACGTCGCGACCGGCAAAAACCGAATTGACTGCCTCCGCGTCGCGGATATCGGCCTCCAGCAACTGAAAACGTGCATTCCCCACGCACCCGGCCAGATTGGCCCACTTGATCTGCGGGTCGTAAAACCCGTCGAAGTTGTCCACCCCCACCACAGCCCAGCCGTCGCCCAACAGTCGCTCGCACAGATGCGAACCGATGAAGCCCGCCGCCCCCGTCACTACAACCTTCGACCTGGCCGTATTCACTACAGTTTTTCCGCCAATTGCTTGATGTACCGCCGCAGGTCGTCGCGCATGTCTTCGCGCTTCAGCGCAAACTCGATATTCGTCCGCACAAAGCCCTCCTTGTTGCCGATGTCGCACCGTCTTCCCTGCAAGCGCACACCGTACATCGCCCGCTGGCGCACCAACGTGCGCATCGCATCGGTAATCTGAATCTCGCCGCCCTTGCCGGGCTGTGTCCGCGCGATATGCTCGAAAATGTCCGGCGTGAAGACATAACGGCTTGCAACCGCAAGGTTCGAAGGCGCCGCCGCCGGCTCCGGCTTCTCGACCAGATCATTGAGCCGGTATACCCCCGCCTCGATTTCCGTTGCATCGGCGATGCCGTAGCGGCTCACCTTGCTCTTGTCCACCTCCTCCAGAAGTACCGCCGGGCCCCCGTACCGCTCGTACACGTCCGTCAACTGCTTGATTGCCGGCGCCGGCGCATCCATCAGCGTATCGCCCAGCAGAACCGCAAACGGCTCATCGTTCACATGAAACCGCCCGCAGTAAATCGCATCGCCCAGCCCCCGCATCTCCTTCTGCCACACAAAGTGAATATCCGCCAGCTCCGAGATCCGCCGCATCGCCGCCAGTTCCGCCGTGCGGTTCTTCTCCGCCAGTTGCGCCTCTAATTGAAAGCTGCGGTCGAAATGCTCCTCGATAGCCCGCTTGCCCTTTCCGATCACCATCAGAATATCCGTAATCCCCGCCGCGACCGCCTCCTCCACCACGTACTGGATCACCGGCGTGTCGACGATCGGCAGCATCTCCTTCGGCTGCGATTTCGTCGCCGGCAAAAAACGCGTGCCGAACCCCGCCGCCGGAATAACCGCCTTGCGAATCATTGGCCGTCTCCTGTACCGCCGACGGCAATCTTCGGCTTGATCACTCGCACGCCCAACTTACCCAACTGTTGACACAGCCGCTTGAACATCGCTTCGTCCCGGTAGACGCCTGTAATCGCGCCGCCGGAGCCGGTGAACTTGGCGCTTGCCCCTACCGACCGCGCCGCCTCAACCATCTCGATATTCGCCTCGCTGACACGGTACAGCTTCCGCCGCCGGTCGAAATTCGCATCCAGCAGCGGACCGATCTCGTCGCCCCGCCCTTCCAACAGATACTTCCTCACGCGCCGGGCCAGATCTGCCCAGTACCGCATCGCCGCTACCACCCGCTTCTCGCCCATATTGAACCGCGCGCGAATATCGTTGTGAAACACCTCTGTCGGCTCGCTCAGTTCATCCCTGTACGCCACGTACAGCCGCGGCAGCAGCTTCGGGTCCAACTCTTCGTATATCCCGTATCCCTGCCGCTCCATTACCTCCTTGTCGAAATCCATGTACACGCACCCCTCGTACACCTGGATTACCCGGTCCTGCAAGCCGGCCGCAATCTTCAATTCGTCGCGCTCAGCAGACAGAATCAGGTTCGCCTGGATCGGCTTGGGAATGCTCACCCCGTAGAACGCCATCAACGCCCGCAGACACGCCGTGATTATCGCGCTGGAGCCCGCCAGACCCACTCCGTGCGGAATGTCCGACTGATAACGAATCGTGAAGTTCTTGTCGTGCAATTCAATCTGGTTGGCCAGGCAGTAGTCACAGAATCGCTTGACCGTCGCCTTCAACAGCCGGATCCCGCCGTAATAGCCGTGCAGCTTCACGTCCCGCATAAGCTGCGCGATACTGCTGAACCGCGAGTGATCCTTCTGGCTCGGCAGGATCTCCAATTCCGGGCTTTCGTACAGGACAACCTCCGCCGCGAAGTTCGTAAATGCATACGAGATCGTCCGCCCGAAATACCCGTCCGATGGATTGCCCACAAGCCCCGCCCGCGGATATGCCTTCGTTCGAATAATCAATTCAGTCCTCGCCCGCCATGTCTTGACATACTCCGTCCCCGTGGGTTGCGCCAAAGAACACAACGCCCCCCTGATATCTGATCCTGGTGTCCGAAAATCGTCAGTTCAAGAAGCAGGACGGCTCACCTGCCGCCTGCACCTGGTCTGCTGATTCTTTTCCATCCTTGCACCGCCGATCGACGGGCTCTAATGTACCGTAAACATCGGCGTTTACAAGACATAGCATAAGCACTGCATGCGGCAATAACCGTATATGGGACCCCTCCCGACCATATCGAAACTACGCCGTATAATATCGCCCTGTTCACACCTGTCAGGACCGTCTGGCCCGCCGCCCGGCCGGTCCTCAGCCGCGATAAGTGCAGTATGTCTTGTCGTTTTCCCAAACGGTCACGCTCGACAGCGTCGCGCCGGCAAAACGACCGTTCAGCCGCTGCCAGGCCACACGGGCTATGTTTTCGACCGTCGGATTAAGCTCTGCAAACTCGGGAACCTGTGCATTAAGGTTCTTATGATCCACGGACTGGATGAACATTTCGTTGACGATCTTCTCGAACTGCCCGATACCGAACTCCTCCCCCTCCACCGGCCGCTCGACCGTCACCTCGAGAACATAATTGTGCCCGTGCCCCGACGGATTAGCGCACTTGCCGAAAACATCCAGATTCTTCGCTTCACTGAACTTGGGATTCCAGAGCGTGTGCATCGCCGCAAACTCGAACTTTTCGCTGAAGCTGTACACCTCGCAATCCTCCGCCCAAACAGCCACCTTCCTGAACGGGTTCAATTCCAGGCACATCCGGCTCACCTCAGGCCCGCTGAACCGTCCCTTAACCGCCGACCAACCCTCCTTCAGAAGCTCAACGACATCCGATAACGTCACATGCCGCCCCGCTTGAAACGCCTCACAAATCCGCGTCACGAAAACCGGCACGACCGCCGCCCTTACCTGGCGATCTATCTCCGCCACGTTCACCACAAAGCCCGTATCGGCGTCCACCGCCCCGGAAAGCTCCACCCACAACCCGAAATACAACGAAAAACCCTCTCCACACGGCTTGGACGCGTAGGAATTATACCCCAACGGCTGCTCGCCCCGAAAGGGGTTAATCGAGAAACGGATATGACGCGAAAGCTCCATGCCCCACCGCCCGTCATCCGCGGTTCTTGTGCATCAGGCTCAGCACCTCCGCGCGGCTGCGAGGGTCTGTCTTGAACAATCCGCGCAGCGCACTGGTTACCATCTCCGAATTTGGCTTGCGAATGCCGCGAATCGTCATGCACGTGTGCGACGCCTCGATCACGACCGCAACGCCCTTCGGACGCAAATGATCCATCAGAAAATCCGCCACCTGCACCGTCAAACGCTCCTGTACCTGAAGCCGCCGTGCAAAGCTATCCACGATTCGTGCCAGTTTGCTCACCCCCAACACCTTGCCGTCCGGCAGGTACGCAACATTCGCAGTGCCGACAAACGGCATCATGTGATGCTCGCAGATGCTGTGAAACGGTATGTCCCGCAACAGTACGATCTCATCGTACTTCTCATGAAAAATAGTCTGCAGATGCGCCTCGGGCGATGCACGCATCCCCGCCAGCAGTTCTTCATACATCCGGGCGACACGGGCGGGCGTCCGCCGCAACCCCTCGCGATCCGGGTCTTCCCCCACCGCAATCAGGATCTCGCGAACGGCCCTCTCGATCCGCTCCAGATCAACAGGGTTTGCTTCTGCATTCATCTGGCGATTCACTCTGCCTCATTCCTCACAAACGTCGTCAACAGTCTCACACCATAGCCGATGGAACCGGGACTGCCGAACTTCTTTGACCCGTCAACCATGCCAACACCCGCGATGTCCAGGTGCGCCCACTCCACGTCCCGTGCAAACTCGCCCAGAAACGCCGCCGCAGTGCACGCTCCACCCCACTTGCCGCCGATGTTCTTCAAGTCGGCGATCTTGCTTTTCATAAGCTCCAGGTATTCCTCGCCGCACGGCATGTGCCACACATTTTCGCCACAGGCCTCCGACGCCGCCTTTATCCGTTCGATCAGCCTGTCGCTGTGGCTCATCAGCGCCGCCCGCCATTCGCCCAGGGCCACCACCGAGGCCCCCGTCAACGTCGCCACGTCCACCACCACGTCGCACTTCAGCATCACCGCGTGATGAATCGCGTCACACAGAATCATCCGCCCCTCCGCGTCGGTGTTCTGAATCTCGACCGTCTTGCCGCTGTAGGTAGTCACGATGTCACCCGGCCGATAGCTCATCCCACCCGGCATATTCTCCGCCGATGGAATGATCCCATACACCTGCACAGGGGGCTTCAGCGCAGCAATCGCCTTCATCGCCCCCAGAACCGCCACCCCGCCGCTCTTGTCGAATTTCATCTCCTGCATGCCTTCAGACGGCTTGATGCTGATACCGCCCGAATCGAACGTAATCGCCTTGCCCACCAGCCCGATCGTCCGCCCGCGGGCCCTGGCCGGCGAATACTTCAGCACGATAAGCCGCGGCTGCGTCGCCGAACCCTGCCCCACGGCCATCAGCCCGCCCATGCCTTTGGCGCGGATCTGCTTTTCTTCCATCACACTGCACGTCAGCCCGGGCGTCCGCGCCGCCAGCCTCTTCGCCTCGGCCGCCAGTGACGGCGGGTTGACCACGTTCGCCGGCCGATTCATTATCGTCCGTGCAAAATTCTGGGCCTCCCCCATAATGTTGCCCACCTTTACCCCCTCGCCGAGTGCCTTCGCGACTGCCGCATCGGTCTCTGCAATCACCACCCCAATGGCCGCGGGCCGGCCGTCCTTGTCATTGCCTTTGCCCAGGAACTCATCCCAGCGATACGCCCCGAAGTGCACCCCCTCCGCAATCGCCTGCCCCAGTGCCTCCGGCCGAAGCTTCTTCGGCAGGTCGCCATGGAGCGCAAAAATCGCCTTCTTCGCCTTCAAATCCACGGCCATGCTCGCCGCCCGCCCGGCCGCCTGACGCACCGCATCCACCGTCAACTTCGCCCGGTCGCCAAGGCCCACCATCACGACACGCCGGGCGCCGATGGCCTTGTTGCCATAAACCACCGCCGTCGTGTTCGCCTCTCCCTTGAAATCCCCAAGGCCCAACACCTGCGACAAACCGCCGTTGAGTGCCTTGTCCAGCTTCCGGAACACCGCCCCACCCTTGCCATCCGAGAACACACCGACCACCGTGACCTCCGCCGCACCGGCCACCGCGTCAACCCTTCCAACGCCCACCTTTATCTTGATAATCTCGCGACTCATCAGATGTACTCCATCATATGGCATGGGCATCCCGCCCACATCCTATTTCTTGCGTTCGTTTCGCTGCCCCGCCGCGGCCTGCGTGTTATTCTTGCGGCTTCTATACCGCAGATAGCTCTCGATGAAATTGTCGATCTGCCCGTCCAACACCGCCTCTACGTTGCCCGTCTGCTCGTCGGTGCGATGGTCCTTCACCAATTGGTACGGCTGCAAAACATAGCTGCGGATCTGGTTGCCCCACGCAATCTCGCCCTTGTTGCTGTACAGCTTCGCCAGTTCCGCGTCACGCTTCTGCCGCTCCAACATGACCAGCTTGGATTGCAGCATCTTCATCGCCTGCGCACGGTTCTTGTGCTGGCTCCGCTCGTTCTGGCATTGCACCACGATGCCCGTCGGGATATGCGTAATCCGCACCGCCGACGAAGTCTTGTTAACATGCTGGCCGCCCGCTCCGCTGGCGCGATAGAAGTCAATCCGCAGACCGTCTTCGTCGATGTCTACCTCCGCATCCTCATACTCCGGCAGCACGTCCACCGCTGCAAAGCTTGTATGCCGTCGGTTCTGCGAATCGAACGGGCTGATCCGCACCAGCCGGTGCACTCCCGTCTCACACGACAGCTTGCCGAACGCAAACGGTCCGCTCACCCGCAGCGCAACCGACCGGATCCCCGCCTCTTCGCCCGGCGTCAGATACAATTCCTCCCAGGAAAGCTTGTTCTGTTCGAAATACCGCGTGTACATCCGCAGCAGCATGTTGGCCCAGTCGCAGCTCTCCGTCCCGCCGGCCCCGGCATGAATGCTGAAAAAGCAGCTTTTCATGTCGTCCGGCCCGCTCAAAAGCCCCGCCACCTCGATCCGGTCGACTTTCTGCGCAAGCTTCTCAACGTCCCGGCGTATCGATTCGATCGTTGCGGCGTCCTCTTCTTCCGCCGCCAACTCGAACAGCTCCTCAACGTCCGAAATC
Source organism: Anaerohalosphaeraceae bacterium (assembly GCA_035450485.1). Taxonomy (GTDB): domain Bacteria; phylum Planctomycetota; class Phycisphaerae; order Sedimentisphaerales; family Anaerohalosphaeraceae; genus JACZKQ01. The sequence goes on along the minus strand of DAOTMV010000009.1, from coordinate 92,412 downwards.
GCCGCCCCCACCTCGTTCACCGGCTCGATGATCGACTTGACCGCACTCAGCGCCCCCACTATCTCCTGAGCCTTCTCAGGGTTGTCCCAGAAGCCTGGCTCCGACATCTTCGCCTCCAGCTCCGCCCGCTGTGCCTGTTTCGCAGGCAAGTCAAAGCCAGTCCCGGATCTCGTCAACCCGGGCCCGTAAATCCTCAATCAGCGTCCTGACTTCCGATATCTCCATATCATCCTCAATCATAGTATGAAAACAAAATCCCCTTATAGGGGCAGAGATAGCATTTTGCAAGCAATGATTTCCACGCCCTCTAAGGGCAAGATGCCCCCTGCTGGGAAGATGACTGCACACTCTCCCGCAGCCAGCAAATAAACTACCCCTGTGCAGCCCAGTCCGTTCACCCCCATTTGGCAGCCCGGCGTCTTTTCAGCGTCTCGATGTCCTGCACCTGAAAGTCAAACTCACGGCACGTAATACGCCCACGCCTTCCGGCCCGAACTGAACGTCCGCCAGTGCCCGTACAAAAGGGCATCCGTATAACGCCGCGGGTCGATCACGATCTGCGATGTCCCCTGCCAGTCCAGAAGATCCGCCTTCAGCGCCTCCGACGCAGGCGGCTCAATACGCCGCGGGTTCTCCTCATCGGGGTCCGTCACAAGGTCATATTCGAACACCTTGTCCGGATACGGCCAGTAAACCACCTTCCGCCGCCCCTCCACAAACCCCATCGGGCTCTCCGAATACCACGAAGAGAAATACAACCGTCGATCCGCCGGCGACGGAACAAACGCATTCCGGCCTTCGAACCCCGCCTGCTCAATTCCGAACCCCAGCAGACTCAAAAGTGTCGGCGTCACATCCAACTGCGAGCAGGGCCACTCATATCGCGCCCCGGCCTCTAATCGTCCCGGCCACAGAATCACCCACGGCACCCGAATAACCTCCTCATAAGGGCTCCACCGCGCAAAACCCGTCTTCGACCGAAAACCCGTTCCATGGTCCCCGACAATGCACAGGATCGTGTTCTCAGCCAGTCCGCGCTCCTTCATCGCGTGACATAGCTGCTTCAGAAAGTAGTCCGTGTACCGAAGCGACTGCACATACTTGTCGTGAAGCCCCTCCGCCGGCTCGTCGAACCAGATCGGCACATCGTACGGATCGTGCGATACCGTCGTGATCATCGTCAACAGCGCCGGCCCAGGCTGCGACTCCAGCCATTCCATCGCCGGCTCGATCATCCGGCAGTCATCCCCCGACAGGTAACCCAGGTGAGCACTCTCGTCGCCGAGATTCTCCCTGAACCACGCCCAGTCAAAGCCGAGATTGTGGAAGAACCCCGGCGCGCATTCGAAACTCCCCTTTGACATTTCGAAAAGCGCACTGGTATAACCCACGCGTTTCAGAATCGTCGCAAGCCCCTCATAAGGCGCCGCCGCAGGCACCGCCTCGATATAATCCGACTCGATCACCGGCGTCGAACCCGTCAGCGCCGCCCAACACGCCTTCGTCGTATGCGAAACCGGAACATGCGTTCGAACAAACTCCATCCCCTCATCAGCAAGACTGGCCAGATAAGGCGTCGTCTTCAAATTCGGATCGCACAAGGACGTCGATGCATACGAAACGCTCTCCAACAGGACCAGCACCACGTGCGGCAAATCATTCCCCGCGGGCACAGTCACCGGCCGCTCACCCGCTCGCGGCACATTTCGCGTCTCCACTCCCGAATGTGCATCACGGTACCACCCCATCGTCGAATACAGCAGCGCATGTCCGTGGCTGCTGAAGCCGATGACCTCGCCGGCAAAATCCACCCGCGCATCCGTCTCGAACACCAGCCCCAGCGCCAGGAGAATCACAATAAACAGCAGATTCACCGTCGCCACACGAAGATGCTCCCGCCGGCCCGCAACCACCGCAACCGGCCGGATCATCCGACGCACAAACAGAACCACCGCCGACACGCACACGCATACCAGCAGCGCAAACAGGGCCGGGCTGGCCAACAGGTGCGCGATGATCATGGGCCCAAGGTCCCGGATGTCACGAACCAGGATCAGCAGAATCCCCGGCTGAAGCTGCACGCCGCTGCGAACCAGCCAGCAGGCATCGAGTACCGACCACAAGAACACCGCCGCCGACACACACAATCCCGCACGCGCCGCCCGGCGCGACGGCCGCCAGACAAACAGCAGCTGAATCAGAAGCCCCACCAACAGAAAAAAAAGAACGTCCGGGATGATCGCCTGCATCAGCGATGCAGAGAAGAACTTCGGCTTCTGCCGAACCAGCACCAGAATCTTGCCGCCGACCGTCAGCGCCGCGGAAATCGCCAGGATGACCGTTTCAGTCCTCGGCAGCCGCCCCCGAAGCGCAAGACCTCTCCCCTGCCGCAGCGACACATTCACGCCATCGGCCTCACCACTGATCTTGCTGAATCGCCCGCTGAAGAACATCGCACCATCCCATTCGAAGAAAAGCCTTCGGGCCGTCCCGATGACTTCACTATAGCATGGCGGACAAATTATGCCAGCAAAATCCCCTCACCCCCAAAATTTTGCACACCATCAACCCAGCACGGGCGCCCGGCAGCCCGGCATCACACCCGCCGCGGAAACACACTCCGCAAATACGCGGCATCCTGTTTATACGATTCAATCATGCCTAACGGCGTTGCCCCTTCGATCTGAATCCATCCGCGATAGCCGATCGCGTCCATGGCCTCGCGAACCTTCACGAAGTCGATCTTGCCCTTGCCGAACAGGTTGTCGTAGTCCTTGGCGTGAAACTCGCAGATGTTCTTGCCTAACATGCGAATCTCTTCATAGATATTATAGCCCCGCAGATGCGAATTGCCGACGTCATAATACACCTGCACCGCCGGCGACCCCACGCGATTGATAATCGCCATATGGTCCTCAGCACTCAGCCAGCTTTCGATGCCCAGAATAACGCCCGCATCCTCTGCCTTCGGGGCCACCTTCTTCAGCCGCTCGACCACAACATCCACGCCCTTCGGATCGCCGCGCAAATCCCCGTTGCCGAAAAACGCCAGCAACACCACCCGCACACGCAGCGCCCGGCACACATCGATCGAATCCGCAACCCATGCCTCCGTCCGCGGATCGCTCTTGTATGGAATGTTGTTCAACTCCCCGATCGCAAGCGATGCGATCCTCACATCCGCGGCCCTCGAAGCCTCCAGAAATGCCTTCTGCACCTCCGGCCTGCGCAGGTGCATATCGTTGGCCGCCGTACCAAGGCTCACCTGCACACCGTCTAATCCGATCTGCCGCGCCACCTCGAACGATCCCGGATCGGCCATCTTGCCGAGATTCCAGTCGCACGCTCCAATCCGAAACCCCCGCGGCCGCCCACGACGCCTCTGGCCCTCCTCCTGCGCCGCCGCGGTCGCCCATGGCAGCACGCCCGCAAACGCCGCCGACCGAATCATCATCTCCCGCCGCGTCAGCCCTTGCCGTTTCATATCCACACCTGCCCTTCTCAAGCCTTCAGTCCCTCCAGCCGACCATCCAGACGCTCGGTGCTTTTTATCAGCTTATCCCAGTAAACCTGCTCGCCCGTATAAGCCGCCGTCCGCCCCAGAATCGTCACCAGATTGCTCCGCACGCTCGGCGCCACCGTCGGATTGCTGTAGTCGCCCTCCGTCACACACTTGTGGAATGTCGCGATATTGTTGACCGCCCCTTCCTCGTAGATCGCCGTCGTCCGCCCGCCGCGATAGAACTTCTCGCCGCGAATCAGCACGTCGCCGCCGTATTCCGTCTCCAACGTGCCCTTGCTCCCGAACATGAGATTGCGGATCCCGCTCTGCGGCTCGCCGAATTCCCTGAACTGCTTGGACATGAACGTCACGCCCACGTTGTTCGGATACACAAACACACACGCGAAATGATCCCAGCAGTCACCCACGTCGGTCCGTTCCTTGCGTCCACCCGCCCCCGTAGCAAACACCGGCTCAGCGTTCATAATCCAGCTCGCCACGTCTAATGTGTGAATGTTCTGCTCCGTGATGATGTCCCCCGACAGCGCCTTATCGAATACCCAGTTGCGAAGCCGCGCCTCCGGCGTGCCCGGCTCGGCTTGCTTGCCCAGACGCCCCGTAAGGTAACTCGCCTGTCCGAAGCAAAGCTCGCCGATGTCCCCCGCGTGAACACGCCTGATCGCCTCGATGAAAAACTCGTTGGCCCGCGTCTGAAAGTCCACCAGGAAACACAGCTTCTTGCTCGTCGCCTTCTTGCCGCTGGCCTCGATGCTCAGGCACCCCGGCACGTCCACCGCGACAGGCTTGGCGATATACACGTGTACGCCCGCGTCCACCGCCGCCGCCGCCTGCTCCGGATGAAAATACGGCGGCGAGATAATCGCTACCGCATCGACCTTCTCGTCCAGCAGTTTCTTGTAGCACGACAGCCCCGTGAACCGCTTATTCTCAGGTACACCGAATCTCTGGCCGAATCCGTCCACACGATCCTTGAAATAGTCGGCCGCCGCTGCAATCTCGTAGTTGCCGTTCCGATTGAACAGATTCGCAATCCAGCCGCCGCGCCCCCCGCAGCCGACCATGCCCAACCGAATCTTTCCGTTGGCCGCAAACCCCCTTACCGCCTCCGGCCGCACAACCGCAAACGCCGCAGCCATCCCGGCCCCGGCAATAAACCTACGCCGATCAAAAGACCCCCCCGACACCTTCGTTTCACATGCAGTATGCCTTGTAGTCATGTGCGATCCTCCATTATTCGATTAATGTCAGAAACTGTCCCACGGCGCCCACAAGAATACCACATCCGCCCCCGCGCAGCAAGCAGCACCGCAGGCAGCATCCGGCCTGAACTGGATACACTTAGTGAATCAACGCTGCTGCAGAAAAACAGAGAGAGTAGAAGTGCCGACTTCGGCCCCCCACCGTTGTTGTACCAAGACCTCCCCCAGGCTCTCCGGCCGTCAAATGTTCGCCTCGTCCAGCCAACTGTCGGCGAACAAGGCGATGTCAGGCATGTCCACCCTGCCGTCCGGTGCTGCCGGCGGGGCAATGTCGCACAACGCGTTCCACTTCTCGTCCGCAGGCGTCGTCAGCCACGCCTCCGCAAAAACGGCAAAGTCCTTCAGGTCCACACGCCCGTCGCCGCCCGCCGGCTCTACGTCACCCACAAGCCCCTGCGGATTGATCCGCTGTAACATGACAGCCGGGTCATCCGTCAGAAACAGCCCGCCGCCCCGAAGCACCATATTGTACTCCGTGAACAGGTTCATACCGATAATCCCGTCCAACGTCCCGCCTTCCGGCGAAGCCACATCAAGCAGAACAACCGGCACGTTCGTAAACCGCAGCCATTGCCCCAGCGCAGGCAGGTTAACCGAATCAATATAGAACCCCGGCTCGTACGTGATATGGCCCGTAACACCCTCGATTTCAACCAGGAACTCGGGATTGGCAGGATCCAGGCCAAGCCGCGCCCCCACCCGCGATCCGACCACCGAAACCTGTGCCCCCGTATCGAACATGAAGCGGTTGCGATCCATCGCCGAATTGCCGTTATCCATCATGTCCACACTGCCAACGAATGTAACGCTCTGTGACAGGTTGCCCAGAACGACCGACGGACTGCCCGGCGTATCGAACGACAGGTTCAGCAGGTCAAAGATGTCGCCGGTAAGACCTTCGTAGATGTTGAAGTCCGGCATGTACTGCACAAACGTACCGCCTAACGGCCGCAATTCCAGCGGCAGCATAATTGGATAGTCGTCCGGGATGTTCGGGCTGTCATGCGGATAAATGTTAATGCTCGGCCCCGTATACTCCTTGCCCTTGTGCCGAACCGTTACCGTCTGATCATTCCTGATCACCGCCGTGAAGAACACATTCAAAGGCGAGCCCAGCGCCGTCGGCAGATCGGGCTGTTCGGCTTCCGGTTGCTGACCCACAATAATCGACGTGTTCGTCGTGCCTACCATTTTGGAAGGGTCGTTCAGAAAGTAAGTGCTCGTGTCCAGCCCGTTCGGCTCAAGAATGCCCAGACCCTGCGCAAATATGCCCAAGGGGTAACTGACCGACGTCGTCACCGAGCCCGTTACGCCCGTAACTTCGATCACGTTGTCCGTAATGTACCTAGAATTCATCAGCCCAAGATCAACTGCCGCTTGATATCCCATCACATGGGCGCTGGCGCCGGTATCGTAAATGCCCACGGCATAATTACTCCTCAAGTTTGCCGTAGGAACCCCCGTCAACTGTACAACGTCATGCGCATTGAAATCCAGGTCGTCACTGCCCGAGCGGGCGTTCGTTGTCGCCACTGCAATCCAGGGTACAAAACCCGCCGTGGGCGGCGAATCGATTACATTTACCGAAATCGACGATTTCAAAGCAGTTGTCGAAGCGTCTGCCTCCGCCTCAGCCTCCGCTTTCAACTTCATCCGCCGCTCGCGACTTGTAAGCACCGGCCGCCTGTCCTTCGGATAGCGGATCCCCTTGATGCGGCTCTTGCCGTTAAGCCGCAGGTCCACCTGTTCACGCTGCCACTCTTTATCCCGCCCCAGCACGGGACAGGCCGTAAGACCTGCCAGGAGAAGCACAAAGAGAAGTCTCAGCCGCATGAATTTCGCCGGATTCATAGTATCTGTCTCCCGATTGGTGTGGTCCTCTGCGTCAACGACTGCGCCCGGACAGACCCGCAAGAAAGCCCAAAACTCCGAGGCCGCGGCCGTCGCATTCCCTGCTCGCCCCGATCAGCTAAAAACTACTGTACCGTAGATTATACCGCATGCAGCCCTCGATTTCAAGCCGCAAAACGACCTCTGGCCGCCTTCGAGTCTCCACAGCCCGCCTTCGCAGCATGCCTGAAACCGTGATTATCGGGCGTTCAAAACTGCCCCGCGCGCTGGCATTAAGAGCCCCCGCCCGGCAGGGTGTTTCTGATTAAGCCGCCCCGCCGCAAGTGCCGATATCCGTCTCAAATGACCCCGATCTCATACAAGGAGTGATTATATGGGCATCCAGAACTGGTCCGACAACATCATACTCGTAAATCTGGCCCAGGAGCCGCAGCTCGGCGAGGAACTCCTCACCGTCATCCAGATGGTGAAGGAAAGGCCGGACAACGACGTCGTTATCGACTTCGCCGACGTCGACATAATCACATCGTCCAGCATCGCCAAGCTCCTGAAACTCCGCAAGGCCCTCGCAGACAACAACCACCGCCTCGTCCTCTCCTCCGTAAGCCGCAACACCTATGGCGTCTTCACCGTAACCGGCCTCGACAGCGTCTTCGAGTTTGTTGAAGACCAGTTCCTCGCCCTCGCCGGCCTCCAGCTCGTCGGCTGACCCGTCCTTGAGCCGACATCGCCCCGCAAAGGCGCTTGACAGAAATACCGAAGAAAATATAATACGCGGCATATAAGATCGGCAAGCCGGCTGCCAATGCCGCCCGCCGGCGGCCTTGGTACTCTGCTTGCCCTTACTCGATGCAAGGACAGACAGATGGACGACCAGACGCGCCGCCAGCTCGAAGAGCTGATTAATTACCGTTTTAACAACCCCGCGCTCCTCGCCGAAGCCCTGACCCATTCCTCGCTGGCCGATTCACGCCTCCTGAGCAACGAACGGCTCGAGTTCCTCGGCGACTCCGTCCTCGCCCTGGTCATCTGCAAGACCCTCTTCACACAGTTCCCGGAGTACCTCGAAGGCGACCTCACCAAGATCAAGAGCATGCTCGTATCGCGAAAAACCTGCGCCCGCCTCTCCTCCGATATGGGGCTCCACCGCTTTGCAAACGTCGGAAAAGGCATGGACAAATCGCGAGCCATGTCCGGTTCCATCGCCGCCGGCATCCTCGAAGCCATCATTGCCGCCATCTACCTCGACGGCGGCTTCGAACCCGCCGAGAGATTCATCCTGAACATCTATGGCCCCCTCATCGAAAAGGCCGACGCCCAGCAACACCAGGAAAACTTCAAGTCGCTCCTCCAGCAGCACGCCCAGCAGACCCAGAGCCAGACCCCCCTCTACGAAGTCCTTGACGAAAAAGGCCCCGACCACAACAAGTGCTTCGAGATCTGCGTCGTCATCGGCGGAAAACGCTATCCAAGCGCATGGGGAGTCACCAAAAAAGAAGCCGAGCAGAAGGCCGCAAGAAACGCGCTCATCCGCCTCGGCATCATCGAATCCGAAGACGCCGCCTCTACTCGGTGATCAGCTTCACCAGAAAGATCAGCGCAGCCCCCAGAAACACCATGAATGCGCTCACCGTCCCGAAAAGAACCGCCACCTCCTTGATGAACTTCAGCGGAAACAGCACCCGCATCTTGGTCGCCTTGTACACGATCGCAATCGCCAGCAGCAGCGGAAACATCCACACCACCGACGTCGGGTCCGTCGGGATGTGAATCGGATCGACAAACGCCCGCGCCAGGATACCCCAGTCAGCCGTCATGTTCTTCCTCGCCAATCATCTCGCCTCGCCCGCAATACGCCATGTAAACCGCGCTGAGAATACACAGAAGATTCAGCAGGCCGGCCACGCTCGTATAAATCTGGCCCACGTCGCTGCACCGCCCGTAGCTGACATACCGCTGCTGCCCGTCCGCGGTCACCGCTGTCTCAGTCACGTGCCCCAGCAGACCAACCGCCGGAGACGTCAGCATCTGGGCCATATACCACGGTTTTGCCCCCACCGGATCGATCACCCCGATCGACCCCACGTACAGGCCCGTCACGAACGTCGCCGTAATCGTCACGAAGATAATGGCCGCACGCAGCCGCTCCTTGATCAGCAGGTGTCCGGCGCCAGGCACCGCCCATGCCGCCAGCCCGACCACCGCCAGCAGCAGTACGTGATCCAGCTTCTTCTGTGCTGTCATTAAATAGACGCCTCCTGAGTTTCCGCCGCTTCGGCCTGCTCCGCCGCATCCCTGTCCTCGCTCTCGGCCCAGCGGAAGGACATGCGCTTCATGATATTATCCGGCTTGTAATGCACCAGCGCCAGGCTTTGAGACCGTGCCGCCGTCATACTGAACGCACGCAGCGCCTTGGACTCGGCATAATCTGCCTCATTCGCCGGCGTCAGCGACAGGTCCTTCACCACGTAATACGACGACCCCGGCTTGAATTCGACCGCGACATTAAGATCCTTCGCCTCCTTGCGATCGTCGCCCAACAGGGCAAAAAGTCGGTCGGTAAGCCGCTTCGATTCCACCGTCCGCTGAATAAACGAAGCCGCCATAGGCAGGTCTGCATAACGCTGCCGCATCTGCTCGATGTCCTGATCGGAGGTACGAGTCTGATTACTCAGTGTCTCGCTGCGAAGCTGACCGAAGGGAAGCGGCTTGCCGTCGTCGGTCTTCTTCTGGTATTTCTCGTTATACGCATCCACCGCCTCGGTCCACGACTTCTCCGAAAGCATCGCCGCGAATTCTTCCGCCCGCGCCTTGGCCGTCTCCATCGCCGCCAGCAGCTTGCAGTCGGCAATAACCTCTTCGCGCACCGAATGCACCGCGTCCCTTCTTTCGTCCGCAGCATTCACAACCGCCCCCTGCGTGCTGTAGCTCACGTCCATATTGGCAGGCGTCTCGGCCGGCACCGCATCCGTCACCCGCACCACGGCCATGGACGCTCCAAACCTATCCTGCAGCGGCCCGAGGTTCTCCCACATCCGCGGCTTACGCGTCTCGAACGGCCCCAACGCCGTCACCTGCAATTCGTCGATCGCAAACACCATCTTCGCCAGCCCCACCGGCACACGGCTCGGCCCTTCCATCGACATCGTGCCTAAGTGCGAATCGTTGGACAAACGGCTCATGCTGAGCAGTCCCGTCCGCCCAGCGTGCACCTGCACCTTATGACGTTCCTTCAGCTTCGCTGCGACCTCCTCGAAAGACACCGCCTTTGCCTTCAGATCCGCCGCGGTCGCCTTCTCCGTGTCCAGATCGGCAAAGCCTGCCTCTGCAAGTTCCATCGCGTCGCTGACAATCACGTTCACCAGACGCTCCGTCCGCTCGTCGATCAGCATCTCGCGGATATCATCAGCCACTTCCGCATAGGGCTTTGGACGCGTCTTTTTCTGTCCCTCGGGATCGTCCTGCTCTGATTCGATCTCTTCCTGGAAGCGGGAAATGTTCCGCGCGTAGTAACTCTCCATCTCATCCAGCGTCGGCTGCTCGACCACCAGCCTTACATCTTCATTGCGAACAAGAAGGTAATCCAACTGTACCCGCGCCGGCAGTTTGTACCCGAACCCGTGAGGATTCTCCTCCGTAACCTCCCCCTCCACAACGTCCTTGTACTTCTCGAACTGTGCCGCCAACACGTCCTCCGCCGGCGTATTCACGTCCGCCACGAAATCCGCGGCCGCGAACTTCACTATTTCGCCGCTGAGTCTCTCTCCGCTGCGGCCCGTCAGCGCGCGAAGCTCATTCGTCGTCACCGACTCGTTGCTCGTCACCGCGTCGGCGTACATCATCACGCCGAGCAAATCGCCGAACAACCGCAGCACCTGCTCCTCCGGCATGTGATAACCACGGATCGCGTTCTCCAATACCTGCGACACCAACTGGCCCGCCGGCATTCCGCGGGACGGCACAATCTGCGGAATCATCGCCTGCAAAACCTGCTTTGCCTGGCTGCTGTTCACCACGCAGCCCGCCCGCCGCGCCTCCGTCCGCAGAAGAATCCAGTAAACCTCGCTACGACCCCGCGTCGGCTCGAAAAACGCATCGATCTCCTTGCCCGTAACGTCCAACTGCCCCTGGGCCATCGCCTGGTACATCTCAACGCTCGTCGCCGCCGCCGACTCCGAATCCGGAAACAGAAGCTGCCCCAGAAGCCGCGATTTGAAGTCCGGCGTCTGGAAAATCGTCTGCCGGTACCGAAGCATCTCCGCCGCAAACAGCGACCGCAACACCCTCAGCTCCGTATTCGCCTCAGTGATGTCGCGCCACGTAATCCGCTTCTCGCCCGAGTAATACCCGGCCACGCCCCCGCTGCCGCCGCGTGTCAACAACTGCTGTAATCCGTATCCCCCCACAAAACCGATCATGATCAGCACTACAACCACCGCCATGATCTGACGATTGTTCTTGCGCATCCATTTAACAAGATTCATTCTGCCACCTTTTTCTACGTCAAAACCCCGGTTTCCACCACTTGAGAAGCATATGAGTATAGAAAGCCGCCAAACCTTTGCAAGAAAAAACACACATTCGCCCACAAACTTGCTGACGGCCCCCATCAGGCCCCCAAAATGTTTGAAAATATGCGCATTTGAGTTATAATGTTCGCTCTGTGGCCGCATTAACTTGTACATCGCCGATATGCATCTGACGATATAATGATACGTGTAGGGTCCGACATTATTAGGAGATGGATTGATGAACGAGGAATATACCACGTCCACAAATCTTGAAACCGCCGATTCACTCGATGCTGTCGTCGCCTTCCGGTCGTTCAAGAACCTCATGTTCTGGGTGGCCTTGATCTGCCTTGTCGCACTCCAAGGGATCTTCTGGGCCAATTACCTCGGCCATATTAACAAAGCCGACTGCCCCTGCCCCGAAGCACAACCCGCCGCCGCCGAGACCGCCCTGAACCCTTATTCCGATTCGCACATCGTCACGCTGGTCGCCGCCGCAATAGAAACCGAGACACCCGCAACCCCGACACCCGCAACCCCGACACCCGAAACCGCCGACACTCCCCAGACCGACGCCCCCGCCGCCTATGGCGGGTGCCAGGCCAAATGCCCCCAGACCGCTTCGCTCCTCGGCGCCGGAAGCCTCATCGAAACCTTGAAAAATCCGACCTGCAGAGAGGCAATCTGCGTCATCAGCACCCTGAATTACATCCTCTTCCTCGCCGTCGTCCTCTTTTCGCTGACACTGCTCATCATTCTGAAGATCTCCATCGCGGGCCGGCTCGGCGGCATCAACCACATCTCACGCGCCTTCCTGCAGGCCCTGCTGCTCCTTGTCCTCATCGTCCCCTGGCAGGTCTGCCTCCCCGATACCGTTGTCGGCGCCATCTACACACCAACCGAACTGCTCTGCTCCAAAATCGTCCGGTGCGGCGCATCCTTCTATGACTGTATCTTCTACTTCGGCCGCTTCGTGGGACTCTGGGCCATCGTTACCATCCTCCTCATCGCCGCCGAAATCCGCTCCATCCGTTGGTCAAGAGCCGTAACCCGCCGTCTCCAGGCAGCCAAATAGCGTAACGAAAAACGCAGGAAGCAGCCTCCGCATAATAGGGACAGCCACCGGTGCTCCCCTGGTGTGCCATCGTCAAACGCGCGCCCACGATATACCTGTCTGCGCGATCTCTCAAAATGCTCATGATGAGCCCCTCCACCGGCGCACCACGCGTCTGGCGGTGTTCGACCGCTCAATACGCTCGCAACTGAAAACAACACTACCCTCCGTCCCCCACCCCCGCTATAATCCAGCATGCAAAGCCGAGTTTACTCCGCAGCCAGAGCGAAAGGACTACCCATGACCCAACAAAACATCGCATTCATTGGAACCGGTATCATGGGCGCCCCCATGGCGCTGAATCTCCTCAAGGCCGGCCACTCCCTCATCGTCCACTCGCGCACCAGCAGCAAGGCCCAACCCGTCATCGATGCCGGCGCCGCCTGGGCCGACACGCCGGCCGACGCCGCTCGAGACGCCGAAGTCGTAATCACCTGCGTCACCGATACCCCCAACGTCGAAGCCGTCCTCCTCGGCCCAAACGGCGTTATCGAATCCGCCCGCCCCGACACGATCTGCATCGACATGTCCACCATCTCACCCGACGCAACGCGCCAAATGGGCCGCCGCCTCGCCGAAAAACGGATTATGCTCCTCGATGCCCCCGTCAGCGGCGGCCAGATCGGCGCCACCGAAGCGCGCCTCTCCATCATGGTTGGCGGCCCCGCGGACGCCCTCGAACGCGTCCGCCCCATCCTCATGGCTATGGGCAAGACCATCACCCATTGCGGCCCACTCGGCGCCGGTCAGACCACCAAGCTGGCCAACCAGATCATGGTCGTCCATACCATCATGAGCGTCGCCGAAGGACTCGCCTTCGCCGAACGTGCCGGCCTCGACCTCCAGACCACCCTTGACGCCACCGTCGCCGGAGCCGCCGGCAGCAACTCCCTCAAGGTCCTCGGCCCGCGCATCCTCGCCGGCGACATGAAACCAACCTTCATGGTCGACCTCCAGCTCAAAGACCTCCGCCTCGTCCTCGAATACGCAAAGCAGATCAGGCAACCCCTGCCCGGTGTCGCCCTCATCAACGAACTGTTCTCCGTCCTCCATGCTCAAGGCCGTGGAAAAGACGGGACCCAGGCCCTGGTCGACGTCATTCGTCGCCTGGGCCCGGGTCCGCATGCCGCCCCGCAATAGGGCGGCCGGTGGTCACAACTGAACCGTTCGGTTAAAAGCTACCAGCCTCTCTTGTTTTCGCAGATCTTCTTGTTGTCGCTTTTGCCTTTGTTGTTGTTCTTCTTAACTTTGTCGCATTTGGCTTGCAGCTTTTTCTGCTTCTTCTTGTACCATTGCTCGAGTTTGGCCTGGCGCTTTTCCAGCTTATCCTTGCACCATTGCGCGTAACTCTTCCCGCAGCGGCCGAAGTGCTTTGACCAGTACCACTGCTTCTCATACACCTTCACAGTACCCGATCCCTCAAAAGGCGTGCCGTCCAACAGCGTGCCGATGACCGTAAGTGTCACCGTCTCGCCGGGGCTGGCCAGCGACAGTTCCGCCAATTCGTCTATATCGAAGCGGGCAACAAGTTCCTTGACGCACTTGAACTGCTTCACCCACATGGGTGCAAGCTCGTAGCCCAACATGATGCTGTCCACGTCAATCTCATCCGACTCGTGGCCTGCAATCTGAATCGTGCACAGCAGCACGTCGCACTTTTGACGCAGGTTGACCCAGTGGGGCCAGAACCGAACCTGGGCTTTCAGCGCATCGACCTCCTCGACGAAATACTCCGCCGCGCCGATGTCTACCCTGTCGCCCCAGACTCGCACGCTGCCGTAAACGTCGGTCTCGCCTTCCTCTGCGGCGTACTCGGGATCACCCGCATCGATGCACAGCGACTCTTCCGTCAGACGCCAACTGTCCGCCTCGAACAGGGGATCCGCCTCGATGTTGCCAACACCCGCAAGCGTGCTGGCGCCGTAGACCTGTATGTCCGTATTCAGACCCTGCACGTTACAGTACGACATGTCTACAACGACGGGCGCACCCGCCCCGCCAACGAGAATCTCCGCGGCGGATGTAGCCGTGTTGCCCCACAGAATATTCCCGTTAAGCGTCATGTTGTGCCCGCCATAACACCAGATCGCACCGCCTCCGCTGCCGCCCGAATTGTTCGTAATCGTACACTGCGACACCACGGAATTGCCCGCGTTCTGGCTGTAGATACCGCCCGCGCGAGGCGCTGTGTTGTTGCTGATGATGCAGTTCTTCAGCACGGCGCTGCTGCCCGTTATATACACCGCACCACCGCCGGCCACCGCATCGTTTCCGATCAGCTGGCACCGTTCGATCATGGGCGTGCCGTTGGCGTTGCTGATGCCGATCGCACCGCCCAACGTCCCCGAACAATCCGCAATCACGCAGCGGCTGATCGTAACCTCCGCGCCTGTCACGTAAATCGCGCCGCCCCACGAACCGTAGCCGTTGATTATCGTCAGCCCCGCAATCTGGGCCGCCGCCGTCTGGCCGTTCTGCACCACAAACGCACGACCCGATCCGCCACAGTCGATAACGGTTGCCGCCACGACGTCGGGATCGTCGGGATCAATGCTCCGAATCACCAGATCTTTGTCTCGCAGGTCGACGTTGAGGTAACCGGTCCCGGAATATGTGCCGGGCGATATCTCGATCTCATCACCCGACAGACAATCCGTGCGATCGATCACCGCCTGGAGTGTGCCGTCCGCAGGCACATTGAACGTAGTGCCCCACGCCAGACTCCCAACCCCGGCGACCGCCATCACAAGAACCATTTTCGCTTTCATCGTTAAGTCCCCCAAGTGTGAACTCTCTTTTCTTCTTTCGACCTCTTGAGACCCCTTTCTACAAAGCTACTTCGTTATAAGATTCTGGAACACGCCACAGGATGATCTCGGGCTCGAAACCGGCGGGCACCTCCGTAATGCCCGAACGGTTGAAATACAGATCGCTGTTGCCGCTCAGCGTCATGGGCGCATCCGCGTAATTGATCACAGAACCGGCAATTGTCCCCCCCGCGTTGCCGAAGAATTCTATGCCGTTGGCTGCGATAACCCCGTTGAGCGTATCAAAATTCCCGCCGAACGACGCCTTGAAACCGGGCGCTATCACAAACGTGCCGGTTTCATCACGCAGTCCGTCGAACTGGGAATCGTCGGGTAGTTCCGCGGTGGAGCGGCTGCTCACCGAACCTAAGAAAATCAGTTGGTTGCTGCCCGAATCATCGTTAACGTCCCCATCCGCCACAATCACCCCCGTGATGTTGCAGTTGCCTGAGAACACAACCACGTTGGGCGATTCGATAAACAGGACGCCATCAATCGTTGTGTTTCCGGAAAAATGAGGATTCGTACCCGCCACCACCCGCGCATTTGTAAACGTCCTATTGCTGCTCGTATCCGTGCTGGCATCGATAATCTGGTCGCCAACGTACTGCTCGAAATGCTTGGTGTTGGGCACGGGAAACTCCGTGGGAGGAACACCCGTCCTCACGTGGTTGTCGATCGCAGCCTGTCCCGTCTCACCGCCGATACCCGCCTTGCCTCCCTGCAGCGTCACAACGCCGTCGGGATTCGTTACCTTGACGTCCCCGGCAATCTGGGAGTTGCCGATGATCGACAGTACGTTGTCGTCGTTTTGGCTTTCAATGTAAACATCCGCCTCCACGGCGATGTTCGTCCCGTCCAGTTGAATGTTGCCTGACAACCGCAAGGGCCCCTTCGTAGCCACGCCGAAATCGAATACCGTCTGCTCGCGCACGCCGAACGTGTAATTCGTATCCACCGTCCGCGTCAGCCCCTCCGCGCAGCCTGTAACACGAATGCGAAACTCGTCGTTATTGATGGGTTGAAGCTGCGCAACAAACGAAGTGCTGCCTGAATCCGACAGGGCAATACTCTCCCCTATCGCCAGTTTGGCCTCCACCTGATCGCGCATCACCGAGAATCGCTGCGTAATGGGCGTCGAACCGGGCATCACCACCTGATTCATGTAATACTTCATCACTTCCAGCCCCGACAACGCGCTTTCCAGCGCGCGATTGGCATCGCGCTGATTGTCAGCGACCCGCACATTGCGCGTCGCCATCGTGAACATCGCAAACCCCATCGACGCAAACAGAATGACAAACACCATCGACAGGATCATCACCATACCCCGGGCCCGCTTCAGCTTGGCAGTTCTCACGCGATGCATCTCAGTAACCCCCACTTTTGCGACCTGCTGTCCACCCGGACGCGGGTACTACTTTATATTATAGCAAAAGATGGCCTCCGCCGCCATGACAAAGCCAACAATTCCTGCACACTTGGCCTTGTAAAGCCCTATAATACAAGGCCCCGCAACAACCCGCCGGCACATGTGAATCGCCCGTTAAGAAAATGTAAAGAAACGCGCGATTGGCCCGCTGCACAAGGTGTGCAAAAAAAGTGCCGCCCCCGAAGCCGGCCGGGACGGCACCGGAGACTTTCAGATCGGCGCTATTCCGCGGGACCCTCCTCGCCCGCATCCTCGCCGCAGATCACACCCCACAAGGGCGCAAATTCCGCGGGCCCGCCCTCGAGATCGTCGTCCTCTGCCAGCACGACCCCCCTGGGACCCGTCGCCGTCGCGGCCGTCGCAAGCGAACCCATGCAGACGACCGCCAGCAACAACATCACAAGCACCACTTTCGTGTTCATTGTCTTCTCCTTAAAGAGAACCTGCTCGCGCCTCACATTACCTGGCCGCAGAGCGTTTCGACATACGTATTCTTCAAGGGCCTGATCTCGATCGCCGTGGTGATGCCGCTGGGCATCAACTGCTCGGGGTTGGGCGTAATGGTGATCGTACCGCCGATGTATCCCGCGCCTTCGTCGCCCCCGTCGTCCGCCGCCCCGATGTTCGTCACGTAACCGCTGGTGAAGGGGCTCGTATCATACATCGACACGATGGTTCCTTCGATCGTCGCGTTGCCGCGAATATCCACGATCCCTCCCACGATCATCCCTTTCAGAATGTTTCCGTCGCCCTCCTCAAGTTCCCCGGTGTTGCCCAGGTTTATGTTGAAGTTGGGCGCCAGAATCGCCGTCTCCTGGATGATCGACTGATTGTCGAACGTCGACTCCCCAGTAAAGTACAACACGTTGCGCATCCACCAGCTGTAATGCGTGCTCGTGCTGGGCACATCCGTAATGATGGGCCCCTTGAACGTGCATCCTTCGAAACGAATGTTGTTAGTACCCCTGGTGTTGTCCGAATACGCCTTATCGCACTCCACAAACAGCACGTCCTCGAACGTGCAGTTGATGAACAGCGCATGCGTCCCCTTGGGAATCTTCACGTTGCGAAACGTCCGATTTTCATAAACCTTGCGATCATAGCGCTTGCTCGAACTCGAACTGGCGCGGTTGTAATTGCCCGCTTCATGGGGAAAATATTCCCGCTGAATGCGGTCATAGGTGTCGATGTTCGTGCACATCGTCTTGTACTCGCTGGTGTTATAATCCTCGGGCCGCATGCCCCCCATTTCTTCTGCGTTGAAGGTAACTCCGTAGTTGATGCCCTCGTGTGCTCCCTGAACCTTGTCTCCGGGGCTGTATACCCGGTTACCGTCTTCGTCGAAGACAGGACAATCGTTTTCGTCCAATGTCTCCATCTGGTAGTCCTGCTCCTTGATGTCCTCCAGGTCGATCACCGTGTTGATCGTGCCGGGAATGTACCGAACGGTCCCGTCAATGCCGGTCACGTACATTCCCTCGATTCGCGTATCGCTGGTCGTCTCAATGCCGGGACCCACCTCGGGCCGGTTCCACGTGCTCAACACGGGCCCGCGAATAACCGAGTTCTGCGTAATCCACAGCCGCCCTCGACTTGCGATCGCACATTCAAGAACGTCCGCCGCTTTGGCCATCTTGAACTGCATCCCCGTCTGCCGCGTCACCGCGCCGTCCCGACCCAGCGCGCTCAGATGGATCGTCGTGGGATCGCTGTCATAGTAGTAGAACCGAACTGCAAATTCTTCCCCGTGGGCCCCGTAATTAACCCACTCCGTAACAATCTCCTCCCCAGCCCCCCAGGCATCCGAGAAGGGCCCCGAACTGGCAACTGTCAGCCCGCCAACATCATAAAGCGCAACCGACAGGTTCGCCCAGATCGCACTCGCCTCCACGGCGTTGATCACATTGCGGGGTGTCTTGAACGTCTGCGTATTGGCAACCACATACTTGCCCAACTCCATCGCCGATAGCGCCCCGCTCATCGCCACGTTGGACAGGTGATGGTTCCGCGCCATCTGCGCATTGGCCACCGACATCCGCAAAAACAAAAGCCCCAACGACGAAAATACCGCAATGAAAAC
The DNA here is from genome assembly GCA_035450485.1 of Anaerohalosphaeraceae bacterium. Classification (GTDB taxonomy): domain Bacteria; phylum Planctomycetota; class Phycisphaerae; order Sedimentisphaerales; family Anaerohalosphaeraceae; genus JACZKQ01. The sequence goes on along the minus strand of DAOTMV010000009.1, from coordinate 73,835 downwards.
CATGCACAGGACCAGCACCACTCCCTTGCGACTTTGTCTCAGAACCGGCACAGCCATGATAAAGCCCCCCTGATTAGACTAAGGTCTCACAAAAATATAAGAATTGCGAACTCGCTCTCCAAATGCCTCATCTCACCCAAAAGCAGATCAGCCAACGGCCCCTTGGCCGACATAACGCCCCAGCGTCCCATAAAATCCGTTTTTACTGAATGACGCCCCCCGCGCTTAGGTAATCTTCAGGATGTGCCATCATCAAAAGACGCACGCATGGCAAAAAAGCTGAAAAAGGAGGTTCACCGGCGACAGAGAGATTCGCGCTCTGAGATTCTGAGACTCTGAGACTTGCAATCTGAGATTGCCTTAAAGCTTACCGCCGGGCCTCTTCGGATTGTTGGGTAGCCCCCTCTTCGGCATGAAATGAACTCCGCGTAAACGGCGAACTCATCACCCAACCGAACCCCAACTCCCTCGCCTTCTCACCCCACCACGCAAACCGCTCCGGCGTAACAAACTCCGCCACCTCCACAGACTCCTTCGACGGACGCAGATACTGCCCGATCGCGATCCGATCGCAACCCACCGCCCGCAAATCCTTCATCACCTGCACCACCTCCTCCTCGCGTTCCCCCAGGCCCAACATAATCGACGACTTTGTCTGCACGCCCGGCCACGCCGCCTTCGCCTTCGCCAACAAGTCAAGCGACCGTCGATAATCCCCGCCCGGACGCACCCGCGCATACTGCGACGGAACCGTCTCCACGTTGTGCCCGAATACAAACGGCAGCGCCTCCCCCAGAATCGCTATCGCCTCATCCTGACAATCCCGAAAATCCGGCACCAGGAGTTCGAACTGTAACCCCTCCACCTCCCGACGGCACCGCGCAATCACATCCCGAAAATGTCCCGCCCCGCCGTCGGCCAGGTCGTCCCGATCCACACTCGTTATCACTAAGTACTTCAGCCCCAACTGCCGCGCCAGCTCCGCCACCCGCCGCGGCTCATCCGCATCCGGCGGCAGCGGCTTGCCCGTCCCGACCGAGCAGAACCGGCAGTTCCGCGTGCACACATTCCCCAGGATCAAAACCGTCGCCGTCCCTCGCCCCCAGCACTCCCCGCGATTCGGACAATTCGCGTTCGTGCAGATCGTCTCCAACCCCAACTCCGACACAGCCCGCGCCGTGTGCGCAAAAACCTCCCCTGCGCCAATCCGCCGCTTCAGCCATTCAGGCAGCCGCCGTTCAACATTCATAGTCTCTCCGCACCACGGCCCGGCCGCCTTCACACGACCTGCCCATTACCCGAAAACGCCTCAACACACAGCCGCGACAACCGCTCCTTCACCTCCCCCATCTCGGGCCGCACCCCCGTCAACTCCTCCACCGACGTCATGCAAACCCCATCCAGCCCGCACGGTACAATATGCCCGAAAACCCCAAGGTCATTGCACACATTAATCGCCATCCCGTGCATCGTCACCCACTTTTTCACCTGCACACCGATCGACCCGATCTTCCGCTCGCCTACCCACAGCCCCGGAAACCCCTTCCGCCGTCCGGCCTCAACCCCGTATTCCGCCAAAAACCCGATCCCGATCCCCTCCATTCGCCGCACATACTCCGTTATCCCCAATCCCAAGGACTTAAGCTTGATAATCGGATACACAACAATCTGCCCCGGGTTATGCGCTGTCGTACCCCCTCCGCGACCCACGGCCACAACCTCGATCCCCGCCGCCTCCAACTCCGTCCGCTCCCCCAAAAGGCGGTTCTGGGCCTTGCGAGCCCCCAACGTAATCACCGCCGGATGCTCCACCAGGAGCACCGTATTGCACACCTCATCCGCCTGCCGCCGGTCCAGCAGCTCAAATTGCAGCCCCAGCGCCTCCGCATACGGCATAACCCCGCAATCCCGCACCACAAGGGCCGCCCCGTTTTTTCTGTTACAAATCGCCTCGTTCATCGACTACAATCATACCACAAACCTTACCGGGCGGCCACCGTAAGGCTGATTACCCGCCCCAGCGGCAGTGCTGAGCATGCATTACAGCCGCTGGAGCGAAGCCGCAAGGACCGCACCGACCGAAAGGATCGTAAATGCTCAAGACATGGTGGAACATCGTCGTCACCGCAGCCTGGATCATCGGCGGCCTGTTCTCGTTCTTCTTCCTCATCGAGGTCCTCCGCGCCTACCAGACCCTCCACGACTTCCACCCCGTCGCGGGCTACGTCTTCCTCTTCGCCATTTCCTGCCTTACGGTTTGGGTCTTCTGGTACTTCTTCGCCGCCCTCGTCTCCCGGCCGCCCGTCCTCGTACCCCCTGCCATCGGCGAACCCCAAGCCGCCTCCATCCTCCAGCTCCGCCGTTACACCCGCTATCTCGCCCGTTACCTGGGCCGCCTCCGAAATAACCCCGCCCTCTCCCCCGCCGACCGTCAGAACGCTGCCGATGCCCTCGCCGCCCTTTGCGCCGCCCGAAAAACCCGATTCGACCAACAAGACCTCCTCGCCGCCATCGACACCGCCGAAAACGCCATCCAGCGCCTACTCGAAACCATTGACGCCTGCGCCCTCCGCCAGATCCGCGCCTCCATGCGCGACGTCATGGTCGGCGTCACACTCAGCCCATGGAAGGCCGCCGACCTCCTCATCGTCCTCTACCGCAACCTCGTCATGGTCACCCGCATCATCCACGTCTACAACGCTCGCCCCCGCTTCCGCCAGCAGCTCTCCATCTACGCCGACATCGTCCGCGTCATCGCCACCGTCAACTACATCAACATGGGAAAAAACCTCATCGAAGGCCTCGGCTCGCGCGTCCCCGGCATCGGCCGCTTCATCGACGACATCGCCCAGGGCATGGGCGCAGGTTTCATGACCACCGTCGTCGGCCACGCCGCAATGGACCGCTGCCGCGCATACCGACCATGGAACGAAGCACAGGCCAAAGACAGCCTGAAAAACCGCGCCGCTGCCTTCTACGGCGACGTCAAAGACACCTTCTGGGTCGACGTCTGGCCCACGCTCCGAACCCGTGCCGGCGCCGCCGCCGGCGACCTCCGCGACAAAATCGCCTCCGCCCTCGACGAAACCCAAAACGCCATCACCTCCTGCATCAAGGCCCCCGTAAACGGCGCCGTCTACGCAACAAAAGTTGCCGGCCGAGCCGCCTCATACTCCGTAAAAGGAATCATCCGCCTCCCCAGAATCCTCCACCGAAAAACGCCGCCCGGCACAGGCCGACAGATGCACCCGCCTGCAGATGCAAGTGATTGTTCCGGCCAACCTATCCCGAAGCACCAGATTGATTAAACGTGACTTACCCGGTCACAGCCGCCAGGGCGCCCGCATCGGCCGGCTCAGCATCCGCGACGCCTGCTCGTCCCCGACGATCTGCTCCTTCTCCGGATCCCAGCGGATCTTCCGCTTCAGCAGCATCGCGATATTCGCCAGCAGACACAACGATGTCGACCGATGCCCCACCTCCGCCGGCGTAATCGTCTCCGCCCGGTTCTTGATGCAGTCCAGAAAGTTGCGATGATGATCGTTGCTCTTATACAGCCGAATCTCGTTGGGCCCGATGACCGAATCCTTCAAACCCGCGGGCGTGGTCGTAAACGACTTGTACGTCGCCGCGATCGTCCCCTCCGTCCCCTCGAACCGCGCAATCACCGGATCGTTGCTCGTCTCGCAGATCAGCTCCACCCCGCTGGCATACCTGGCCCGAAACGCCACCCTCGTCGCCGTATCGAACAGCCCGTCCGTCGGCCACTCCGACCCCGCATCCTCAAACTCCACCGGCCCCGTTCGATCCGTCCCCAGCGCCCACTGCACGATATCCAGCGCATGCACCCCCAGGTTCGTCGTCTGCCCCCCCGAATAATCCTGCACGAACCGGAACGTATAATGCGTCCGGTCCCGATGATACGGAACCAGCGGCGCCGGCCCTAACCACATCGGCCAGTCGAACCCCTTCGGAACCGGCATCGAGTCACCCTTCTGTGCCGTCGACGTCCGGTTGTTCGGCCCGATGTGCGAAATCACCCGCTTCACCTCCCCGATCCGCCCGTTCCGCACCAACTCGCACACCTGCCGCAGATGCCCATCCGCCGACCGGTGATGCGTCCCCGTCTGAAACACCACGTTGGCCCGCTCCGCCGCCCGCACCACGGCCCGCCCCTCCGCCACCGTCAGCGTCAGCGGCTTCTCGCAATAAATATGCTTGCCCGCCCGGGCCGCCGCAATCGCCGGAATCGCATGCCAGTGGTCCGGCGTCGCAACCACCACCGCATCGATATCCTTCCGCCCGATCACCTCCCGAAAATCCACGTACCCGTCGCACCCTTTGTACGTCCCCGCCTCACGCGCCTTGGCATAATGCGTATTCACCCGCTCAATCGCCGGCTCCCGCCCCAACCACCCCCCCTTGTTGTACCAGTGCCCGTACCCGTCGCTTCCCGTCTCCGGATCGCACACCGCCACCACCTGCACATCCGCATTCGCCAGAAACGCCATCATGTCATTGGTGCCCATCCCCCCGGCCCCGATGATCCCCATCACAACCCGCTCGCTCGGCGCGTTCTGCCCGAACACCGACCCTGGCACAACATACGGAAGCGCAAACGCCCCCGCCGCCCCGCGCAAAAACCCCCGCCGACTCATTCTCTGCAATTTCATGATATCCATCCGTTACTGAAAATGAGATTCGTGAAGATCGTGCCGATTCGCGGCTTGAAACTACTCCACACCATACACGCACATCGGATCAAACGGATTCCCGCAAGCTAACCACCAATCCGCCACCCACACCAGAATGTCCAGACCAAACGCCCCTTCGCCCCACCCCACGGCAAAGATCGCAAAGTCACTGAAGTCGATATAGCAGCTCCCGTCAAAATCCCCCCACGGCATCTGGCACTGATAGATCACGAACAACTCATCCGTCGTATCGCCCACCCATGGCGAACTCGCATCCGAAACCCGGATCCTGCACGCATCCGAATCCACCTCCGGCACAAGCCACTCGTACGAACACGCCCCGGTAACCGGCATCTCCGTAATCGCAATCCAGCTCTCGCCGCCGTCCACCGAGTAATCGAGATGATAACTCCCGCTGCAGTCCCCCGCGCCCCGCGGATCCGACCACGTAATCACATGCATCGACCCGGCCATCAAGTACGCCTGCCCCACCTCATCCGCCAGAAGCATCCCGCCGTCGATCTCCCCCTCCACAATCAGCGTCGCCTCATAGATCTGCCCCGTCGGCCGAACCAGTGTCAGCCCGCCCGGCACGACCAGATTCGTCGTCAGGTAACACTTCAACTCCACCTGCCCGTCCAACAGCACATCCCAGTCGCCGCCCTCGAACGCCTGCTCGACCATGAATCCCCCATCGTAAGGCCCGACCGTCGTGATGTTTGACCCGCCCGCCGGACGCTCCACCACAAACTCGATGAGCCCCGGGATCTGATAGTACGGAAACACGGGCCGCTCCACGCCGTCCCCGCATCCCAGTCCCGGACTGATACTCCCCCAGCACGCAATCCGAACCGAGTGAATCTCCGTAAACGCCACCCCCAGGTTCACCGTCACAACCTCCGCCGATTCGTATCCGCCCACTAATCCTTCCAGCTCCGGCACCGGAAAAGTCACCACCGCCGCCCCGACAAAACACCCCGCCCACAAAATCACCAACGAAACAAAAAAGATGAGCCCTTTCATGCTGCCACCCTTTCTCCAATTCCCAGGATTCGAACCCTCAGAGGAAAAAAACCTCTCTCCGCCTGCAGCAGGCCCAAAGCCGCCGCACGTCCGCCCAAACACTTTACCCGCCGCAACCCCAAAAGTCAACAAGACGCAATCAGATCTCACGAGTCGACAATGTGGCAGCAAAATTGCCCGTCAAGTCAGTTTTCAGAACGTGCCTCGATCCGGTACAGGTGCCCCCGCGTCCTCACAAACAGTGCCCGCCCTGAAATCGCCGGCGACGCCATGCACCCCCCATCAAGCCTGTTCGTCGCCAGGTGCTCATACCGCCGCCCCGGCCGAAACACGGTCCCGTTGCCATCCTGATCGAAAACATACACCCGCCCGTCGGCATACACCGGCGATGCCGTCTGCTTGCCCTTGAGCCGCTCTTTCCAAAGCTCCTGCCCCGTCGCCGTATCGAAGCACACCAACATCCCCGCATCGCTCACCGTGTAAAGCAGCCCGTCCACCAGCAGCGGCGACGGCGTCTGCGGCAACGTCTTCTTCGCCGTCCACCGGATATGTGTATCCGTCACATCCCCCCTCCCGTCGGCCGCCACCGCATACAGCTCCGTCCGCCCGAACCCCGTCAGGAGATACACCACGCCATCCGCATACACCGGACACGCCGCCGTCGAAAACCCCTCGTACCGCACCTTCCAGATCTCACGCCCGTCCCGCGGGTCATAAGCGTACCCCGACCGCGCCCCCAGGCTGATCATCTGCACCGCCCCGTCCACGTCAACAATCAGCGGCGTCGAATACGCCTTCCGCAGATCGCCTTCATCCTTCGGCCTGCCATCCTCATCCAGATCGTTCCACTCCGTCGTCCGGTCCGTCTTCCAAACCGTCCGTCCCGTATTCTTGTCCAGCCCGACAAGATACTGCACGTCCACGCCGTCCATCGTCACGATCAGCACGTCTTTGTACACAATCACCGAAGACCCCGGCCCGCGATAATGCCGGCATGGCAAATCCGTCCGCTCCCAGATAACCTCGAACGTCGCCGTATCCAGACACGCCGTCCCGTAACTGCCGAAGTGTACGTACACCCGCCCCGCCTCAAGCGCACACGACGGCGACGCATAACCATTGACCGGGTTCCCCAACGGCTCCGGCTCATCCCAGTGAAACAGCCGTTTATTGAGCAGAATCTCCCCCGTCTCCGCATCCACACAGATCACGAAGAAATCGTGCCCCTCCATCGTCGCCGTCGTCAGCCACACCCGCCCCGCCATCACTACCGGCGTCGACCACCCCCGACACGGAATCCCCACCTTCCATCGCACATTCTCCCCCTCACTCCACCGCACCGGCAGACCAACCGACTCCGATGAGGCATGACCATTCCCGAACGGCCCCCGAAACTGGGGCCAGTCCGCCTCGGCAGCCCCCGCCAGCGTCAAAACCGCCACCAGCCCGAGGCACACCCAGGCATAAACCAGCCACTTTCCCATCACACCACCTCTGTCGCGCCGCAAACCCCACCCTCCGTGTCATGGCGAGGGCGGTGAAACAATCTCACCCTTCACACCATACCACCGTTTTGAAATTCGTAATTCGAATTTTGACATTGTTTAGAATTTCGCAATTCGTATTTCGGATTTGTATTTCAGATTTGTTTAGAATTTCGAAATTAGAATTTCGGATTTCCAGCCTTACCTCCTTGGCGGTACATGCAGACTGATCCCATACGCATCCTCCCACGCCTCCTTCAAAACCTCCGACACCGTCGGATGCGGGAAGCATACCTCCGTGATCTTCTCCTTGCTCCCGATCAGCGCCCGCGCCGCCGCAAGCATCTCCGTCACCGTCGCCCCCACCATCGTCACGCCCACCACCCGATCGTCGGCCGTATTGCGAATCACCCGCACCTCACCCACGCCCTCGTTGTGCGCAACGCTCCGCCCGTTGGACCGAAAGTTCGCCTTGCCCACGTACGTTGAAATCCCCAACACCGCGCACTTCTTCTCGCTTCTCCCCACCGACGCCACCTCCGGAAACGTGTACACCGCCCGCGGCACAAGGTAGTACGGCCCCATCTCCTCATCGCCCCCGCATGCATTCGCCGCCGCAACCTCCGCCTCCGCAAACGCCCCATGCGCCAGGTACGTCGTTCCTACCGCGTCCCCGATTGCGTACACCCCCGCCGCGCTCGTCTCCATCTTCGCATTCACCTTGATCGCCGGTCCCTCCATCTCCAGCCCAAGCGCATCAATCGTCTCTTTATCGCAAACCGCCCGCCGCCCCACCGCAACCAGGACCTTCTCTGCATCCAGAACCTGCCCGCCGGCCAACGACACCTTCGCCGCCCCGCCGCTGACCGCAACGCCTGTCACCTTCTGCCCCACCATCGACTCGATACCCAACTTCTTCAGTTCCTTCGCTAACAGCATCCCCGCCCACGCATCCTCGCCCGGCAGGAGACTCTCCAGCGCCTCCACAATCGTCACCTTGCACCCCACCGCCGCATACACGCACGCCATCTCGCAGCCGATCACACCGCCGCCGATGATCACCATCGACGCCGGAATCGCCGAAAGCGAAAGCGCCTCCGTACTGCTGATAATCGTCTTTCCGTCGAACGGAAACGCCCCGATCTCGATCGGCACGGACCCCGTCGCCAGGATCACCTTCTTCGCCTCGATCTCCTCCGCACCGTCAGCCGTCTCAACCGTCACCTTCCCGCCCGGCCGAACAATCCCCCGCCCCGCGTGGATCCTGATCCCGTTGCTCTGCACAAGGCCCGTCACGCCCTTGCGAAACCCCGCCACAATCGCATCCTTGCGAGCCTGCATCTTTCCCCAGTTAACCTTCATCTCCCCGGAAATCTCCAGCCCCATCAGGTTGGCGTGCCTGGCCATGGTCAGAAAATGCACCGAAGCCAGCAGAGCCTTTGAAGGAATACACCCCGTGTTCAGACACGTCCCTCCCATCTCCGCCTTCTCCACCAGCGCAACCGACGCCCCCTTCTGTGCACACCGAATCCCGGCCGCATAACCCCCCGGTCCACCGCCAATCACCACAACATCATACGCCGCCATATCTCTCTCCAAAAAAACATGGCATGGTCATCTTGACCATGACCCAAACCCGGTATCCTGCTGGGCCATCAACGTGACAGCCCAGATCCAGACTCCCCCCGAGTTATCAAATCGGTAATTTCAGATTACTATAGCGTGCCGAGCCGCCCAACAAAACCCCATTTCCGCCCCAGGACCTGAATCGAACAAAAGCAAACAATAACACATCGGCAAGACGTTCCAGACAGTCAACCAGGTCAGGTTGAACACACCCGCCCGACATCTCGAAGGCACAAGCCTTCTCCCCCCAATCGACAACCCGGCAGTTCCGGGGCGGGGCAGAGAACTCACGCCGGGCAACAAATTCGACCTGAAAACACTTGACATCGCTGCCCTGTTTCCGTAAAGTTGTTTCGGATGAATCGTGTACCGGAATGGAACAGAAAGGAGGGGGTTCTATGAACACGAGAACACACGCGGCGATCCTCGCACTATCCATCATTTGCGCCCAGGCCGGCGCTGCAACCTTTCAAGGTCTCGGCTGTCTCGATAGCAGCATCCAGTGGCCCCTCAGCGAGTGCTCGGGCGTCTCTGACGATGGCTCAGTAGCGTACGGCTCAAGTCACACTTCGGACGGCTTGTTGGCCTTCAGGTGGACGGCGTCAGAAGGCATTCAGAGCCTTGGGGATCTGCCCGGCGGCCAGGCGGGCAGTTACGCTTTCGATGCTTCTTACGACGGCTCAGTGATAGTGGGCACAAGCTACACAACGGACAGCACAGGAAAACCTGTCCACAGGGCCTGCGCCTGGACAAAGACGGCAGGTATGACCGAGTTGCCACTGCCTGAAGACCCCCATTACATTTATTCCTCCACCTGCGCGTTCGCCGTCTCAGCCGACGCCGAACAGTCGCCGGCCTGGCGGGCAACACGGACTTGCTGTCCTACGGATATGGCGACTTGGTATTCTGGAGTTTGGACGATCAGGCATCCCCCTCGACATTCCGTCCGTCATTTACCCCGAGGATCATGCAGACTGTTGAAGCCTCTGCCGATCTCGCCACTGTGCTCATTACCGGCATGCCGTCTATGATATGGAGCAGCGAATCTGGATTCCAGGAAACCGTCCGGGGTGCAATGGCGTTGTCCGGCGACGGCAGCACAATTATGGGGGCGCGTTCTTTCTTCGGCGAGCTGCCGTACGACGATTCTTTCGTCTGGACGCCTGAAGGCGGCTATACATACCTGGGAACAATCGACGGCTTCGTCTCGAACCATGCCCTGGACATCTCATACGACGGCTCCATAGTGGTCGGAACTCTCTTTGATGACATCATGAATCGCCAGGAACATGCAGCCTACATCTGGACAGTACAGAGTGGAATCAGGCTCATCCAGGACATACTGGAAAACGACTATGGTCTGGACCTCGCCGGCTGGAGACTCACAAGTGCAACCGGAATCAGCGACGACGGCCTGACCATTGTCGGCAACGGCTTCAACCCGCTTGGCTTCGAAGAAGGCTGGATCGCCACAATCCCCGAGCCGTCCACCCTACTCCTCACCGCCTTGGGCGCACTCATGCTTCGCAATCGCTGCAGCAGCCGGTACAGGAAGCAATGAGGAATTGAACTCTTCGTGGTTCTTCGTGCCCTTCGTGGTTGAATTAGCAGCAGTCCGTGCAGGAATCAATGAGAAGTTGAACACCTGCCCCGCGCCGCCCCGATACGCAACCCGCCGAAAGGCAATGGAAGATTGAAACTCGAAAATCAATCGAGGGTCATCTGCCGCACCATAGTAGTGTGTGCCGCATCGAACATCCGCACCCCCCCGCTCTCCAACTGCACGACGAGCCCCTTCACCGGATCCACCCCCACGCACTGCCCGGCAAATCGCCGCTGATCGTAATCCAGCACAACCCGCGTCCCCAACAGCCGGCTCCGCTCCTTCCACCGTGCAATCACCGCCTCCGGCTTCAGCGCCGCCGCAGTAATCCACCGATCCACCGCGTTCAGCACGTCCGCCGCCAACATATTGCGATCCACACACCCCGCCCCCTCCAGATCGATGCTCGTTGCCTCCGCTCGCAGGTCAGCCCCCGCAAAAAAAGCCGCATCCTGATGACAGTTGATCCCGATGCCCACCACGAAATCCCGTCCCGGCCGCCCCGACCTCTCCCCCCGCTCCGACGGCGCCCGCCTCTCCGGCCGCGACTCCACCAGAATCCCCGCCGCCTTGCGCCCCTCCACACAGATATCGTTGGGCCACTTGATCTGCGTCACACCCCGCACGTACCCGTCCACCGCCTCCGCAACCGCAACCGCCGTCGCCAGCGTCACCATCTCCGACTCCACCGGCAGATCCAGCAGCAGGATGGAACAGAGAATGCTCTCCCCCGGCGGGCTTATCCACCGCCGTCCCTGCCGGCCGCGACCCGCCTCCTGTGACTCCGCAAAAACACACACACCGTGGTTGGCCGCATTGGTCGCAAACTGCCATGCAGCGTCATTCGTGCTCGAAGTGGACTTGTACACCACCACCTGTCGCCCGACCACGCGGCCGGCCAGCCGAGCCTTGATCACATCAACATCCAGCCCCGCAAACGCGCCCATAACACCAGTGCCCCGAAACCATCCCCTCCGGCACACTCAGAGTGTTCTGAATCTCCGATCCACAACCCGATTCACAATTGCGAGGCTGACATTCCGGACCCGGCCTCACCCCCGCTCCCACACCCGTGCTGACTTATCGACGTTTTGAGATCCGAAATCCGATTCTTGAAAACTGCCTGATATTTCGAAATGAGCGTTTCGGATGTCGCCAATCAGCGTAATCCCTCCCAGCCAGCGCTAAGATAGAATTCGTACCGCAGCTTTGCTCAGTGCTCTAAGCCCCCCCTGCCGGGCATATCAATCCCGATATCCACCGCCACCGCAGAATGAGTAATCGCCCCCACCGCGATCCGATCCACACCGCACCGCGCAATCGCCAGCACGTTATTCAGCGTCACCCCTCCGCTGGCCTCCAACAGCGGCCGCTTGCCGCACATCCGGTTGCGCATCTCAACGGCATGCTTCAATTGCCACTGCCCCATATTGTCCAACAGGATCACATCGATTCCAGGGATCGTCAAAATGCGATCCAACTGGTTGTCCACGTGATCAACCTCGACCACGACGAACTTCACGCCCTTCCGCTGCCGCGCCTCCGCCACCAGCTTCTTCAGCTTCAACCTCAGTTGCGATCCTAATTCCGCCACATGGTTGTCCTTGAACATCACCGCGTCGGCAAGGCTCATCCGGTGATTATGCCCGCCCCCGCACCGCACCGCGTACTTCTCAAGGTACCGCCACCCCGGCATCGTCTTGCGCGTGTCGTAGATCTTCGCCCCCGTCCCCTTCACCGCGTTGACGTACCGCCGCGTGCACGTGCTGATCCCGCACAACCGCTGCAAAAAGTTCAGCACCACCCGCTCCGAACTCAGTATCGACCGCAGCGGCCCCGAGATCACCCCCAACCGATCCGTCACGTCCGCCCGCTGCCCGTCCTCGATCAGCACCCGCAGCTTCAGCCGCTCGTCGTACCGCTTCAGAACCTCCCTCACCACCTCCATCCCGCACACGACGATATCCTCGCGCGTCACAATATCAGCCGTCGCCATCACATGAGGCGGCGTCGTAATCTCGGTCGTCGGATCCCCACCCCCGAAATCTTCCTGCACCGCCAGCTCGATCAGCGGCCGAACCTGATCTATATCCAGTTTGCCATTCTTCATCGTCTCGCCTTAGTAGTCAGAACAACTTCGCCATCTGCGAAACCTGCCGACGGAACCTAACGCCGCCGCTTGCCATGAGCCTTGCCGCCCCGCGGCCGCGCAGCCAACTCCGGCATCTCCTTCAATTCCGCCAACCGATCCCGCAATATCGCCGCACGCTCGAAATCCAAAGCATCCGCGGCCGCTAACATCTCCCGCTCCAGCTCCGCCGCCAGCTCCACCCGGTCGAACTCTTCGCCCTCCATGCTCACCGCCTCCTGCGCAATCTTCCGCGCCTTCAGCTCGTCCGCCAGACCGCGCTTGATCTCCTTGCGAATCGTCTCCGGGGTGATTCCATGCTCGGCATTGTAGGCCAATTGAATTTTACGACGTCGATTCGTTTCGTCAATAGCTTTTTGCATCGACTCCGTCACACGATCCGCATACAGCACCACCCGCGCATTGACGTTCCTCGCCGTCCGCCCGATCGTCTGAATCAGCGACGTCTCCGACCGCAGGAACCCCTCCTTATCTGCATCCAGAATCGCCACCAACGAAACCTCCGGCAGGTCCAGCCCCTCGCGCAGCAGGTTGATCCCCACCAGCACGTCGAACTCGCCCGACCGAAGATCACGCAGGATCTCCACCCGCTCCAAGGTCTGAATCTCACTGTGCAGATACCTGCACCGGAACCCCTTCTTCGCCAGGTAGCTCGACAGATCCTCCGCCAGCCGCTTCGTCAACGTCGTCACCAGCACCCGCTCCCCCGCCGCAACACGCGCCTCGATCTCCCCCATCAGGTGCTGCACCTGCTCGCTGGCCGGCCACACAAAGATCTCCGGATCGACCAGCCCCGTCGGCCGGATGATCTGCTCCACCACCTCACCCCCGCAAAGCTCCATCTCGTACGGCCCAGGCGTCGCCGACACAAACACCACCTGCTTCCACCGCTCCTCGAACTCCTCGAACCGCAGCGGCCGGTTATCCAGCGCCGACGGCAGCCGAAACCCGTGCTCCACCAGCACCGTCTTGCGGCTGTGGTCCCCCGCCCACATCCCCCGCAACTGCGGAATCGTCACGTGTGACTCATCGATGAACAGCAGAAAATCCTCCGGAAAATAATCGATCAGCGTGTACGGCCTGGCGCCCGGCTTCAGACCCGCCATATGCCGCGCATAATTCTCTATCCCGCTGCAGTACCCCACCTCCCGAATCATCTCCATGTCGTACCGCGTCCGCGCCTCCAGACGCTGCGCCTCCAACAGCTTGCCCTCATGCCGCAATTGCATCAGCCTATGCTCAAGCTCCTCCCCGATGCTCGCCACCGCCGCCTCGATCCGCTCCGCCGGCAGAACATAATGCTTCGCCGGATACACAAAGATCTGCCGCTCCTCCGCCAACACCTCCGAACTCGTGGGATTGATATAGCAGATCCGCTCCACCTCCTCCCCGAAGAACTCCAACCGCACCCCGAACGACTCATACGACGGCCACAGCTCCACCACGTCCCCCCGCACGCGAAACCGCCCCCGCGCAAACTCGAAATCGTTCCGCTCGTACTGAATATCCGCCAGCCGCCCCAACAGCTCGTTCCGCTCAATCGTATCCCCCACGCGCACCCCCACCACGCTCGCCTCGTAATCCTCCGGCGAACCCAACCCGAAGATGCACGACACGCTCGCCACGATCACCACGTCCCGCCGCGACATCAGGCTCGTCGTCGTCGACAGCCGCAGCCGGTCCAGCTCGTCGTTCCTTGCCGCATCCTTCTCGATATAAATATCCCGCTGCGGAATGTACGCCTCCGGCTGGTAGTAATCGTAGTAGCTCACAAAATACTCGACCGCGTTCTCCGGAAAAAGCTCCTTGAACTCCTCGTACAACTGGGCCGCCAACGTCTTGTTGTGCGAAATCACCAGCGCCGGCCGGTTCATCCTCGCTATCACGTTGGCCATCGTAAACGTCTTGCCGCTGCCCGTCACGCCCAACAAGGTCTGAAACCGCTTCCCCTCCTCAAGCCCCGCCACCAGCCGCGCAATCGCCGCCGGCTGATCCCCACGAGGCTCATACCCGCTCTTCAACCTGAAACCATCCATACCCGAAATACCTGCCAACTCCCACGCCCTTAAACAGGAGCCTTCATCATTCACCGTTTACCATTCAACACTCGATATTCCCCTCTCCTACGCCCCACCCCCCACAAGGTTTCCCCTCCTCACGCCACTGACCACAGCCATGATAGAGGGTGGCAGTCACTGGAGCGCAGCGCAAGTGACTGGGCTTGCCCACCGCGGCAGCCAGTCCCCTACGGGCTGGTCGCGCCGCCAAAGCAGCCTCGCCACTCGCAACACCCTGTGCGTCCCGCGCCAACAGAAACCACTCCCCCCTCACGCCACTGTCATTGCGAGTCGCGCAGCGACGAAGCAATCTCACCAGCATACCACCTCCCACCCGCATTTTGAATGCCAAATTCTGCTACCCACATTCAGCATTTTCCTGTAACATTTACACTGGTCCCGTAGTCTATACAGTCGGCCCGCAAACCGAGAACCCGGAGCAATCGCATGTTCCTGATGTACTCAACCGACATCACCTACGACCGCCGCCCCTGGCTCGCCTGGATCACCTTCCCCGCCGTCGTCGCCGCCTCCTTCTGGCTGCTCCTGGCCGGCCATGCGCCAAGCATCGCCCTCTTGGATATAGGCGGCCTCTATCTCTTCTTTTTGCTTCCGCCGCTGCTGGTGTTCGCTTACTTGCTATCCGGCTTCATTATCCTCTGGTTCTTCGGCAAGGCCGTCTGCTCCAAAGTCGGCAACATGCCCTACGTCGCCCTCCTCATTGCCTTCGCCCTCGCCGCCGCCCTCATCAACGTCTTGTGCCGAAATGCAGTGCTCTGGCCCGTTGGCTGCGCCATCAGCGCCATCACCGGCATGTATCTCGCATACTGGCCCACCCACCCCATCGACTGCCTCTTCCTCATCCCCCCGTGGACCACCTTCTCCGTCTCCGGCTTCTGGGGCATAATCGGCTGGATGCTCCTCGACGCCCTGTTCGTCGCCTTCTTCGGCTGGACGCCCTCACTCATCGCCCACCCCGCCTTCCTCCTCGCCGGCCTCATCACCGCACTCCTTCTCATCAAGCTGCGCATCGCCAATCTCTATGACGACGACTACACCCTCCTCCAGGTCTTCTCCAGGCATGACCCTCCCGACCCCGCCTGGGAGCACTCATGGTCCGCCCGCCGCCCGAAAGAACAGGCCCAGGATGCCCAGGCCGACTTACCCGTCGCCCCGGTCCCGCCCGCCGCCAAACAAAACACCCCCGATCCGATCCTCTGCCCCTGCGGCCAGATCGTAACAATCCCCTCAAACGCAGCCCAGACAACCTGCCCCGCCTGCTCCCGCACCATCAGCCGAAAAAACTAAGGACATCCTTCCCCGGCGCCCTCTGTGTCCTCAGCGGCAAAGCAAGCGCAAAAAAACTCCGGACAAGCCGGCCCCGCCGCGGCCAGACTCGCCCGGATAAATGCAGCAAAAACTCACAAAGCCGGTCAGCGGCTCATGAGCGAAGCCATGCGCTGCGACTTCCGCCGCTTGCGACGATTCTTCTCAGACGGCTTCTCGTAATAGCTGTTCCGCTTGATATCACGGATCAGCCCTTCCTTCTCGCACATCTTCTTGAAGCGCTTGACCATCTGCTGAACCGACTCGCCCGCACGTGACTTCACCTTAATCATAGACTATCGCAACCTTCTGCTACCTGAATTTCCTCTTGAAAAACACTCTCTACTTAATCCCACCCACGGGAACACAAAAGTCTACACAAACCCGACAATATTTCAAGCACAAAATACGGAAGTGAGAAAATTTTGTCCCGCCCTCCCGCTCAAAATACCATCGACCAAAACAAATCGACGTTTTACCCCCACTTTTAGCCGGCGACACCTTCTACAATGGGAAGTTGTGCCCACCAGTCGACTTTTTACCCCCAGTTTCAGTTGGAGACACCCAGCACCCGCTTCTCCACCCCCTCATGCGTAATCTTAATCGGCTTAATGAATCCATTCTCATCAAAGTACATCCGGTCCATACACGTCACCCGATGATTCGCAGCCCTCTCCCCCAACGGCCGCCGATGGTAAACCGCATACCAGATATCCGCCCCGGCATCGTGAATCACCGAATGATGCCCCGCCCCCGTCGCCACCGCCGCATCCTGCTGCAAGACCTTCCCGATCCGCTCAAAAGGCCCCATCGGCGAATCCGCAATCGCATACGCCACGCTGTAGTTCGGCCCGCCCCATCCCCCTTCCGACCACATAAAGTAATACTTCCCCTCCCGCAAAAACATCACCGGCCCCTCCACATACCCCCGCGGCGTAATCTCCTTGAACGTCACACCATCCGCAAACGGCAAAAACCCCGTAAAGTCCTCCTTCAGCCGCGCAATATTGCAGTGCCCCCACCCCCCGTAAATCATATAATACTGCCCGTCCTTATCCAGAAACACAAACTGATCGATCGGCTGCGCCCCATTATGAATCCGCCCGATCAGCGGCCTGCCCAACATATCCTTGTACGGCCCGCCCGGCCGATCCGCAACCGCAACCCCGATCCCCCCGATCTCCCCCTCATGCACGTCGTTCGCCCCAAAGAACAAATAGAACTTCCCCCCCTTCTCCACAACCGCCGGCGCCCACAAAGCCCGCCGCAGCCACGAAATCCCCCCCTTATCGATAATCCGCTCATGCTTCACCCACGTCACCAGGTCCTTCGAAGAAAACGCATCAAAATGAAGCTGCTCATCATAAGGCGCCGAATACGTCGGAAACACCCAGTACTCATCCCCAATAATCATCCCCTCCGGATCCGCATACCACCCCTCGAACAAAGGATTCCCACCAAAACAAAAACCACAAACCACCAACAAAAAACAAGTCACAAAAAAAACTCTCATCCTATCCTCTCGTCTACTCATCTACTTCTACTCGTCTATGCCTTCTCTCGCCTATCCTACCACCCCGCCCCGCCAAACGCAAGTTAGCCCCCGCACGGAAGTGCGGCGGGTTGCCACGGAAGTGCGGCGGGTTTCTCACCACCGCGGCCCACTACGTCTACCCCCTCGCCCGTCCAGCCAAACGCAAGCTTAGCCCCCGCACGGAAGTGCGGCGGGTTGCCACGCAAGTGCGGCGGGTAGCCCAAGCGCACCGCCGCCCACGCGCCAAGGGTACCTGGTACTTTTTTTGACATCACCCCCGCCCTCCCCAAAAAAAACACGCCCGCCCAAGCCAACAGAACCCCACAAAAACCCTGTCAGCAAAAAACGTACCAGGTACCTTCAATTCCCGCCCCACACATCGCGCACCGTGTGTCGCCCGCCACGTCACCGCCCACCTCTTCTCAAATATCCAATCTCAAATTTCAAATCCTCCCCCCAGCCACGCACCCCCACCCGCAGCCTGCATCCCCACACCGACACTCGCCCACTCCCCACCCGTCCACGTCGTCCACCAATGTCCACCCCGTCCAACGTCCACCAAATCCATAACTCCCATACTTCCCATAATTCCCATCAGCCCCGCCCAAACCCACTTCGAAATTCGTCATTCGAATTCGTTATTCGAAATTCTCCTCGCCCCACATCCCGCACCGCCCGTCTCCGGCCCATGTGTCGCCAGCATCCACCCCCATCACCGCCCACCTCTTCTCAAATATCCAATCTCAAATTTCAAATCCTCCCCCAGCCACACACCCCCCACCCGCAGCCTGCATCCCCACACCGACACTCGCCCACTCCCCACCCGTCCACGTCGTCCACCAATGTTCCACCCCGTCCACCCGTCCACGACGTCCATAGCTCCCATCATTCCCATACTTCCCATAATTCCCATCGCCGCCCCCACTAAAGAATCTCCTCCTCCTGGGCCGTGCGCCGCTGGCGTACATACTCCTTTTCCCGAACGTCGACCCATATCTCATGATCCGCCCTTCCACTTAACGCGCTCCAACTCACGAAACTGAAACGTAAAAACGATCCATCCGCCCCGACCGCCGCGCGAATTGAATGTGACAGCACACCGCACTCGAAAATCTTCTCATGCCGGCCGGTGTCCGGATCGTACATACCCAGCGTGCCCCCTCTCACGACCAGAATACGCCCGTCCGACATCCAGCCAGAAGCCTGCCCGCCGATCCGACCGACGATCTTCTTCTCCTCGCAATTGAATAGAACCGACCCTCCCTTGCCGAGGCCCGGCCCCATTGCATCCAGATAGATGAAACGGCCCGAAGGACCGCACCTCGCGAAGAAAGAATCGTAGCGTGTCGCCAACGGGCTCCTGACACGTTCACTGAAATTCATGTTGTAAACGTCAACACACTGCAAATCCAAATCGCGGAAAACGAAAACCCTGTCGCGGGGCGCATCGACCGCAACGGACGAGAATCGATCTATCTCGTACGTCTTGCCGCTTATCTCCGCGTCGCCCACGGAGACCTTGAGTACCCCATGCGCATAGAATGCTTCATCGCTGTGCTTTTTGCCCGCTATAAACCAGACCGTTTCCGCATCCGAGTAACATACACGCAGGGGCCGCCACAATAGCGGCTCCGGCAGGAACTCAAAAAGCGGTTTCCTCGCAATCTCACTGGCGTCATCCGCATACAGCACGAGGTCCAACTGCTCCCAGCAGACGAATCGCTTCGGCCCCAGCGTGACAATGGCTTTTGCCCAGGCCCCCGGGCCGAACGACGACAGGAAAGGCCGATCCCTTTTGCAAACCCGATCACCAAGAAAACTCTCGCGAAACTCACCACTTCTCGTCAGTGTTTCGACCTCGCGGAACCCTTTGGCAAAGCTGTCCCTGCCGCGCAGTATGAATAGCGCCAGCACCAAACCCAAACCTGCCAGGCCATACGCACATCGCATCTTGAGACGCATTCCGCTGTCTGCACCGTCCGCTGCCGCAATTTGCAGTCGCTTCCTTCTCCTCCACTGCACCACGGCCGCCAGACCGGCATACACAAGCAGTCCAGTCAAAGCGACTCGAATGCCGCAAAACACAAAGACCCAACCCCACAACAGCACCGCTCCCGCAGGCCTCCGCAACATCTCCGGCCACAACCCGAGAATGACACGCCCCAGATTCAACTTGCCCATGATCAGACCTCTACTCCTCCCCTACCCCACTACTCGTCTATCCATAACAAACATCCTGCCACCCCCGCCACGCCACGCCCAAACTCCCGCGCCACTTAACCGCCACGGTGTCATTGCGCCATCGAACTATCTCGCCATGGCCTACTCAAATTCCTCCTCGAAACGATCTACGTACACAGCCATCCTCTCGTAGACCGTTCGCCCAATGCCGTCAAGGCCAGGAAACAATACGTCTGCAAACACGTTTATCTTGCTGAGCCGCCGCCGAATGCTTCTCTTAGCGTTCGCTGGGATTACCAGTTTGGTCAAAGGAAGCGCTTGTTCCTCCAACGGTAATCCTACAAACGCATGATCAAGAAAGAGTTGATACGAAATCGTAAAGACACTCCCCTGTGCTATCATGCGGTCTGTCTTATAACTATTGCTCACTATCTCCATCAAAGGTGCAACGCGCAATCCGAATTCAACATAACTCTTATGGCATGCTAAAGCGTCATTTATCGTATCCGCCGTCAGACCCGTTTTTTCGATCAACTTGTCCTCCCGGCGTCGAACTGCTTGTGCGTCAAGAATCCACACCGCACCATCTACAGAATCGTCAGCAACTGCAAAATACAAGGCCACATAGAATGAAGTTGACCAATCAAGTAACCGCGTCGGTGCTGAGTAGTGCTGCATAGCTGCAAGCCATTCACAATACGTGTGCAAAGACAGCTTCCTATCCAAACTTTGGTAGAAGGTGTCTGCACAACCGACCCTCTTCTGGAAGAAGTGAAGCGAATCGTATTCCTGGCCTAACGCTGCCTGCTTCACGCGCTCTTCGTGCGTTGATCTCACACAGACCTTGTCCCACAGTCTCAGAAGTTTCGGCTTCAGTGTCCATCTGCTATCAGACTGGCCTCTAAAAAGGAAGTCATGATCATTCTCATCCAGGAATGGTACGTTGTCAATCTCGTCCACGAACTTCGCCAGAAACAACCACATGTCCTTGTCACAACGTAGTTCTAACCAAGGTCTGCTGGCATCTGCGCGATGTTGTAAGCTGAATATCGTCTCCCAAATAGGCCCGCCGTCTTCTACCATATGGTTCATCTCTCCAAAGAGGTTCCATCCACCGCTTGGTCATGCCTCGCTGAAACTCAATCCCGCAATGCTGTTTCAGCAACTTGGCGTCACGACGTGAAATCTACGGCTTCTTTGATTTTCTACACGTGTAACTTGGAGGGTACGTATATCCGCTGATTTGGCATCTCCTCTCTTCGTCGCCCGGCATACTTTCTGAAAACCTGCAATTCTCGCAGCTCACCCATGTGCGCGCACAAAGACAACAGATTCCATAGACAAGCCATACCATTACTGAAATGAGCCCGCCGCCAACCACCGCTTGTAGAACTACTGAGAACTCAAAATCATCAGCCTCTTCAGTCCGAAAGACCAGGTAGAATACTGGCGGTAAGAAACAGAAAAGAGTCAGCCATACTGGCCATTTACAAGACAGTCTCCGCACGTGAGTTCCCTTTCAACAACAACCGCTGTTAACTTAAGGTACTAGTGCTCTGTCGCTCATACAAACGTCTGCAACCGTCCTTAGCCACAGTTCCAATCGCCCGCGTCCTTAGCCGTTCTCAACGACAAATCGAAACCAAACCCAACTCCCGATTCCCTCGCCCCACTATCATACCCCCCGCCCGAACAACACGCAAATCTTCTTCCAGAAAAAAACACTCCCATTACCCACATACGGTAGAAAAGCACGCGCAGCATGGCCGCTGTATATAACGCTATGAAATAGCGCCCCAAAAAGCACACCCACCCCGGCCGTATAAGTGGGTGCTGACCTGGCAACGCCCCACTCGCATCCCCCGCCACGTCCAGGCGGCACCTAACCACCCCGCAAGAACTCCCCAAACACACCAAAAACACCCAAACCCGCACCCAAACACCCGCAAACCACCAGGAAACCGCCCCAACTGCTTGAAAGCCAACCGCTAACTCCTAATTGCTGACTTCCCCCCCAATCCCCGCCCTTTCCTACTAGCTAACCGCTAACTGCTAACCGCTAAAAAACCAAATACTCCCTCGCCTTCATCAGTTGCCGCCCCACCTTCCCGACCTCCTCAATCCGATTAACCCGTCCGGCCGTGCGCCGCTCCAAAATCCGCTCCACAGCCCGCGGCCCCAACCCCGGCACCCGCAGCAAGTCCCACTTCGACGCCCGATTCACATCCACCGGAAACGCCTCCGGATGCCGCCGCGCCCACACCTCCTTCGGATCGCAATCCAACGAAAGCCGCCCCCCCTCATCAAACACGATCTCATCATCCTTGAACCCGTACCGCCTCAGGAGAAAGTCAACCTGGTACAGCCGATGCTCCCGCATGAATGCGTCGCGCCCCCCCTGCCCGTCATCATCAGCAAACAGCCGCATCTGCCCGGCGGATCCTCCAACATCACCGCGCCAAGACCCCCGATCACTGCCGAATAACCGACCTTCACCCCCATCTCCCCGCTCATCACCGCCGAACACCCCCCGATCACCGACAATCACCCCGCATTCACCCGCATCTGCCCGCGCATCACCGCCTTTGGCCGCCCCATCTCCCCCAATCGCCTCCCCCGGCAGCGAAGGATCCCCCAATCCCCGCTGATAGGCACTGAAATACACCCGCTGCAGGCCCAGACGCCCGTAAAGCCCCCCCATGTACCGCACGATCTCCGCATCAGACTCCCCGGCCGCCCCCACGATGAACTGCGTCGTCTGCTTGACCCGCGAATACCGCATCCCCTTGCCAGTCAACCGGCTGATCAGCTTGATCGGCCGGATGATATCCTCCATAAAGTCTTTCCGCTGGGACACTTGCGCAAGGTACTTCGCCCCCGGCGTCTCGATATTCAAAGACACCGCCGTCGCCAGACTCACCGCCTCCTCAACCGCCGCGTCGCTGGCGCCCGGGATCACCTTTAAGTGTATGTAACCGCGATACTTATAACGCTGCCGCAGCCGCCGCGCCACGCCGTTTAGCCGCTCCATCGTCGCATCCGGCGTCCCGCACACCCCCGAACTCAAAAACAGCCCGAAAACCTCCCCCCGCCGAAAATAATCCAAAAACACCCGCGCCGTCTCATCCACCCCCAGATTGCACCGCCGAACCGCATTTTCAGCCCGCAAAGGGCAATATTTGCAGTCGTTATGACAGTTGTTGCTCATCAGCGTCTTAAACAGGACGCTCGTGCCCCCGTTGGGCAGCGTCACCGGATAAATCCATTTTCCGTTTCCGCCCCGTCGCCGATGCTCTCCGTCCCGCGTCCCGCATGCGCACGCCAGATCATACTGCGCATCCGTGCTCAGAATCTCCAGCTTCTCATCCGTACTCGGCTTTAGAATCACCGCCGTCATAACAATCCATTATAACACCGGCTTCCCTTCCGCAGGGAAGATTTCATCTGCGCATTTTCTGCGCAGGCGGCTCAAAAGCCCGTGGGACTAATACTACTCAGCGGGCGCGAGTTTCAGGTAGTCGATTCCGAACATGTAGGCTTTCTTGGCCTTTTCGTTGGCGCCGATGATTTCGACCTTGAGGACGTGTTCGCCTTTTGCGAGTTGATGTTTGCCGAAGTCGAGCGGGCCGGTGGCGACTACGCCGTCGTTGAAGAGGTCGATGGGTGCGCCTAATTGCTTGCCGTCGAGATAGAGCTGGACGATGCCGTAATCGATGGCCTTGGTGAGCTGCATCGTGACCGTGTACGTGCCGGTCTCGGCGACGGGGATGACCAGTTCCAGCGTTTCACCCGGGCGGGCATCGGTCCACCAGAGATGCGCCTCGTCGCTCCAGTAGTTGCCGTGCGACTGGAGGTCCTGGCGTCGGGCGTTGCCGGCGGATTTCGAAATGACCTTCATCGTCTCGCCTTCGATTGCGTCCTTGACCTTGAAGATCTGCGGCTTGACATAATAACCGGTGCGTTCTTCAACGGGCACCGGCGTGTACGGATCGGTCGTGCCGGCGGCCTGGTACCACCAGACTGTGGCCGCATAGAGCGTGGGCCAGTCGTTGGGGAAGTACTTTTCGATAACGCCTTCAAACGAGGTCTGGAAGGGGATGTTGTCGGCGACATGGAAGCGGTTGACGGAGATGTGGCCCTTGTTGCCCATGCTGATGGTCTGGTTGTGGTAGCAGTTGGCGAACAGTTCGCCGCTGCCCCAGGCATAGCCGAAGTAGTCTTCGGTGCCGGTGCCGAACGTCGAGGGGAACTTCTCGCCGTCGACAAAGAACTTCTCATCGCCTTCGCCCCACCAGAAGTGGCCATTGCACCATCGAACCAGCGGACACTGGCCGCCCTTGGGGTTCCAGACATGCAGCATGACGCCGCAGAATCGGCCGCGGGATTCGGTTTTCAGGATTGTCCAGTCGGGCCAGCGTTTGGGATCCTCCGGAATGAAGGCGTCGCGGTGCCACTTGGCATGAAACCGGCCCAACTGCTCGATCGGCCGCTCGACCGGTGCGCGGGTGACTTCGAGTTCTACGGTGTGCTGCGTCTTGCCTTCGTTGATAATTTCGATCTTAGCGCGTTTGGCGAAAGGCATATACCAGTTGCTGTAATAAACGTCTTCAGTCATGCCCAACGGAAACGATCTGTAAAGATTCTTGCCGGGGGCGGTGCCGAAGAAGTCGCCCAGGGGGCACCAGACAGCGGGCGATGTTTCGTCGTCCCAGGTGATCTGCAGAACCATTTCGCGCAGGCCGTCGGCTTCGGCTTCCTTATCGGTGAAGTCGGTCCTGACAGCGAGCGCGGTGATAGCCTGGGGCTTGCCGTTGGCTTCGATGGTCATCTGGAGGCGGCCGGCGGGCGCGATGACGGCCTTCCTGGCCTGGATGAATTCCTGGGCGCGCTGCTTGTCCCAGGGATCGAGGCCGCCGCGGGAGAGGATGGCGTTTGCCTCGTCGAGGGCCTTAGACTCGGCTTCGGAGAGGTTCATCCTGAAGGTCGGCACCTTTGTGCCCTTGGGGAAGGTGGTGTATGTGAACTGGAAGTACCGGCCCCAGCCTTCCTCCGCGACAATCCTGCAGGACTTCTGGTAGGGAATCGGCACATAGCAGTTCTGGCCGCGGGCGGTCATGTGGACCAGCGCGGGGCGTGTAAACGGCGGGTTCTTGTGGTCGAACAGGCCGATGAAGGGAAGGTCGATGGCGGGCGTTTCTTCGCCGTCGAGATAAAACTTGACGTGACCTTCCTGGGGCATGGCCGACCAGATCCGCCAGATGACACCGGGGCCTTCCATTTCGGCGAGGACCTGGTTCTTGCCTTCGAGGCGGATGAAGCCGTTGCCGTCACCGTTGGCTTCCCACTTGACGTATTCGCCCGTGTCGGCGTTCCATACGCTGGCGCGGTCATAACTGGACCATTGAGCACAGCTTTCGCCAGGATCGGGCAACACGGCCAAACGCTCCAGGTCAGTCAGCCGACTGATGAGATCCCGATAGGTCAGATTTTCGGCATTCACCAGCCCTCCGAAGGCCGCTACCACTGTTGCCAGGACCAAAAAGCGTTGCATAACCGTCTCCTTCACTGTTGGCGTTCTTACTCAGGATCGCCTTTGAAATACATTATAGCACAAGTTTGGTAATTGTCAAATTATTTACACAAATTCTTTTCTAATTTCTTAGTTCAGCACTCAACCCGTTGCAAACGCAGCACTTAGGGCGAGATCTACCTGCCCACACAGGTAAAATTTATCAGACCCAAACTTTGGCCGTTGGGTAACTATACCATTTCCCCTGCGCTGCGTCTACCCCGGCGGTGTTTCGCAACTAAAGCCACGAATGTACACGAATTCTACCTATTACTTCATATTTGCCGCAACGAGAAAGGCACGGACAAGCGGAAAGTTGGGCGGCTACAGCAACGATATTGGAGGCGGTCTTAATATCGGACCTTGCAAATATATATTGATTTGAATTGGCGGCGGGGTTATAATCGCCGTTTTGGGCGCGAGGGCCGATTCATGGGAGCACATGTTCAGGATTTGACCGGGCCGTGGGAGTTTCGCCAGTATCCTTCGGATGCGCGCCGGATGCGCGATCTGGACGGTGAGGGTTGGATGGCGACCCGGGTTCCATCTTCGATTTATACGAGCCTGGTAGAGGCGGGACAGATTGCGCGCGCGGACCTGGATGCGCGGCCGGAGGATTTTGCGCACATCAGCGACGAGCCGTGGATTTACCGCAGGCGGTTCGAGGCGGACGCGGAACTGCTGGGATGCGACCGGATCGACCTGGTGTTCGACGGACTGGATACGATCACGCAGATCTGGTGCAACGACAAGCTTATAGGCAAGACGGACAACATGTTCATCGGACACCGGTTCGACGTGACGGAGCTTGTGCGGCCCGGCAAGAACCGGGTGCTGGTCAAGTTCAATCCCGCGGCGGCGCACGCGGAGATGCTGATGAAGCGGTACGGCAAGCTGACGGATTTCTACTTCGGGCATGCGTGCCGTTCGTATATTCGCAAGGCGGCTTACCAGTTCGGCTGGGACTGGTGTCCGGCGCTGCCGGGGTGCGGGATTTTTCGGCCTGTGCGGTTGGAGGGCGTGGCGGCGGCGCGGATCGCAGACGTGCACGTGCGGACGATCGAGTGCAGCGAGGTGCGGGCGGACATAGCGGTGGCGGTGGAGCTTGATACGCAGACGGCGGGCGCAGCGGCGGCGTTTCCGCTGAGGTGTGTGCTGCGGCTTTGGGGGTATGGGGAGGCTATAGAACAGACGCTGACGTTTCAGGCGGGACAACAGCGGCAGTCAACGATTCTGCGGATCGAACATCCGCAGTTGTGGTGGCCCAACGGGTACGGGGAGCCGTGCCTGTATGACGTGGAGGCGGAGCTGTACGCGGAGGAACGGTGCGTCGACCGGGTGAGAAAGAAGTGCGGGATTCGGACGGTTCGCGTGAATCGGACGCGGGATGCACACGGGGAGAGTTTTTCGGTGGAGGTGAATCAGCGGCCGGTGTACGTTCGGGGGGCGAACTGGATACCGGTGACGCTGTTTGCGGGCAGCCAGAGGCGCGAAGACTATGCCAGGCTGCTGAAGGAGGCGGCGGCGGCGAATATGAACATGCTTCGCGTGTGGGGAGGCGGGTATTACGAGAATGAGGAGTTCTATGATCTTGCGGACGAGTTGGGGATTCTCGTGTGGCAGGACTTCATGTTTGCGTGCTCGTGGTATCCGGACCGCGCGTGGTTTCTGGATGCGGTGCGTACGGAGGCGGCGGTGGTAATCCGGCGGCTGAGGAGCCGGGCGTGCCTGGCGCTGTGGTGCGGTAATAACGAGATCGACTGGCTGCATGCGAAGGGAGGATTGGGCAAGGGGCGGAAGTTCTACGGCAAGGCGATCTATCAGCGGCTGCTGCCTGGGCTGTTAGCCGAGATGGACTGCGAGCGGGATTACATCGCGACGACGCCGATCGGCACGGGTCGCGATATGAACGACGCCAGATCGGGGACGGTGCACGAGTGGGGTATCTGGAGCGGGGGACGGCCGGGGCGGCAGTACGTGGATGAGGAGCGGATTGGGCGATTCGTGACGGAGTTCGGGATGCAGTCGCTGCCGGAGCCTGAGACGCTGCGAAGCTTTTGCGGAGGGAGGGACCTGCGGATCGGCAGCGGAGCCCTGGAGCGGCATAACTACCAATTGGACGGCAATGCACGGCTGTTTCAGTATACGTCGGAGCTGTTCGGCGGCACCGGCGACCTGGAACGTTTCGCATATCTGACGCAGTTGACACAGGCACGGCAGATCAAGCGTTACGTCGAGCACCTGCGGATGCACAACGGGATCAACCGCGGGGCGATGTTCTGGCAATATAACGACTGCTGCGCGGCGATCAGTTGGTCGGCGGTGGATTACCGGGGGCGGCAGAAGGCATTGTACTATTACGCGCGGCGTTTCTTTGCGCCGGTTTGCATCGCGGTTGCGACGCGGCACGGGCTGCGGCCGGACCTGGATGAGCCGGTGGAGATTGCGCGCACGGTGGTGATCAACGATGCGGGCGAGCCGCTGGTGGGGACCTTGGCGTGCCGGCTTGTCGAGCTGGACGGGCGCATTGTCGATGCGGTGGACCTGCCGATCACGGCGCAACCGTTTTCAGCAACGGAGCCGCTGCGGCTGCCGAAGGCACTGATGCGGCCGGAACATCCTGAACGAACGACGTTGTGGATGCAGCTGAACACGCACACCGGGACGGTTGCAGAGAACCACCTGCTGTATCTTGCGGACAAGTACCTGGAATGGCCGAAGGCGACGATACGGCAGGAGATGGCGCGGGCTGACGACGGCCGATGGCTGCTGACCCTCGGCAGCGACGTGGTGGTCAAAGACGTACAGATCAGCACGCCGACGCCGGTCGGCCTGAGCGACAACTATTTCGACATAATGCCGTTCGAAGCCCGGAGCGTCGTGCTCGAGGCGGACAGCGAAACAGCGCCGACCGTGCGACTCATGGCCGTGGGCGAATCGGCCTGACAAGCAGGCACAGGCGGACCTTTTTGCGTCTGCTTACAACCGGCGCTCCGGCGCCACGCCGATGCGGTCTTCGTAGCCGCGATAACCGTCGCCGTAGGCGGGATAGGCCGCGGGGCGAGGTTTGAAGACGTCGACTTTGCTCTGACCGCGTGACGTATTGAGGGTGACGGTCTTTGCGGCGGCTTCTTCGATCTGTGCGTACTGCGCCTTCATGTCGGCGGTCCAACTGTTCTTGCGGACGGGGACGTGCTGTATGATCAGGCCGTCGTGCGTGTAAAGGGCGTCGATCAGTTCGGAACGGACGACGCGAAGGCCGGTCCAGGCATCCGACCTGACCAGGTCCACGAGCATGGCACCCGTGCTGAAATCTATCTTTTCGGGCAGCATCGTGCCGCGGGTCATTTCGTACTCGTCAAAGGCGGCCCTGCCATCGGCCGCGGAGACCTGCGGCTGGACATCGACGGGCTTGCCGATCATTTCGCCGGGACGGACGTCGAAGCCCTGCTTGCGCCAGTTGCCCATGTGGTACCTGGCGACTTCGATCGTGACGCCCCTTTCGTTGGAGCGCGCCAGTTCGGTCGGGAAGAAGTAGACCATTGGCGGGATCACGACCGGCTCGGGGGCCTGTGCAAATTCGCTCCAGAGAATGACCTGGTTTTCGTACTGGCGGTCCTGGGGTGCGCACCAATTCCTGCCGGCGATGGGGTTGAAGACGCCGAGGCGGATACGATATTCGTAGGTGTTGCCCGGCTCGATCGTGTCATCATGGGCCCAGAAGATGAGCGATTGGAGCGTCTCGAGGGAGGTTCGCTGGTCGATGATAATCTTGGTGTTGTCGGCGATCACGTCAGCGGTTGTTCGCTGCTGGCGGCGCCGGTCGGCGGGTGATGTTTCGGTCATGTATTCATCGTAGTAGGCGCCTGCGGCGGTGCCGCGTCCGCGTGTGGTCGGTTCATTGGTCCTGCCGCGAGAGGGAAGCGTGCGTGTGCGGGTATCAGCGTAGGGGGTCTCAGCGGCCCGCGTGCCTGTACGGCCGGCGGGGGTTTCATAGCCGACATTCGTCTCGCGGCGGGTGCCGAGCGTGCGTTCACGCTCCTGGCGGAGGGCTTCTTTCTGCTCGCGATCGAGGATTTTCACGTATTCGTCATAGAACGACGGGGTGAGCCAGACCGTCTCGGCGGAAGCAAAGTCGTAGGGCCGGGGCTGCAGAATGGTCTGCTGTATTTCGAAGGGCTTGATCTGAGCCTTCTGCATGGAAATGTCGTACTTGAGATTGTCGGTCGTCTCCGGGATGTCGAGCCGGGTGCGGTAGGCGTCGATCCGGGGACGGGGGACAACCTCCCAGTCGCTCCAGCGGCCGTCGTCAAGCAGGCGGCGACGCTGCAATTGGGCGGCGGCGAAGACGGGCGCGGCCAGGTCGTCATCACGCCAGTCGGATCGGACACTGGGGCCCATTATGAAGCTTTGTTTGAAGTTGCGGTACAAGGCGGCGACATCGAAGCCGGCCTGGACGGAGACGAGGTCCATGTCTTTAAGGGTCGTCGGCACCTTGTCGTAGGGAATCTCGGGCGTTACTTCTTCAAGCGGGACATGAGCGGTGCCGCGGATGGCCCTGGCGAAGGCATTGGTAGCGGGGGGCACTGTCGGCAGGGCATACTCCCTGTCCTCGACGGGGGCTTCAGGATTGCGCCCCGGAACGATCAGTTTGAAGTCGCCGACCTCGCGCAGCGGCGAGTTCAGTTTCGCCACGTATGTTTCCTTGTGGCCGGACTGGGGAGTGGCCGCAGCCGGAGGCTCGTTGAGCCTGGCTTCAAGCTTCTCGGCGCTGGTTCGGATCTGGCGGTCCACCTCGCCGGCGCCGAATTTTCTGCCGCCAATCTGCACCGAGTTGGGACTGCCGATCACGAGAAACCACAGCAGCGCCAGACCGATCACAACCGAGACGCCCAGGACGATCTTCTCGGCGTGCTGTTCCAGCAGATTACCTTTTTTCTTTTTCATCATGGCATGCTTCCCCGCATCCAACAAACTGTCACTGTCATATTGTCTCGTTCGGGCGATGGCCGATCAGAATTCATCGGCGCCGACACCCCTTGCCGGCTCGCGCCTGCGCGTGGGGGCGGGCATTCGGGACGGTCCGGGCGCACCGCCGGCAGGCGTCTGACCATCGGTTTTCAGTTGCCCGAGATATTCCTTAACCTTGTCCGGCTTGATTTCGTCATAGCCGGCACGATTGAACACATACTCGCAGACAAGATTCAGCCGCACGACGGCTTCGTTGCCGTAGCGGTAGCTGGCGTTTTCCGGAGCCGCCAAACTGACGGGCCGCACTTCACTGCTAAGGATGGTAATCTGATTATGGATGCCGTTCTGCTGGGCGCCGTTCTCCTTATAGCCGGCGCGCCAGGTATGCGGCTTTGCGCGGCAGAGCTCCTTCATGAAGGGCATGACGGCTGAGGAGGCGGTAATGACTCCGACGCTGAAGTGCACGACGTCGATGTCGTCGTTACTGATCCTGGCGGTCCAGGGTACAACGCCGAGTTGGCCGCCGCTTGGGAACCGTATGTACTCGGGCGCATCGCCCGGCAAACGCGTGCCGCTGGATCCGTAGGCGACTCCGTCATAGGCGCCGCGGCCTGCTCTGCCGGTGCTGTCGTAATAAGCGGCGCTGGTACGAGGTTTCGGATAGTCCGCCTCGTATGTAAAGGTGACGCCAAGCAGGCGTTTGACCGGAGAAGCATACACATTGGGCGAGCCGGCATTGAGCGCATTGATCGTGGCGACGACGTCTTCGTAAATCCAGAAGGCGACCTGGGCATGCCAACAGTCCAGCAGGGCCTGATCCTTGCCGGAGAATTTCCAGTTGGCCCAGTAGTCATACCAATCGAAGACGGTGGGATTCGCATAGACGGCAATCTGCTCGGCACGCCGGGCACAAACGGCGTCGATCATCGCCTGTCTGGCGGTATCGGTCTGCGTGCGTGAAGTGCCGGCTACGGTGCTGGGATAGCGGGTAGACGAGGAAGCGGCGCCGTAGGCGCTGTAGGAGGCGGCGCCGGCGGTGCTTTCGCCAATTTCGGATCGGATTTCCATTTCGCTGGGAGCTTCCATCGCATTCATGCCGCGGATGAGCTGCTCAAGGGCTGCGCGGTAGCGCGCGGCATATTCGTCGAATACCTGCTGCGATTCGTCGGTTGGTTTGGGAAAGATGCCATAGCTGATGAGTTCCCGCATGGAACATTGCTTTGCGAGTTCGACAACGTCAGCAGCCTCCTGCTCAAGGGCGTCCTGCACCTTCTTTTCCTCTTCCCACTGGTTAACCGGGACGGCATCGGGCAGAAGGCGTTTGATCTGACCGTCGGCTGCGACGCTTGCCTTCTGAATGTTGGCGGCAAGCGAACGGTTGGTCAGCACCGTCAGCGCGATAAAGATTACTGCCGCCAGTACGATACCGGCGGGAATGAGAAGAACCGCATATTTCTTGATGAAAGTCATAACCAGATCCTTTCCACGGCGGCCTCGGAAGACGGCCTTTCATACCGTCAATAATACGCCTCGCGTCCCATCATGTACGGGCTGCCGGCAGGCGCCACTGTGGGCATCTGCGGGGCCTTCTTCCAGCGGAATTTGGCACTGATACGGAACCAGTTGTCACGCTCAATGTACAACGGCTCGTTCGTAAGTTTGTCGAACTCGATGCGTCCGAGGTCCTTTTCGGTCAGGTTCGGGTTGGCGGCGACGTCTTCGGCGGTAATGATGTTAAAGACCTTGCTCATTTCTTCATTTGTCATGGGGTCTATGAGGACGCGTTCATTGTAGATTCGATCGAGTCTGGCGCCGCCGCCGTAGCCTGGGTCGCTGTAGCGATACGAGTCATAGCCGCCGTACTGCTGCCGCCGAGTCGGATCTTCCGGCGGGCGCACGCGTTCAACCTCTTTTTCGATGCCGATGCCGGCGGGCATGTCGCGCTGCGTGAGGTCGACGGGGCCTTTTTCAAGCTTGAAGTGCTTGATGTCGTCCTTCTTGTAAAGCTCGAATTCGCAGCCGGGCATCACCTTCTGGATATTGACGAGGCGAGTCACGAATCCCCACTTCGTCCGGTCGTCACCGACGCTGTGCGGATCAAGCAGTGCGCCGAGGTCGCGATAGGGACTGTAACCTTCGACGACGATGACAAAGCCCGGCCCCTCGTCCGGCGAGGTCGTCGCGGACGCGGCGGGCGTTCCGTAGCCAGCGGCGGACGAATCACCGTAGAGCGGCTCATTGTAGACCCTGCCGCCCTCCAATCTGCTGCTGCCGTAAGTACTCGGCCCGCTTGAGCGCTGGGCCTTGGATCTTGCGACATCCAGACTGGCCTGGCTCAGGTCGGGGGCGTACTGAACATTGAGACTTGTTATAAACAACTGCTTGCGTTCTGAACGCGGCACGGCCATGACGCCCTGCAGATCACCCTTTGCGAAGGCCTCATAGAGGGCCGCCTGCTCGGGATTGTTTTCGCTGTTTGGCAGGCAGGCGAGGATCATCTGGTAGGCGGCCAGCACGGCGGTACGGTGTTCAAGCTTGTCGCTTTCCTTCTTGATCTTCTCCAGGTTCGGGGCGGCACGATTCTTCTGTTCCTGCAATTTGCTTTGCGCGGTCTGGGCCTTGGAAATCGTCGCCTGGATGGTCCGGCGCACGTCCTCGTTTGCCTTGTATTGTGCGCGATCGATGTTGGCCCGGACCAGGCCCAGGAGGGAGACAACGAGCAGAAGGCCAGCCGCGGCGGTGAACATGCGGCTTTTCCGCCGCCATGCCATGGCGCGGGCCAGCTTGCGGGGAAGAAGATTGACTTCGATCTTTGCTTCGCCGAGTACCTGTGCACCGAGGCCGTAAACGATGCCGAAGTCGGAGACGTTTTCGTGGAACTTGGCCGCCGAGACAGCGGGGTTGAGCAACAGGCGTTCGAAGCTGTCGGGTTTCACGACGGGGATGCTCAGCGTCTGCTGCAGGTACTTGGCAAGGCCCTGGAGCTTCATGCCGCCGCCCAAGGCGATCATTTTGGCAAAACCTTTTTCGCGGCCGGGACCGCTGCTGCTGTAGAAGCCCAGGGAACGCTGAATTTCGCTGCCGAGATCGGTGAAGACGGGCTTCATTGCGGTGAAGATCTGCCGCATGTACTTCGACACGGGGGCGGTGCGTTTGAGCTTTTCGGCCTTCTGGAAGCTCAGATTGAAGGTGTCGGCGATGGCCTCTGTGAAGGTATTGCCGCCGATGCGAATGCTGCGCTGCCACATGCCGGTCTTGCTGCAGACGACAAGCGTTGTGTTCTCGGCGCCCATGTCGAGGATAATGGTGGCTTTCTCGTTGAACCCTCCGACGTCCTTGATGTCGTACAGGGCATAGTTGTACAGGGCTACGGGCGATATCTGCACACAGGAGACCTTCATGCCCTCGCTGGCGAAGTGGTCCATAGTGGCGTTGATGATTTCATTCTTGATGGCGAAGATACCCACTTCCGTGTCCGGGCTGTCCGGGTTTTCCATAATCTGCCAGTCCCATTCGACCTCGTTGATGTCGAATGGGATCTGCTGGACGGCCTCGAACTGGACGATTTCAGGGATGCGTTTCTTCTCGACGGGGGGCAGTTTAATGAATCGTGCGAAGCTGTTCTGCCCGGCGATGGAGATGGCGACTTCGTCTTTTGAGATGTCGTTGCGGCTGGCGAATTCGTGAAGAGTTTCGCCGATGACGCGGTTGCGGACCTCGCCATCGATGCCGCCGGCGGAGAGGATGCGAGCGTGTTCTATATAGTCAAACCCGACGACCTCCAGCCCTTCGGCGCCAGGAACCAGATGAAGCGCCTTGAGCGCGTTGCTGCCGATATCGATTGCCCATACGCCGCTTACAGAGGCCATATCCGTCGTCTCCTGTGCAGGAAAGATAAGAATTCGCCGTCATTTGCAAGGCCCGGCGCCGCCGGGATCACCCGCCCCACCGCATGCTCGCTGACATACTCACAGAGCCTGCAAAGACCTTGTCTGTTACACCGCCGTAACCTATTATAGCAGAAAATGAAAACTTTTACCATCAACACTTTGGGCTGCAAGGTCAACCAGTACGAAAGCAACCAGATCTGTCAGTTGCTCACAGACCGGGGTCTGCAGTACGTGGCCGATGCTGCGGCAGCCGACCTCGTGGTCGTCAACACGTGCTGCGTGACCCATATTGCCTCGGCAAAAAGCCGTCAGATCATTCGAAAAGCCGGAAAATCAAACCCTCGGGCGACGGTCGTCGTCGCGGGGTGCCTGCCGGCGGGGCCATCCGATGAGTGGAAGAACATCGCAGGCAATGTCCACTTTGTCACCCGCAAAGCCGACCTTCCCGACATGCTGCATGGCCTTGTTGCGGCCGATCCAGCCGAGTCGGCCACACCCTCTAATAAACCATGTTACGAGACCAAAATCAAGGATAAAACCGCCTCCGGCGAAGATAGTTCGGCCTGCCTGCCGCTTCTGAACTCATTTTCAGGACAAACCCGAGCATTTTTAAAAGTCCAGGATGGCTGCGACGCCTTCTGTACCTACTGTATCATACCTAAGATCCGGACCCAGGTTTGTAACAAGGATGTAAAATCGGTCCTTGAAGAGGCCCGTGCCCTGGTGGGTTCGGGACACAAGGAGATCGTGCTGACGGGTATTTTCCTTGGGGCCTACGGGCAGGACACCGCACGACGGCGGCATTGGGACTCGTCTCGGGCGGACGGACTGGCGAACCTGCTGGACCAGGTGGCGCGGGTGCCGGGATTGTGCCGCGTACGGTTGAGTTCGTTGGAGCCGGGGGATGTGACGGATCGGCTGCTGGATGTGTTCTGCGAGCATGAGAACATCGCGCCGCACCTGCATCTGCCGCTGCAGTCGGGCTCGGACCGTATTCTGAAGCGGATGTGCCGGCAGTACCGGCTTGACGACTTTCGGCGAAGCGTCGAGAAGCTCACGTCACGGCTGGACCGCCCTGCCATAACGACGGACCTCATCGTGGGTTTCCCGGGTGAAACGGAGAATGACTTTGCGGCAACGCTGGCCGTGATGCGCCAGGTCGGTTTCGCCAAGAGCCACATCTTCCCATTCAGCCCTCGCAAAGGCACGGCCGCGGCCTTGATGACGCCTCGCGTACCTGCGGCGGTGGCAAAAGAGAGGTCGCGGATCCTGCAGGAGGAGGATGCGCGATTGCAGGAGGCGTTTCGCAACCGGTTCAGGGGCGAGAAGGCGACGGTGATTGTGGAGTCGCTCGATCCGCCGCAGGGGCGATGCGAGCGCTATTTCATGGTGGCGTTAGACGAGCCGCGGGCTGTCCGGATTGGGGAGGTCGTCAACACCGTCGTCCGGTGACGGGCGGCCGGGCTGTGCGGTGGGTTGAACGGCGGGCCGGAGGCCGGCGGCGGCGCGAAACTGCTGGAGCGTCGCGTCGGCGGCGTTGATCTGATCGAGGCTTTCGCGGGCGTGGGTGCGCAATGTCTCGGGGGCGGCCTGGCGATTGAGGCCGAGGAGAAGGCGCTGCAGGAATATTTTCGCGAGGCCAAGGGGCTCTTCGACCCGGCGGGCCATTTCCTCGCTCATTTCGCCAAAGGCCGCGACCTGGCGCATACGTGTCATGTCGGCCTCATGTTGGCGGCAGGCGGCCTCATACCGGGTACATTCGGCTTGCAGCGTACGGACGCGGTCATGTATCTCCCATTGGAAAACAGCCAGGGTGCGGATGACGCCGCAGGTCATTGCCAGCGCACAGGCGGCAGTAAACACTTCGACGGGGATACCGGCGGCGTCGGCCAGGCCTGCCGTGTTCAGCATCGAAGCGGGGAAGAAAGACGCCTTGTCGACGATCAGGCCGTTCAGGAATGCATAAAGCACGAACGACACCGCCGCAATACGCAGGCCAGCCGCGACGCTGCGCGAAACAACGGCGGCTTCGGCCTTTTGCAGCGACAGCGCCCAGGCCGCAAGCAGCCCGGCAGGCAGGCACAGCAGATAGCGCGACCAGATATTCCACATCAGGAGATTGCGAGGGCCGGCGAGAAACGCCGTCAACCAGAGCGCCCACAGTACGGGTGTTGCAAAGCGAAGCCAGACGAAGTTGCTTCGGCTTGCGGGGATCATCCTTGCCGCGAATTGCACCAGGCAGATGAAGGACACCGGCAGCACGAACGCCCGGGCCAGGACCAGCACCTGGGCGCCGGCAAGGGGACCGATCTGCGAGAAGACGTTCAGCCATTCGCCGAGTGCATGCAGCAGGCCAAAGGCGGCCAGCAGCCCCAGGTGGTCGGCCAGGCGGAAGGCGCTGCCCTTCCTGGGGCAGAGCGCCGCTGCAAGCCCCAGTGTGAAAAAGGCCAATCCGCAGATAAACGAAACGATCACCATCACTTGATCATTGACTGAAACCGATGTTATCTGAAACGCTTTGCCGCATCTTTAGCGAAATAGGTAATCAGGATGTCGGCGCCGGCGCGTTTGAGGGCGGTGAGCGACTCCATCATGGCCTGGTCCAGGTCGAGGAGGCCGGCACGGGCGGCGGCGTGGATCATCATGTATTCGCCGCTCACGAAATAGGCGGCCAGTGGCAGGTCGAACTGCTGTCGGGCGCGATAGACGACGTCGAGGAAGCACAAGGCCGGCTTGACCATTACGATGTCGGCGCCTTCCTCGACGTCGAGGGCGATTTCCCGCATTGCTTCATCGCTGTTGGCGGGGTCCATCTGGTAGGTACGGCGGTCACCGAAGGTCGGCGATGATTCCGCGGCGTCGCGAAACGGTCCGTAAAATGCCGAGGCGTATTTGGCGGCATAGGACATGATGGCCGTTTCGTGAAAGCCATCGGCGTCGAGTGCCTGGCGTATGACGCCGATGCGGCCGTCCATCATGTCGGACGGGGCGACGATATCGGCGCCGGCGCGGGCGTGAGAAACGGCCATTTTGGCAAGCAGATCGCAGGAGCGGTCATTGTCGATCCTGCCGTCTTTGACGAAGCCGCAGTGGCCTGTTTCGGTGTAGGCACACAGGCAGACATCGGTGATGATCAGCAGGTCCGGGCAGACGTCGCGGATCTGGTGGATGGCCGTCTGGACGACGCCGTCCGGGGCCCAGGTCTCGGAGCCGAGTTCGTCCTTTTTTGCGGGCAGGCCAAAAAGCAGGACGGCCGGGATGCCCAGGGCGGCAACTTCGGCTGCTTCGTGGGCGATGGTGTCCGGGGAGAAATGGTAACAGCCGGCCATCGACGCGACCGGCTCTTTGAGCAAACGGCCGGGACGTACGAAGAGCGGGTACACGAGGTCATCCGGGCTGACAGTCGTTTCTCGCACGAGTCGACGCATCGTTTCGTTCGTGCGCAGTCTTCGCATCCGATTTGTCGGGAAAGCCATGTACGGCACTCCAATGGTTTCAACAGCATCAGCCGGCGCGGAAAGCGCCATACGATCCGCCGGCTCAGTATAGCCAGGTCAATGGACGCAAGCCAGCGTCTTGTGACGCAGCATACTATTAAGCATCGGCCGATTCGGATGGTGACTTGGGGCGGATGGGCGGCAATTTATCCGGACCCGACAGGCGCCGCGGGAATCTGCACGGCGCAAACCATGAGTTTTACCCTACCGCAGTTCAGCGGCGGCGGCGCGTGTTTGGTTCGGTTAGTCCTTTACCGACGCATGTGGGCGGGTTATGCACAGTCGTAAAAAAGTTGCGGCAGCAGGCTCGGGCGGCCGACATAGTAAGCATGCTCGCAAGATATCGCGCCGCGGTTTCGGTGCGAACATCGAGGGCGCCTGCGGGGGAACATCGACGTTTGGATATGTTGTACGATATGGGGGTCTATCGGTGTGCGGTCATTGTAGCGCACCCGGATGATGAAACGCTTTGGGCCGGGGGGACAATCCTGATGAATCCCCGCGTGGAGTGGACCGTTGTGACGCTCTGTCGCGGGGATGACCCGGATCGGGCGCCGCGATTCCACCAGGCCATGCAGGCGCTGGGCGCGCGCGGGGCGATGGGCAGCCTGGACGACGGGGCGGCGCAGGCACCACTGGCGCTGGAGAACGTCCGGCAAACCATACTTTCGCTCTTGCCGGAGCATACATTCGACCTGGTCATCACCCACAGCCCGCAGGGCGAGTACACACGGCACCGCCGCCATGAAGAGGTGAGCCAGGCGGCAGCCGATCTGCTTGCGCGCGGCGAGCTGACCGCCGGTGAGGCATGGGTGTTCGCCTATGAGGACGGCGGGGGTAATTATCTTCCCCGGCCGATCCGTAACTCGGATATCACGGTCAAAATGCCAGAGGAGGTCTGGCAAAGGAAATACGGCATCATCACAGTCGCCTACGGCTTCGGGCCGGATACGTTCGAGGCCCGGACCACGCCGCGAAGCGAGGCCTTTCGGCGACTACAAATTAACAGCAGGCAAACAGAGGCAGCATCATGAAGGTTCTTGTGCTTTACGATTATCCGCCGTCGCCGGCAGGACTGGCGACACAGGGCGATCTGCTTTACAGGGGACTCAAGGAATTAGGCGTCGATGTGCACGCGGTCAATTATGAATCGGCGCAGGAGAAGGAATGGTACTATCGCTGGTTCGGCCCGGATGTGACCGTGGGCGTGGGGTACTGGGGTTACACGCCGCATCTGGTTCTGCATCCGCAGCGGTTCGGGATAACGGCGATTCCGTGGCTGGTGGCGGACGGTTACGTCGCCAACTATCGCGATGTTCTTGCGAGTCTGCCGCTGATCCTCGTGACGTCGTCCTGGGTGAAGAAGGTTTATATGCGTGACGGCCTGCCGGGCGACAACATCGAGGTGCTGCATGTGGGCATCGACACGGACGCATTCCGCCCGCGCGATCGTGACGACCCGAAGGTTCGGGCAGTTCGCGAGAGCCTGGGCGTGGCCGACGACCAGATCATGATCCTGACCGTAGGCGGCGATGCGGCGTCCAAGGGCGCGCAAGAGGTTATGCACGCGCTTGCAATCAACGACCGGCAGGCGCCGGAGTGGAAGTATGTGTGCAAAGTATGGCCGCAGGCACGAACCGACCAGCAGAACGCCGCCGACATGCAGTTGGCAACACACCTGGGCATCGAAAAGAACGTCGTCTACGCCACCAGCCGCGTCAGTCGCAACTTCATGCCGTGGCTGGTTGCCGCATGTGACATCTACGCGGCGCCTTCGCGGCTGGAAGGCTTCGGAATGATCCAGATCGAGGCCAACGCCTGCGAGAAGCCGGTGATCGGCATCAAGGCAATGGGCATGCTGGATACGCTGGTCCACGGCAAGACGGCACTGCTGGCGGAGGTGGCTCAGCAGGTTCTCTTGCGCGAGACGATCGTGGGCAATGAAAGCGGCTATGACAACCGCAGGCGGCACGTTTTCAAGACGCCGCGCGTGGTGGACTATCGCGCCAGCGTTCACGATATCGCCAACTACCTGATGGACCTGATGACCGATGCCGAGCTGCGGCGGAAGCTGGGGCAGAAAGGGCGCAGGCGCGCCGTCGAGAACTTCGATTATCGCGTGATTGCCAGGCGATTCGTGGACATCGTTTCGGAACGATTGGGGATCTGCTGAGTATGGATGCTGACAAGAAGGAACTCGTCGCACAGGCGAAGGCCGCGGCGGTGGAGGTGCTTCAGCATAACCGTCACGGGCCGTTCAACGGGCAGCCGCGGACGGCGGGCTGGGGGTATCCGGAGCCATATACGCGCGACCTGATGATCTCGGCGTTCGGGGTTCTGACCTGCGGCGACGAGAAGCTCGTCAGATCGCTGCGGCGCGTCCTGGAGACCGTGGCCGCCAACCAAACCGAACTGGGGCATATCCCGTCGCTCGTCCACGACCCCAATGACCGGGGTTCCAGCGACTGCACGCCGCTGTTTCTTGTCGCGGTGGGTTTGTGGCGCAAGGCCACCGCCGAGAACGATTTTCTGGAAGAGGCCGTTGCCAAAGCCATGCGGTGGATGGAGTATCGAAGTCCGTACTCCGGGGCACTGGTGGGGCAATTACCGACGAGCGACTGGCGGGACGAACAGTGGGTCCTGGGTTATGGGCTTTACGTCAACGCACTTGTGTACATCTATCTGAAGCTGTTCGGCCGGCACGAACGCGCCGATCTGCTGCGAGAGGAGATGCACCAGTTCGCGCTGAACGCACATAAACCGAAACGCCATATCCGCGAAGGTCTTGTACTGCGGCGGCGGCCTTACTACGCAATGTGGGCGTACAAGATTTACTCGTGCGAACGGTTCGACCTGCTGGGTAACAGCCTGGCGGTGCTGTCGGGCATCCCCTCGGCCAGTCGCGCCAAACAGCTCATCTCGTGGATCGAGACGGAATGCAGCGCAATGCGTATCCGGGGGGAGCTGGCGGTCGACCTGTCGCCGAACCTCTTTCCGTTCATTCACCCGTTCGATCCCGACTGGATGCCCCGATACGAGACGCACAATCTGCCGGGGGAGTATCACAACGGCGGCATCTGGCCGTTCGTCTGCGCTTTCCATATTGCGGCGATCGTGGCGGCGGGCCGACGGAGTCTGGCGGAGAGCAAACTGTTGGCGCTGACTGAACTGGTGCGACATGCACGGGACC
This sequence comes from Anaerohalosphaeraceae bacterium, assembly GCA_035450485.1. Taxonomy (GTDB): domain Bacteria; phylum Planctomycetota; class Phycisphaerae; order Sedimentisphaerales; family Anaerohalosphaeraceae; genus JACZKQ01. The sequence goes on along the minus strand of DAOTMV010000009.1, from coordinate 33,041 downwards.
ACGACGTGGCGTTCGGCTTCAACGAGTGGTACCGCCCCGCGAACGGCCGCCCGGCGGGGCAGGACTGGCAGACGTGGTCGGCGGCCATGTACCTCTACGCGGCCCATTGCGTGGAAACGGGTACGACGCCGTTTTTCGACGATATGCGCGATGGCTGAACGCACGAGGGCCCGGGCGGTTGGCCCGGGCCCTCGCTACTGTTCATTCTTACAATGCTGCACGCACTATTGGCCTATTGGCACAGATCGGCCGGCGCCCAGTTGCAGTCGAGCCAACTGGCTGCAAAGGCCGCAAAGTCGGCCAGATCGACGAAGCAGTTCTGATCGAAGTCCATCGCATCGAACTCCACACAGAACGCATCGTCCGGCCGGATCGCCGTGTAGACGGCGGCCACCTCGTAGGCATCGAGGGCGTAATTCCAGATCTGCACATCATCGAGAAGGCCGACATAGGGCGCGATCTGGCCCGCTTCCGTCTCGGCGCCGAAGACCAGCGGCTGGTCATTGGTCTGGGCCCGGGTCATGTCGACGGCGCTGGTGTTGTTGAGCCGTCCGTCGACATAGATGCGCCCGAGTCCGGCAAGCGCATCGTACGTGGCGGTAACATGATGCCACTGGCCGTCATTGACTGTGACGTCGGCGGACATAATGTCGCCGCCAAAGAGGCCGCGCAACATGCTGCCGGCGTTGGCGCCCCGGTGCGCTACGATGAAGCCCCGCCAAACGTTATCACCGGATCCGACCGGGCGGAATTGCTTGGCTACGAGTGCACCCCAACCGCTTTGCGTAGTGTTGATCCAGGCGCTGACGGTGTAACCCTGCGGGTAGAAATTGAAGTCGTTGGCCGTGTCGGTCACAATGATCACGTTCGGATCGGTTTGCTCGGCCTTAAATTGCCAGGCCTGGCCGGAAATGCCCTGCACGTACCGTGATACCGTGGAAGACCCCACGTGAGCCGGGTTGACGGCGCTGGCTAACGTGCCATCGAATGTCCAGTGCCCCATCTTACGCTTGATCGTCACGTATGCGAGATCGCTGGAGACGTCTCCGGCGGCGTTGCTGACCTTGCAGTAATAACCGCCCTCGTCACCGGCGGCCAGCGTGGCGCTGGCGATGACGAGAAGGGGCCCCGTCCCAACGGCCACATCGCCGGCATCGGTAACTTTGTACCACGTATAAGATGCGGGTAAGAAACTCTCGGCGGCAACCGAGAACCGTACCTCCTGTCCCTCTTCAATGACGGCGCTGACAGGCTGCTCGGTAATCACGGCCAACAGCGCTTCAGTATCGAATCGCCACAGCCGGCCTGTAAGCACCTCGGCGCCGAGGCGCGTATCCACACGCCAGTAAATGGTAGAATCGGACGGCAGATTGTTCGCCAGAAACTCCGTTGTGGAGGCGACGCCCAGGTAGGCCAGATTGTCCTTGTCCGTACCGGCGTATACATTATAACCAATGATCCCGGGAACGGTCTGGTAGTTGTTGTTCCTGTCGACGCCCGCCTGCCAGGAGAGCAGCGTTCCTTCGCGCACACCGACATCCGATGCTCCGACGGCCGGAGAGGGTCCCCATGCGGCACGCGTATCAATAGGCTTGAAGAAGCGGATATTATCATAGTAGTTCTTGCCGCTTTCGCTCTTGATGCGCAGCCACAGAATCTGACCGGCAGGCGCATCAGCGGGGACCGACAGGAACACGCCGACTTCGCGGACGTTGTTTTCTACGCTGATGCCGTCGGCCATGGTGAATGTGGCCATGTCGAGCTGGACGGCAAAGCTTTCCACCAGTACGCCGTTGGCGGCATTACTGCTGGTGCCGCCTGCGAACAGGGCGGCGGATCCGGTGCCGAAACTGTCGCCGCGGTTTCCAATCAGCATTCTGACTTCGTATTCAGCGCCTGGCGTAACGGTGCCAACGGCCTGGTAAAAGCTTCCGCCGGTCTCAAGTCCGGCCCAACGCGCGAGATCGCCGGTAAGGCCGATGCCGGAACCCAGTTCCCAGAAACACTGATTGGACCCAGAGGAAAAGCCTTCATACCAGTCGTTCACGTCATATCCCCAGGCCGCACCATCACTGGACGTTGCGGTTATGTCTTCGAAACTGGCATTTGCCAGCGACAGACTCAGGTCCTCCACGTTGCCGCCAACGCGATCTTTCTGCGACGGATGAGCATCCGTGGTAAAGGACCATACAAAGCCGCGATGAAGGATCGGACTACCGTCGTTGGGGTCGATCGCATCCACGCGCCACAGATACGTTGTTTCATAGTCCAGGGCAACATCCGAAAGCGTGGTGTCAGCATAATTGCTCGCCACCACGGCCGTATCGAGCATCGCCATATTCGGGTCCATGTAGACGTTGTAGCCCACAGCGTTGTAAGCCTGCGGCGCTTCCCATGCGAAAACCTGATCGGGGGGCACCGCCACGGCGCCATTTGCCGGCGCAATCAGCCGCGGCGCTTCACGAGACGCGATCTGGATGGCATTGACGGGGGCGCGAAGTGTGTTCGAGCCCGCAGAGGCGGGCGTCGCCTCCAGTCTGAAGGAGGCAACCGTCAGATTCGGGATAATGATGTAATTGCCGGCGGGCGTGTTGGCGCCGAGATTCTCAGTGGATGTCACCGGCGTTTGTACATATACACCGCTGAAGTCGCTGTTGGCCGCATCGCGATTGAAGATCGGGCCTGCCAGGACCGAACCGTTGGCGGGATCCACCACCGTATACCGGCCCACGCGCCAATCGCTGTCGTTGGATCCATCCATGTATATCACCAGGTCATATCGTGAATAGGGGATACCACTTACCGTGACGGTGGTCGTAGTGGAATTGCCGGTGTCCAGGTAGCCCTTCATGAGGCGCATATCACCCGGCACATCGGTCACTCCGGTGCGCCATGTCGCCTGGCACGTCCATGACACCGACGCGGTCGTCGCCTGGCCGGTGTTGTCAACGAGGCCCTCGACCGTCCCGGTCCCTGCCTGCAAACGGCTGTTCCAGTTCGCCTGCTCATATTCAGGCGCGCCGGCGGTCTCGTCAGCGCCCATCAGGGTCGTCTGCGAATCACCAAAGTCGATGCCGATTGATTTAGCCTGTACACTTTGACCCGGCAGTAACGCCACGGCCAAACACAACAGAAAGCCACGCAACCAAATGCCTGTAAACAACTTCATCCTTAGTCCTCCGACAAAATAATAAATGCAGGCCACACCCGTTGTGGCAGTTAAACACTCTCCCGGTCGGATTGGTCGCCTTAATACACTAAAGACGACACCTCCTTCCGGTAAAATCCGCTCCTCTCTGACTACCTTGTCTGGCATGAGAACGCCGCCGCTGGCCTCCTCAAACCCAAGCGGCCACTACGTAAAATAGGATTATATCGGAAACGCGATCTATCTGTCAAGTCCATGTTAAAGGCCGGTTTTGCGGAAGATCCCGCCGGCTGAGTCAACGTATGGCCTTGCGCGGCAGGTAAAAGTCGCCCGGCCCAAGGCCTTCGGGGTATGGTTCGCCGGTCCGGCGATCGCGGATAACCTTCATCGTCTCGACGTCTGCGGATGTGTACGTCTCCACGTGGCCGTCGGTGTAGCCGGCGTTGAGCCCGATCTGGACCGATTCCCGCTGGTATTCGAATGTCTGCGGCCGCGACCAGTACGCCGACGAAAGCACCGTCCCTGGCGTCACATCTGCGCCGCTGAAGCGTTCGCAACTGCCGAAGGCGTACGGGCTGCGGTGGTGGCCGTAGCCGAAGTAGTCGGTCACCATGAGCGTGCTTTCGCCGCGTGCACCGGCGATGGTACGGGGGCCCTGAAACGGCTTGTCGCGTTCGACAAGGTAGCCGGTGTAGTCCCAGTAGAAGCAGTACGTGCCGCTGACGGGGTCCTCGCCCTGGGGCGTCTCGGGATTGTCCCACGCGTCGCCGGCGTCCCAGGCATCTTGCAGGTAGGGATACTCCCTGGGGCCGCCTGGGCAGTACATGACGTCGGCGGCCTCGATATAGCCGGCCAGGTATGCGCTCATGGAGCGGTATCGGCGGTTGATCCGGCGATAGCCGGTAAGCATCATTGGCTCCTGCCAGTTCCAGTTGGCGCCCAGGCCGACTGTGGCGATTGATTCGGGGTACTCGTCGTCGTTGTCCGCTGCGTACAGAGTTACGCCCTGTACGGATTCGCGCTGGCGGGCAGCACCGAGAAGTTGACGGACCCTCAGCCTGACCTGCACCACGCAGGGCGCCAGAATCGACAGAATAAGAGAGATGACTGCGACCACCACCAGCAGTTCGATGATAGTGAATCCCCGGCCCCGCCAATGCTCGTCTATCCGCCTGTGCCTGCTCGAAGTAATAACGCCCCTCCCTGCCGCCGCGTCAGATCATCTCACACATCTCACAAATTATACCCAAAACGGCCGGCTGCCGCCAAGCCCCTGAGCGGCAAAAAACGTTACCGCCCCTGAACCGCCGATCCTGGCGCCCGTGCAGCGCACGGAAGGTGCAATATAGCACAATTACCCACATGCATTGAGCGATTTGCCGGCCCCGCGTCCGTGTTTGCCCCGATCAAATTTTGTCCCACGTGCTATTTGACATCGCCATTTCGTAGGGTAAGAAAACTGCGGAGTGTTGCGGAGGGAACACGCATCTCCATGCTTTCGGCACGTCCACCCGGACGAGGGACATACTCTCTGTGTCCCCTGAACAGGAAGTGCGGCGACGAGTGCCGCAAAACAGATTGTATACACTGCGTTATACCCGGCAATGCTGCCGGGCAGGCGCAGTGTAATTCATAGGCGGGTCGTACCTTGTGAGATTGTCGTTTTGCTGGAGAATCGAAATGAAAAGTGAAAGCACCATTCTGAGGATTACCCTATGCAGCCTGGCAGTGTGTTGCATCTGCTGCGCCTCGGCGCAAGGCGATGTGACCATAGACAACGGTGAAGCGGGGACATCGTTCACCGGCACGTGGGAGGTATCCGGCGGCACGAGCCCCTACGGCGCCGACAGTCTCTGGGCGCGTGACGGCGCAACTTACACATGGGCCTTCAATTCCCAGCCGGCCGGCAAGTACGAAGTACTCATGTGGTGGTCCGCGTGGCCTTCCAGGGCAACAGCCATTGACGTGACGGTCACGCACGCAAACGGTGTCGAGCCGCTTGTGATCAATCAGCAGGTCGGGGCCGGCCAATGGAACAGCCTCGGCCAGTACTACTTTCAGGGGTCCGGCAGCGTCACAATGACCGCGGCCAACGGCGCGACCATCAGTTCGTGCGCCGATGCCGTCTGGTTCAGGTTCATCACCGCCAACGTGCCTCCCGTCGCGCAGATCATCTCAATCAGTCCAAGTCCCGCGCAGGCCGGCCAGACCGTACAATTTGCCGGCGGCGGCACGGACGGCGACGGCTCGATCGTGGCCTGGAACTGGTCCTCAAGCATCGACGGTCATCTCAGCGATGCTGCCAGCTTTGCAACCAGTGCACTCTCCGAGGGCATGCACGACATCACGCTCGAAGTGCAGGATAACGAAGGTGAATGGTCCGCCCCCGCCGCGGCCGTCCTGGTCATCGGAACTCCACCGACCGAAATCATCGTCGACAATCGCGACACCCGCACATCCGCCACCGGCATCTGGGAGCTCTCTGGCGGTCCCAATCCTTACGGAGCCGATTCGGTCTTCGGCCGCGACGGCGCAACCTTCACCTGGCGTTTCATCCCGCCGCAAACCGGCAATTATCAGGTCTCCATGTGGTGGACCGAATGGTCGTCGCGCAGCACCGCCGCGGCGGTGGACATTGTCCATGCCAACGGTACGGATCGCGTCTTTGTCAATCAGCAGATCGCCGGCGGACAGTGGAACGCCCTGGGCGTCTACGCTTTCAATGCCGGCATAGAAGGCGCCGTCACCATCATTGCACAGGACACATCTCCCACGAGCTACTGTGCCGACGCGGTGAAGTTCACGTTTTTCGAGGGTAATCAAACCCCGACTGCAGTCATTGATTCCATCCAGCCCAACCCGGCCGGCCTTGGCGAAATGGTCGCCTTCGTCGGCCACGGCGAAGACCTTGACGGCAGCATCGCCGCGTACCGCTGGGAGTCCAACATCGACGGCCTTCTCAGCAGCGCCGCTTCTTTCACCACCGACGATCTTTCCCAGGGAACGCACCAGATCACCTTTGCCGTCCAGGACGACGCAGGCCAGTGGTCACAGCCCGCCTCCCAAACCCTCATCGTCGGAGGCACGCCGCCCACGCAGGTGATCATTGACAACCGTGACGCCAATACCTCTGCCACCGGCACATGGGAAGTTTCGGGCGCACCGAATCCTTACGGCGCCGACTCGGTGTTCAGCCGCGACGGCGCAACCTTCACCTGGCACTTCACGCCGCCGCAGACCGGCAATTACCAAATCTCCATGTGGTGGACGGAGTGGTCGTCGCGCAGCACCGCCGCGGCGGTGGACATCGTCCATGCCGGCGGCACGAATCGCGTCTTGGTCAATCAGCAAACGGCCGGCGGACAATGGAACACGTTGGGCGTCTATGCATTCAATGCCGGCGTGGCGGGCTCAGTCACCATCATTGCAGCGGACACATCTCCCACAAGCTACTGTGCGGATGCAGTGAAGTTCACGCTGCTGGAGGGCAATCAAACCCCAACCGCGGTCATCGATTTCATCCAGCCCAATCCGGCCGGCCTGGGCGAAACGATCGCCTTCGTCGGCCATGGCGAAGACCTCGACGGCAGCATCGCCGCATATCGCTGGGAGTCCAACATCGACGGCCTTCTCAGTACCGCCGACAGCTTCACAACCGACGCCCTCTCCCAGGGAACCCACCAGATCACGCTGACCGTCCGGGACGACGGCGGCCAGTGGTCACAGCCCGTATCCCAAACCCTCGTCATCGGGGCTGCGCCGCCGCTGCGGATCATCATCGACAATCTTGATGCCGCCACGTCTGCGACGGGCACATGGGAATTGTCGGGCGGCCCGAATCCCTATGGTGCCGATTCCGTCTTCAGCCGCGACGGCGCGACCTTCACCTGGCATTTCAACCCGCCGCAGACCGGCACGTACCAGGTCGAAATGTGGTGGACCGAATGGCCCTCGCGCAGCACGGCCGCGGCCGTGGACATTGTCCATGCCGGCGGCACGGCCCGCGTCTTCGTCAATCAGCAAACAGCAGGCGGACAGTGGAATCCCCTTGGCGCATATTCGTTCAACGCCGGCCTCGAAGGCTCCGTCACCATCATTGCTGCGGATACGACTCCGACGAGCTATTGTGCCGACGCCGTCAGATTCACACTGCTTCAGGGCAATGAGACCCCCACTGCCGTCATCGATTCCATTACTCCCAACCCGGCCAAAACCGGCCAGACCGTCACCTTCACCGGCCACGGCAGCGACTCGGACGGCAGCATTGTCGCCTACCGCTGGGAATCCAGCATCGACGGTCCCCTCAGCAATGCCGCCAGCTTCTCCAGTGCCCTGCTCTCGCTCGGAACGCACACGATCACCTTCGCAGTACAGGACAACGCCGGCTTGTGGTCCACACCGGTTTCCAAAACCCTCATGGTAACAACCGACGCCGCGCCGACCGCGGTCATAGACTCGATCTCGCCCAACCCGGCCTCCGTAGGCCAGACAGTAACCTTCAGTGGCCACGGCAGCGACCCGGACGGCAGCATTGTCGCCTACCGCTGGGAATCCAGTATCAACGGCATCCTCAGTGGCGCCGCCGATTTCTCCAGCAGCACGCTATCCCAAGGAACGCACGAAATCACCTTCACCGTACAGGACAATGCCGGCCAGTGGTCTGCGCCCGTCTCTCGAACCCTCGTCATCAGCGGTATTCAGCCAGTGCAGATCATAGTCGACAACCGCGACAGCAGCACGTCTTCCACCGGCACGTGGGAGGTCTCGGGGGCGCCCAACCCGTATGGCGCTGATTCGGTGTTCAGCCGTGACGGCGCGACGTTTGCCTGGCGTTTCACGCCGCCGCAAAGCGGCAACTACGAAGTCGCCATGTGGTGGACCGAATGGCCCTCGCGCAGCACGGCGGCGCCGGTTTACATCGTGCATGCCAACGGCAACGATAACGTGCTCGTCAATCAGCAGGTTGCCGGCGGGCGGTGGAACGTCCTGGGAGTCTACCCGTTCAGCGCCGGCGTCGAAGGCGGCGTGGTTCTGTGGGCCCAGGGCACGTCCCCGACGAGCTATTGTGCCGACGCCGTCAGATTCACGCTCCAGCAGGGCGGCAACCAGGCGCCGGTCGCCGTTATCGATTCCATAACGCCTAATCCGGCCGCCATAGGCCAGTCGGTCACTTTTGCCGGCCACGGTCAGGACACCGACGGCAGCATTACCGCTCATCGATGGGAATCGAGCATCGATGGTGTTCTCAGTACTGCCGCCGGCTTCTCCACTGCCGCGCTTTCCCAAGGCACACACACCATCAACTTCACCGTACAGGACAACGGCGGCCAGTGGTCTGCGCCCGCCTCCCAAACCCTCGTCATCGGCAGCGCCCCGGCCGTGCAGATCATCGTCGACAACCGTGACAGCAGCACAACTTACACCGGCACATGGCAGGTCTCTTCGTCGCCCAACCCATACGGCGCCGATGCCGTGACCAGCAATAATGGCGCAGCGTTCAGGTGGCTTTTCACGCCGCCGCAAAGCGGCAACTACGAAGTCGCCATGTGGTGGACTCAGGCCTCTTCAAGAAGCACGGCCGCACCGGTTTACATAGTGCATGCCGACGGCTACAACAACGTATCCGTCAACCAGCGGACCGGCGGCGGACAGTGGAACACCCTGGGTGTTTACCGGTTCACCGCCGGAGTCGAAGGCTCCGTCGTCCTGTGGGCCCGCGACCCGGCTCCCGCCACGTACTGTGCAGACGCCGTCAAAGTCACCTTGGTGCAAGACAACCAGCCGCCCGTCGCCGTCATTGATTCCATTACGCCCAACCCGGCCATTATCGGCCAGACGGTCACTTTTACAGGCCACGGTGTGGACGCCGACGGCAGCATCGCCGCTTATCGCTGGGAATCGAGCATCAGTGGCGTTCTCAGCACTTCCACCAGCTTCTCCACCGCCACGCTTTCGCAGGGCACACACACCATCACCTTCACCGTACAGGACAACGCCGGACTGTGGTCGCAGCCCGTCTCACAGACGCTCGTCATCGGCGGCGTCCCATCCACTGAGGTGATAGTCGACAACCGCGACAGTGCCACATCTTCCACCGGCACATGGGAGGTCTCGGGGGCGTCCGACCCGTACGGCCAGGATTCGGTGTTCGGCCGCGACGGCGCCACATTCACCTGGTACTTCACCCCGGCCCAAAGCGGCAGCTATGAGGTCGCCATGTGGTGGACCGAGTGGCCATCACGCAGCACCGCCGCGCCGCTGACCATCGTACACGCCGCCGGCACCGAAAACCTCACCGTCAACCAGCAGGTAAACGGCGGCAGGTGGAATGTGCTGGGCGTCTACTCCTTCACGGCGGGCGTGCAAGGCCGCGTCACACTCCTGGCTCAGGACGGTGCTCCCACCAGCTACTGTGCCGACGCCGTCAAGTTCACGCTCACGCAGGGCAATGAAATACCCGTCGCCGTCATCGATAACATCACGCCGAATCCCGCCCAACTCGGACAATCCATCTCATTCACCGGCCACGGCACCGATTCCGACGGCAGTATCGCTGCATATCGCTGGGTCTCCGACATCGATGGACAACTCAGCACGGCCGCCAGCTTCTCCACCGCCGCCATGTCCGAGGGCAGCCACCAGATCACCTTCACCGTACAGGACAACCGCGGCCAGTGGTCTCAGCCGGCGGTACGAACCCTCGTCATCGGCGGCTCGCAGCCCGGCGAGATCATCATCGACAACGGCGACCCCGAAACGTCCTACACCGGCGTATGGCCTCCGTCCGGCGCATCAGGTTACTACGGCGAGGATTCCCTCTACAGTCGTGACGGCACAACCTACACCTGGACGTTCACGCCTCCCTCCACCGGCCTGTATGAAGTATCGATGTGGTGGACGGCATGGTCTTCACGAACCACCAACGCACAGGTCACCATTGCGCATGCCGACGGCACCGCGACAGTCTACATCAATCAGCAGGCCAACGCCTCTCAATGGAACAGGCTCGGTGAATACCACTACAGCGCCGGGAATGCTTACAATGTGACCATCACCAGCGCCTCGGGAACCGCAAGCACTTGCGCTGACGCCGTACGTTTTGTGAAGGTCACCCAGGCCGGCCCGCCGGCAGCCGATTTCTATGCCGACCGGGTTCGCGGCGGCGCCCCCTTCACCGTACAGTTCCAGGATCAGAGCTCCGGTGAAGTCACACAGTGGCAATGGGATTTCGGAGACGAACAGTACAGCACCCAGCGAAGCCCCTCGCACGCCTACAGCAAGCCCGGACTGCACACCGTCTCGCTGACCGTCACAGGCCCGCATGGAACCAACAAGAAGACCAGATACGACTACATTGATATCAAGCCGAGCACCACAGAGCATATTTATCTCGTCGACTGCTACGGCGGAAACAACTACTTCATACCGGACGTCGCCCAGATGATGCGCAGCTTGAGAGCCGCCGAAACCTCCGACGGCTGGAGATATCAGCCATCCAACAGCAACATGACCTATTACCTGCACCGCGTCCACAGCACCGACGGTCTGAAGAAGGCCTTGAGAGAGGAGAACGCCCACGTCATCATCACCGGCCATGCCAACTTCGGGTTCGGCAGCACCTTCGCCAGTTCCACGGAAATACTCAACCAGCGCATCGACAACATACGCTACGTCGACGACGACCGATTCGTCAATTATTCCTCCGACATGGTCTCGACAAAGATCGACGGTATGAAGTACGGCCAGGCCTACCCCAACTGGGAGCCGATCTTCAAAGACGGCCGCAGCGCCCTCATGCCATACGATTTCGGCGACCCGCGCGGCAACCCGCCGTACAACTACTACCTGACCTACAAGGTGCCGGGCGATCCCACCGTCTACAAGATCGAACTGGCCAACGGCAAATGGCTCGAACGCTTCCCCGATGCCAGTACACCCGTCTGGTTCTCAGAAGACGGTTCGCCGCCTGACCCGGTGAAGAATCCTGAATACTTCATCATCAGCCGGGATCCGGACTACAGCCGCTGCGAGTTCATAGGCTCCTGGCCCATGCAGAGAGTGCCCGGCGCCGGTTATCTCGGCCAGGCCGGGTACCTCGGTTACAACTACCAGGTCCGTTGGCCGGGTTCGGGCGCCAACAAGGCCATCTTCACGCTGGTAATCGAGCACCCCGGTCTCTATAGGGTCCTGGGCTCATGGTATCCCAGTCCGAACAATGCCAGCAATGCCCGGTTCACCATAACACACGCCGAGGGCACCAGTGTGGTCTATGTTGATCAGCGAACCACGTACCTGCTCAATCCTATCGGGACTTTCAACTTTGACAAAGGCAGCTGCACCGTTACTCTCGATGACCGTGCCGATGGACAGGTTGTTGCCGACGCCATCGTATTGGATCCGTTGGAGAATCCCGTTGAAATCCTGACAACGGACTTCACGGCGAGCCGGCAGTCGGGTCCCGCCGGACTTTCCGTCGACTTCACGTGTCACAATGCCTACTACAATATGAGCAATCTGTTTCAGGGCGGTCCCGTCAAGTGGCATTGGGATTTCGGCGACGGCTCGGACGCAGACACGCCCAATCCGACGCACGTCTACAACACGCCTGGCGTGTACACCGTCAGACTGACGGTAACGGACCTTTCCGGCGATGTGACTTCCGAAGTGAAGACCAACTTCATAGCGGTCGGACAGACACCCCCGCTGAAGGCACAGTTCGCCGCCATCGACCGCATAGGCGCAGACCGTACGGTGATCAACTTCATCGATCAGAGCTCCGGAAACATCACCAACTGGCTCTGGGACTTTGGCGATGGTAAGACCAGCACTGAGCGCAACCCCACGCATGTCTATGACAAACGCGGCACGTACACCGTCAGGCTGACCGTGTCCGGCCCCGGCGGCAGCGACACTGTAACAAAAACAGACTACATCTACAACGTGATCGGACTCATCTACGCGGACAACACCTCTGTCGGCAAGCCGCATTTCTATTCACGGTCCGGCCCGATTGTCTTCGGTAAGGTGATCTGCTATACGGGCGATGTGAAGATCCAAAATGAGGAAATGAAATACAGCCGTATGTTCCACAGCGCCTGCAACTCATTCCAGTATTTCGCCGAGGCATTCAACAGGGGTGTGCTCTTCGCAAAAACCAAGGACGTCCTCGTCGAGCACGATACGGCCGTACCGTACCTGGAGTATTATCTCCGCGGCTACACCGACCGCGACATCCTCGCTTACATCAACAGCATCGAAGACATCCACGAGTTCTACAACTTCAACGAAAAACCGCCCTCAATGAGAATGAAATAAGCAGCGCCGGATCTTGGAGCGAGCGGGCCCCGGAAGCCGCTTTGGCGGCCGGGGCCCGCCTTTTGCGCAAAGCCCTTCGGCAGACAATCCCGGCCTCTCGCCGCCATCGGCGCCTCACGGGCGTTTGAAAAACGCCCCGTGTTCCTGCTATAATCCGCCGCGGTATGGCGATCGTTCATTCGGGTTGTTCGCACGCGGTGAAAGGGACTATAGTGAGTACCTGTTGCAGACTCAAGGTTGTTGCGGCAATTACACTGATAACCGTCCTCGTCACCAAAGCTTGCGGGCAGGTCGCACCATTGCCGGACGGCGTCACAGCCGTCTGGGATATCGACAAAGCATGGCACGAAACAACGCCCACGCGCCAGCGCATCTCGCTCAACGGCCTTTGGCGCTGGCAGCCCGCCGATGCGGCAGACATGGAAATCCCGCAAGACGCCTGGGGATATTTCAAGGTCCCCGGCTGCTGGCCTGGCATCACCGATTACATGCAGAAAGACTGCCAGACCGTGCACGCTCACGAAACATGGCGAGGCGTACGGTTGGCCGGCGTCAAAGCCGCCTGGTACCAGCGTCAAATCACGATTCCCACCGCCTGGGCCGGCCGACGAATCACGGTCACCGCCGAGTACTTGAACTCATACGCCGCCGTCTACCTCGACGGCGAGCCGGTGGGCGACATGCGATTTCCCGCCGGCGAAGTCGATCTCACACACGTATGCCGACCCGGCAGCACACATGTCCTTACCATGCGCGTCGCGGCATTGCCGCTGCAGGCCGTGGTGCAATCCTTCAGAGACACCAACGCCGCCAGCGAGGTCAGGGGTTCTGTCGCCCGCCGCGGCCTGTGCGGTGACGTGTACCTCGTAGCCGCGCCTCTCGGGCCTCGTCTTGGCGACATCAAAGTCGATACCTCCGTGCGCAACTGGCGGATCACCTTTGACACCGAAGTGCTGAATCTCTCCGCGGACCAGACCTGCACCCTTCAGGCACTTATCCTCGACAACGGCCGTCAGGTGGGCCAATTCAGCAGCATACCGTTCAAAGTCACGGACCTCAAAGACGGCCGCATCGCATTCGTCGAAAGCTGGCGTCCCGAAAAACTCTGGGACATCCACACCCCCCACAACCAGTACGAAGTCTCCATGTCCCTGCTCGATGCCGATGGACAGGTGCTCGACGCTGCGATGCCGGTGCGATTCGGCTTTCGCGAGTTCTGGATCGACGGCCGGGACTTCTACCTCAACGGCACACGCATTTTCCTGTCCGCCGTGCCGTTCGATAACGCTCAGGTCGGTGCGGCCTGGGCGACATACGACGGTGCAAAGGAAAGCATCCGCCGCCTCCAAAGCTTCGGCATCAACTTCGTTTATACGCACAATTACGGCTGCCAGCCGGGTGACCACCTGAGCTTTGCCGAAATCCTCCGTGCCGCCGACGACCTCGGCATGCTGGTCGCCCTCTCGCAGCCGCACTTCTCGCATTACAAGTGGGATGCCCCCGATGCCGATCTCACAAACGGCTACGCCCAACACGCTGAGTTCTACGTCCGCGTCGCACAGAATCACCCATCCGTCATCATGTACTCCATGAGTCACAACGCCGCCGGCTACAGCGAAGACATGAACCCCCATCTCATCGACGGCATCCACGCCCCGCGCCACGAATGGTCCGCTCGAAACGCCCGCACCGCGCTCCGCGCCGAGGCCATCGTCCGCCGCCTCGATCCCGGCCGCATCGTCTATCATCACGCCTGCGGCAACATCGGCGCCATGCACACCAGCAACTTCTTCCCCAACTGGGTGCCAATCCAGGAAATGTCCGACTGGTTCGAGCATTGGGCAACCGCAAGCACAAAACCCTTCTTTGCCTGCGAATACGGCGCGCCCTTCACCTGGGACTGGGCCATGTACCGCGGCTGGTACAACGGCCGCCGCGAATTCGGCGGTGCCATCGCGCCGTGGGACTTCTGCCTGGCCGAATGGAACGCTCAGTTCCTCGGCGACAAGGCATTCGACATCAGCGAACAGGAAAAGAAGAACATCCGCTGGGAAGCAGCACAGTTCCGTGCCGGCAGAACGTGGTATCGCTGGGACTATCCGCACCAGCTCGGCTCTCGCGACTTTGACGAACGCTATCCCGTTTTGGCCGCTTACTTCACCGACAACTGGCGGGCTTTCCGCACGTGGGGCGTCTCCGCCATATCCCCCTGGGAGCACGGCATCTTCTTCAAGCCTCGACCCGGCCTCGACCGCAACTGCCGCCTCGAACTGAAAACCGACTGGCAGAACCTTCAGCGGCCGGGCTTCAGCCCCGACTACGTCCACGACCGCTACGAACACATGGACCTCGCCTACGAACCCACCGACTGGGTCGCCACGCCCGCCGCCGACGCCATCCTCCGCAACAACCTCCCCCTGCTGGCATACATCGCCGGCAAGCCGGCCCGCTTCACCAGCAAGGACCACAATTTTCTGCCCGGCGAAACCGTCGAAAAGCAGATCATCGTCATTAACAACTCCCGCCGGGCGGTCACGGCAAAATGCACATGGTCGTTGGATCTGCCGCGCCCTCTCTCGGGCAGCGAACAAGTTCACGTTGAGACCGGACAGCAAGAGCGTCTGCCTCTGCTTTTTGACCTTCCATCGAACCTGCCCGCCGGCACGTACACGCTCGCAGCCGCCTTCGAGTTCAGCACCGGCCTCAAACAGGAAGACCGCTTCACCATCAGCGTCCTGCCGCCGCCCCCCGCAATCCGGACTGCAGCAAAGATCGCTCTGTTTGACCCGAAAGGCCAGACGCGCCAACTGCTGACCCAGCTTGGCGTTGACTGCCAAATGGTCGCCGCCGACCAGGACCTTTCCGCATTCGACCTGCTCATCATCGGCAAAGAAGCCCTGACGCCCGACGGCCCGGCCCCCGACGTCTCCCGCGTTCGCGACGGCCTCAAAGTCGTCGTCTTTGAGCAGACCGCCGCCGCCCTCGAAAAACGCCTTGGCTTCCGAGTCCAGGAGTACGGCCTGCGAAATGTCTTCCCCCGCATACCCGACCACCCATACCTCGACGGCCCCACCGGCGAACACCTTCGAGACTGGCGAGGCGCCTCTACCATCCTCCCGCCGACGCTCAAGTACGAGATAAGCAGCAAATACAACGAGGTCCCTGCCGTGAAATGGTGCGGCCTGGAAGTCCCCCGCCTCTGGCGATGCGGCAACCGCGGCAGCGTCGCATCCGTCCTCATCGAAAAACCCCAGATCGGCGACTTCCTGCCCATCGTCGACGGCGGCTTCAGCCTCCAGTACAGCCCGCTCATGGAATACCGCGAAGGCCGCGGCAGTATACTCTTCTGCCAGATGGACGTCACCGGCCGCACCGAAACAGACCCTGCCGCCGCTCGACTTGTCCGGAACATCCTCGCGTCCATATCCCGCGTTTCCTCGCCTCCCGCCAGAACCGCACTCTACGTCGGCGACCCCGCAGGCAAACGCCACCTCGAACACGCAGGCATTGCGGCACGCGCCTACACCGGCGGCCCATTGTCACCGGACCAGGTGCTCATCGCGGGGCAAGGCGCAGGCGCCGTACTGGCCGGCCACAAGTCCGCAATCGCCGCATGGCTCAACGCCAACGGTCGCCTGCTCGCCCTCCAGCTCGACGCTGACGAAGCCAACGCCTTCCTGCCAACACCCATCACAACCGCAATGCAGGAATACATCGCCGCCTGCTTCGAACCGCCGCCCCTGACCTCGCCGTTTGCAGGCGTCTCCCCCGCGGATGTCCACAACCGTGACCCGCAGAAACTCCCCCTCATCACCGCCGGCGCCCGGACCATCGCAAACGGCCTCCTGGCGCAGACCGGGGACGCCCGCGTGGTCTTTTGCCAACTCGCCCCGCACGATTTCGTCACCCCGCCGGACGAGCCCCAGCAGCAAAACCTCCGCAAAACCTACCGCCGGTCATCCTTCCTCTTGGCGCGCATCCTTGCCAACATGGGCGTCCGCCCCCAAACCCCTCTGCTGTCCAACATCGCAACACCCGCGGGTGGCACGTCCAAAGCATCCGTCATCAAGAACGGCGATTTCCGCCTCCACACCGACACCGGCGGCATGCCTGACTGCTGGCAGTTCATCACGGATCTTAGGCAGGCAACCTGCACTATCCAGCCGAATCCCGCCGATGGCTCCGTACCGTGCCTTTGCATCGCTTCCCCCACGTCCGCCTCAGGCCAAAGCGGCGATGTCATGCTCGCCCAGCAAGACGTCCCCGTGGAAAAAGGCCAATGGTACCGCATCTCGCTCCGCGCCAAAGGCGAAGGCATTTCTCACACCCGAATCGCCCTGGCCCTGCAAGACACCAGGACGTGGCGATCTCTCTTCGACTATCAGTACTTCACGCCAAACGAAGACTGGCAGGAATTCACCTTCACGGTTCAGGCCAACGCCGCGGCCACCTCGAACACGCGCTTCCAGATCTGGCACAACAGACCCGGCATCCTCTGGCTTTCTGAGATCCAGATGACACCCTGCGACCCGCCAACGCAAGGGCGCTGGACTGCCGGCCTCTACGTCGACACCCCACAGGAATGGGACGACCCCTACCGCTTCTTCCGCTGGTAAACGAAAGTTCTCCCAAACCGGTCGGCCGCGCCCGCTCGATCTGACGGCTGCATCCGAGCGCTCGGACTCCCATGCAAATGTGCCGGCCGCTATCGGACGACTCAAACACGAGAATACGACCGGCCGCTACCACTGACAGAGACGCTTGAGTAACCCGCCGGACCGGCCGACATCAGATCAGGTGCGCAGCCGGAGCCGCAAAATGGACCGCCCGGCGAGTTCAACCGGCCTTACAGGGAGTCGCACACTGAAGTACTTTGAATCCGAATAGCCATGCCCGTGATTACGATCAACAACAGAAGAATACAACTGACCAATCTGGAAAAAGTCATGTATCCCCAGGCCGGCTTTACCAAGGCCCATCTGCTTGACTATTATCGCCAGGTCGCCAGAGTCATTCTTCCGCACCTCCAGGAGAGGCCGCTGACGCTCAAACGTTATCCTGACGGCGTGAACAATCAATTCTTCTATGAAAAGACCTGCCCGCCGCACCACCCCGCATGGATCAAGACCACCGGCCTCGAAACAAGCGAAAAGGACTACTGCCTCGTAAACGATCTGGCCTCCCTGATCTGGGTGGCGAACCTCGCCTGCATCGAGCTGCATACGAAACTTGCGACAACGGATGATCTTGAAAGGCCGACGATGCTCGTCTTCGACCTCGACCCCGGACCTCCTGCGACCCTTTACGACTGCCTCCCGATAGCCCTGACCATTCGCGACATGCTCGAGGAGCTGAAGCTGAAGTCCTTCCCGAAGGTTTCCGGCGGCAAGGGGCTGCACTTGGGCGTTCCACTCAACACCAAGGTCACCTACCACGAAACGAAGCTGTTTGCCCGCAAAGTCTCGCAGGTGATGGAAAAACACGCTCCCGACATCGTCGTGAGCAGGATGTCCAAAGACCTGCGAAAAGGAAAAGTCTTTATCGACTGGTCGCAGAACAGCAGCCACAAGACCACCGTCAGCGTTTATTCACTCCGCGCGGGGCCCACACCAACGGTATCGATGCCCGTGACATGGCCGCAGATTGAAAAGGCACTGGCGGACAAAGACGCCGAGCAGCTTATCTTCAGCCCGGACCAGGCCGTCAGGCAGGTTGAAGAAAACGGAGATATCTTTGCTGACGTGCTGACGCTCATGCAGCAGTTGCCCTCTATTGCGCCCAAAGGGAGAAAACAACCGACAACGCTGCCCGTCCGCCAGGCGCCCGAACACGAAAACGCCGACCTGGAGGCTTACCGAACCAAACGCGATTTCAGCAGGACGCCCGAGCCGCCGGGCGAAAAAGAAGAAGCTGAAAACGTTTTCGTCATACAGAAGCATGCCGCCCGCAGCCTGCATTACGACCTTCGGCTGCAGATCGCCGGCACGCTGAAATCCTGGGCGGTTCCAAAAGGGCCACCGCTTTCCGCCGGGCAAAAACACCTGGCCGTCCGCACGGAAGATCACCCGCTTGAATACAAGGATTTCGAAGGTGAAATACCCCAGGGGCAGTACGGCGCCGGCGAAGTTGTCATCTGGGATAAAGGGACTTTTGAAAACGTCTCCCGCGATTCGAAAAGACGCCCGATCTCACCCGCCCAGGCGCTGGAGAATGGAAAGATCGAAATCATCTTCAAAGGCAGCAGGATAAAAGGCAGGTACATCCTGATCAGACTCAAAAGGAATGATACAGACAAAGAGAACTGGCTCCTGATCAAATCCAAACACTGACTTTCCTGTTGCGAAAATTGTCTGTACATCGTTCTTGGCGTTGGCCGGTGCCGCGCACATCCTGTACCCACAGGGCCGGCCGTATCGCAGCCTATTGCATTGACAGGCACGCTTTTAAAACCCTATAATTGTCTCGGAAACGAGTAAATCTCGGAAACGAGACAGACAGTCATAATACCTGCCGGACGTGCGGAGACTGAATGGCCAAGGCCCGACAGCATTCCGAAAAGTTGGCGCTCCGCGAGCGCATCAAAGAGTTGACCTGCCTCTACGGCATTGCGCAGGTTTCCAACTGTCCGGAGATGTCGCTGGATGACATCCTGCAACGCATCGTCGAAATGCTGCCGGCCGCCTGGCAGTACCCGGAAGTGGCCTCCGCCCAAATCACCCTGGACGAAAGCGTCTATCGAACGGCACGCTTCTGCGAAACTGGTCAAAAGCAGTCTGCCATCATTACGGTCGCGGGCCGGCCCAGAGGCACCGTCGAAATCCTGTACGCCGCACCGAAGCAGGACGTCCACGAAGGGCCCTTTCTCAGGGAAGAGCGAAATCTCATTGAAGAGGTTTCCCGGCAGATCGGACTCATCGTGGAGCGCAGACAGACGCAACAGGACAAATTGGATCTTTGCGCCCAGGTGAGACATGCGGAGCGGCTGGCAACAATCGGGATACTGGCCGCCGGAATAGCCCACGAACTGAACGAGCCGCTGGCCAACATACTGGGATTTGCGCAACTGGCCAAAAAGTGCCCCGGAGTCCCCGCGGCCGCCATCAATGATATTGAGCAGATCGAGGCCGCCTCCCTGCACGCACGTGAGATCATACGGAAACTGCTGGTCTTCGCACGCCAAAGGGCCCCGCAGAAAACCATGGTCAATCTCAACACCGTCGTCAACGACAGTCTCTACCTTCTTGAGGCGCGATGTGTCAAGGAAGGAATTACACTGACACGGCAACTGGCTCCCGACCTGCCGGAGATCACCGCCGACGCCGCACAGCTGAGCCAGGTCGTCGTGAATCTCGTCGTGAATGCTTTGCAGTCGATGTGCGGCGAAGGAAACATAACCGTGCAGACGTATGCCCGTGACGGATGGGTGCGATTGATCGTCAAGGACACCGGCATCGGCATGAGCAAGGATGTCATCGAAAAGCTCTTCGTACCGTTCTTCACGACCAAAGACGTCGGCCAGGGCACCGGGCTGGGTCTTCCGGTCGTCCATGGTATTGTTACCGCGCATAACGGCTCCATCGAAGTGAAAAGCAAACCCGGCGCTGGAAGTTGTTTTGAAATCCGCCTGCCGATCGGCACACCGTAAGTACAGGGAAACGCTGGACATGGCATCTTCACCGAAAGCACGCATCCTGGTTGTAGACGACTCAAGAGCAACCCTGGAAATCTTGCAGAGAAGCCTTACCGCTACCGGCTATATGGTTTTCACGGCCGCCGACGTCAACGACGCCGTTCGTATTCTCGAGCACACGGAGCTCGATCTCGTGATCACGGACCTGAAAATGCCCAAGGTCAGCGGCCTCGACCTCGTCAAGCATGTCCGGGCAAACTTCAGGGATATCGAGGTGATTATGATCACCGGTTATCCGTCAGTCGAGGGCGCCGTCAGTGCGATTAAGAATGGCGCCGAGGAATTTCTGGCAAAACCGTTCACCGACGAGGAATTGCTTTGCGCCGTAGATCGCGCGCTGGAAAAACTGAGACTGCGAAAATCAGCGGACAATGCCTCCCCCAAATCACTTGCCGCGCACAAGGGCTTCTTGGGAAATTCGGAGGCCATGCTTGCGGTCTCAGCGGCCATCAGGAAGGCCGCCGCCACGTCGGCAACCGTTTTGATCACGGGCGAGAGCGGCACAGGCAAGGAGCTTGCTGCTCGCGCCATCCATTATGGCAGCAGCCGGTCTTCCGCCCCGTTCGTACCCGTCAATTGCGGCGGCATACCGGAAACCCTGCTGGAGAACGAACTCTTTGGACATGTCAAAGGCGCCTTTACCGGGGCCTGCGAATCGCGGGCAGGCTTTTTCCACGCGGCGGACGGCGGCACCATTTTTCTCGACGAAGTCAGCGATATGAGCCTCGCCATGCAGGTCAAGCTGCTGCGGGTCCTGCAGGAAAAGGAAGTGTGTATGGTCGGCTCCAACCGCTCGCGAAAAGTGGATGTGCGCATTCTGGCAGCAACGAACAGAGACCTGCACGGTCTCGTCGCCAAGGGCCTCTTTCGGGAAGACCTGTTCTACCGACTGAATGTGATCACGATCTACATACCGCCCCTGCGGGAGAGGGGCGACGATGTGCTGTTGCTTGCGCGGCACTTTCTGGCCCGGTTCGCCGCTGAATCGGGCAAATCGCCGCCGCGTTTCTCCGATCGAGCGCTGCACGTTCTCAAGAGCTATAGTTGGCCCGGCAACGTCAGAGAACTCGAAAACATAATGCAGCGTCTGGTCATTATGACGGATGGTGACCGCATCGAGGTCCCCGATCTGCCGCCTCAGATGCGTTTTTCAGCGGCGCGGGGCGCCGGCCTGAAACGAACCCTGGCGGAGGTAGAGGCGGAACACATTGCCAACGTACTGGCGGGTGTGGGCGGCAACAAGACGCTCGCCGCTGAAATTCTCGGTATCAACCGAAAGACGCTCAGAGAGAAATTGAAAAAAGGAAACACTGCTTCCTGAACGCTGCGCGGCCGAATTTTACCCACTGGTTCAAAATCTCCCGGCCGGGAGCATGTCTAATGCGGGACTGCGTCGGGCAAAACGTGCAACTCCGCGAAAAGACAATTCACTCATAACCGCCATTTCCTAATCAAAACACGCCGTTTACATGCCTTTGCCGCGTCCGGCGGTACACCCGCATGCATGATGGCACGTGCCTTGCTATGACACCGGCGAAGAAACCCGGTTTTAAGGAATAGGCCATGCCAGACAATAGCGCATATCCCAGCCTATGTTCCACATGCAGGCACGCCGCAACAGGCAATTGTGCAAACGCCGCCGGTGGGCAGTCGTTTTACTGTGAGCTCTTCGAGATCGACAGCCCTTCGCAACAGATCCGCGAACACCTGCCGCCGCGGCAGGAACCGCCGGCGACAGAACTTACGGACGACATTGGACTCTGCTGCGACTGTGAAAACCGCCGAAGCTGTATGTTTCCAAAGCCGGAAGGCGGGGTCTGGCACTGCGAGGAGTATCAATAAATGGAGCATAACCCAACTGTCGAACTCGACGCCGCCGAAATCGCCGCCATGCTTGACAAACACAAGGACGGCGGGGGACTCATCGCGGTGCTCGAAGACATCCAGGAAAGGTACGGCTATCTGCCGGAAAACATGCTGCGGCTCGTAAGCAAGCAAAGCGGCCGTTCACTGGTCGATGTTTACGGTGTGGCGACGTTCTACCGTTCCTTCAGCCTTAAACCCAGGGGCAAACATCTTGTCTGTGCATGTCTCGGGACGGCATGCCACGTGCGCGGCGCGTCGCGAACCGTCGAAGAGCTCGAGCGGCAGCTTGGGATAAAGGCTGGTGAAACCACGCCGGACGGCCAATTCACTCTGGAAACGGTCAACTGCCTCGGTGCGTGTGCATTGGGACCGGTTGTGGTCATCGACGGACACTATTTTTCGAAGGTGCGGCAATCCGCGATCGGCCCGCTGTTGGATGAAGCCCGGAAAGGCTTCGACCACGCCAAGATCGGCAGGGACAATCGCGTCTTTCCGGTTACCGTCAGTTGCCCGCACTGCAGCCGGAGTATCATGGATGAGACCTTCGAGATTGACGGCGTCCCGTCCGTAAGGGTGAATTTCGCCTGTGATCACCGGCAGGGATGGCTGAGGCTCTCCTCGCTGTACGGAAGTTACACGATCGTGGGGGAACATGATATTCCGGACAATGCCGTGGTGCAGTTTCGGTGTCCCCACTGTGATCACGAACTGACATCGATGTCCAATTGTGCAATGTGCAACGCGCCCATGGTGGACATGCTCGTCTGCGGC
This sequence comes from Anaerohalosphaeraceae bacterium, assembly GCA_035450485.1. Lineage (GTDB taxonomy): Bacteria > Planctomycetota > Phycisphaerae > Sedimentisphaerales > Anaerohalosphaeraceae > JACZKQ01. Next base: position 10,251 of record DAOTMV010000009.1, on the reverse strand, counting down.
GGCGCCTTGCAGATATGTTCGCGCCGTGGCTGCAGGAACCATTTTCTGGATGTGGTTTGAATCGCGTGACAGGGCCAGCGCCGTTTGTGAAACCGAAATTGCGAGGTGACGCCGTGTTGAGATTATCGTCTTTTGAGGAACTGACAAAACTGCGCGATTCGCTTGTCCAGACCCTCGACAACAGCAAGCCGTGTATAGTCATTCCCGCCGGGACGTGCGGTCTGGCCAGCGGAGCGGGAGATCTCGTGCGGATCGCTAAACGCGAGATCCTGACCGGTGGTCTGGCTGGCAAGGTCGGCCTGCGAGTGACGGGTTGTCATGGTTTCTGCCAGATGGAGCCGTCGGTGCTTGTGGAGCCCGGGCGCATCTTCTATCCTCGCGTCGGACTCGACGACATGAAGCGCATTGTCCATGCCGCGGCAAGTGGACAGGTGCTCAGAGATCTGCTGTTTGTGGACGCCGAGACCGGCAAGCCTGTCGAAAAACAGGACGACATACCGTTTTTCCAACGGCAGGTGCGCAGAGTCCTTTCATGGAACGAGAAAGTAGATCCGATCCGCATCCATGATTACATTCGCCAGGGCGGTTATTCGGCGCTTGCGCAAGTGCTGGCCGGCCGGCGACAACAGGTCATCGATGAAGTAAGCAGGTCCGGACTTCGAGGACGCGGCGGCGCCGGGTTTCCAACCGCCCTGAAGTGGCAGGCGCTGGCGAAGCGGCCCGGCAGCGACAAGATTCTCGTCTGTAACGCCGATGAAGGAGACCCCGGCGCCTATATGGACCGCAGTATCCTCGAAGGTAACCCCCACAGTATCATCGAAGGGATGCTCATCGCCGCCTACGGCGCCGGCGCGTCCCGGGGAGTTGCCTATATCCGCAACGAATATCCCATGGCCGTCAAGCACTTCCTGATCGCTTTGGACCAGGCGCGCCGCATGGGACTTCTCGGCGATCACATCCTCGGAACGTCTTTTTCCTTCGACATACAGGTCATCAAGGGCGCCGGCGCGTTCGTCTGCGGAGAAGAGACCGCGCTCATCCGCTCCATCGAAGGCAAGATGGGTGAACCGAGACAGCGGCCGCCGTTTCCCATACAAAAAGGGATTAATGGCAAGCCCACCGCCATCAACAATGTCGAGACCTGGGCCAATGTCCCGCTGATCTTCAGGCTCGGCGCCGACAGGTTCAGGGAGGTCGGCACGGCCAACAATGCCGGCACGAAGATCTTCAGCCTCGTCGGCAAGGTCAAGAACACCGGCCTGGTTGAGGTACCGATGGGGATGACCATCAAGGAAATCGTTCATGAAATCGGCGGCGGCCCCGTCGGCAAAGCGAGGATCAAGGCAATCCAGACCGGCGGTCCGTCCGGCGGCTGTATTCCAGCCGACATGTTCGATCTGCCGGTGGATTACGACACACTGGCCAAGGCCGGCTCCATTATGGGCTCCGGCGGCATGATTGTCATGGATGACAATACCTGCATGGTCGACGTGGCCAGGTATTTTATGAACTTCCTGATGGACGAATCGTGCGGCAAATGCTTTACCTGCCGCAAGGGTACGCAGCGGATGCACGAGATCCTGACGGATATCTGCCAGGGCAGAGGCACGCTCGCACACCTGGACCTCCTGCAGGAACTCGCCGAGGTCGTGAAGGACACAACCATGTGCGGCCTCGGACAGACCGCCAGCAACCCCGTTCTCAGCACGCTGCGCTACTTCCGCCACGAATACGAGCGGCACATTGTCGACAGGAAATGCGACGCGTTCGTCTGCAAGGACCTCGTTGGAGCCCCTTGTCAGGCCGCCTGTCCGTTGGGTACCGAGGCATGGCGTTACGTGGCTATGATCGAGAAGGGTGACGACGAAGAGGCTTATAAGGTCATCCGCCAGGCCAATCCCCTGCCGTCCGTATGTGCCCGAGTCTGTGATCGGAAATGTGAAACCCGATGCACCCACGCCGTCAGCGGCGGCGAGGCAATCGCCGTCAGGTCGCTGAAGAGATTCATCACGGATCGTGTCGATCCGGCGATTTACAAACCGGCCCCATTTTACGTCGGCTCCTCCGGCGGCAACGTGGCAGTCGTTGGAGCAGGCCCCGCAGGGTTGGCTGCCGCCCATTATTTGTCCCTCTACGGGCATAAGGTGACGCTCATCGAAGCCGGCAGTGAGCCGGGCGGCATGTTGATGAGCTGCATTCCCGCCTACCGCCTGCCTCGTGAAGTGCTGCGCAAGGAAATTGCCGCCCTTCTGGACGCAAACATTACACTCCGCTGCGAAACCGCAGTCGGCCGCGATATTACTGTCGAGGAGTTGTTCAAGGACGTCTTCAAGGCCGTCTTCCTGGCCATCGGCGCCGACAAGAGTTACCGGCTGGGACTGGAAGGAGAAGATGTCAAAGGCGTATACTCCTCCATGCAGTTCCTGAAGGCCTTCAACCTCAGGGGCGAGGAACGGGCCGTCGGCCGCGTCGGTATCGTCGGCGGCGGCAATTCGGCCGTGGACGCCGCCCGCGTGGCCATACGGCAGAAAGCGGTCGACAGCGTGACGCTGCTGTACCGCCGCACTTCACGGGAAATGCCCGCTTACGCCGAAGAAGTCGAGGCCGCCCTGGAAGAAGGTATCGCGCTGGAAACGCTCATCTCGCCTGTAAAGATACGTTACATCGAAGCGGCCAAGAGCGAAGGCGTCAAGGTCGAAACTTTTGTTTCGCCCGTCAGGATCGATGCCTCGCACGGGCGACTCGTCGACATCCGCTGCATTCGAAATCGTCTCGGCGAGCTGGACTCCGGCGGAAGGCGCAAACCGGTGCCCATACCCGGCAGCGAGTTTACCATGCCGCTGGACACACTCATTGTAGCCATCGGCGAACACCCCGACAGCGAATGCTTCGCCAGGATGGGCCTTGAGGTAACCAGGAGCGGCACGTTGCGCGTCGACCCGCAGACTCTTGCCGCCAGCCGCCCTGGTGTATTTGCCGGCGGCGACCTGGTCACAGGCCCCAACACGGTTGTCGACGCCATTGCGGCCGGCAAGAAGGCCGCCGCTGTCATAGATCGTTATATTCGCGGCAAGGAACTCAGGGGACACCCGGAGATAGACCTGCCGAAAATCTTCGTCGAGCCGGGGGCACTGAATGAAGAGGCCGAGGAAGCTGTCAGGGCCGAACCCCCTGTTCTGCCCGTTGCTTCCAGGCGCAAGAACACGGCCGAAGTCGAGATGGCCCTCTCCGAGGACGACGCCAGACGTGAAGCCCGCAGGTGCTTGAGATGCGACCTGCAGTTCACCCGCCCTAAGGACGCAGAAGAAGTCTGTCCGGTCATGAAGGGAAGATCCTAATGATTACGTTAACGATAAACGGCCTTGATGTTTCCGTCGAAGAAGGCACTACAGTGCTTGAGGCCGCCCGCTTTGTCGGGTTTCCGATTCCCACGCTGTGCCACATGGAGGGATTGTCGCCATACGGCGCATGCCGGTTGTGCGTGGTTGAGATCGGCCAGGAGCCGCGGACGAAGCTGGTCTCTTCGTGCACCTATCCCGCCGAGGAAGGCCTGAAGGTGCGAACGGCGTCCAGCCGCGTGCTCAAGGCTCGTCGCATGATCCTGGAGCTTCTGCTGGCGTCCTGTCCGCAGTCCAAGGTGATTCAGGACCTGGCCAGCGCTCACGGCATCCGCACGCAGCGTTTCAAGCAGGAGTATGAAGACTGCATTCTTTGCGGCCTTTGTGTCCGTATGTGCGAGGAGCAGATGATGGCCAAAGCCATCGGCTTCCGCAATCGCGGCTCGAAGCGCAGCATCGGCACGCCCTTCGACGCCAAATCGGATGTCTGTCGACTGTGCGGCGGCTGCATGTACGTCTGCCCGGCCTGCCAGCTCCGGTGCACCTACACCGAACCCGAAAAAGCCGTGTGCGGCGGCTGCGCAAACTTACAGCCGCCTTGCGTCGAGAAAGTGCAATTTGACGACATGATGTGCTACATGGACCCATGTGTAGCTTGCGAGATTGAAAAAAAACCCGTCGAGAGACAGCAACACTAAAGGAGACAAATACAATGTCAGTGACCTTATCGAAGGTGAATGCCTCCGCTGCCACCCTTACCAAGAACCGCACCACCGATTCTGTCGTGCCATCCTCGGGCATGTGTGTAACCTGCGTGGACGGCTGCATCGGCATGTGCGAAATCGGCAAATCCGCCTATCGCGGCCATGAAGTGCTCTATCCGCAGCCGTTCGGAATGGTGACGACGGCTGCCGAGAAAACCTATCCCGTCGACTATTCGCATTTCAACATCATGGGCACCGCGGTAGGCGCCTGGGGCATAGAGGCCGACAGCGATAAGGCCATATTTCCGGCGGTAAATCTCGAAGTGACGTTCGGCCGCGACAGGAAGCTAAAGTACCGCTACCCCTGGTTCATCCCCGGCATCGGTTCGACAAACATCGCCAAGAACAACTGGGAAGGCCTCGCCATCGGCTCGGCGCTTGCCGGCACCGGCCTGACGATCGGCGAAAACGTCGCCGGCATGGACCCGGAAACGGTTATGAAGAATGGCCGCGTCGTGGACACGGTTGATCTCAAAAGACGCGTAAAGCTCTACCGCGATCACCAGCGCGACGGTTACGGCGCTATCGTGGTACAGGCCAACATTGAGGACACCCGCCTCGGCGTCCACGAATACGCCATTGAGCAGCTCGGTGTGGAATGCGTGGAACTGAAGTGGGGCCAGGGCGCCAAGGACATTGGCGGCGAGGTAAAGATCAAAGATCTTTCAAAGGCACAGATGCTCCACAAACTCGGCTACGTTGTTCTTCCGGACCCGACCAATCCGAACGTAATCAGAGCGTTCGAACAGGGCCAGTTCAAGGAATTCGAACGGCACTCGCGCGTCGGCATGGTCACCGAAGAGTCTTTCGCGCAGCGCATCGAGGAACTGCGTCAGGCCGGGGCTAAATACATCTTCTTGAAAACGGGCGCCTACCGCCCGGCCGATCTGGCCAGGGCCGTCGTATTCTCCTCGCGATACGGAATCGACCTTCTGACGGTCGACGGCGCCGGCGGTGGGACCGGCATGAGCCCCTGGCGCATGATGAACGAATGGGGTGTGCCGCCCGTGTATCTCCATTCGCTCCTGTATCAGTACGCAAAACGCCTCGCCGACAGCGGAAAGTACGTGCCCACGATCGCCGTGGCCGGCGGATTCGCCTTCGAAGACCAGATCTTCAAAGGCCTCGCCCTCGGCGCGCCGTATGCGAAGCTGGTCGGCATGGCGCGGGCCCCGATCGCCGCGGCCATGGTTGGAAAAACCATCGGCCGAACCATGACTGAAAACCAGATCCCCGTCTACGTCGAACGTTTCGGCTGCACAAAAGAAGAGATCTTCGTCACTGCCAGCACTCTGCGGAATGAAATCGGTGATGAAGAGTTTTCCAAATTGCCCACCGGGGCACTGGGGCTGTACACCTTCTACGAGCGCCTCGCCCAGGGACTCCGCCAATTGATGGCCGGCAGCCGCAAATTCGCCCTTGAATATATGTCCCGCGACGATATCGCCGCCTTAACGCACGAGGCCGCCAAGATCAGCGGAATCCAATATATGATGCAAGTTGACCAGGGCAAGGTGGATCGAATCTTCGAAAGCTGATGCGAAAAGTGGTGCGTCGCATTCACGGCAGGCCAACAACAGGATGGGATTCGGCTTACGAGCCGGACAGGACGGGTTCGTAAGCCGTTTACTTGCAGGGGCTTACGAACTCGCAATGGAGCCTATGGGATTTGAACCCACGACCTCTTGCATGCCATGCAAGCGCTCTCCCATCTGAGCTAAGGCCCCGAAGTCGGTACAACTTACCAGAAAGCATACGGCCGTTCAAGCGCGTTGTTGAATATTTTCGCCGCAAGATTACTCCCTGGCCATTTCATCAAAAAACTGGCCATAGCAACAGCAAAACGCATGACCGACGCGCCCCACCGTTCATTCCGCCTCCCCCCGACGCTTCAGCCACTCCCTCACCCACTCCTCCGCCTCCGCCGCCGTCCGGATCTCCTCGCCCAACTGTGCGATATACATCTCCCGATGCGCCAGCCCAACCATCGGCCCCGGCGGCACCCCCAACCGCATCAGTGCATGCCCATCCAGCAGCGGCCGCGGCCTCAAATCCACCCCCGCCAACGCCTCCGCACGCCCCCAGATCGCCTTCAAAGCCGCAACAGACCCGCCGCTGGCCTCCTGAATCGCCCACTGAAGCTCGTAAAGGTCCCGAAAATACGGGTTCCCCACCGTCACCTTCAGATCCGCCAAAGACATATCGGCCTCCAACAGCCGTCCCCTTGAACGCAGCAAGTACTCCAGATGCCCCGTCTGCGCCCGGCTAAGCCGCAGCCCCTCCACCGCCCGCAGGGCCTCCCCCGTCTCCAAACCCGCCAGAAACGCCGCCAAAGCCAACGGAAAATCCACCTCCCGCCGCAGAAATCCCAGAACGTCCACCCCAAACCGCCCCGTTTCCTCCGTCAAAGGCTCAAAAATCGCCCGCGCCAGCCCCGTCTCCATCAACAGTGCCCCCGCCCGACGCCGCTCGGGATCAGCAAATATCATCTCCAACTCAACTGCAATCCGCTCCCCGCTGATCCGCGTGATATTCCCCGCCATCTCCTTGATCGCCCGCAGCGTCCCCTCCTCGATTGCAAACCCCAATCGCGTCGAGAACCGCACCGCCCGCAGCATCCGCAGGTAATCCTCACCAAACCGCTCCGCCGGGTCCCCAATGGTCCGCACCACCCCTCGCTCCAGGTCCTCGCGCCCCCCCACAAAATCCAGCACCTCCCCCGCCAGCGGGTCATAAAACATCCCGTTAATCGTAAAATCTCGCCGTGCCGCATCCGCCTCCGCCGTCGCAAACGCCACCTCATCCGGATGCCGCCCGTCCGCATATCCCCTTTCCGTCCGAAACGTCGCCACCTCCACCCTCTGATCGCCCTCCATCACGATCACCACCCCGAACTTCGCCCCGATCCGCAGCGTCCGCCGAAACAGCTTCGTCACCTCCTCCGGCCTCGCATCCGTCGCCACGTCATAATCCTTCGCCGCCCGGTTCAAGAGCATATCCCGAACGCACCCCCCCGCCAGCAGCGCCTGGTACCCCGCCTTATTCAGACGCCGAATAATCCTGATCGCCAGTTCCCGGTTCGTCATGCCCTGCCGTACCGCCTTCAACCTGCAACAACGCAATCGCCATCGTCCCCCACCGCCGCCGATCGATCACCCGCATCCCCCCGTAAACATCCAACAGCTCCGCCCGCTCATGCGTTCGAACCGCCACAATCCCGCCGGCCGCCACCTGCTCACAAAGCAGAACCAGAAGCCGCCCCAAAGGCGACTCCGACGACGTATCATACGACATCTTATACGGCGGGTCCACAAAAACCAATCCATACGGCCCCAGTTCCCACTGCACCGGCGCACCCACCTTCCACGCATTCGCACGGATTACCTTCGACTCCCCCACAAACCCGGCCTTGGCAATATTCCGCTCCAGAAGCTCCGCTGCCGAGCGATCCTGCTCCACGAACGTGACCCACCGCGCCCCGCGCGACAGCGCCTCCAGACCCATCGACCCCGTCCCGCAGAACACATCCGCAACAACCCCGCCCTCGATCACGTCATACTTGTACAGCACATTGAACAAGGACTGCTTGACCCGATCCGTAATCGGCCGCGTAACCGTCCGCCCCTTCGGCCCCAACAGACCCATCCCCCGCTTGCTGCCGCCAATAATCCGCATCCCGACACCTCACCAAATCACATGTCTTGAGCTCCCCTGCCGCCTTCCGACACGCCAAGGGTACCCTGCACCTTGCCCCTCAGCAACACCTTTGTCACAATGCCGCCCCCTCAAGAACAGGCTGACAGAACCCCCATCCGCTTTATACAACCCCACCCACGCTGTGTGTGCCACAACACAGGAACGCCGACAGCGGTGGCATCTGCGTGACATTGCTCTTGAAGCGCCTACTGATTTCTCTTCGGCACGAGGCACAGATGACACCAAGGATGGCAACGAAGCATATTGCCATTCAGCTCGGCCCGCAGTATTGTCGATCTTCACCCCGCCTTCATTTCTGTAGGGCCGGGGTTTACCCCGCCGCATCAATTACCAGCCATTCCTACCTCACCCCTGCCGGTCCACCGCGAGATTACCCGCATTATCATGCGTAACCGAATGGCCGCCAACCGCGCTCTTGCAGATGAGAAACCGTGAAAGCGGCCGGTGAAGGTGTAGGGGTTGCCGATGGCGCTCAAGGCGGCGGTGGTCTCGTCACCGTCGAACCAGTCGTTGTCCCCGCCATCGTCGGTGTAGACCAGCACCGTGCCGTACGCGTCGTACTCGTAACGCTCGACTATGGTGCCGCCGTCGTCGAGCAGGACAACCGTGGAGTACAGATGGTCATGGCCGTAGTAGTAATCCTCCCCGTCGCTCTGGCGGTGCATGACCAAAGGCTCGTCGATGTAGTTGCCGTAGACGAAGTAGTGCTGGAGGCCGTTGGACCCGTCGTACTCGGCTACCACCTGCCAGTCGGGGTTGTAGTAGAACAACGTCACCACAGAGGGCACCGAGTCCACGAAGTCCTTCTTCTCCCTGATCCTTCTGCCCAGGGCGTCATAATCACAAAGTGCCACAGTGACCTCGCTGGAGTCCTCAATCTTCACGACGCGATTCTCGTAGTCGTACCAGTATGTGTAGTTGTCCTTGTCCTGTGTCGTGTTTCCGGCCGCATCGTAGGCACACGTCACGTCATACGGCCCGCCCGTGGATAAGTCGTAACGGTTCGTCGCGCTGTCGAGCGCATAAGCATCGCCGGCCGTATCGCGCTTGACCACACTCGTTCGATTGCCCAGATTGTCCATGACAAACGCCTCGGCATCAAATCATGGTACGTAACACCCAGTGGCCGCTCAGATTACCCTCTTGTCATCAAAAATGTACCGGACACCTTTATTCTCGCCCGGCGTTGCTCGCCGAATCCTCGATCTTCACCACGCGGTTCTCGTAGTCATAAGTGTTTTGGCAGCCATCCTTGTCCACGTCGTCATGGGAGATGGAATTGCCCCCGATGGCCGTGTAGCGGTTCGTGGCCGAGTCCACCGTGAAGTTGACGGCCCCATCGTCCCGCAGGGTCTGATTGCCGGTCCTGTTGCCAAGAGCATCCATCACAAACAACTCGGTACTTGAATCGTGGTACGCCACATCCGTCAAATGGTCCAGATCGCTCAGTTTTGTCTTTGCCTCAAGAGTTAGACTTTACATAATCCTGGTACCTGACATAGTCAGGATCACCGATGTAGGTCCATAACACCAATCTGCCCGACTCTTCTGCGATGAATAGACGTATTGTGCGCATTGATATCGTTTCATCTTTTTCAGTCCTAAGCTCAATTTGGAGTGCTCTCACGACGCGACTACTATGCCCAACTATTGCATTTGCGTTAACTATCTTCCAAGCCCCTATTTGGTCAAGAACGTACAGTGCGGTTTCTTCTTCATTAGATGGTTGAGCAACAAAAGCAGTGTACGTCCTTACAGTGCATGTGCCATCATTTCTAAATATCAACTCATGATCTGTTTCCTTCGTGTACAGCCCATAGCCTTCCTTACGAAGGTTATTCAGTGAACGTGCCGTTACTTGCCATATTCCCACGATTTCCTGATTAAGTACCTCTCTTTTGACGTGACGGTCAGGAAGTCCTTTAAGCTGATGACACCCCGTAAACAAGAATAGCGCAAGAACACATGATCTAGTAACCATATTCCTCTCCACAACTTCCACCTTTCTTACTATCTGTCCATGACGCATTGATATCAAAGGGCGTACAACCAGGTAACTCAATCGGAAAACCTATGATGCTTTGCGTATCGAGCGGATCTACAAATTTATCCTTTATTGCGAAGTTGAACTTACATCGATAGTTAAAACATACTTTGCTATTCCCGCAGCATTTAATGACTATCGTGCACCAATAGCTTCGTGAAAACGTGCTACGTCCAACGGAGAACAAATGGCCCTCTGTTGTGACGTCCGTAATAGTGGTATCGTTATGATTCAAGAATAATCTCTTGGAGCTTCCGGAGCATTGAAATGTGCTCACAGCCTTTGCTGCGTCAAAAACAGCTTTCATTTTGTACTGTGAAGTTGCAAGATACACACTAGTGCCGCTTCAAAAAAATATTTTTAATATTTGCGATTTGGCGACTTGTGC